>CABZLG010000001.1 GCA_902526535.1 uncultured SAR86 cluster bacterium
CTAGCACGCCAACTAAAAAAATTAATTTGCTTTTATGATTTTTTAAACCCAAAAATAATGCAAACAAACTAACAGGAACCGCTATAAAAAGAATTAAGGAGTGGACAAATTCATTATCTATAGAAAGTGATACAAGCCCGGAAGTCGCAATGAAAAATGATGGCATTAATAAACATTGAAGTGCGCAGACCAGCGATACAGTGCCTGCAAACTTATCTGTTGTTAATTGAGTATTAAAAAGTTTCATGTCTAAAAAAGGCATTTTAGAGTAGTGAAGCTAATCTGACAATTCATAACTGTATTTCAGCTATAAAATTTTTTATTTTATCTCTAATAGCCTGATTCTCCTCTTCACTAAACCCATAATGGCCTCCGCCTTCAACAGTGTGCAATATATGTTTTTCTTTTAATTGTTGATCTAATAACTTAGCTTGCGAATAAGGCACCCAAACATCTTTTGTGCCATGAATGGTCAGTGCTTTAATGCTTTGGTTATCTACTAGATAGATTGGAGATAACTCCTTTGAGGCCTCAGATATTTTTTTTTCATCTGGTATCCAACGTCGAACATAGTTTGATAAAGAAAAGAATTTTGTTTTTTCTAAGTATTTATAAGTTTGTTCAACTTCTGTGATGCCAAACAGATTTACAACTGCTTTTGGTTTTAGATCTAAAAGACAACTTTTGTTAGAAATATTTTTTTGTGATAGTGAAAGAAATAGTGCCAAATGGCCGCCTGCACTTGCACCAGCAACAATTATGTCTGTCTTTGAAAAACCTCTAGAATCAATTTCTTCTTCAATTTTCTTATAAGCACATAAAACATCGTCAATTGCATAAGGAGCTGTATTTTCACCAACTCTATATCCAATCATAAAAACATTGAATTCTTTATGATCAATAAAATGATTGTGAAACCTTCTTACCCATCTTTTTGCTCTTTTGTCGCCAAAAAGCCACCCTCCTCCATGTATCCAAACTAAAACTTTGTCAGAAGTACCAAGGTATAGATCTACTTTTTGCTTTTCATGGTCACCATAAGAAAACTCTATGGGAATTAACTCCTCTGAGGAAAAAGCAGAAATACTAAAAAGGATAAGAAATAATATTTGCCTCATAATTTTATACTTTATATTTAATCGAGAGAAAAAATTTTTAAAACTAGAATCTTCTCCAAACCGTCACAAACTAATTATCAATATGTTCATTAATTACGAAATCTATTTTATTAATAGCACCTTGGTCACCGTTTTTATATTCGTCAGCAAGTTGAAATAATTTTGCGAATAGTGGCTGTTCATCTATTGTGCTTAAAATAGTAAGTTTTTTTGAATTGTCTACTCTTTTTGTCCAGGCAGCTCTTACCTTACTCCAAAAAACTTCAGTTTCCTTCCAATATGTATGGCCTGCTTCCCAATCAAAGTTTTTAATTCTTTGATATCTTGCAAGACCAATTTCTTTTGCAACAACAACATCATCAATCCTGGCTTTGTTATTGTTTTGCTCATGTAACCAACCAAAAGGTGTAATGGTGTGTGTGTTTGTTCCTATCACAATATCATAATCACTTCGCACTGTAGCTTCTCTTCTTGGCAATGGTCTATTAGTTTCTTCACTTATCCAAACAGAAGAGTTTTTAAAATGTCTCCACTTCCCATACCCATGATACCTAGGAGAGTCATCAACTTGGTAGACTGACTGCGACCAAGTTCCTCTCCTTTCATTCCAAGGAACAGTTAAATTTTGCCAAGTGCTATTACCGATATACTTGTTTAAATCCTTGTCCTGATATTTCCAATCTTGTCTCCAGTGCTTTACAACCATTGGCTCAGATATAGTTCCATCTTCCATCTCAAAAAACATGACCATGATGTGTTGAAGGCTTAAAAAATCTCTTCTATCTTCTACAAGCACTACAAATTCAGTTCCCCAAGATTGATATGGTTTAGCAGGCACATAATTTTCTACAAAACCAACCGTTTCTATAAAGTCAAAATTGACTTTATGTTCACCTTGCATAGCTAGGATAGCTAATCTATCTTTCTCAAATTTTGATAGTGAAGGATTTTTTAACTTCTCCCAATAAGGGTTAGGGTCAAGATCTAATTCAACATCAGGCCCAGTAGACGTCCCTCCTCTGGGCGTTTGAAGATCTGGATTATTTAGATGTGTCCATCCAAAAACATATTTAGATTCTTCGGCATTTAGACATAATGAAATAAAAAAAACTATAAAAAATCTAAGCATTAATTTATTGATTTTTTCTCGCAAAGATAAATGATTTAATGCAGAGAATTACGTAGATTATCCCTGTGATTAAAAGTGTAAGCTTAGAAACGTCAGCCCAAAGATTTGAAAAAATTGTTGGAAAACTCCTTATAACATCTAAACCGCCTAGAGCTGTTATTAATCCAAAAAATACAGAAATATGCATAAATATTTTTCTTTTACTGGGCATATTAATTGCTAGTCCAGAAAAAATAATTATTGGGATACCCAAAAAAGCTGGTATTAATGAAGTTATCGAATTGCTGCCTGAAAAAAATGAGACGAATAAAGCAAATATGACTAAAAAAACTCCGTAAAACAAAGAGAATTTAGTAAACGGTAGATTTAAAACTTTAAATTCTTTGATTTTTTTCCTTAATTACTTTTCTTACTTTGAACAGCAGGTGCATTCACAACATTTACAACAATCACACATTACTCAATTATAAACCACTAGCTCAAGTAGTTCTAACTTTTATATTCACTTAATTAATGCCACCTATATAGTCTTTTACAGTTGGTTTCATTGCTTGAATTTTTTCTTTAACTTTATCAGTAATTTCACCAAGTATTGTCATTTTCTCAACGTTAAATAGTTGACTAAATTTTATGTTTACTGGAGTTCCTATTACTTTTTCAGCTAACTCTTCCCAGGAAAGAGGATCAGCAAATACTTCAATTAGAGTTCCTGTTTTGTTATTTTCATCAAGGAACCACTCAAATTTTTTAAGTCCTTCGCCTGCCTGACTTTGAATAAAAGGACATTGTTCATTACGTATAAATTCTTTAATTGTGTCTATTTCGTCTGAAAAAGACACATCTATTATTACAGTAACCTCTCCATCATTTTTATGTAGTTCCATCAAATATTCTCCTTACCCTTTTAAATCCATTGATCATTTTTTGCTGTGAGATCGTTGGTAATATCTCCAGTATTACTTACACCTTTAGGCTCAATTAACATTATTTTAGCTTCTTTATCTGCGTATGGTTTATGTTTCTTACCTTTTGGCACAACAATCATTTCTCCTTCATTCAATTCCACAATCTCATCTTCAAATTCAATGCCCATCTTCCCTTCAATTACCAAAAAAGTTTCATCAGTATCTTCATGTTTGTGCCAAGTAAAATCATTCTCAATTTTTACAAGTTTGAATTGATAGTCATTCATTTCTTCAACTACTTTTGGAGACCATTGATCAGAAAATTTTTTAAATTTTGATTTTAAATTAATTTTTTTCATTTTTTATCCACATCTAGCCATGTCTTTTTATTAATTTAACAGCCCATTTGATGATCTCAGGGTTTTTCTCAACATCGAGAATAAACTCTTGTCCAAACCCTCTATAAAAAATTGTACATTTTTTTTTATTTCGCCATTTCATTCTGTTCAAAAATAGATCGCTTGAATTCTTAAAATATTTAGAAGGAAGTTTCCATTTTGATCTAGATCTATTAACTTCGGTAAGGATTAAATCTTTATGAGTTTTTTTGAAAAGACCATACCCTTTTTTGGAAATTGCTTTTTTATTTAGCTCAAGATTTTTTTTGCCTACGTAAATAGTGTTGTTTTTATATCTATCTACGTTTCTGTATCCGTGAGGGTGAAGAATATTATTGCTTTTGAGAAACTTTTTAATTTGTTGATGTCCTTCAATTATTTTTTCAATTTGCAGCCATCCAAATAGATGATGGCAGTCGGCACCCCTTAAGGAAAAATTTTTAAACCACCCAAAAAAACATAAAAAGGTCACCCTTTCCGACTTGATTGTTTCTTAACTCTGTTTGGGAGGAATTTGCTTGCCCAAAAATACCAATTTTTTCATCAAGCATAGGATCAGTATGGCAATAGTCTGAAAGAGAAGTTTTAGAGGACGATTCAAATAATAATTGAGATCCTGATACGCCATCAAAATTTAAATCTCTATATTTTTTGGGAGAGGGATTTTTTTGCGGAATTGGGATTGAAAAAATTCTTCCATCGTGAAATATTGGTGATGCATTTCCTCCCGCTTTTGCATCAAAACCTTTTCTGCTTAGGATAATTCTTTTCAATTTTCATCAGCTGCTTGTGTCTGTAAGCCTATTTTTGCAGCAATTTCATTTGGAACAAGCATGGTTAGAGCGTAGTGAGCTATTTTCCATTCGCCACTAATAAGCTCTACAACACCAGTACCTCTGCAGTGTCCTAGCTTCTCATTGAAAAGAATTTCGTCAAACCATTTGGTATCTCCTTCTCCTTCCCAATTACGCTCTACCACTGTATAGGTCCAGCCATGCCCATCAGCAAATGCAGGTTTTGCATAAGCTTTGAATTCCTCTATAGTCCAACGCTCAGTTTTGTCTGTTCCTAAAAAGATAGCGTCTGAAGTATACCGATCGAAGTAAGTTTCAAAATTCCCTTCATGAGCATCCTGATGAAGGCCATCTAACAGTGCATCAATCTTTTCTTGAGTCCAAACAGTTTGTGAAGAGATAAAAAGAATCATTAGTAAAATTTTTTTCATTATTAACTTTTAAACCTTTTTATGAAGTTATTCCACATATCTTTGCTTTTTTGTATTATTTCTGGACCCAATAATGCAACTCCAGGATACCAAGTTACTTGGCTAGCCAAATATATTCCGCCACCTTTAAGCAACTCTCCAGTAGTAGCCACAAAAACACTGATAAAAGTCAAAATGATGGAAATGATAATGAGTGCCCAACCAGTAATTTTTCGTAATTTAGTTAAAGTCGATATCATTTTAGGTTATTAACTTAGGAATTATTCCTAATTGGGCAAGAATACCAAAGATAATTAACAATATTACACTAGAGAGCATTCTAAAATTCTTCTTTAGAATCCATTCAAGCAGTTTCTCTATAAATTTTCTTATCCATAGATCAACTTTATTCATCCATTTAAGAGCTTTTCTTGTCCATTTGTCAGTCATGTCTATTATTGACAGAGAAAGAACCGCAATGATAAGCCACACAAAACCATTAAGGATCATGTCAATAATCCAACCTATTGCTGTCCAATTTATTTCCATCATTTTGTCTCAAAAAATAAACATCTTGTAAGTGAAGTTTATTTTTTAATCACTGTTTAAAATTACTCCACCGTGACTGACTTGAATTGTATCTATTAGTTTTATTTTTCAAGTTCATCTTTAGTCATACATTAATTTCTTTTGATCAATATATTCCTGTAATTTCCTTCCTTCCAAAGACACTGTCTTGGGACCCTTTCTTTTAAAAAAGATCTCTTTATTTTTGTACTTTACAAATATATTGACTGGTGTGGGGTTTACATTGATCCTACAGATTGTTTTATTTTCAACATTAATAGTAGAGATATCAATAACGTCTGGTAGGTTCATTACATCTGGGTCTGTATTGTTTTCAATTTGTTGAGTTAAAGACCTAAGGAACTCATCTAGATCATTAAATTCATCTACTTCAATACCAACTATTTTATTTTTATCAGAAACACCGATTAATAAATCTCCCCCTCCTGTGTTACAAAACCCTCCAATGGTCTTCATGACACTGTGAATCATTTCTGATTCGGGAATTTGACCTCCGTGATCAATGTCTTTTCTAAGACTTGATTTAAATTCTAGGTAACTATTCTCATGATCTTTTGATAGTTTTATAATTGGATCTTGGAAATATTCTTCAACTAGATTTTTTAGAAATTTTTTTTGACCCTCTTCTAATTTTCCTTTTTTTATTGAGTCTAGTAGTTCTGTCTCTTGTATTTTGTGTTTTCTTTCTTTTTGAATTTTTTTTTGGAGTTCTTCTTGGGGAATTTTTGATATCTCTATCTCAACCAATTCTCGTACACTAAGAAAAGGGATTACACTACCTTTCAACCTCCTTTCACATTGTAGTTCAAAGTTTTTATAGAACTCTTCTACTTTGAGATAGTCAGACAAGTAATCATTCATTTTTGTTCTTAAAACTATCCAGTTATTTCCAATGAAACATGGAGGGTCTGATTCCTTGAATTGGTAAACTTTTCTTTTGGGGAAGATGCTTGAAACAACAATATCTCCTGGTTTTAAAATAAATTTATCGTATTTTTCATCACCCTCAAAGAACCTATCTGTTTTTTTGTTTGTAACTAATTCTCCTTTTTCTAAGTGTCTGGGAGTGAGATAAAGGTACCCCCCAGATGAGTTTGTCTGTTCTTTCGTTAAAAACCTTCCACTGAAAATTCCTTCTAACTCTTTTAATTTAAAGTTACTCAATTTAACGCACCTTCATAATCGGCCTACTCCACAGTAACGCTCTTTGCAAGGTTGCGGGGTTTATCTACATCAGTGCCCTTAAGAAGTGCTGTGTAATATGAAATAAGCTGCATTGGTACAACTGAGATAATTGGATTAAGGAGATCTAGTGTTTTTGGAATTTTAATATGACCACCGTCTTTGGTAATTTTTGTTTTACCTAACGGACCTATAGTTACAACCTTGCCCTTTCTCGCTGCAACCTCTTGAATATTTGATTGAATTTTATCTAAATGTTCATTATCTGGAACTAAAGCAATAACTGGCATGTCACGATCTATCAATGCAAGTGGTCCATGTTTTAGTTCACCTGCAGGGTAGGCTTCTGCATGAATGTATGAAATTTCTTTTAATTTTAGGGCGCCCTCTCTGGCTATTGGAAAATATAAGCCTCTACCAAGGAAAAGAGCACTACTTCTTTTAAATAAAAGTTTAGCAGTAGACTTATAAATATCTGTCATCTTTAAAGTTTTATCTATATGTTTAGGCAAATCTCTTAAAGCATCTGTAATTTTCTTTCTAGCGTTAGGTGTTTGATTGTGTACTCTCATAAGAGTTAGCAGAAGCAAATTCAAACACGCCAATTGAGTAACAAAAGCCTTGGTTGAGGCCACACCAATTTCGGGACCAGCATTTGTAAGCAATGTATAGTCAGATTCTCTGCATAATGAACTATTAGCAACATTACAAATCGTTAACGTAATAGGTGCTCCAGTTTTTTTTGCAAATTTTAATGAAGATAGAGTGTCTGCTGTTTCACCAGACTGTGAAATAGTAACTAATAGAGTTTTTTTGGTTTTGATTGGCTCCTGGTATTGATATTCAGATCCATAATCAACACGACAATTGATGCCCAAAAATTTATGTGACCAATATTCAAAAATTCTGCCAGAATGGTAACTAGTACCACAAGCAATGATCTGAATGTTTGTCACATCCTTTACAGCTTCTTCAAAACCTGAACCAAAGATACCCTCTTGTGTCTCATTTTTACCGAGCCTGCCTTCAATGGATTGTGAAATGGCATCAGGCTGTTCAAAAATTTCTTTCTCCATAAAATGGTTATAGCCACCTAAATCATTTGTGTATGAATTAGAGTCTATTTCCTGTGTTTTTAATTTTGCAGTATTGCCTTTTGAAGTTATGACACGGTTTTTTTCTTTAGTTATAAATGCCACTTGACCATCTTCCATAAATTTAAATTTATTCGTCACTGGAGCAAGCGCCATTATGTCTGAAGCAACAAAATTCTCATCGTAACCCTCTCCTATAACAAGAGGGCTCTGGTTTCTTGCGCCAATAATTAAATCAGGATTATCTTTGTCTATTATGGCTAAAGCATAAGCTCCTTTAAGTTGTGAAATAGCTTTGAGTGTTGCCGAATCAAAATCCATACCCTTTTGCATTTGCAGATTGATTAGATGAGCTACAACTTCAGTATCAGTATCAGATCGAAATTTCACTCCTTCACTTTTAAGTTTTTCTTTAAGGTTCAGGTGATTTTCAATAATGCCGTTATGAACAACAAAAATCTTATTTTCAGAAATTTGTGGGTGAGCATTTTTTTCTGACGGCACACCATGAGTTGCCCATCTGGTATGTGCAATGCCTTGGTTGCTTTTAATTTTCTTTTCAGGTAATTTATTTTCAAGATCTAATACTCTGCCCTTAGCCTTTATTAGGGAAATCTCACTGTTTTCTCTAAAAGCAACTCCAGCAGAATCATACCCACGATATTCCAGTCTTTTTAATCCTTCGATTAAGATTGGTAAAACATTTCTATCCGAAACACCACCAACGATACCGCACATTATTTCTTCTTCCAGTTTTTCTTAGTGCTTTGTTTTGATCTACCAAATGCCAGAGAATTTGGTGGCACATCTGAGGTAATAACAGAGCCTGCAGCAACATATGATTTCTTGCCAACTTTTACAGGAGCGACAAGTGAAGAGTTTGAGCCGATAAAAACATTATCATCAAGCTTAGTTTTGTGTTTTTTATTGCCGTCATAATTGCAAGTAATTGTACCTGCACCAATATTTGTTTTTTTTCCAACATTTGTATCTCCAAGGTAAGCATGATGGTTTGCCTTAGCGCCCTCTCCTATCTTAGATTTTTTTACCTCAACAAAATTACCTATTTTTGCCTCATTTTCTAAAACAACTCCTTGTCTTAACCTGGCAAAAGGACCAACAACAACACTACTACCAATTTTTGAATCTTCAACCGAAGAAAAATCCTTAATGAAAGTATTATTTCCAACTCTTGAATTTGAGATTAAAATATTCGAACCTACGTTGACGTTATTGCCTAATACGACTGAGCCCTTAAAAGTTACATTGTTGCCTATACTTACATCCTTACCAGTTTTTAGATGGCCTTCTATAAAGCATGAGGACGGATCTTTAAAAAAAACTCCTTTTTTACTAACAGCATCTATATTTAATTTTGTCATTGATTGATAAAGTTCTGTTAACTCTTCTTTATTATTTGCCCCAAGAACTTCTCTTACATCTGACTTTACTGTTCCCACATTATGTTTTCTGCGACTAGAAAACTCTACAAGATCTGTTAAGTAGTATTCACCTTTTACGTTGCTTCTAACTAAACCATTTACACCTTTTTTTAAGTGTTTGTTTTCAATAACCATAATGCCACTGAAAATTTCTTTTATACTTTTTTCTGCCTTATTAGCATCAGCCTGCTCCCTTATAAGAACCGGGCTGTCTTTTTTATCTCTTACAATCCTGCCGTAACCAGTTGGGTTATCTATATCTGCTGTTAAGATGGACATTTTTTTTCTCATACATGATCTTATAAGTTTTCTTAA
The DNA here is from genome assembly GCA_902526535.1 of uncultured SAR86 cluster bacterium. Classification (GTDB taxonomy): domain Bacteria; phylum Pseudomonadota; class Gammaproteobacteria; order Magnimaribacterales; family TMED112; genus TMED112. The sequence continues at coordinate 9,376 of CABZLG010000001.1, forward strand.
AGTTCCTAATGAAACTAATGGCACATCAGCATATAAAATTAAAGTCTTTCCATTTTCTGGCAAGTATGGCAAAGCTTGTTTTACTGCATGTCCAGTTCCAAGTCTTTCTTTTTGTTCACAAAAAATAAAATCTCCAGAATTTTCTGCTAATACATATTTTTTTACTTCGTCTTTCTTATATCCTGTTACAAGAATTAGTCTGTCAGGATTTAATTTCATTGAAGTGTTCAAAGAATGTTGAACCATAGGTATGTCTCCTAACTTAATAAGAGGCTTTGGTAAATCTGTTTTCATTCTTTTGCCTTCGCCGGCAGCAAGAAGAACAATGCTTAAACCCATCATGAGATTTTAATGTTTTTTTGAATAGATTAACTACTTTTTTAACTTAATATTCTTTTTCAGAGCTTCTATTGCCCTTAGCTGAGACAAGGACTGAGTGAGTTGACTCGAAGCTTCAGCAAATTCTTTTTGGTCTTTTTTGTCTTTTAAAAGCTTTTCAGCTTCTTCTTTGGCTTTCAGAATTTTTGCCTCATCGAGATCATCAGCGCGCAAAGCTGAATCAACTAAAATGGTTATGTGGTCTGGTTGAACCTCGGCAAAACCCCCATTAGTAAAGAAAACTTCTTCATTGTCATCAGTGATCATTCTGACTGGTCCTGGTTTTAATATCGCCAATAATGGAGAGTGTCCTTTGACCACTCCAAGTTGCCCCTCTTTTCCATCCATAACAACCATTTTTGCCTGTCCTTCAAAAAGGGTCTGCTCTTGGGAGATGAAACTTATATCAATCATTTTTTACAGTTTTGGCTTTTTCTAAAACCTCATCTATAGAACCAACCATATAAAATGCTTGTTCAGGGACATCATCGTGAACGCCGTCTAATATTTCTTTAAAGCCTTGGATAGTATCTTTAACTGAAACATATTTACCTGGTGAGCCTGTGAAAACTTCAGCAACAAAGAAGGGTTGAGACAAAAACTTTTCAACTTTTCTTGCCCGTGAAACTGTATTTTTGTCTTCATCAGATAATTCATCCATACCCAAAATTGCTATAATGTCTTTTAGCTCTTTATATCTTTGAAGAACGCCTTGAACTCTTTGCGCAACTTCATAATGCTCTTGGCCGATGACTAATGGATCAAGTTGTCTTGAAGTTGAATCTAGTGGATCGACAGCAGGATATATTCCTAACTCCGCAATTCTCCTTGATAATACAACTGTCGCATCTAAGTGAGCAAAAGTTGTTGCTGGAGAAGGGTCTGTCAAGTCATCAGCTGGGACATAAACGGCTTGTATAGACGTGATGGAACCAGTTTTTGTAGAAGTAATTCTTTCCTGTAAAACTCCCATTTCTTCTGCAAGTGTAGGCTGGTAACCTACAGCAGACGGCATTCTGCCAAGAAGTGCTGATACCTCTACCCCAGCCAATGTATATCTATAAATATTATCAACAAACAGAAGAACGTCTCGACCTTCATCTCTGAACTGTTCTGCCATTGTTAGGCCTGTTAAAGCAACTCTAAGTCTATTACCAGGAGGCTCATTCATTTGTCCATAAACAAGTGAAACTTTGTCTAAGACTTTTGATTCCGTCATTTCATGATAGAAGTCATTTCCTTCTCTAGTTCGCTCCCCAACTCCTGCAAAAACAGAATAGCCAGAATGCTCGATGGCAATGTTTCTAATAAGCTCCATCATATTAACTGTTTTGCCAACTCCAGCACCTCCAAAGAGTCCTACTTTTCCACCTTTTGCGAAAGGGCAAACTAAATCAATAACTTTAATGCCAGTTTCCAAAATTTCATTAGAATCTGAGAGCTCGACATACTCTGGTGGTTTTCTGTGGATAGGCATTTTATTTGGAGCTTTAACATCTCCTTTCATATCAATGGGATCACCAAGAACATTCATAATTCTACCTAGAGTCTTCTCTCCTACAGGCACACTTATTGGTGCTTTAGTATTTGTTACATCCAATCCTCTTTTTAACCCCTCTGTAGTACCCATTGCTACTGTCCTCACAACTCCATCTCCTAGTTGTTGCTGCGTTTCTAAAACAAGGTTGTTTTCCTGAACAACTAAAGCGTCGTATATGTTTGGGATTTGTTCTTTCCCGAACTCGACATCGATAACAGCTCCGATGATTTGTTTTATTTTTCCTAATTCAGACATTTTTTTCTCCTTAAATTGCTGCAGCGCCTCCAACTATTTCCGAAAGCTCTTGTGTAATAGATGCTTGTCTAGCATTGTTATAAAGAAGCTGAAGATCGTTAATAATTTCTTCTGCATTTTCTGAAGCATTTTTCATAGCAATCATTTTTGCTGCTTGTTCGCAGGCGTTATTTTCGATTACAGCTTGATAAATCTGTGTTTCTATATATCTCTTTAAAAGTCTATCTAAAATTTCTTTTGATGAAGGTTCATAAATGTAGTCCCATATTTTTTTCTCCTCCTCATTTGTTTCAATAGAGGCTATTGGTAAAACTTTTCTTTCAAATGGAGCCTGTGTCATTGTATTAATAAATTCATTAGCATATAGGTAAACTTTGCCGATGTTACCTTTTTCAAATTCAGATATAGCAATTTGAGATGCCCCTATAACATCTTCTGCTTTTGGAATATCACCGAGTTTTGAAGCAGTTCCTAAAATCTTGGCATTTTTTAATCTGGAAAAGACATCTGCTGCCTTTTTTCCAAAGGTTAAAACTTGGACTTTTCTTCCCTTCTTTTCTCTATCTGCCATGTTGGCTAATGCTTTTTTGAAAAGATTTGAATTTAAGCCTCCACAAAGACCTTTATCTGTACTAACAATGATATAAATATCTGTTTTTGATTCTGATTCATTAAAAAAAGGATGCTTATACTCCGAGCTAGCATTAGAAAGGCTATCAATTAGCTCAACAATTTTTTTAGAATAGGGTTTGCCTTTGCTCATTGCATCTTGAGTTTTTTTCATTTTGCTTGAGGCCACTAATTCCATTGCAGAAGTAATTTTTTTTGTGTTTTGAACACTTCCTATTTTTTTTCTTATTTCTTTAGTTTGAGCCATTTACCACGAACCCTCTTTCATAAAACTATCTAAAACTTTCTTATATTTTTTTTCAATATCATCGTTCCAATCTCCAGTCTTATTGACTTCTTCCCAAACTTTTAAATATTTAGTTTTGAAGTAGTCTCTTAAATTTTCTTCAAAAGATTGCATTTTATCTTTTTCAATTTCTTTTAAATATTTATATTCAATGGCGTACAAGATTATCGATATGCATGCTACAGATCTTGGTGAAAACTGAGTTTGTTTAAAAAGCTCAGTGATTCTTTGGCCATCTTCAAGCTGCTCTTTGGTAGCATCATCGAGGTCTGATGCAAATTGCGAAAATGATTCAAGCTCTCTAAATTGGGCAAGTGCAAGCTTTACGCCACCTCCTAGTTTTTTGATTATTTTTGTTTGAGCTGCACCACCAACTCTTGATACAGAAATCCCAACATTAATAGCTGGCCTTATCCCTGAATTAAATAAGTCTGTTTCTAAGAAAATTTGTCCATCAGTAATCGAGATAACGTTCGTAGGAATAAATGCTGAAACGTCACTTGCTTGTGTTTCAATTATTGGCAATGCTGTAAGTGATCCGGTCTTTCCTTTTACTTTGCCATTGGTGAGTCTTTCAACATAATCCTGATTAACCCTTGCTGCACGCTCCAACAGTCTGGAGTGTAAATAAAAAATATCTCCAGGAAAGGCTTCTCTTCCAGGAGGTCTTTTCAGTAGAAGTGATATTTGTCTATAAGCAACAGCGTGTTTGGATAGGTCATCGTAAATTATTAGAGCATCTTCACCTCTATCTCTAAAATACTCACCCATTGTACAACCAGAATAAGGAGCTAAAAACTGCAATGAAGCACTTTCTGCTGCACTTGCTGAAACAACAATTGTATTTTTAAGTGCATCAGCATCTTCAAGCTGTCTCACAACAGTTGCTACAGTAGATTGTTTTTGGCCTATAGCTACATATACGCATGTTATGTCTGAATCTTTCTGCTTAATTATTGCATCAACAGCAATAGCAGTTTTCCCTGTTTGTCGATCTCCAATAATAAGTTCTCTTTGACCACGTCCAATTGGTACCATTACATCTATGGATTTTATTCCTGTTTGAACAGGCTGATCAACACTTTGTCTGTCTATAACTCCTGGCGCAACAACTTCAATGGGTGCGTTTGTTTCTGCCTTAACTTCCCCTTTTCCATCTATTGGTCTACCTAGTGCATCAATAACACGGCCTTTTAACCCTCCGCCAACAGGAACCTCTAAAATTCTTCCAGTTGTTTTTACTTTTTGGCCCTCTTTTATATGTCCAGCGTCACCCAGAACAACTGCACCAACAGAATCATTCTCAAGATTAAGCGCTAGTCCATATGTAGCTTCTCCAAAATCTAATAACTCTCCATACATTGCATCCTCTAGTCCAAAAATTTGAACAATGCCATCTGCTGTGGAAAGAACTTCTCCTACATTTGATTCAGAACTTGCACCCTTATAGTCCTCTATTTTCTTTTTAATAATGCTTGAGATTTCTGATGGATTTATTTTGGTACTCATTGTTTCTCCTTAGTTTATTAATAACTCCTTTAACCCTGAAAGCTTATTATCAAGGCTTAGGTCTATTTCATTGTCTTTGTGTTTAATAATAATCCCGCCTATTAAGCTTGCATCTATTTCATAGTTTACCTGCATGGATTTATTAAATTTATTTGATATAAATGATGAAATTTTTTCTTTAACGTCATCACTAGGTTCTTTGTTTAATTTGACATTAACTGGAATGTTGCCTTCTTGTGTAAAACAATAAGTCACAAAATATTTGAAAAGATCTGGTAAAAGGTCAAACCTATTATTGTCTGCTAATGTATTGAAAAATGGCTCAATTGAAGAGTCGTCATTTACCAATGCAAGAGCAGTCTGTAACTTTTCCCTCTTACTAATAGTTTTGTCTTTAAAAAATGTTTTTAATGACACAATATCATTGCTTGAAACAATGCATTGAAAGGCTTCTTTAACATTAATAAGCTCTTCACTATTAAGAGATTGATATAACCCTTTCGAATAAACTTCAAACAATCTATTCATTTTCTAAAATCATCCAAACTTTTTTGAATTGTATCTCCATGATTGGTTTCTGATATTTCTTTACCAACGATTTTTTTAGCTGCCGACATCACATTAGTTGCAAAATCTTTCTCAAGATTTTTCTTGGCATTAACAACTTCTTTATCTATTTCTGCTTGAGCAGAAGTAACAATACGATTCTTTTCTTCAGTTGCCTTGGCTTTTGAATCCTCAACAATTTTTTCCGATTGAGCCTTAGCATTAGATAAGACGTTTTTTGCCTCACTTTTTGCTTGAGCAATCATTTTTTTGCTTTGTTCTTCAGCTTCAATAATCTTTTTAGCACTTTCCTCTGAGTCTTTTAAACCTTTTTCAATTTTACTTGCTCGCTCTTCCATTGCTGCTAGTAATGGTGGCCAAACAAATTTCCAACAAAACCAAATAAATAGCCCAAAAGCTATCATTTGTCCTAAGAGTGTGCCGTTTAAATTCATTTACGCAACAAACAAAACATAAAAAGCCAAACCAACTGAAATCATTGGAACAGCATCAACTAGTCCAATGCCCAAAAAGTACGTTGGCCTTAACTGATCCTCTAATTCCGGCTGTCTCGCTATAGATTCTATTAATTTTGAGCTTAAAACTCCTGCTCCAACTCCAGCACCTATTGCTGCGAGACCAAACATAAATCCTGCTCCTACAAATTTTCCAGCTTCAATTACTGCTTCTTCCATTACAACCTCCTTTAATGTTGTTCAAATTTTTCATGTGCCATATTCATATATACCACTGTTAACATCATAAAAATAAATGCCTGAAGTACAACTATTAAAATATGAAATATTGCCCAAATAAGACTTAGTGTTACACCTGCTAGATTCAAGCCAACACCAGCAATTGTTAATGTTTCAAAATTAATCATCACCATACCCGCAATCAATAAAAATATCATCTCACCAGCATATAAATTTCCATAAAGCCTTAAGGCAAGAGATAAGGGTTTTGCTAGCATATCAATAACTTCAACAAATAAATTTGCTGGCAACATCCAAGGTCCGAATGGATGTAAAGTTATAGACTTAATAAAACCAATAAAGCCTTTATTTTTAATACTAAAAAATAGATACAGAATAAAAACCGAAAGGGCTAATGCTGCAGTTAGGTTCAAATCTGTTGTTGGAACCACTTTTAAATATGGAATCCCTATTTCTTCTGCTGGATAAGGAATTAAATCAACTGGTACAAGGTCCATTAAGTTCATTAAAAGCACCCAAACAAAAATAGTAAGTGCCATTGGCGCAACAAGACTATTTTGGCCTGCCTTAAAGGTTCCCTTCACCACTCCATTTACAAAATCAATCATCATTTCTATAAAAAGCTGAAGTTTAGTTGGTTTTTCTAATGAGAAACTCTTTGCTGCATTTATAAAAAAGAATAAAAATATTGAACCCAATAAAAGAGAGAAAAACAATGTATCAATATTGAATGCCCAAAATCCCATTGCTTCAAGGTCTGTTTTATTATTAGCCAAATACCATCCATCTTCTGTTAGTGTTTCTTTACAGTACTTATCCCCATCGTAATCCATGTTTTTACCATCTTGGCAATAAGCTGCTTTTTCTTCATCAGTTTCGCCTTTGGCATAGAATTTTCTCTCATGTCCTTCAGGCAATCGTCCGTACACCAAGTTTTGTAAGTGGTGCTCTAGATACTCTTGAAATGTACGTCCTGAACTTTCAGATGCCATGGGTGTCGTAATTGTAATTTAATTTAATGTTCGTTTGTAGCTCTAATTTGAAATTTTTTCAATGATTCCATCTAATTCTTCATATGAGTAATATTTAATAACCATCTTTCCTTTTCCATCCTTATCCTCAATAGTTACTTTTGACCCTATACGTGAGCTTAAAGCTGATTCAAGATTAAGCTCGTCTCTTGATTTTTTTTCTTTCTTTGGAGCTTGTGGAGAGCTTTCTGTAATTTGTTTTTCTAAGTCTCTAACTGATAAATTTTCAGAAATTATTCTTGTAAGAAGCTGGTTTGCTTTTGTCTCATCAACACTTAGAAGAACTTTTGCATGTCCCTCGCTTATAACTCCCTTATCAATTTCATCTTGAATTTTTGGCGATAATGTCAAAAGACGCAAAGAGTTAGCCACAGAGCTCCTTGGTTTGCCAACACTTTTGGCTACAGTTTCTTGTGTGTAACCAAATTCATTCTTAAGTCTTTGGTAACCTTTTGCTACCTCTAAAGGGTTAAGATCCTCTCTTTGTATGTTTTCTAAAATTGCAATTTCTAATGATTGAACATCAGAAATATTTGACACAACAACAGGTATTTTTTTTAATTTAGCAAGCTTTGCAGCTCTGAACCTTCTTTCGCCAGCTACAAGCTCATAGCTCTTTCCATCTTTTCTTACTAAAACAGGCTGTATAACACCGTGTTTTTTAATTGACTCTGCAAGCTCTTCTAATTTTTTTTGATCAAAAGATGTTCTTGGCTGATATTGATTGGCCCTAATTTGGTTTAATAAAACATCTGATGAATTTTCTTTAGTTTCTTTTTTTAACCCTTTTTGAGGTTTTTGCGAATTTTTGCTTTCGGCAACATCACCAAGCAAAGCCTCTAATCCTTTGTTAAGTGATGTTTTTTTTACCATTTTCAAATTTCCTAATGAACTCTCCAGATAAACTCAGAAAAGCTTCAGCCCCAATAGATTTTATATCATAATCAACTATCGATTGGCCATAGCTGGGTGCCTCTGCTAGTCTTACATTTCTTGGTATGATCGTGTTTAAAACCTTTTCTTTAAAATGTTCTTCTAACTGGCCAGAAACTTCACGTGTAAGCCGATTTCTCCAGTCTGCCATCGTTCTAAGTATTGCAACTATATCTATTTTTAAACCAAGAACATCATTCAGTTCTGAAATTGTAGATTTTAAAGTAACTAACCCCTCAAGAGCATAATATTCACATTGAACAGGAACAAGTACGTTTTTACAAAATTCCATAGAGTTGATTGTTAAGAGGTTTAGAGATGGAGGGCAGTCAATGAGTAAGTAATCATATTTTTTTGGAAGTTTTTTTAAGTATGTACTGAAATATCTTTCTCTGTTTTCAGTTTTTTCAATAATTTTTTCTGCTGCAACTAGGCTGTTGTTGGCTGGAATAATGTCATAGCCACCAGACGCTTTCATTATATAGCTCTCTATTTTTTCTTCATCATTAAAAAACTCATATAAAGAGTTTTCAGAATTTTTTTTGATTCCTGCTGCAGAACTAGCATTGCCTTGTGGGTCAATATCAATTAACAATACTTCACGATTTGCTTTAGTAAGCGATGCAGCAAGATTTACTGCGGTAGTTGTCTTCCCAACACCGCCCTTTTGATTTGTAACGGCAACTTTAATCGTCATTTACTTCAATAACTGTCATTTTTACATCTTGACACAAATAATTGTGCATCTTGTAATCATATATCAAAGGCTTAGCTTCTAATAACTCTCTTTTAGTATTGGCATCATTTTTCTTTAAAAACAAATAGTTTTTAATATTTTTTTTATTTTTTGTCATAAGCAAGGTTTTTTTAATTGAAGCAAATGCTTTTGAACATACTGTGTGTTTCTTGTCTAAAGAAAAGTTAGTTACATCTTCGTGGATCGCTACGATACCGTCGACACCTAGTTTTGTTAAAACATATTTTTGAAACTGATGTTTTCTTAAATTTCTTTCTATTAGAAAGACTTCTTTGTTTGGGTTTAAAATTTTTATTACTATTCCCAACAATCCTGATCCCGACCCTAAATCAACAACCACACTTTCTAGTGCATCTGAAACTTTCATTGTTGCCTGTATGCAGTCCTCGATGTGAAGCTCAAAGTCTTTTATTGTTTTTGCCCCAGTGATGTTGTGTTTTAAGTTTTGTTTAAATACCTCCCCCGAGAAAATCTCAAGGGCTTCCTTAGTGTTTGGCTTTAATTGCATCAATCTTCTTTAAATGAATTGTTAGAACACTTATTGCGGCTGGAGTAATGCCCTCAATATTTGTGACTTCTTGCAGGTCTTTTGGTTTATGATGATTTAGTTTTTCTTGGAGTTCGCCAGATAAGCCAATGACCTCTTTGTAGTCAAATATTAGGCCCAGTTTAAATTCTTCTAGATTTTTAATTTTTTCTAGTTCGCGTTGCTGTTTTTTTATATAGCCAGAATATCTAATATCAAAATACGTTTGCTTAAAACTTTCGCCTTTAAGTTGGGTAATTTTTGAAATATCTTTAAGAGAAAAATCATTTCTTTTGCAAAGGTCTGTGCCCGTTATCTTCCTGCCACCTACATTTGCTTTTGTCTTTTCAAGAATGTGTCTGGCTTTATTTTTTTCTGTTTGTTTTTTCGAATAAATTTCCTCTCTTAGAGGGTCTAATGTATTAAATTTTTTTGCATATTTAATCATTCTTTCATCAGCATTATCTTGTCTCAATAAAAGTCTGTGCTCTGCCCTTGAAGTAAACATTCTATATGGTTCACTAACTCCAAACCTTGTTAGATCATCGACCAAAACGCCCAGATAGGAGTCTTGTCTTTTTGGTATCCATTGTTCATTATCTAACAATAAAGACGCATTTATACCTGCGACAATTCCCTGTCCTGCTGCTTCTTCATAGCCGGTTGTTCCATTAATTTGTCCGGCTAAAAACAAGTTTTTTAGTTTTTTTATTCTGAGAGTTTTGTCGAGGTTTCTTGGGTCTATGTAGTCATACTCAACAGCGTAACCAAACTGTGTTATATCTGCCTTCTCAAATCCCTTTATAGATCTAATATATTCTTCTTGTATTTCTTTTGGAAGGCTTGTAGAAATCCCATTTGGATAAATTGTATTAGCTTGTAGGCCTTCTGGCTCAACAAAAATTTGATGTTGTTCTTTGTCTTTGAATCTCATAATTTTGTCTTCAATAGAGGGGCAATACCTCGGCCCAACACCACTTATTAGTCCTGAATACATTGCTGATTTTTTGATGTTATTTTTAATAATTTTATGTGTTTTTTGGTTTGTGTATGTAATGTAGCAGGATGTTTGCTTTGGGTGTTTGTTTTTTCCGCACAGGTATGACATGAAAAGTTTTTCATTGTCTCCGGGCTGCTCTTCTAAAGAGCTAAAGTCAACTGATTTTTTATTAAGCCTTGGTGGTGTGCCGGTTTTAAGTCTTCCTGTCTTTAATTCTAAGGCTTTAAAAAAACTCTCTAAGCCAGAGGATTTTCTTTCATTAATTCGCCCCCCTTCATTTTTTTCATGGCCTATCAAAATAGAACCGTTTAGAAATGTGCCTGTTGTTAAAACATAAGATTTTGCAAAGTATTCGTTGTTTTTAGATAGTGCTGATTTAATTTCTTTTTTTTCTTTTTTGAAATTAATAATTTCATCATCAATCATAACAACGTCTTCTTCTTTAAGTTTCTTTTGGATGATTTTTTCATAAAGATCTTTATCTGTTTGTGCTCTTGTTGCTTGCACTGCTGGACCTTTTTTTCTATTTAGAACTCTAAACTGAATTCCTGCTAAATCAGTAGCTTCAGCAATGTAGCCACCTAATGCATCAACCTCCCTAGCAATGTGGGTTTTGCCCATTCCACCTACAGCAGGATTACATGACATCCTTCCTGTTTTTGTGTGATCTAAAGAAACAAGGCCAACGTGGCGCCCCATCTTTCTTGCAATAAGTGCGGCCTCAACACCTGCATGCCCGCCACCTATTATTAATATATCAAATATATATGTCATATTATTTTTGTTATTGTTATTAGTCCTCTGTGTAATTGTTAATAAGTCTAAATTATAGGGTTTTTATACGTCCTTTAAAGCAAATGATTCCTGTGTCTATTTTGTAACTAATTTGTGTTTCTAGTTATGTGAAGCTGTTAACAGTTTGTTGATAAAAAAATATCAACAAAATATAAACAATTTTTCACTTACCTATACAGAATTTTGAGAAGACTCTATCTAATATTTTTTCATTACTAAAATTTCCATACACATATCTTAGCTCCAACAAAGCATCCCTTAATTGCTGAGCAGTAATTTCAAAAATATCATCGCCTCTCACTGACTCAATGCTATTATTTGCCTTTACAACAGCTTTATAAACTCTTTCAGTTACCAAAGAAAGCTTAGGATCGGGTTTAATATATTTATAAATTAGTTTTCTAAGCTCCTCTATGCCAGCACCTGTTTTAGCTGAAACGTACAATGCATTTTTTTTAGTGTGAACTTTCAATAGGTCAGATTTGTTTATTATTAATACTGAGTCTTTGAACTTTTTCTTTATTTTCTGTTCAGGCTCAAAAACCTCTAAACAAAGATCTGACGTTTCGTAAGATTCATTCGTTAAACCCATTCCCATTTTTTCAATCTCAGAAACCTGACCAGTCCTAATTCCAGCTGTATCCTCAAGCGTTATTTCTACACCTTTTAAAAATAGGTTTTTTCTTACAACATCTCTTGTGGTTCCGGGTGTATTGCTTACAAGAGCAACCTTCCCACCAACCAACGAATTAAATAAAGATGACTTTCCAACATTGGGCTGGCCAACCAAAACAACCTTTTTTTTCATCATTTCAGATTGGAATGGAGAATATTTTCTCAAAAAATTATCTAAATCCCCCTTTAAGACGGCTATTTCTTTTTTTATATTATTTTTGCTTATTGATCCAACAGCTCCTTCATCTGAAAAATCAAGCTGAGACTCAATAGTCACTAAAAGACCTTCTATTTTTTTTGTTACATTTGAGAAAAAATGTCCAACCTTACCCAACCTAAAATCCTCTAACATTCTAAGCTCTTCAACACTGCTTGCACTTACATTAACAGCGACTGACTCTGCCTCATCAATAGTAAATTTATTATTGAGAAACCCCCTTTTAGTAAACTCACCTGCCTGAGCCTCCCTAAAGCCAAAATTTTCTAAAACATCAAAAATTTCTGAAACTATTACCATATTTCCATGAGACTGAATCTCTATAACATCTTCGCCCGTATACGACCGGGGTGCTTTAAAATATAAGATTAAACATTTTTCACTGAAATCACCTAACGTTATTTTTCTTAAAAAAACTCCGGGTTTTTTTCTCTCTATGCCAAGAAAATTAAAAAATTTTTCTGAAATTGATAAACCAGTAACCCTTATAACTGAAATTGCAGAAACACCTTCTGGTGTGGCGAGCGCATATATCGAGTCCTGCTTTCTAACCACTTTCTGACTGCGCGCGGCCAATTATTAATACTTGAGGAATTATTGATAAAAGCATATTCACAACTGAATAAACCACAACACCAGCAGGCATGAATAAAAAAACAATCGTAATCATGGGCGGAAAAACAACCATCATTTGCTGAGCAATTTGGGCTTGCATTCCTTGAGATTGAGGTGGTTTTGGCATTAACTTTTGAGAGGCAAACATCATCAATCCCATTAATACTGGAGCAATAAGATAGGGGTCAGATTCTGCAAGATCAGGTATCCATAAAAAAGACTCTCCACGAAATTCAAAAGCCTCTCTAGTAACCCAAAACATAGCAATAAATATTGGAAATTGAGCAAACAGGGGAAGACAGCCTGCAGCAGGGTTAAATTTTTCTCTTTTGTAAAGCTGCATCATTTCCACGCTTAATTTATTCCTGTCATTTTTATATCTTTCTTGAAGATCTTGAAGTTTTGGCGAAAGTTTTCTCATTTTTACCATAGAATTCAGCTGCATAATTTGTAAAGGTGACAACACAAGTTTAAAAAGCACAGTAAGTAAAATAATTGAAACCCCCCAATTATTTACAAGGCCATATAAAAAATTTAAAACAACTATAAAAAACTCTCCTATCCCATACACGAAACCAAGATCAAGATTGTATTTAAAGTGTGGGGCCACAACCTCTAGAACATCCTTTTGTTTTGGGCCAAGATAAAGCTTAGTTTTTGAAACATAATAACTCCCCTCAAAACTCATTGGTTCTGTTGTGCCAAACCTGTACATACCGTTTATATCTTTAGGGTAAAGAGATATTTTTTGCTGATTAGCTTCATCATAAACAGCTACTACAAAGTGTTTTTGAGAATGACCAACCCAGTGCCCCATATAATCTTCTCTGCTGTCAACAGACTTAAGGCTTTCATCATTAAATGCATCCTCACTTGTGCTGAAGGCGAGATGGTCTCGTGAAAATGAGGTGCCATAATCAACTGACTTTTTTTCGTCTCTGTAAAAGGTTTTAAAAGAATTGATAACACCAATTGTGGCGGTTGTGAGATCAAGCCTGTCTTCAATAAGAAGGCTATATTTATCAGAAAATTTTATTTTTTTTGTTAAGGTATTTCCCGCCCCATCCATGGCCTGAATAGCTAAATAATCTTTGGATGAATTTAGAACTGAAAAGTCTCTAGGGTTAAAACCAGAAATTGTTGACTTAAAATAAAATCTTAAAAACTCATCATTTGAAAGCAGCCTTACCTTTTCAAGTCCGTTATTTATCCTTTTTTCTCTTAAATATGCTTCTTTAATACTCCCGTCTTCTAAATCTATAAAAATTTCTAGAGACCCATTGCTAATTTCAAACAGATCTGAATCTGTTTTTTCTTGAACAAATTTCGAGACCTCAACTTTTTGTTCTTTACTTACATTTCCCCAATCAAAAACAAGGAGCATTACTAATAAAAGCGAAATTAATAAAAATATAGATCTTGGATTAAACATTTGAAAAAAATTCCTCTAATTCTTTTTTAAAAACACAATCTTCTTTTTTAAATTTTACCAAAAAATTTTTATTCAGATTTTTCTGGAAATTACACCTGTAAATTTCTTTGATTTGTCTTTTAATTCTATTTCTTTTAACAGCGCTTTTTACAATTTTTTTGGGAATTGAAATTCTAATAGAAGAAAAAGGATCATTAGAATCAATCAAGCTTATTTCAATACATTTGTTAATTAGTGTTGTGTTTATTTGTTGTTTGTTCGGCATAAAAAACTAAACACTCAAGCTTTTTCTTTTTTTGGAGCGCCTGTTAGATAAAATTGTTCTACCAGCTTTTGTAGACATTCTTAATTTAAAGCCATGTGTTCGCTTTCTCTTTAAATTTGTAACTTTTAGAGTTCTTTTCATTTTTTATCAACAAGTTATACACAGAAAAACAATATACTTATTACATGTTTTTCAAAGCTCTAGTATTATAAACTTATCGTCATGTCTAACAAGCTATCTACAATAAATATTTTCAATCAAAGCGTCAAAGAATTAGAAAGATCAATGAATCCCCCTGAATATAACTCATGGGTAAGACCTCTTGAATTTGATCTAAAGGAGAATAACTTCAATATATATGCTCCAAACGAGTTCATTGAAAACTTTTTTAGAGAAAAGTATCTGCCAAGACTTATGGAGCTTCTCGAAAATAGCATTGGAAGAAACAGATTTATATTAAATCTAGGAGTTCAACAATCAACAAGTCCTGTAAGCAGTTATGATAGAACTGGTTTAAATGATAATTACATTTTCGAAAGCTTTGTTGAGGGTAAATCAAATCAAATAGCTCTTGCTGCTGCAAAACAGGTTGCTGATCAGGCAACAGGAAGCAAATATAACCCACTTTTTTTATACGGTGGAGTTGGTCTAGGAAAAACACACTTGATGCATGCAATTGGAAACAAGCTCAAAAAAGAAAGACCTGATGCGAAAATTTGTTATCTTCACTCTGAAACTTTTGTAAGTGAAATGGTAAAAGCCTTGCAGCTAGGAGCGATGAACGAATTCAAAAAATTTTACAGAGGTCTCAATGCACTTTTAATAGATGATATACAGTTTTTTGCTGGTAAAGAACAATCACAAGATGAGCTTTTTCATACATTTAACTGTTTGATAGAAAATGGCAACCTAATGATTTTTTCTTGCGACAGATACCCAAAAGAGATAGAGGGTCTCGAGGAAAGACTTAAATCTCGTTTTGGTTGGGGCCTTTCTGCTGTAATAGATCCCCCTGCACTTGAAACTAGAGCTGCAATATTAATGCAAAAAGCGAATGATATGGGGTTAACTCTGTCAGATGAATGTGCCTTTTTTATTGCAGATCAAGTAAAGTCAAACGTTCGAGAGCTTGAAGGAGCACTTACTAGAGTTGTAGCAAATGCACGTTTCACAGATGCTGAAATTAATATTGAATTAATTAAAAACTCCTTAAGAGATATATTGGCAATACAAGCTAGGATGGTAACAATACCAAACATTCAGAGAGTTGTTGCAGAATACTACAACATTAGAGTTTCAGATCTACTTTCTTCTAGAAGAAGCAGGTCTGTGACTAGGCCAAGGCAAATTGCAATGTCTCTCGCAAAGACACTTACAAACCATAGCCTTCCAGAAATTGGAGAGTCTTTTGGAGGCAGAGACCATACTACAGTTATTCACGCATGTGAAAAAGTTAAAGAACTTATGCATACGAATTTAGAAATTGATGAAGATTTCAAAAAGTTAAGAAGACATCTTTCAGCGTAAAATGAAATTTAATCTTGATAAAAAAGATATAGATTCGGTGCTATTATCACTTTCAGCAGTTGCAGACAAAAAGCAAACATTGCCTGTTTTAAGCAATATCTTAATTAAAGCATATGAAAATCGTTTAAATATGCTAAGCACTGATTTAGAGATAGAATTAGAAATGGAAGTAGAAAACGTTGTTGTTGAAGCTCCAGGAGAAATTACAATTCCAGCCAAAAAAGCAAGCGATATAGTGAAAGAGCTTCCGGATGGCAACATATCTTTTTCTTTGGAAGAAGGAGAGAAGTTCCAGATTAAAACTTCCACTGGCGAATATAATCTTGTAACAATGGAAGCTTCAAGTTTTCCTGAATTTTCATCTGTTCAAACTGAAAATGCACATGAAATTAATTCAGAAGAATTGATAGAGTTATTTCAAATGACAAGTTTTGCTATGGGCAATCAAGATTGGAGACACTACCTTAATGGAACTTACATTGAATGTGTAATGGGATCAATAAAAATGGTAGCTACAGACGCTCATCGACTTGCAATGTTTAAAAAAGCATTTAATGCAGAAGCTGAATTTAGTGGAATTATTCCTAGAAAAACCTGTATGGAGCTTATGAGAATACTGCCTAAAGAAAATGCCAAAATTAAGTTTTTTTTAGATCAAAATAGAATTGTATTTTCTTCTTCTAACTTTATTTTTAAATCAAAATTAATTGATGCAAATTTTCCAAATTATAATCAGGTCATACCATCCGGAGATTCTGTAGAAATTAAAGTTAATAGGGAAGAGCTCCTTGATATAGTTTCAAGGGTGTCAGTTCTGTCAAATGATAAATTTAAAGGTGTAAAGCTTAAATCAGAAGGCAATTTGTTAAAAATCTTTTCTAGTAATAACGATCAAGAATCAGCAGAGGAAGAACTAGAGCTTGAGGTTGCAAATGATGGATTTGAAATAGCATTCAATGTTAATTATTTGCGAGAAATGCTTAATACAATTGAAGATAAAAGCATTTCTATACTTAGTTATGGCAATGAAAAGAGCGCTCTTATGAAAACCACAAATGTTGATAGAGTTTTAGTGTTAATGCCAGTACGTCTTTAGTGATAATACAAAACATAAAAATACAAAACATAAGGTCTTATGAATTCGCTGAACTGCCTATAAATAAAGGGATTAGTGCCATTTATGGAGAAAATGGTTCCGGAAAAACATCGTTACTTGAAGCAATCCATTTTGGACTTTCATTAAGAAGTTTTAGAACATCAAAAACTGAACAAATAATTTGGAATAATGAACTAAAAGCTGAAATACTAATAACTGGTAATACGAAAACTATTAGAACTATTAAAGACAAAACAAGTGCTAAAGCAATTGATGAAAATAATGAAAAAAAAATTTCAAGAAAAGAACTTTTAATGCAATGTCCAACGTGTGTTATTGAAAATAAAGAATTTTCATTCACTGGATCACAACCAGATTATAAAAGAAAATATTTAAATAAAATTTTGTTCTACGTAGAACAAGATTTCAATAATTTTTATGAACAATTATCAAAAATACATAAACAACGTCTTTTTTGTCTTAAAAATGGACAAAAAAAAGAAATTTTAATCTGGAATAAAGCATTAATTGAAATTGAGCCAAAAATAACACTATTAAATAAGTGCCTAATCAATGATTTAAATGCTTTTTTCTCTACAAATGATCATCTTTCGGATTTTTTCGGTAAAAATAATTGGCTTAGGCGTATTAATTTTAAATATAAAGCTGGTTTTGATGAAGAAATTGGTCTAGAAAAGCACCTGGGAAATAATTTTGAAAAAGAATTTGTTATAAACAAGCCATTGGTTGGTTTACACAAGAGAAATTTCGACATTTTAATAGATCAGGATGATGCCTCTTCAATATTATCTAGAGGTCAGCAGAAGGTTCTTTCTTGTATCCTTCATCTTGTCTCAAAAGAATTTATAGAAAAAAGTCTTAATATTCAGCCTATAGTTTTGATAGATGATATTTGTTCTGAATTAGATAAGGAAAATCAATATTTGATGTTAAAATATCTAAATAATATGAATACACAAGCTATATTGACGTCCATAGAAAAAATAGCTTTAGACAATAAATTCAACGCAAATCTGTTCTACGTAGAACAAAAAGGAGATATTACAAATGTCAAAAGATAAATATGACTCATCTAGTATAAAGGTTCTAAAAGGCTTAGAAGCTGTCAAAAAGAGGCCTGGAATGTATATTGGTGATACTGATGATGGTTCTGGTTTACACCATATGGTTTTTGAGGTGTTAGATAATGCTATAGACGAGGGTTTAGCAGGGTTTTGTGACTATATAGAAGTTAAACTAATGAAAGATGGTTTTGTATCAGTATCTGACAACGGCAGAGGAATTCCAGTTGATATGCATGAGGAGGGCGTACCTGCAGCACAGGTAATAATGACCTCCTTACACTCAGGGGGAAAATTCGATGAAAATAGCTATAAAGTCTCGGGTGGTTTGCATGGGGTAGGGGTTTCAGTAGTAAATGCCTTGAGTAGTAAATTAATATTAGAAATCGAAAGAGAAGGGAAAAAATATCACCAGGAATATGAAGAAGGAACACCTAAAACAGAATTAAAAGAAAACGGAAAAAGCGATAAAACTGGCACTAAAGTCAGCTTTCTGCCGTCCAAAAATACTTTTTCTTTTACAGAGTTTAATGTTGAGATACTTAAAAGAAGGATAAGAGAGCTTTCATTCTTAAATTCTGGCATTGCAATTACAATAATTGATGAAAGGACAGATCAGAAATTTGATTTTAAGTCAGAAGGTGGCTTAATTGAATTTGTTAAATATTTGACAGGGAAGAAAGAGCCAGTTGGTACTCCCTTTACTGCGAATGCAAATATGAAAGGTATAGGAGTAGAAATTGCTATTCAATGGACTAATACTTATTCAGAAAATGTTCAATGCTTCACAAATAATATTCCCCAAGTAGATGGTGGAACACATATGGCTGGCTTTAGAGGTGGACTTACTAGAGCAATAAAAACATTCATTAAAAAAGAAGATATGATGAAGAAAAAAGACATTGAGCTTACTGGTGAAGATGTAAGAGAAGGGATGATGGCTGTAATTTCTTTAAAAATGCCAGATCCAAAATTCTCTTCGCAAACAAAAGATAAATTAGTTTCATCAGAAGCTAGGCCTGCTGTAGAAACCCTAATAAATGATTACTTTATGGACTTCTTATTAGCAAATAAACAACAGGCAAAAGAAATTTTGGGGAAAATACTTGAAGCAGCTTACGCAAGAGAAGCTGCTAGAAAAGCTAAAGAAATGACTCGTAGAAAAGGAATCCTGGATCTTGGAGGTTTACCAGGAAAACTAGCAGACTGCCAAGAGAAGGATCCTGAAAAATCTGAAATCTTTCTAGTTGAGGGAGATTCAGCAGGAGGTTCTGCTAAACAAGGAAGAGATAGAAGCTTCCAAGCAATACTTCCATTAAAAGGAAAAATAATTAATGTTCAAAAACAAAGACTTGATAAAGTTTTAGCATCAAATGAAATTGGTACGCTTATAACTGCATTAGGTACTGGAATAGGACATGATGAATTTGATAGTGAAAAGCTTAGATACCATAGGGTTATTTTTATGATGGACGCTGATGTTGACGGATCTCATATCAGAACATTATTACTTACCTTCTTTAATAGACACATGAGAGATTTAATAATGAAGGGACATGTTTATATGGCTCTTCCTCCTTTATACAAAATTAAAAAGGGTGGCAAAACCTACTATGCTAAAGATGAAGAAGAAAAAGATGAGATTTTAAAAGATATAAGGAAGGATGAGAATGAAAGCTCAAGGTCTCCTGAAATACAGAGATATAAAGGGCTTGGGGAAATGAATCCAGAGCAACTATGGGAGACAACATTTGATCCTACAAATAGAAGGCTTGTTCAAATTACAATTGATGATGTTGGAGAAACTGATGATATCTTTGAAACTTTGATGGGTGATGAAGTTAAGCCAAGGAGAGAGTTCATCGATGAAAATGCCTTACAGGCAAAAAATGTTGACGTTTAAAATAACTTTTTAAACATTTCCTCTATATCAGAAATTGAAACTCTTTTCTGAGACATGGTGTCTCTATCTCTAACTGTTACAGTTTCCTCTTCCAAGGTTTCAAAGTCTATGGTTATGCATATTGGTGTTCCAATTTCATCATGTCTACGATAGTTTTTCCCAATATTTCCGCTGTTTTCAAATAAAACTCTTCCTAATCCTAATGACTGTAATTTATTCTTTATTTCTTTTGCTTTTGTCACAATCTTCTCGTCATTTTTTTTCAAAGGAATAATTGCTGCTTTAATAGGCGAAAGATGTGGTTTTAATTTTAAAACAACTCTTTCTTTATCCTCTATTTTCTCAAGATGAAAAGCTTCGTTTAATATGGCCAAAACAGCTCTGTCAACACCAGCTGAAGGCTCGATTACAAACGGAACCATCCAATTATTGTTTTCGTCTTTTAGCGCTAACTTAGCATTTGACTCATTATTCTGGGATACTTTTGCCTTAAGGCTAAGCTCATCTTGATTTTTTGAGTGAGAGCCCAGGTCGAAATCTGTTCGATTAGCAATACCTTCCAGCTCTTCTACTCCATGTGGAAATTTATACATGATATCGATAGTAGCTTTTGAATAATGTGCTAATTCATCTTTTGGTACGTCGTAAAGCTCTAAACTTTTTTTAGGCACTCCTTGTTTTTCCCACCAATTTACTCTAAATTCCACCCACTTTTTGTGCCAATCTTCATCTGTACCAGGGACTACAAAAAATTCTAATTCCATTTGCTCAAATTCTCTTACTCTGAAGATAAAACTTTTTATTGTAATTTCATTTCTAAAAGCCTTTCCTATTTGAGCAATACCAAATGGCACATTTCTAGAAGTTGAGTCGACAACATTTTTAAAGTTGGTAAAAATTTGTTGAGCTGTTTCAGGCCTAAGATAAGCAAATGTTTTGCCATCATCAACTGGACCTATATTTGTTTTAAACATTAAGTTAAATTGACGAGGCTCAGTTAAATCCTCTTTTTTACAGTAATCAGGGACTTGATCTGCTCTAAATCTTTCGCCACAAGATTTACAATCTACCAGTGGATCAGTAAAAGTTTCTTCATGGCCGGAATACTTTAATACTGACTGCTTTGTAAGTATTGCTGCATCAAGCCCTTCAACATCGTCACGTTCATACACTACAGATTTCCACCAAGAATTTTTTATATTATTTTTTAATTCGACACCTAAAGGACCATAGTCATACAAACCCTGAGTTCCACCGTATATTTCACTTGATTGAAATATAAAACCTCTTCTTTTACAAAGAGCTATAAGATCTTCAATATTTGTTGCAGGCATTTTTTTAATAAACTATAAAAGGTATTCTAGTATTTTAAAAATGTTTCTCATAATTTTTAAAACAATATCTACATTTCCATTATTTTTAATAAATGGAATCTCATTAGCTATTTCAACAATACTTTTCAGATTAAATAGTTCACAAAAAAGAGTTACTGAAAAAAATTTAAATCATTGTGGATTCTATTCAAATCAGCTTTTGAGATTATCTGTAAACAAAACTTTAGAGAGTATGATGTTATACCCGTACATCTGGGGAAATCCAAAAAATTATTCAAAACTTATTGATAAATATGACTCTAGTCATGAAATTTTTTCAAAGGATGAAAGTAAATTAATTTTTACTCTTCACATGGGGTGTGTGGATGTGATGTTGAATCTACTTTCTGACGAAATTAAGAGCCTAGACATTATTTATACTCCAGCAAAGAATAGTGAGCTTGATAAGATTATTAGAGCATCAAGAACTTATTTCGAGGCAAACATGATTCCTGCTAATGAGAAAGGAATGATTAAGCTCTATAAGAATTTTTTAAACAAGAAAAGTTTAGCAATGGCATCTGATTTAGTGCCACATAATTTCAATGGAAAATACTCTAAATTCTTTGGTAAAAAATGTTTTAGCATTGACCTTTTAGAAAAGCTTTCTAAAAAAGGTACACACAACATTTATTTTGTTTACTTTACAAAAGGTTTACAAAAAAAATATAAATTTAATGCTATAAATATTGGCAAGCAGCTGACAATTGATGCAATGAATCAATATTTTGAAAAGGCTATAAAAGAATCTCCAGAACTTTATGGATGGGAATATAAAAAGTTCAGAAAATTAGATAAAGAAAATAGAAATATTTATTAACTTTTCCAAAAAGAAGGAAATAGCAACAACAAAAAACCAAAAATCTCAAGACGCCCAATAATCATTGCTAACGAAAGTGTAATTTTTCCTGCAGGTTCTAAACTTGAATAATTTTCTGAAAATTGTCCAAGGCCGGGCCCAAGATTATTTAAGGTTGCACTCACAGCAGAGAAAGCAGAATAAAAGTCGATATTTTGAAGCATAAGAGTAAGCAAGAATAGGATTGCAATTAGAACATAAATTACAACAAAAGAGAAAACTGATTCAATTTGCTTTTGCTTAATTTTTTCACCATTAAATTTAATTGTGCTGACCGCAGTAGGGTGCATAATTTTAGTTATATTATCAAAGGCTAATCTTATTAGAATGTTAATTCTCCATGCCTTCATGCCTCCTCCAACTGATCCTGAACATGCACCTATAAATGCTAAGAGCATTATTAAGACAGGCAATAAAATACCCATTCTATTAAGGTCAGTAATAGTAAATCCTGTTGTTGTAATTATTGATATTGTTTGAAATATACCATACCTAAATGACTCACTTAAACCTATTTGTTCGTTGAATAATAAAACTGAGACACTGAATGTTGTTGCTGCAAGAATAAGCAACAAAAAGAATTTAAATTCATCATTTTTTACATAAAATTTAAAGTCTTTTTTCAAAAAAAATAAAAAATGTAATCCAAAATTTGTTGCAGATATCAATATGAAAATAATGGCTATCCCCTCAATTAATGGACTATTAAAATATCCAAAATTATCGTCATAAATAGAAAACCCACCAATCGAGACAGTACTAAATGAATGAGATATAGCCTCAAAATAAGTCATCCCTGCAAGCCAATAAGAAATAGCGCAAAGGAGTGTGATTCCTAAATAAAATCTAAGCAGTGATCTTGCTGTCTTTCTGAGCCTTGGAGAAAAACTATTTTCCGCAAAACCAGATGTTTCAGCTTGAAGTACTTTTATTCCACCAGAAGCTGCTGGTATTATTGCAAGAACAACAATTATTAAACCAACCCCTCCTGCCCATTGAAGTAGCTGTCTATAAATAAGAAGAGACTCTGATAATGCAGAAAGATTGGATATTGTTGTTGAGCCAGTAGTTGTTAGACCAGAGACAGCCTCAAATATTGAATCTGCATAACTCATTCCACTAAATAAGAATGGAAGGGAAGCTAAAATAGAAACAAAAAACCAACCAAAAGAAGTAATCAAGAAACCATCTCTGGGGGTATAGGTAAACCTTTTTCTTCTGAGAGTAAGCTCAATTAAAATCCCATATACTAAACAACTTACAAAAATTGATAAAAAAATTATTTCTACTTGTGATGTATAAGCCTGCATAATAAGAGGTGGCAAAATTACAAATGTTGCAAAAAACAACATTAAAGGACCTAAGAATCTAAGAAATTTTAGAAAACTAATCATTTAAACTTGTTGTAAAACTCATCAAAAGCTTTTTTATCCTTGTAAAAAATTATCAAATGGTCTCCCTCAAGAAGTTCCGTTTCTTTATGGGCTATAACTACACTCTCACCCCTCTGTAGGCAAGGTATTTCAATGGAGTCTTGCATCTTTAATTCACTTATTTTTTTGCCTTTTAGGCCCTCAGCAAAATTGTCAATAGTTATTTCTAAAACTTCTGCTTTCCCCTTTTTAACTTTATGAACATTCGAAACAGAACCTTTTCTTACATATTTTAAAATATATGAAACAGTTATTTGTACAGGTGAAATGATGATGTCTAACTCATTTTTTCCTACTAGATCAAAGTAAGCGTCATTATTAATAATGGTAATTGTTTTCTTTGCACCTAATTTCTTTGCCATTAATGAGCACAAAACATTGGTTTCATCATCTTGGGTAACTGCAACATAAACATCACATTCTGTAATGCCTTCATTAGCTAAGAAATCTTTATCTGCTGCATCAGCATTTAAAATTAGAACATCATCTAGCAGATCAGAAGCAATCTTGCTTTGTGTTGAATCTTTTTCTATTACTTTTAAGTTAAAGTCATTTTTTATTTTAGAGGCCAATGAAGTACCAATATTACCTGCACCGACAACGTATATATTTTTATACTTATCTTCTAGTTTCTGAAGCTCTTGAGTTACATCCTCAATATGTTTTTCGTCGGCCATAAAAAAAACTTCATCTCCTTCCAATATCGTTGTATCGCCTGTTGGTATAATGAGGCCTTCATCCCTGTATAAAGCAGGAATGCGTGTTTCATAATCAGGTAAATCACTATTTAATTCTTTTATCTGACGACCAACCAAGATACCGCTTTTTTTTGCGTAGACACTTACAAGCTTAATTTTTCCTTCAGCAAAATCTAAAATTTCTAAAGCACCAGGATGTTTCAAAAGACTCTTTATTTCATCAGTGATAAGATCTTCAGGATTAATAAAAAAATCTACATGGCTTGCAATTTTTTTAGCGATTTCTTTGTATTCAGACCCCTTTAATCTGCAGATTATTTTTTTTACATCAAATTTTGCATGTGCAATTATTGATGCTAAAAGATTTATTTCTTCTGAATCTGTAAGACAAAGAAGTAAACTGTTTTCATCCAAGTTGCTTTTAGAAAGTGTATTAGGAGAGGTAGCATCTCCAATCACTGTTTTAATTCCCTCTTTTGATTTTAGTGGCTCAAGATTAGCTTCATTGTTGTCTATTACAACAATGTCATTATCTTCGGTTGATAATTCTGTAGCAACACTGCCACCTATTGAACCACCACCGAGTATGATTATCTTCAAATCAAGTTTCCCTTAAGAGGAATTATATCTCTTTTTGAATTAAAGAAATCATTTGATGAAATTACTTTTTTACCTGGAAACTGGAAACTTTTTAAGTTTATCGCTCCTTTTTGACAGCAAACTGTCATGCCATTTTTGTCAAAAGAAAAAATTTCACCTGGAATACCTGTGATAGTTTTAATATTCTCAATGTCTATTGCTTTTACTGTTTCATTATTGAATTTAAAATAGCTGCCAGGCCACCTTTTGAATGCTAAAAAATTTCTAAATACCTGAGAAGAATCTATATTCCAATTTATCAATCCTTCTTCTTTCATGACCTTATGGGCATATGTTACTTTTTCTTCTTCTTGAGTTTTAGGTATTATTTCTTCAGAACAAATTTCAACAATTGTACTACTCAAATGCATATTGGTCATTTCAACTAACTTTTTCTCTAAAATATAAATATCTTGGCCATGGTTCTTTGTAGAAAAAGTTTTATATATTCCTCCTGCATCAAGCTTTTCTTCTATTTTCATAAAACTTACTCCAAGGCTTTTATCACCATTTGCAATAGCTCTTTGCATAGGTGCTGCACCTCGCCATTTAGGCAGTATAGAAAAATGAACATTTAAACATCCATATTTAGGATGTTCCAAGAGCCAACGCGGCAAAATTTTGCCATAGGCCACAACAATAAGAAGATCTATATTCTGTTTAAGAATAATCTTTTTAAAATCACTATCATTTAAGTTCTCAGGCTGAAGTACGCTATATATGGCTTTTTTTTGTAGAAACTTAGAACTTTTGAGTTGAGCTCCTCTGCCAGCCTTTTTGTCAGTTTGAGTGAGGATAAAGTTTATATGAAAGTCTTGATTTGATAATTCCTCGAATATATCGAATGAAATTTCAGGGGTACCTGCAAAGGCTATATTGATATTACTATTTTTTTTCATCTTTAAGCTTCAAAAGCTTATCTCTAATTCTATTTCTCTTTAAAGACGATGAATAATCTACTAATAATTTTCCGTTTAAATGATCAATTTCATGCTGGATGCAAAAACCTAATAAACCATCTGCAGTCAATTCTTTATCTGAGCCATTTAAGTCTTGATATTTTAATTTTATTTTCTTTACTCTTTTAACTTCTTGCCTAAAAGAAGGAATTGACAGGCAGCCTTCTTCCGATAATTCAAGAGTATCATCTAAAATTTCATAATCAGGATTTACAATGTATAGAGGGCTACTTTTGTCTTCAGACAAATCAATTACTATTAATCTTTTATGTATGTCCACTTGAGTTGCAGCCAGCCCTATACCTTTGTCTTCATACATTGTATGCAGCATATCGGATGCCATAGACTTTAATTTGTCATTAAATTCTATAACTGGTTCAGCAGTTTTTCTTAACCTTGGGTCAGGAAATGTTAATATGTTCAACTTATTCATTTTTGTTATTATTAATATTATATGAACGAAATTAAAGTTTCTGTAATTCTTGGCTCCGATTCGGATGTTGAATTAGGTAAAGCTGCGATTAACTCCTTGAAAGATTTTTCAATTCCTTGTGAATTAAAAGTCATATCTGCTCACCGCTCTCCTGATGTATTGGTAGATTATTTGAAAAATTCAAAAGGTAGAGGCTGCAAGGTCTATATTGGAATCGCCGGTATGGCAGCACACTTAGCTGGTGCAATCGCCGCACATTCATCAAGTCCAGTTTTAGGTGTTCCATCAGCTAACAGTTCTCTGAATGGGCTGGATGCAATCTTATCCACGTTACAAATGCCTGCAGGTGTACCAGTTGCAACTTTTGCGGCTGGAAAGGCTGGCGCAACAAATGCTGGAATTTTTGCCGCACAGATGTTAGCAGCTAGTAATGATGAATTAGCAGAAAAAATCAACTCTTTTAAAGCAGAGTTAAGAGAGAAAACTATTCTCAAAGATAAAAATCTTGATAGAGACTGATAAGATACCTTTAGCAGCAAGTTGGATTAAAGAAAAAAAAATCATTGCTTATCCAACAGAGGGAGTTTGGGGTATTGGCTGTATTAACAATGAATTTGTAATATCTAAATTAAGTGAAATTAAACAAAGACCTAGAGATAAAAAATACATCCTGCTGTTCAAAAGTGTTTACGACTTAAGGAAAAAATTTGATGTGAAAAAAGATTACATCAAACAAATCAAGGAACTTTCAGATAGTTTTACAACAATTATTGTTCCTTTTGGTGAAAATAATAGTATTGCAGTCAGAATTCCGAAAATAAAAATTCTTCAAGATTTGCTTGAAGAAGTTGGTGAAGAAATTGTTTCTACATCAGCAAACATATCATCTTTAAGCGTGTGTAAAAATGTTAAACAAATTAAAACAGTTTTTTCTAAAAAAATTTTTGGTATTCTAAACCTCCCTTTAGGTGGAGAAAAAAGATCATCAAAAATTTATGATTTAAAGACAGATACTTATGTTAGATAAAATAGCAGAAAACTTTCGACAAATTCATCAATCACTAATAGATAACTTTTATTGTTATGAACAAAAAGAAAAAATTATTATTGATAAATGGGAAAAAGATTCACTTGGCCATGGTATTTCAGTTGTTGTAGATTGTGGCAAATTTTTCGATAAAGCGGGAATTAATTTTTCACAAATTTCCGGTAATTCTTTACCTAGATCATCTGTTGGAGGTGAGGGATATAAAGACGCTCCATATTTTGCGACTGGAGTTTCAGTTGTCTTTCATCCCAAAAACCCAAACATACCAACCTCACATCTGAATGTAAGGTATTTTGCGACTTTTAATGAGAAAAATGAAATTAATGAAGATTGGTTTGGGGGAGGTTTTGACTTAACACCTTATGTTCCTTTTAAAGAGGATTGTAAATCATGGCATCAGCAAGCCCAAATTGCGTCAAAAAACAGATATCAAGAATGGAAAAAAAATTGTGATGATTATTTTTATTTAAAACATAGAAATGAGCACAGGGGTATTGGCGGTATTTTTTATGAAAAACAGACATTTGAAAAATCTGAACAAGGATTACAGCTATCTAAAAGCGTTGCAGAGTGTTTTTTAAATGGATACAGCAATATTTTAGATAAAAGAAAAGACCTTAAGTTTACAGAAAGACAAAAAGAGTTTCAGATTTTTAGAAGAGGAAGGTATGTAGAATTTAATCTCTTGTATGACAGAGGAACTTTATTTGGACTTCAGTCTGGAGGGAGAATAGAGTCAATTTTAATGTCTCTTCCCAGTAAAGTTTCATGGCGCTATAAATTTGATCAAAATCTAAATAGTGAGGAACAAGATCTTTACAACCTTATATCCAAACAGCATCAATGGATATGAAATATAAACTTGGCGTACTTGGCAAAGGAATCTTTTATTCGTTATCCCCCAAAATTCATAATTTATTCGCTAAAAAAAGCAATATTGATATTGAATATGAAATTTATGACATAGAAAAAGATTCTTTAACTTTTATAGATAATTTTTTCAAAAATGGTGGGCACGGATTAAATATAACCCAACCGTTTAAAGAAGAAGTAGGAAAATTTTATAATGCGCCACCCTCAAACATTCTCTTCAAAAGTGATAATGAGATAAAAGCTGACTCAGTTGATGCAGAGGGACTTTTCACTGATTTATTTAAAAAAAATATTAAAATAAATTCTGATACAAGAATTTTGTTGTTGGGATTAGGTGGTGCTGGGATCTCGATAATTAATTCCTCAATATTTAGCAAATGTAATTTTGTAGTTTGGAATAGATCCAAGAGTAAATACAAAAATATTCAGAGAGAATTTTTAGAATTTAAAAATAATTATGATAAGAAAATTGATCTTGTAGTTTCATGCGTCTCAGAAATGAATAATGAAATTTCTGAGATTATTTTGAACACAAAATTTCAAGAATTTGCACACATATATGATATTAATTACAAAAACAAAACCAATACACATTACAAAAAAATTTCTTTAAAAAAAAATGTTAGTTTTAATTCAGGCGAAGGTATGTTGGTTGAACAAGCTGCACTTTCATGGATGAGATGGTTTGATAATAAACCTGACACTGCAGATGTTAAAGTAATAATACAAAATGAAAGGATATAAATTTATCGCTGGAGCCATATGCCCTTCTTGTAAGGAGCAAGATAGTATAGTTCTAAAAGACGACGATTCCGAAGTTAAATGTATTTCCTGTAATTACTTTGAGCTTAAGGATGATAAGGATCTTGATTCAATTAAAATAATGGATGATTAGAAGTGACTATTAGTGGCATTTATTTCTCGACATAAGGGATATTTATAGTAATATATGCGTAAATGAGATACAAGTTAGGGCTTTTCTTATTATTAATAGCATCTTTTTACACATCAGCTGATTGGCTAGATGTGAATATGCCCGTGGGCGTAACAGACATTAGTAAAGAAGTTTTTGAACTTCATATGGCAATATTTTTCGTTACAGTTGCTATAGGCGTTATTGTATTTGGGTTTATGTTTTATTCTATGTGGCGTTATAGAAGAAGTAATAACAAAAAACCGGCTAAATTCAAAGAGAATCACAAACTTGAAATTCTCTGGACAGTAATACCAACTTTAATTCTAGTTGCGATGGCTGTTCCAGCCTCTGTTACATTAAAGAAAATATACGACCATGAAGCTGAAGAAGGTGGCATGGATATTCAAGTAGTTGGTTGGCAATGGAAGTGGCAATACAAATATTTAGATGAGCAGGTCGGTAACAAGCCTTTAAGTTTTTTTGCTAACTTAACTACCCCTCCAGATCAATATGAATATAACAGAGTTGAAAAAGGTGAGAATTATTTACTTGAGGTTGATGAAGAAGTTGTAGTTCCAGTAAACACCCCAATTAGATTTTTAATTACTAGTAATGACGTTATTCATTCATGGTACATGAGTGATTTTGCTGTCAAGCAAGATGCTATACCAGGTTTTATAAATGTTGCAAAAACAACAATCAATGAACCAGGTATTTATAGAGGAAATTGCACAGAACTTTGTGGTGAAAGACATGCCTATATGCCAATAGTAGTACGTGCTGTTACAAAGGAAGAATATGATGAATGGGTTTTAGAAAAAAGAGAGGCAATGGAGCAACTTAATTTTTTAACAGAGAAAGAATGGACCGCAGATGAACTTTATGCACAAGGTGAAGAAATATATAAAACACGTTGTGCAGCATGTCATCAAGTTAACGGAGCAGGAATTACAGGGTTTTATCCAGCATTGGCTGGTAGTGATGTTGTGATGAATGATAAGACAGGTCAAATAGAAATTCTTATGGAAGGCATTAGAGGAAGTCAGATGCAATCATTTGCAGAGCAGCTTAATGAAGTTGACATGGCAGCTGTAATAACTTTCACAAGATTAGCTTGGAATAATGATAAACAAGGAGATGGAACAATTGTTGTTCCTAATGATATTGTTGATTATAAAAAAGGAGATTTATAGGAGTAATTATGAGTGCAGTAATTGAAAATCATGATCACGAACATCATGGACCTCAAAAAGGTATCTTAAGATGGCTTTTCACAACTAACCATAAAGATATTGGAACACTATACCTATGGTTTAGTTTTATTATGTTTTTAACAGGTGGTGCCATGGCTATGGGAATAAGAGCTGAGCTATTTGAACCAGGATTACAGCTTATGGACCCAATTAGGTATAACCAACTTGTTACTATGCACGGACTTATAATGATATTTGGGGCAGTGATGCCAGCATTTGTGGGTTTAGCAAATTGGCTTATTCCTATGCAAATCGGAGCACCAGATATGGCGTTGCCAAGAATGAATAATCTTAGCTTTTGGCTGCTACCTTCAGCATTTATAATTCTTCTTTCAACTGCTTTCATGGAGGGAGGCTTGCCTGGTTTTGGTTGGACTTTCTATGCACCCTTATCGACAAATTACCCCAATATTGCCTACTTTGTGTTTGCTATTCATGTAATGGGGATTTCATCGATAATGGGATCAATTAACGTGATTGTCACAATTATGAATATGAGAGCACCTGGAATGACATTAATGCAAATGCCTTTGTTTGTATGGTCTTGGTTAATAACAGCATATTTGCTTATAGCTGTTATGCCGGTCCTTGCTGGAGCAGTAACAATGCTTTTAATGGATGCATATTTTGGCACTTCATTCTTTGATGCAGCAGGTGGAGGAGATCCAGTTTTATTTCAACATGTCTTCTGGTTTTTCGGTCATCCCGAAGTTTATATAATGATACTTCCTGCATTCGGAATTACATCTCATATTATTTCAACTTTCTCAAGAAAGCCTTTGTTTGGACAATCATCTATGGTTTATGCGATGGTTTCAATCGCCGTACTCTCATTTGTAGTCTGGGCTCATCACATGTTTACTGTTGGAATGCCGCTGGCTGCTGAACTATTTTTTATGTGGGCAACAATGATAATTGCTATTCCTACTGGTGTAAAAGTTTTTAACTGGGTTGCAACTATTTTTAAAGGATCAATAACCTATGAAACACCAATGCTATTTGCAATAGCCTTTGTTGTTTTATTTACAATAGGGGGTCTGTCTGGCCTCATGTTAGCGATTACACCTGCAGATTTTCAGTATCATGATACTTATTTTGTTGTAGCACACTTTCATTATGTACTCGTACCAGGTGCCATTTTCTCAATAATGGCTGCTGTTTATTATTGGCTTCCAAAATGGACCGGAAATATGTATGACGAGAAAATGGGTAAGCTTCATTTCTGGCTATCTTTTGTTGGTGTAAATGTTACTTTCTTCCCACAACACTTTGTTGGGTTAGCTGGCATGCCAAGAAGATATGCTGATTACGCATTACAGTTTGCAGAATGGAATGCAGTTTCATCAGTAGGAGCATTTTTGTTTGGTTTATCACAGCTACTTTTCCTCTATATCGTTATCAAGACAGTTTTTGCAGGCAAAAAAGCTACTGCACAGGTTTGGGATGGTGCAGAGGGACTAGAGTGGACTGTAGATTCACCTGCTCCCTACCATACATTTGAAACTCCACCAAAAGTAAATGGCTAAGAATAATTTTTCAAGTAAAATATTTCTCTACTTAGTTTCAGCTGTAATCTTTATGTTCTTTTTTTCTTTTATGTTGGTGCCTCTTTACAATGTCTTTTGTGAGGTAACCGGTCTAAATGGAAAAATATATGGCCCATCATCCTTTTTTATAAAAGATAGAGAAAAAGAGAAAGATTCTAGAGAAATAAGAATAAAATTTTTAAGTCAAGTTAATGAATCAGCTCCAGTTAAATTCTTCCCTTCTTCTAATGAAGTAAAAGTTTGGACTAATAAGGTCAGTAAGACATCATATATTGCTGAAAACACTACTGATAAACAATTAACTCTCACTATAATTCCATCAGTATCACCTGGCTTAGCAGCAGAAAATGTGAAAAAAATTCAATGTTTTTGTTTTGAAGAGCAAGTTTTAATGCCTTACGAAAGGCAAGAGTGGCCAGTTAGGTTTTATGTAAGTTCCGAAGTAGGAGATAACGTAAATGACATATATTTATCTTATACACTCTTTGAAACAGATCGTGTTTTAACAGACAATATGAACCATGGAAAGTAAGACAGATAATTTTCAAAAATATTATGTTCCTGAAAAGAGTGCAATTCCAATAATTTTTGCAGTTTCTGTTTTTTTTGCAGGTTTTGGTGCTGCAAATGCAATTACCGGCAACGGCTCTACAATGCTACTTTTTGGTTTAATAGCTGTAATCATTACGATGTCTTTTTGGTTTTCAGTTGTTATGAAAGAGTCAAAAGCTGGTCTTGATACTCCTCAACTAAACAATTCTTATGTATTTGGAATGGGATGGTTTATTTTTTCAGAGGTAATGTTTTTCTTCGCTTTTTTTGGCGCATTATTCTACATACGACAGTTTTCAGTCCCATGGCTTGGTGGTGAAGGAGAAAAGGGTCTTGCTGGAGAAATATTATGGCCAGAGTTTGAGGCAACATGGCCACCTATGGTTACACCTGAACAAAGCATTATGGGGGATCAAGCAGTTACTAAAGGACCTGATAATTCTATGTATCTAAATGGCATAGCAGGGATAATTAAGTGGCTACCTTTATGGAATACAATTGTTCTTCTTAGTTCAAGTGGAACAGTTCACTTCGCACACATCGCACTAAAAGAGAATAATAGAAAAAGATTTAACTTTTGGTTAGGCATAACTGTAAGCTTGGCATTTATTTTTGTGATTCTTCAGGCAGCAGAATACTACGAGGCCTATGCTCATCTTGGATTAACTTTAAATTCTGGTGTATATGGAACAACTTTTTTTATGCTAACTGGATTCCATGGCATGCATGTCTTAATCGGTGGAATTTTTCTTTTAACACAGCTATTTAGGTCAACAGGGTTCAAACATTTTACAGAAAAAGAACATTTTGGCTTTGAAGCAGCTTCGTGGTATTGGCACTTTGTTGATGTTGTCTGGGTTTGCCTGTTTTTATTTGTTTATATTATTTAACCCCAAGGCGCGTTATTGCCAAGTTGACCGGTAAAAATCCCATAGATTATGAGAATTAATATAATGGCACCGAGAGTCACCCTAAACCCGAGCCCATACATTATGCGTTTCTTTTTAGGATTACCTTTATCTATAAAAAGGAAAACAAGGCTCGAAAAGAGACTTATTAGCACAAGAACAACTAAAATAATTATTACAGTTTTAAGCACGATATCATTTTAACAGATGCATAAATTTAAATTCAGAATACTTTTCTTTTCTTTAGTTTTTTTCCCCATCACAATTTTGCTTGG
This sequence comes from uncultured SAR86 cluster bacterium, assembly GCA_902526535.1. Taxonomy (GTDB): domain Bacteria; phylum Pseudomonadota; class Gammaproteobacteria; order Magnimaribacterales; family TMED112; genus TMED112. Next base: position 42,856 of record CABZLG010000001.1, read on the forward strand.
AATATGGCAAATTAATAGAGCGGAAGAAAAAAATAACATCATGGATCAATATGCAAAGCTTATTAAAAAACCACCAATTCAACTTCTAAACTCTTATCAATATAGTAATTGGGAGCCAGTATATGGTGAGGGCATGTATCTAGATGAAATTATTTATGAGGACAATGCAATAAGCAATGGTAAGGCCGGATATAAGGTTTATCATTTATTTGAATTAGTTTCTGGAGAAAATATATTTGTTAACAGAGGGTTTATTGAAAGGAAACCAACGAAGAATGATCTTCCAGAAGTTTTAGTGCCTGGAGGACTTTTCTTTATACAGGGTAATGTGATACTTAAGCAAAAGAACGCCTTTGCAAAAGAAATAAATGAAAGCGATTCAAGAATTATTCAAGAATTTAATCTTAAAAATATTAAACGCAAGAGAGGACTAGAAGATAAAGAAATTTACGATTTCTTATTTAATTTAGCTCCATCAGACCCATTTAAGCTTGTACCAATTGAAAAGCCAATAAGCATGAGCGCAAGCAAACATATTGGATATGCAATTCAATGGTTTGGATTAAGTGTTGTTTTGGTTGTTATGACACTAATTGCATTTTTAAAAAATAATGAATAAAGGAGTAGGTTTAGCATTAGTTATTTTAATTACCCCATTGGTGGTAATTACCGCCTCAACACTTACCTTTTACTTGGGTTATAAACCAACAAGCACATCAAATAATGGGGAATTAATTGTGCCACCCCTGGAAACTAATCTTTTTAAACTCGAGAACATTAATGGAGATTCTTTTAATTTTCGAAAAGGAAAGTGGTACCTAGTTTATTTTGATGATTTTAAAAATGTAGAAGCTTCGGAAGAAAAATTGAAATTTACTTTTAGCATTAATACAACTCTTGGAAGAAAAATGAACAGACTTAAAAGAGTCGTTGTGTTAAAAGAAAATTTCAATTTGAAATCAATTAATAATCTATCAGCGAAATTTCCAAATGTTTTTTTTGTAAAAGATATAGATCAAGAATTTGAAGAATTACTTTTAAATGCTGGCAAGAGTCCTTTTGAAAATCAATCTCTATTTTTATTAGATGATTTCTCTTTTGTAATGGAAGAATTTAATAAAGAGCTTGATTTTAAAAAAGTTTTTGAGGATATAAAAACTTTATTATGAATATTTTTACAACAAAATTTTTATCATTTTTAGGTGTTTTTCTTGCTTTTATCGTTATTGGTCTTGGGGCCTGGACTCGCTTAGCAGATGCTGGGCTTGGTTGTCCTGATTGGCCTGGATGTTATGGGTTTGTAACTTTTCCAACAACTATTCAGGAAATAGAAATAGCAGAACAACTGTACCCAGACTCTCCTGTTGAAATTGATAAAATAATTCCTGAAGTAGTGCATAGGTATTTTGCAGCTTCTCTCGGCCTTCTTGCAATTTTTCTACTTTTTATATCAATAAAGGAAAAAAAACATATTCTTACTTCATCCCTGTTGCTTGCAATAATCATAGGACAAGGAATATTTGGTTATCTAACAGTAAGCTTAAAACTACACCCTCTAATAGTAACCACACATCTTTTTGGGGCAATGATTACTACATCAATTTTTCTTATTATTTTTTTAAGATCGCTTAAACTTGAGCATAGCTTCCAAATTCTTAAAGCAAACAGACATTTAATAATGATTGGTTTTGTTTTAATTATTTTTCAAATTTTTTTAGGAGCATGGACATCAACAAATTATGCTGCAAGAGCGTGTTTAGATCTTCCTTACTGTCAGGGTGAATTAATACCAAACACAAATTTCAAAGAAGCTTTCAACCTATTTCAAACTATTGGTCCTAATTATTTATTCGGACAAATGAGCAATGAAGCTAGGGTTGCTATTCATATTACACACAGAATTGGTGCAATAGTTGTATTTTTATACTCACTTTTTCTTATATTTAAATTGAAATCAAAAGAAACCTTACCTGTAATAGTCTCTTTTGCAGCTATTCTTTTTCTTCAAGTTTTCTTGGGTATTAATAATGTTTTGAGCCATTTACCTTTATGGAATGCTGTAGCTCATAATATTTTTGGCGTTATGTTGTTTCTGTGCATGATTGTTATTATGTATTTAAGTTATAGAAAAGTTGATGCAGTTGAATAGTTATCTCGATCTTTGCAAACCAAAGATTGTCCTTCTTTTAACACTAACAGCATTAGTGGGGATGATGCTTTCAACAAATTTCTATAATGATGTCATCTCAGGCCTTGCGAGTTTACTTGGATTCGCATTTCTAGCAGCCTCATCAGCAGCTTTAAATCAAATTTTTGATAAAGAAACTGATAAAAATATGCAGAGGACAAAAAATAGACCTTTAGCATCAGGAAGCATCACTTTGTTTAATGCTTTAATCTTTACATCTATACTTTTATTTCTGGGCTCATCTCTCATGCTCTATTTCTCTAATATTTTGACATTATTAATAACTACTTTTGGATTCATTTTTTATAGTCTGATTTATACAATTTATTTGAAATGGGCAACCCCACAAAATATTGTTATAGGAGGATTATCAGGAGCGTTACCTCCATTAATAGGATGGACAGCCGTGACAAATGAAATTTCATTACTACCACTAACACTTGTTTTGATTATTTTTCTTTGGACTCCTCCTCACTTTTGGCCTCTAGCAATAGATCGAATTGATGAATACAAAAAAGAAGGTGTTCCAATGATGCCAATTGCCAAAGGTGTGGCGAGAACAAAAATTGAAATGGTTATTTACGCTGTTCTACTATTTGGTGCGTCGCTTGCTCCATTTCTTTATGACCTTACCGGAATTTTTTATTTAGTTTCTACATCTTTATTGAATGTTTATTTTATTTATTTATGTGTTGCGTATCTTAATGATCGAGAAAATATCCTTTCTATGAAAATTTTTAATTTTTCTGTTAAGTATATGTTTTTGTTTTTTTTAGCAACTTATATCGACTTCTTATTAATCCTTTATGTCTAAAAATAAACTTACAATTTTATTATTTGCTATTGTTATTGCACTAACCTCTTATTCATTTTGGCGAATAAGTATACCGAGAGTGCTATCTATCGAAGAGATGAAGGTAAATGGCTTCTATAAGTATGGCGATTCACAAGAAGTTAGAGAATTTGCATTGAAGGATCATGATAATAATATTTTTACCAAAGAAAATTTACGAGAGCATGACATAAACTTCATATATTTTGGATACACCACATGTCCAACTGAGTGTCCGGTAATGATGTCTGTGATGAGACAGCTTTTCGAAAAAATTGATACAGATGACATTGCATTTTATTTAATAAGTTTTGATCCGGAAATTGATACTATTGAGAGGCTAAAGAAGTATGTAACTGCTTTTAATGACGATTTTATCGGAGTGTCTGGTGAACAGTCTGAAGTTTTGAAATTAGGCTACCAGCTCGGAATAGAAAAATTAGAACCCGTCCAAAATCATATGAGTCAAAGAGTAATTTCACATACTAATCATTTAGTTCTAGTAGATAATGATGCAAATATCATGGGAATATTTAAGGGGCCATTTGATAGCAGAGCCATGTCATTAGTAACTAAGTCTTTGTTACAGACAAATTAAATTCACAGTAAATTCACATTAATAATCTAACAATCTTTAAAAATAGTTTTATTATTGAATAAGGAGGAAATATGAGAATTATTTATTTATTTATTTTATCTTTTACTCTTTTTCCACTTTCGGCTGATGATCATAAAGTTATGCCTGGTGGTGAGGTAGGAGAATTTCACTACATAAAAGCAAAGAATCCATTAGCAATTGTTGCAGCTACTGATAAGTTCATTGCTTCTGATTGCGGGCAAAAATGGCAAGCAAAATCAAGAGGGTTAGTGTTAATGCAGTTAGATGGCTCAGGCATGTCACACTTTTTTTATTCAGGCTTTGATGATTATGAAAGCATGAATGAAGCAATTCAATTAGCAAGCAGTTGTGCTGCAGGTCTTGAATTTGTCCAGGCAGTTGGCGACGCCTCATATGGAGAATATTATTTCAATAGAATTGGCGAACTTTCACTTCAAAAAGGTGATTGGACAAAAGATAGCGTTTTCATGAAGTATGATCTTTTTGTTGATCCAACGAAAAGGGGCGATTATGTAAAGGCTTGGAGTTCATTAGTTGAAAGCCAAGAAACTCCGGGCGCATCAGGGCTTGTAACACATGTTACTGGTAACGGGCGTGTATCACATTTTGCATTTAATGGTGGCCCTTCGATGCCAGAATTGATGTCAGGATCGGAAGATACCTTTAGCAGCAAAGAGTTTCTGGAATTTGCAGCGGAAGTTGATGAATATAGAACTGTTGTTAATGTAATGATGGTTACTCCCATAAAAGCTTGGGTTAAAGAGTAACTCTTAAAAGGTCCTGTTTAACAGGGCCTTTTATTCATTTGTGAGAACTACTTTTCCTATTACACCTCTATTTCCAATAAGATTTATTGCTTCAACGGCTCTCTCCATTGGAAATGTTTTTGAAACTAGAGGTTTAATTTCACCATCTTTAAGCATTTGATTAATCTCATTCAGGTTTTTAGAATTTAAATCAGGCTCACGTCCAGTAAAAGAACCCCAAAAAACTCCAACTAATGAAGCCCCTTTCAAAAGTGAAAGATTTATAGGCAATTTAGGTATCTGTCCAGCTGCAAAACCAACCACTAAATATCTTCCCTTCCAACCAATGGACCTAAATGCTGGTTCTGTGTAGCAGTCACCAATTGGGTCATAAATAATATCAAATCCACCTTTTAGACTTTTTGACTTTAGTTCTAATGATAGTGCTTTTGATTCATATTTATCTTTGGGGCCCTCTCCATATATAACAACATCAGCAGCACCATAATCATGACAAATTTGAGCCTTTTTTTCGTTGGATACACCAGCAACAACCCTTGCTCCTTTCGCAACTGCGATATCTACAGCAGCTAATCCCACGCCGCCAGATGCTCCTAATACAAGCAATTCATCGTCTTTCTTAAGTTCACCTCTTTGCATAAGCGCATGATAGCTGGTGCCATATGCCATTTGATATGATGCAGCCATTTCGAAAGATGTATCTTCTTCAATTGCAAAGGTCCCAAGTTCATGCATACAAATCTCTTCAGCAAAAGCTCCATAAGCAGACATAAAATAAACACGATCTCCTTCTTTGAATTTCGTTACATTTTTTCCGATTTTTTTTATTACACCAGATCCCTCATTCCCTGGTGCAAAAGGAAATTCAGGTTTAAATTGATAGAGGCCTTGAACAATTAAATAGTCAGGGAAATTAAGTGCTGCAGCCTTAACTGATATTAGTACCTCATCATCTCGAGGCTCAGGAGAATCAATATTCTCCCAAACAAGATTTTCAACTGGACCGAATTCTTTACAATGCAGAATTTTCAATTGATTTCCCCTCTATAATTTTCTAAAAAAGTTTCAAAATCTATCTTATCGTTATTTTGCTGAACTAAGTATTCTTTTCTCGATGCTTTAGCCTCTAAGGACATCTTTTTTAAAAATTCTTTCGACAGATTTAAACTTTGTTTTTTTGATTTAGAGCTTATGAAATTCACTATTGAATTATTTGATAAATCATCAACAATTTGCTTCGATAGTGGTGCTTCATTTCTTCTATAAAATTCCTTAAACATATTTTTATGGCTCTCTTTAAAACCAATTGCATTTGATAGGCTTTCAAGTGATTCTAAAAATTCTTGTGTTAATACTTTAATACTTTTTTCTGCATCACCTTTTTCAAAACTGCAAATCAAATTACAATCCTGACCAGATTCAGAGGCACGTCTTATATTTTCTTTGATCTTAATTTCTTCGATAGGATCAATCTTTTCGCTACCACATAAAATACAATATATTGATAAAAGTTCTAGAAACTCAATTTCAATTTGAGAAATTCCAAAAGGTGTGTAAGGGTTCAAATCTATAGATCGTAACTCAAGATACTTTATTCCCCCCTTTTTTAACTGATTATATTGACGCTCATTTGTCGTAAATTCTCCCTTTGGTCTTATATGATTATAGAGTTCACTCTCCATTTGAATTGTCCCATTATTAATTTGTTTTGGATTTGTTAGTTCGATTTCAATTTCTTTAAATCTTTTATTTGGAACATTTATGTAGTACTTAATTATTTCGAGATAATCTTTCAATGAATTGAAATTAATAAATTTCTGCTCTTGCTCCTCTGAGTAATATCCTAATTTACTCACCCTCAAAGATGTGGCTTTAGGTAAATAACAGTCTGTTCTATTAAGAAATTGTGCATTTATATCTCTATCCTTAATAAAAGATTTATGAGCAACAGGTGATGCCCCTATAACTCTCAAAACTTGAGGAAAGATACGAAGAAAATTTCTGCATGCGCAGAGATAGATCTCATCTTTGTTTCCACCAAGAGAATCAATAACCGAGCTTGAGAAAGATATATTAAAGTGAATGCCTGCTGTACTTTGCATCTTATCTCCATATCTATTTCTTAAGCCCAACCTGTAAAGATAGGCTAATTTTGATTTATTTATATCACCTGAAGATGGAAGAGTAATGTACTTTTTTTTAAATTTTGGCGGCATTGAATAATTCCACAAAAAATCACCCTCAATTTGCTGCTCTAAATATAAATGAAGATTTTCTAAAAATTTTAACAATTCCAGATTATCCTCAAAAGGTGGCGTAACAATTTCAAAGTGAGGCTCTGAATAATCAAGTGTGATGTACTTGTTAAAATGATGATTGCCTAGATTATCAGGAAATTTATTGCCTGAAATTTTGCCTTCTCTATCTGTTCGAAGATTTTCTTTTTCTAACCCTTTATATGTCTTTTTATCAGATGCTAAGAAAGCTTTAACTTTATTTCGGTTGATTGCAACCATGAAACAATAATACTTATTATTTTGGACCAGAAGCAAGAATCTCTTCGCTTACTTCAAATTTTTTGATGTTATGTTTAAATCTTTGTGCCAATTTTTCTGCTTCATAGTCATACATATCTTTATTTTCCCATGCCTCTCTTGGGTTTAGATATTTTTCATCTACTCCAGATATTTTATTTGGAATTATTAAATTTAAAGATTCCATATGATAAGTATCATTATGGTCAATGGCATTATCTTGTATTGCTGAGATAATTGCTCGAGTTACAGGAATAGGAAATCTTTTTCCTACTCCATATCCACCTCCTGTCCAGCCAGTATTTACAAGATAAACTTTTGTATCCATTTTTTCGATTCTTTTTATAAGCAAATCTGCATATACGCCAGCAGGTCTCGGAAAAAACGGGGCTCCAAAGCAAGTTGAAAAAGTGAAATCCATTGATTTTGTACTTCCTACTTCGGTAGAACCTACTTTAGCGGTATAGCCACTCAAGAAATGATAAGCAGCTGAAGTTTTATTTAGTATGCTCACTGGTGGTAATACTCCCGATAAATCACAAGTTAAAAAAATAATATTATCTGGTTCTATACCTTCATTTTCTGGAACGCTATTTTCAATAAATTCTCTTGGATAGCAGCATCTTGTATTCTCTGTATATTTATCACTATCATAGTCGGGGTTTCCTTGGGTGTCGGTATCAACATTTTCTAAAACAGTCCCAAACTTAATTGCATCCCAAATCAATGGTTCATTTTCTTTAGAAAGCTTTATGCACTTAGCATAACAACCACCCTCAAAATTAAAGACTGTGCCATCGCCCCATCCATGCTCATCATCTCCAATAAGCGAACACTTAGGATCTGCCGATAGCGTTGTTTTGCCTGTTCCAGATAAACCAAAAAATAATGTTGTTCGTCCATCTGAGGTTTGATTTGCAGAGCAGTGCATAGGAAGTACATTTTTTTCAGGCAATAGAAAGTTTTGTACAGCAAACATAGATTTCTTCATTTCACCAGCATATTTCATACCAGCAATCAAAACCTTTCTTTTATGAAAATTGATTATCACACAACCATCAGAATTTGTTTTATCAACTTCGGGGTCACAAATAAAATCAGGAGCCGAAAGTAACTGCCAAACTTCTTTATTCTCCGAGTTATATTTATCAGGAACAATAAAGATTAATTTTGAAAAGAGAGAATGCCATGCTTTTTCACACTTTACTTCTACTGGAATATAGTGATCTGTATTTGAACCAACATGAATTTCTGTTTTGTAGTGTTTTTTGTTACTTAAATAATCGTAAACTTTGTCCCATAGATTATTAAAATCATCTGAATTAAAAGGCTGATTAACCTTACCCCATTCAATTTGATCCCTAGTACTGACTTCTTCTACAATGAATCTATCTTTTGGACTTCTGCCTGTCCTACTTCCAGTTAAGGCAAGAAATGCGCCGTTGCTGGCAAGTTTTCCTTCATCATTAGCAACTGCTTCTTCAATAAGTTTTGAATTAGATAAAATTTGTTCTTTTGACATTAAAGGTAGCCCAATATTTATTTACTCATATTTGTAAAAATTAAAAGGTATCTTAACAGTATTAATAAAATCATTGAAGCAAAATAGACTGTTGACCATTCGGCAATATTAAAAGACAAAAACGTCCAAACTTCTTCTGCACACTTGCTGCTACCAATGAAAATTTTTTGAATACCTTCAAAAAATGGATAAATATTAAATACAACATCAAAGGGCATGTCACATAAACCATCAGGCAGCTTATCCTTAGGCAAATTTTGTAAATATATTTGTCTACTTCCTGCTGACAGACCTATAGTTAAGGCTAAGACTCCAAGGATATCAAAAAAAGTTTTTAATATCGGCGTTAACATCTTAAACAGAAAAATTACAAAAATAGTTCGAGCTGCATAAGATTGAATTAAACATAGATTACACGGCTTAAGGCCCTCTATGTTTTCAAGATAATATTGACTTAAAACAACAAATCCCGAGCAAAAAGTAATAAAAAAATCTAAATAGTTTTGAAAAAATGCTTTCACAATTAAGTATTATATATACTTCTATGAAATTTCAACCGAACGTTATTCTAATAGATGGAACCTCATATATTTATCGAGCATTCCATGCTTTGCCACCTTTAACTACATCAACTGGTAAACCTACTGGAGCAACTAGAGGATTTGCAGCGATGTTGAATAAATTAATAAAAACGTATCCTGAAACACCAATGGTTATGGTCTTTGATGCAAAGGGAAAAAATTTTAGAAATGATTATTATGAAAAATATAAAGCAAATAGACCTCCCATGCCCAATGAACTTAGACATCAGATTGAGGATATAAAAAAATTATGTGGTTTGTTTAATTTTACAGTTCAGGAAATTGAGGACGTTGAAGCAGATGATGTTATTGCTACTTTAGTCTCTAATCTTTCTGAAGATAAAATTTTAATATCTTCTCCAGACAAAGATTTAACTCAGTTAGTTAGTAAAAATGTGATTCAACATAATTCAATGAGTGATATATTCTTCGATGAAAATGGCGTTAAAGAAAAATTTGGAGTTTTTCCAAATAAAGTGGCTGAATTGCTGGCTTTAGTAGGAGATAAATCAGATAACATCCCTGGAATTACAAAAGTGGGAGAAAAAACTGCCGCTAAATGGCTTAATGAATACGGAAGTTTGGATGAAGTTATAAAAAATGCTGAAAATCTCACAGGAAAAGTTGGTGAAAATCTTAGAGAGGAAAAAAATGTTCTACAGAGAAATTTCTTTTTGGTCAGCTTAAAAAGTGATATTAATTTAGAACTTCAAAAAAGTGACATCTCAACTCCAAAAGCTAATAGTAGTGGACTTCAAGAATTTTATAAGGGTCTAGAATTCAATACATTTATTGAACATGAAGATAATAAAAGTGCAAGTGTAGAGTACAAGTCTGTAATATCTCTTGAGGAGCTGGAGAATCTTTCATCTCAATTTTATAACTGTGACTACTTTAGCTTTGATACTGAAACAACATCATTGGATGTAAATATTGCACAAATAGTTGGTTTTTCTTTTTGCTTTGAGTCTGGAAAAGCCTTTTACGTGCCATTAGAACACAATGAGAGCACAGATCTTTCAAAAGATATCGGAATAAAATGGCTAAAAGAAGTCCTTCCTAAAAACTGTTCAAAGCTTATAGGGCAAAATTTAAAATATGATTTAGCAGTTCTTTCAAAAGAAGGAATTTATCTAGAGTCATTTCTTGCTGACACGATGCTTATGTCATACGTATTAAATAGCACTGCATCAAGACACAACCTAGATGCACTTTCTGAGTATTATCTTAATTTTAAAACTATTAAATATGAGGATGTAATAGGAAAAGGAGCAAAGAAATACAAATCATTTGCTGATGTGCCAATTAAAGAAGCAACAAATTATGCCGCTGAAGATGCTGACATAACTTTGCGATTATATCAAAAGTTCTGTGATCTGCTTGATAAAGAAACTCAGGATATTTTAATAAATATGGAATATCCATTATTAATTGTTTTAATGCAAATGGAGAAAGATGGAGCACGTATAGACACCGGACATCTTAAAAAATTATCAAATAATTTTGGTGATCAACTTATGAAATTAGCAAAAAAAATACACGATATTTCTGGCTCTATCTTTAATATTGATTCACCAAAACAACTTAGCGAAATACTTTTTGAAAAATTAAAAATTGAAACAAAAGGTCTTAAAAAAACTAGTACTGGATATTATTCGACATCAGAGAATGTGTTGCAGAAATTGGCTACTGAAAATCCTATTGTTAAAGATATTCTTAACTACAGGTCATTAGCAAAATTGAAAAGTACTTATACAGATAAGTTGTCCGAGATTTGTGATGCCTCTTCCAGAGTTCATACGTCCTATCAGCAAGCAGTAACATCAACAGGAAGACTATCTTCTTCTGAACCTAATCTTCAAAATATACCCATTAGAACCCCAGAGGGAGTGACAATACGAGAAGCTTTTGTGGCTTCAGAGGGCAAAAAGATTCTAGCAATGGACTACTCACAAATAGAATTGAGACTGATGGCACATTATTCCAAAGATCAAATTATGCTAGATTCTTTTAAAAATAATGAGGATATTCACAAAAGAACAGCATCAGAGGTTTTCTCAGTTGAAATGGAAAATGTAACAGATGAAATGCGGAGAAGGGCAAAAACTATTAATTTTGGTTTGCTCTATGGAATGAGTGCTTTTGGTCTTTCAAATCAATTGTCCGTATCTAGGGCAGAAGCTGAAGAGTTCCTTCTAAATTATTTTGCTAAATATTCCTCCATAAAAATATTTATGAAAGATGTTATAGAACAAGCAAAAAAAGATAAATACGTGTCTACTCTCTATGGCAGGAAAATTCATGTTCCTAATATTGAGTCATCAAATTATATGCTTAGACAAGCCTCAGAAAGAGCAGCAGTTAATGGTCCTTTGCAAGGAAGTGCAGCGGATATTATCAAAAGAGCAATGATTAATATCTTTAAAGAATCTGGAAGGAATGAAAAGGGTGTAAAAATGATACTGCAAGTTCATGATGAGTTAGTATTCGAGGTTCCGGAAGATTATGATGAAAAAAATATTTCTTACTTAATTGATTTGATGGAAGAAAGTTCTTCGATTGATGTTCCACTTAAAGTTGAGTACGGCTTTGGCTCAAATTGGCGAGAGGCTCATTAGATTAGTTTATCGATTTTTTTTGCTAGGGTCGTTACCAATCCAATGTCTTTATTACTTAAAAGATAAAAGCTCTGAAAATTTTCTTCAAAGCTTTTTGAAACTTCGATTATTTGCTCATTCTTAAGCTTGTCTATTTTTGTAAGCACGATATGAAATGGCAAATTGAGTTTGTTGAGATACTCAATCATTTGTATGTCAGTTTCTTTAATTTTCTTTGATTTATAGAAGGAATTTGAGTCAATAAATAGAAAAGCATATTTTAAATTTTCTCTTTCTTCAAAATATCTGGGTAATTCCTTCTGCCAAGACTTGATTTGAGATTTTGAAATATTTGCAAAACCGTATCCAGGAAAATCAACAATAAAATTATTATCTTTTTTAAAATAATTAAATAACTTTGTTTTCCCTGGTTTCTTACTGGTATAAGAAAGCTTTTTATTATTTGCCAATAAATTAATAGCAGAGGACTTGCCTGAGTTAGATGCTCCTACAAATGCAATTTCCTGACAATTTACACTTGGTATTTGTTCAAAAAATTCATAACTAGCAAAAAATTCTAAATTTATAGTATGACGGTCCATATTTCGAAAAAACTTGTTATATAATCATTTTCGCATGTTTAGATTGTTTTCAATAATTCTAGTTGCCTTTCCATTATTGGCTCAACCAAAGCTAAATGTCGACTATATTGAAATACCCGAAGGATTAGTCAAAGAAAAGGGTGTAACTGAAATCTTTTGGTACGGTTGTCCGGCTTGTTTAGAGTATGAAAATACTCTTAAAAAGATCAAAGAAATAGATCCAACTATTGAAGTAAACAAGATTCCTCAATTTAGACTTCCAGCAGCAAAAACCTATTACACCATTGAGGCGTTAAATCTTGGTGATGAAGTTCACGATAAAGTATTTAAAGACTGGCAACTAAAAAGAAAACCACTTGGTAGTGATAAAGATGTAGAAAACTTTGCGAAAAGACATAATCTTGATGTTGAAAATTTCATGAGAGTTTACAACTCTTTTAGCATAAATATAAAAGCTAAAAATGCCATAGTCGTTCCAAGAAAACTTATTGAAAATGGAATAGATTTCAAAGGCACACCAACTGTTGTAGTTAATGGTAAATATATTGTGACAAGACAAAGAAACGTGAGTAAAGAGATAGAGAATATAATCTTTCTTTTGAATAAGTAACTTGAAATAAAAAAATTTATATAAATAAAAGTATTAATGAAAAATTTGATTTACCTTCCACTTTTAATATCAGGTCTTCTCTTTGCAGATGATTATGAAGATGAAGTAAGAGACAGACTTAATAAATATTCGGGAAGTACTATTGCTGTTGATAATGGATCGCAAGAGGGTGAGGAAGTTATCTCAAGGAGTGGTAAGGAAGTTTACGATATTGGGTGTGCTGCATGCCATACTGCAGGCCTAGCCGGTTCTCCATTATTAGGCGATCAATCTCAATGGGAACCTAGACTTGTGAAAGGCGTAGAGACATTAACAAATAATGCCTACAACGGCTACAATGCAATGCCTGCGAAAGGTCTTTGTATGGATTGCTCAAAAGAAGAAATAAGAGCTTCAGTAGATTACATGCTCGAGGCTTTAACAGTCGACTAGACTTTCTTTTCTAGCTCTTCAATTTTTTTTTCTAACTGATCAATTTTTGTAATTAGTTGTTCTAGCTCATCTTTTTTAACAAAACCAGAATCTTTCATAAATTTTTCAAGGGCAGGTTTTACCATTTTTTCCATACCTTTTAAATCTTTACCCATTCCAAACGGATGAAACATTTTCTCTCTCCAAAATAAAATTTTTATTAATTAGATTGTAGACCTCTTTCCAATTTTTAGCTTGTAATTCACATGGAAAAATCTCAGTCCACTTTTCTCCCTCAGAATTAAACCATATGGTGTTAAAGTTACAATTTCTTGCACCTCCTACATCATTTATAGGGCAGTCTCCTATGTGTAAGACTTCATCAGCTTCGCATTTTGTAAATTCTAAAGCTTTCAAAAAATGATCTGGCGATGGCTTGTTGCTTTGAACATCTTTTGAATTAACAGAGAAATCAAATATATGATCTATACCAATAAGCTTCAGATCTGCATTTCCATTTGAAAGAGAAGCAACCTTTGTTTTTCTAAAGAGTCTTTCAATAATAATTTTTGCATCTTTGTAGAGTTGAACTTTATTTCTAGATTTAAAGAATTCATTAAAAGCTTCATTACTATAGTAAGTAGCTTCGCTTTCATCAGCTCCGACTTCTTCAAGAATGTGCTTAATAATTTCTTTTCTAAAAGTGGTTAAATCGAATTTTAAATGAGGTTTTTTTTCAACTAGAGTTACTCTAATTTCACTTATGCGCTTATCGTCATAGTCATTATATATTTCTGGAAATTTTGTGAATACAAAATCCCACATCGCTTTTTCTGCCTCAACAATTACTTTGTTATTCGGCCACACAGTATTATCCAAATCTAATGTAATGAGTTTAATTTTCTTTCTTTGCATGAGGATGTGAGGCATCATAAATTTTTGCCAGTTGTTGGAAATTAAGTTTAGTATAAATCTGAGTTGTTGTGAGGCTGCTATGTCCCAACATTTCTTGAATCGATCTTAAGTCTCCACTTGATTCAAGGAGATGAGATGCAAAACTATGTCTCAGCATATGCGGATGTACAGGTTGCATGCCTTGCGAAACTGAGATTTTATACAATCTTTGCTGGAAAGCTCTCACAGAAATTCTATTACCATATTTATTAGTAAAAAAAGCATCAGTTTTGATTCCTTTGGTCTCTCTAAAACTAATCCAATCTTGAATTGCTATTTGCGCAAATTTGCCAACGGGTATTAGCCTCTCTTTTTTTCCTTTTCCATAAACTTTTACAAAAGAGTAATTTGACTCAAAAGAAGATAAATTTAATCCAACTGCTTCTGAAACTCTTAATCCTGAAGAGTAGAGCAGTTCTAAAAAAGCTTTATCCCTGAAGTCTGACATTGTTTTAGGTTCAAATGAAAGTAGTTTTGCAACATCTTCCGGTGGCAAAGCCTTAGGCAAGGTTTCATTAAGTTTTGGACTTTGAATATTTTCAAAAACGTTCTCATCGATTTCTTCCATCTTTTTTAAATATCTAAAAAAATTTCTTAAAGAAGAAAGATTTCTCAAGATAGAGCGATTACTGAGTCCTTTTTTTCTTAAATCAAAAATCCAGGAAGTTACATCTTGTTGCTCTAATGACTTTAAACTTATTTTGGTTTTAGATAAAAAGGCTAGAAATCTCTTAACATCTCTCTCATAGTTTGAAATTGTATGATTAGAGTAATTTTTTACTCTCAGAAAAGTTTTTAAATTTTCAAAAATATTCTCTTTCATCAAATTTACTTTTATTAATTATTTCAGTGTTTGCTTCTGTGCATATTTTATTGTCATCTTTTTTATAGCAGATCATTTGACCCCCTCTAGAATTAAGAAAAATTTTATCTAACGAAGGATTCTTCCTAAAGATTACAAAAGCTGTTGCAGAACTTCCACTTCCACATGAAAGCGTTTCACCTACACCTGCTTCAAAAGTCCTTATCAGAAACTTATCACCAAAATTACGTTTATAGATATTTAAATTAAAATTATCTGAATTAAAGAATTTCCCTGTTTTTTGATATTCATTTTCAAAGTCATCATCTATTAAATTTTCAGATTCCCAAACAATGTGATAATTGATTGTGTCGACATAAGTTAATCCATCTAAAAGTTCCTTGTAATCATTAATTCTCACAGTGGCTTTAATATTTTTAGCTATTGGTTTATCTCCATTCAATAAGGCCTTTATACACCTTTTTCCATTAATGCAGTTTAGCGCAGGTGTTCCATCTCGGTTAAAAATTTTTAAATCCATAAAAGATGTGTCATTTTGTTTATGTATTAGTAACTGGTCAAATTTAAGGTCTTTATTTTGATTTAGCTTTTTAAAAGAGCACTTCGTAATTTTTTCATCTTTAGTAATGATAAAGGAGTTGCCATTACAGTGCATTTTTACAAATTCAATCATATAATTTTTTAATACTCGTTTATTTTTTAATTTCAATTATATAATTGACCTGAGGTTTTTTTCTTAAATTGATCAAAAACAGGACCGTAAATGCATTAAGATTTCTGTCTGTAGACAGTGTGGAGAGGGCTGCTTCAGGACATCCAGGAATGCCACTTGGTATGGCAGACATAGCAGAGGTTTTATGGCGGAAACACCTTAAGCATTCCCCAAATAATCCTAAATGGTTTGATAGAGATAGATTTGTCTTGTCAAATGGACATGGCTCTATGCTCCTATATAGTCTTTTGCATCTTACTGGTTATGACTTAACTATCGAAGATCTCAAAGATTTTAGACAACTAAAATCTAAAACTCCTGGCCACCCAGAATATGGAATCACATCAGGTGTTGAAACTACAACAGGACCTCTTGGACAAGGGATTGCTAATGCTGTTGGGATGGCTTTAGCTGAGAAAATATTGGCTAATCTACTAAATAACGAAAAAATAAATGTTATTGATCATTTTACTTACTGCTTTTTAGGCGATGGATGTCTTATGGAAGGGATTTCACATGAGGCTATGTCTTTTGCTGGCGTACATGAGCTTAATAAATTAATTTGCTTTTATGATTCAAATGGAATTTCTATAGATGGTGAAATAAGTGATTGGTACAAGGATGATATTTCATTAAGGTGTAAAGCATATAGATGGAATGTTATCGATAATGTAGATGGACATAATAGAGAAGAAATTGATAAAGCAATTTCTGACGCAAAAAAGTCAAAAAAACCAACTATGATTGTATGTAATACACATATTGGCTATGGTGCAGGTGATAAGCAAGATTCTGAATCGTCTCACGGAGCTGCACTTGGACCTGAGATTGTAAAAGAGTTAAGAGAAAACTTAGATTGGCCATTTTCTGAATTTGAAATCCCTCACGAAATTTATGCAGATTGGGATGCTTCAGACATAGGTCAAAAATATGAAGATGATTGGATTGAAAAAGTCCAAATCCTTAGATCAGAAAACCCTGAGCAAGGAGAACTTCTAGAAAGACTATTAAAAGCTAAGCTACCTGAGAAATTTGATTCTAACTTTAGTGCTTTTTTAGAGGAAATTTTGAAGCACAATGAACCAATAGCAACTAGAAAAGCTTCTCAGAAAGTTCTTGAATTCTTAAAGAAAAATTTGCCAGAATTGATTGGCGGCTCAGCTGATTTAAGTGGCTCAAATAATACTAATACAAGTATTTCAAGCCCAATTACCAGCTCCCAAAATGGAAATTATATTTATTATGGCGTCAGAGAGTTTGGTATGAATGCAATAATGAATGGCATCTCACTTCATGGAGGGCTTATTCCTTATGCAGGTACATTTCTAGTATTCATGGATTACGGAAGAAATGCTGTAAGAATGGCTGCATTGATGAGGATAAAAGTAATCTTTGTTTATTCTCATGACAGTGTTGCGCTTGGAGAGGATGGGCCTACACATCAACCGATTGAGCATCTTACCACTTTAAGATCTACCCCAAACATGCACACCTGGAGAGCAGCTTCATTATTAGAAACAGCAGTTGCATGGAAATCAGCTATTCAAAGAAATGATGGACCATCTTCTCTAATACTTACTAGACAGAATATAGACAATATTGAGAATAAAACTTTTGATGATGTGTCAAAGGGAGGATACTTTTTAAGAAAATTTGATGATTCAAATATTCATCTTATAGCTACTGGGTCAGAGGTTTCTCTAGCACTTGAAGCCGCTGAAATCCTTGAAGAAGAAGGAATTAAATGTAATGTTGCTAGTGTTCCTTGTATTGAAGTGTTAGAAACTAACAAACAAATTTATGATGAAATTTTTACAGAAAGCAAAATTAATATTGCCATTGAGTGTAGTCATCCAAATTCTTGGTATGCACATACAAAGAATGTTATTGGAATTGAAGAATTTGGAGAATCGGGGAAAGGTCAGATATTAATGGAGCACTTTGGTTTCAACTCAAAAAAAATAGTAGAAAAAATTAAAAGTTTTTTATGACAGATCTTCACTCCATCGATCTTAAAAGTAAGTATGTTGGGCTAAGAGTAGATTTAAATGTTCCTTTAGAAAGCGGAGAAGTATTGAGCCCTGACAGATTATCAGCTGTATTGCCAACAATTTTATATATTCTTGAACATACTGATAACATCTGTCTTATAAGTCACCTCGGTCGTCCAAAAGAGGATGATTTTGATCCAAACCTCTCCTTGAAGCCTATTAAAGAGTGGTTTGAAAAAAGATTAAATAAAAAAATAGCCTTAGAGAATGAAATTAAAAAAAGTGAAGGTATAAGGATACTTGAAAATATTCGTTTTTTTAAAGGAGAAAATGAAAACTCTGAATACTTAGGACAAAAGCTTGCGGATATTTTTGATGTATACATTATGGATGCCTTTGCTACAGCTCACCGTAAATCTGCTTCAACTTATGGAGCTATAATAAAATCAAAAATTAAATCACCCGGATTTCTATTTAGTAACGAAGTCAGCAATTTAAAAGAAATTCTTAATAAACCAAATCAATTAGTAAGCATAATTGGAGGTTCTAAAGTTTCAACTAAGCTTGAAGTTGTTGAAAATTTACTTCAGAAATCTGAAAAAATTATTGTTGGAGGCGGCATTGCTAATACTTTTCTTAGAGCAGTTGGATATGAAATTGGAGTATCAATTTATGAGGAAAATATGTTAAATAAATGCTCAAAAATGATTAAAAGTGGAAAAGTTTTGTTACCAGAAAAAGTTTATGTTGCAAGCTCTCCATCTGCTACAGAAGTAAATTTAGTTGATGTTGAAAAAGTACCAAAAGAAATGATGATTTTAGATTTAGAATTTAAGAGTCAACCTGTATCAAAATATTATAATTTCTTATGGAACGGCCCATTGGGTATTTTTGAGATTGATCTTTTTTCAAATGGAACAAAGCAACTGATTGATTTTTTAGCTCAACCAAATAGGAAAGTTGTTGCAGGTGGTGGGGAAACAATTTTTGCTATTAATAAGTTTTCTGATAAGAAAAATTTTCATTACGTATCCACAGCAGGCGGTGCTTTTTTAGAGTATTTATCGGGCAAAAGCCTTCCCTCGGTTGAGGCATTGGAGTTAGAATAGCAAACAATGAATTTTTCCAATTTAAATTCTATAGTGAACTATATTGTAGAAAATGGAAAAGGCATTCTTGCAGCAGATGAAAGCAATCCTACATGTAAGAAAAGGTTTGATACAATTTCTGTAGAATCAACAGAAGAAAATCGTAGAGATTATAGACAGCTTTTATTTCAGGCTGAGGGCATGTTAAATAATATAGGAGGGGTAATTCTTTTTGATGAAACTATTAGACAAAGCACTAGTGATGGCACTGCCCTTGTAGATTTAATAAAACAAAAGAAAGCACTTCCAGGAATAAAAGTTGATAAAGGTCTTACTCCTTTTGAGAACTCAGATATAGAAAAAGTAACACAAGGTATAGAGGATCTTGACTCTAGGTGTGAAGAATACTTCAAGATGGGTGCTCTTTTTACAAAATGGCGTGCAGTGATAAGCATTGGAAATAACTTCCCTTCACAAGGATGCATTGACGAAAATGCAAAACTTCTTGCTAGATATGCAAAGATAGTTCAAAACAATAACATGGTTCCTATAGTTGAGCCTGAAGTTCTAATGGATGGCAGTCATAATATTCAGGAATGTTATGACGCTACTTCTAGAACATTAAAATCGCTTTTTCAAAATCTTGAAAAAGAAAATGTCGATATACCAGGAACTATATTAAAACCAAATATGGTAACACCTGGATCGGATTATCAGGAAAAGATCAGTATTGAGACTGTTGCTAACGAAACCTTAAGGTGTCTACATGAGAGTGTTCCTGAAAACCTTCCTGCTATTACATTTCTTTCAGGTGGACAATCAGAAACTGTTTCAACAGAACACTTAGATGCAATGAATAAGATTGGAGGTTTTCCATGGAAACTAAGTTTTTCATTTGGAAGAGCTTTACAAGCTGGAGCTTTACAAACCTGGTTAGGTAAATCAGAAAATGTTGATGCAGCACAAAGTGCATTTTCTCATAGGGCTTTAATGAATAAAAAAGCAGCACTTGGCCAATGGTCAATAAATTTAGAAATTTGATTTGAAAAAACTTGCAGTTTTTCTTTCTTCTGGGGAACCTAATTTCCAAATAAAGTCAGATTTAGACCAAATAGCAAATTTTCTAGCTGAACAAAAAATATGTCTATTATATGGAGGGGGCAAGCTTGGCTTGATGGGTTATCTCTCTCAAAAAACAAAAAAGTATAATGGATATGTCGAGGGTGTAACAGTCGATATATTTGACAAAAAAAAATTTACCCCAGACTATATTGATTCTCTAGAAGTTGAAACAAATTTTTACGATAGGAAGAGAAAATTAAATGATCATTCAGATGCATTTCTTATTTTACCTGGTGGAATTGGAACAGCAGATGAATTCTTTGATGTCTTAAACTTAGCTAGTCTTGGTTTAATAACAAAAAAAATTATTGTCTACAACAAAAATGATTGTTGGACAGATTTACTAACGTGGATAGATAAAGCTAAAAATATGGAAATGTTGCGTACTATTCCCAAAAATTTACTTATAGCTGAAAATATAGATGAGCTTATTTTTGCTTTAAAAAGTTATGTCTAAGTTTGATATTAAGAATTTTGTAAACCCACATATAGCAAACCTTGAAGACTTTAATTCACAATATAAAGAGTCCATTCAAAATCCAAGTACCTTCTTTCTCAAAAAAGCTATTTCTTATATTTCTTGGTTTAAAGAGCCAAATATTGGACATAATGGAAACTTTGAAGAGCCAAAATGGTTTGAAGATGGAATACTTAATATAAGTTATAACTGCATAGATAGACACGCAAAAAAAAATCCAGAGAAAATTGCAATCATTTGGCAAGGGGATCAAGAAAGTAACTCTAAAAAAATTTCTTATCAAGAACTTCTAGAAGAAGTTTCAAAATTAGCAAATGGTCTAAAGTCTTTAGGTGTTAAAAAAGGTGACAGAGTTTGCATTTATATGCCCATGATCCCTGAAGCAGCATATTCAATGTTTGCCTGCATGAGAATAGGGGCCATTCATTCAGTTGTTTTTGGGGGCTTCTCTCCAGAGGCAATTTCATCAAGAATTCTCGATGCTGATTGCGAATATGTGATTACTGCAAATGAGGGAATTAGAGGCGGCAAGACAATCCCACTTAAGTTCAGTGTAGATAAAGCATTAGAGAAATGTCCAAAAATTAAAAAAGTGATAGTTTTTCAATACACAAAAACGGATGTTACTTGGAATAGTAAATTAGATATTACTTATAGGGAATTAGTTGCTAATCAGCCGATACAATGTGAGTGTGCTGAGTTAAAAGCTGAAGACCCTTCATTCATACTTTATACTTCTGGTTCAACAGGAAAGCCTAAAGGAGTGCTGCATACAACTGCAGGCTATCTTTTGGGTGCAAATCTTTCATTTAAATATATTTTTGGAATAAGAGATGATGATATACATTGGTGCACTGCAGATGTAGGTTGGATAACAGGTCATACTTATATTCTTTATGGACCTCTTTCAAATGGAATTACAACAGTAATGTTTGAAGGAGTCCCTACTTATCCTGATCCCTCAAGGTTTTGGAAGGTATGTGATAAACACAAAGTAAACATTTTTTATACTGCACCTACTGCAATAAGAGCACTCATTGCAAAGGGCGACAAGCATCTTGAAAGTACTTCTCGAGATTCAATAAGAGTTCTAGGGACGGTTGGGGAGCCTATTAATCCTGATGTTTGGGAATGGTATTACCATGAGGTAGGCAAAAGTAATTGTGAAGTAGTAGATACTTGGTGGCAGACTGAAACAGGCTCAGTTTTGATATCACCTGTTGCAGGTGTTACTCCAAAAAAACCTGGTTCAGCAACTTTACCATTTTTTGGGGTAAAACCTTCGCTAGTTGATGGCAATGGAAAAGAGCTTGAAGGAGATGCAAAGGGAAATCTTTGCATAGATTCATCTTGGCCAAGTCAAATTAGAACTGTCTATGGCGATCATAAACGAATGACTGATACATACTTTAGTCAATACAAAGGAAAGTATTTTACTGGTGATGGGGCTAAAAGAGATAAAGAGGGCTACTACTGGGTTACTGGAAGAGTTGATGATGTCTTAAATGTTTCCGGACATAGAATTGGAACTGCAGAAGTTGAGAGTGCAATCGTTAATCATGTAGATGTTGCTGAAGCAGCAGTTGTAGGGATAGAACACGACATAAAAGGTCAGGCAATTTATGCTTATGTAATTTTAAAGGATAATAATAAAGATAAAAAAATAATTAATGATGAAATTCTTGAAGAAGTCTCTAAAATAATAGGGAAGATTGCTAAGCCAGAGGCTATTCAATTTACAAGAGATTTGCCAAAGACTAGATCAGGAAAAATCATGAGAAGAATTTTAAGAAAAATAGCAAATAATGAATTTGAAAATTTAGGTGACACAACTACACTTGCAGATCCCTCAGTAGTTGAAGAGCTCATAAAAAATAAAAATGAAAGATAACAAACTTGTTTTAATTTCTGGTTCAGGAAGAGGCCTTGGAGCATCTATTGCTGAATCGTTTGCAAACAAAGGATATAAGGTTGCTATAAATTACTGTAAGAGTGAAAAACAAGCACACGAATTAGCAGATAAATTAGGCTCTGATGTAATAGCTTTTTATGGAGACGTTTCCTCTAAAGAAGATGTAGTTGAATTGAATAAGAATATTCGCGACACATTTAAAAAAGGTCCAGACATCTTGGTAAATAATGCTATGACTGAATATTTATTTAATGGTGATTTAAGAAAAAAAGCTCATGAAGTCACTTGGGGTGAGATTCAAAACCATCTTGATGTAACAATTAAGGGATCATTAAATTTGATACAAGAACTTTTCGATAATATGAAAAAAAATAATTTTGGAAGGATAATTAATGTTGGAACAAACTTATTTCAGAATCCAGTAGTTCCATATCATGATTATATTATTGCTAAATCTGGTTTATTAGGATTAACAAGAAGTTTTGCCAAAGATCTTGGTGAATTTGGTATAACGGTCAATATGGTATCTGGAGGTTTGCTTAAAGTTACTGACGCCAGTGCTGCAACTCCAGATGAGGTTTTTGATGCAATTGCCTCAATGACTCCATTGCAGAGGGTTACTACAACTAAAGATTTCTCAGATGCATTAATATTTTTTGCTTCAGATGAAGCAAGATCAATAACCGGTCAAAATCTTACAGTAGATGGAGGATTAACTTTTAATTAAAAAAAGACCAGAATTCTGCCAAATATAAACGTTGTTAAATGCCTAAGAGATTTGTCTAAGATTCTTAAACTTACAAGTCATGAAACCATTTTGATGATTAATCAAGAATGAGTCATTAATTACATTTTTAAAACTGAAGGAAATTTTATATGGTTTTTTTATAATGCAGCTCTTAGGGGTAATAATGTCACCTTTAAAATAAATATCATCTTTTAATTTAAAAATGATGTCTTCATTTTTCATAATAAAAATTTGATCTATATCCTTTACAGAAAAATGGTTGTCCGAGTACAACATTGAGCCAAAAAATAATAAAAATAATATTTTGATAGTTTTCATATTTCCTATGTAGTGTATTGTTACAAAACTGTCACTTAAATGTAATATATATGTAACTATCTTTTTTGTCAATTAGATGATCAAAAATTAGTCAATTTTATTTTGCTTATTCTTTCTAGAATACGTCTTCTTTTGGGGTTTTACCCTCATTTTGTACTTTGGTGTTTTTAGATCTTTAGCTATTAGATTTCTTTTTCTTTTCATTGCTTAATAATAAGCCTAATTCAAATAAAAAATACATAGGCACAGCAAGAAGTATTTGTGAAATTACATCTGGTGGAGTAAAAATCATGCCAAAAACAAAACACAAAACAAGAACTATACCTCTGTATTCCTTAATTTTATTTTTATTAAGAATATTTAAAGAAATTAATATATTTACAATTAATGGAACTTGAAAAGCTGTTCCAAAAGCGAAGGAAAGCGTCAAAGCAAATGAGTAAAATCTAGAAATGTCAGTAGAAATTTCAAGATTACTTGGCCCAACTGTTGAAAAAAATGCAAGTGCATTTGGAACAACTAAGAATAAGCAAAAAATAACTCCTATATAAAATAAAATAGTTGCTAAAAATGTTTTTGAAAAAATAGCTAGCTTTTCAGACTTATATAATCCAGGCGCCATGAAGCTTAAAATTTGCCAAATAAATATTGGAAGTGAGACTAAAAAAGCAATAAATAGTACAAGTTTCAAAGGAATCAAAAATGGCGAAGTTACTTCAATAGCAATTAGAGTCTTTTGATCTACTAAATCTAAGAAATGCAAAAAACCATCAAATAAATAATTTGTAAAAGGCAGCAAAACAATAAATGAAATTATAAAAATAGTAATTGAAAATAAAATTCTATTTCTTAATTCTCCAAAGTGAGATGAAAGACTACTGCTCATCTTCTTTATCAAACTCTTTCATTTTTTTTTCGTTAAAGACTTCTTGCTTTAATTCTTGATAATTAAACTCTCTCTCTAAGTCTTCTTTTGCATTATCAAATGTAGAGCGGATCTTAATAAAAGACTTCATTAGATCCCTTAAGTATTTTGATATTTTTTCTGGTTTTGCGGCAACAAAAAAAACCAGAATAATAATAAAAAGTTCAGGAATTCCTATCTGAATCATTATCCTCTTTAATCTCTTTTTTGAAACCTTTCAAAGCTTTTCCTATATCACTTCCCAAAGTTCTTAATCTTTTAGTTCCAAAAACTAAGATTATTATTGCTAGAACAACAATTATCTGCAGCCAACCAATGGTCATTTCATATCTCCATAGTTTTGATCAAATATTTCTTGTGTTTCCTCAAATCTTTTCACAATCATATATGTAAGTATATGTTTTTTTGATACAAGATACTTTACAAGTCCTTTAACACTATACTTATCTTTAAACCATGTTTTTAAGAACGGATTTGCCACACTCCAAAAATCTAATTCAGGATAAATTTGTCTACCCATACCCTCGATATGAACTAAAGTTTTAATTAAAAGCAAAAAATCATTGTCTAAGTAAAGATTAAATGGTCTCATAGCTTCTAGAAGATTTAATAAAAGCTCACCAAATAAAATCTGAGACAGAGGTTTATCTAATAAATGTTCACAATTAATTCTTAAAATATTTTCTAATTCCTCAGTTTTTGTATCCTCACTCACCCAATTGGCAAAAATGAAAAGTTGAGCCAAAGAATAAAAATCTTTTTTTAGTAAAGAAGATATCATCTGTGCAATTAATATTTGATTAGACTCAGATAATGAACCACATATGGCGTAATCAACTGCATAGTAAAAAGGTTTTTTTGGCGATGTTTTAGCAGCAAAAATATTTCCAGGATGCATATCAGCATGAAAAAAATTATCTTGAAAAACTTGTTTTAAAAAAATTTTTACCCCACTCTCTGCCAAAGCTTTAAGGTTTAACTTATATTTCTTTAACTCTTTAATATTTGTAACAGGAATTCCATCAATATATTCCATAACAATTATTTTTTTGGTCGTATATTTTTCTACAATCGCGGGCACATAAAGAAAACTACTATCTTGAAAATTCTCGTATGTCTTTTTTGCATTATTTGCTTCTAAACGAAAATCTAATTCATTATTAATAACTCTTTCGTAATCATTGATGATTTTCATTAAATCTATTCTTGGATACGATTTTATAAAAAACCTTAATATCCTAATTCCAAATTTTACGAGGTTAATATCTCTTAGAATCTTTTCTTTAAGATCCGGCCTTTGAACTTTTACAACAAATTTCTTTTTATCCATAAAAAAAACATGTACCTGTGCAAGTGATGCTGACGAAAGTGGTGTTTTGTCCATGTTATTTAGAATATTTTTAGATTTTTTCCCCAGTTCATTTTCAATGGTTTTTTTAATGTAATTAAACGATACTGCTTCACAATCATCAGTAAGCTTATTTAACTCTTTGGAGAGTTTTTTTGACACTAAATCTGTTCTAGTAGAGAGTAATTGGCCTAATTTTATATAGACTGGTCCAAAATCTTCTAAAATCTCTTTAAAATTTTGTTCTGGATTTTTTTTATTTATAAATGGTACTAATAGAAAGTTGTATCTAATTCCAAATGTAGAAAATATTCCAGATGCCCGTACTTTGAATAATATATAAAAAAGTCTTAAAACGTTCATTTAATACCAGAATGAATACATACTATTCCGTTTGTTAGATCTTCAAATAAAACTTTTGAAAATTTATTTTTTTTCAACATTGATTTCAGTTCTTTCTGATTTTCATGAGTTCTAATTGATTTAACTAAATACTCATAACTTTTTTTATCATCTGAGACTAATTTACCAATTGTTGGAATAATTTTGTAACTATAAAAATCATATAGTTTTGAAAAAGCCACATTATTAACTTTTGAAAACTCAAGAATTCTTAAAGAACCACCTTTTTTTAATATTCTATAAATCTCTTTTAATGACCTATCCTTATCTGAAAAGTTTCTAAATCCAAATGAAATTAAGACATGATCAAAAAAATTATTCTCGAATGGCAAAGACTCAGCCTCACTTATTGCAAATTTAGATTTATTTATAAAACCTTCGTCCGCAGCTCGCTCCTTTGCTTTAAGTATCATCTCCTTATTCTGATCAACTAACCAAATATTTGATGAAGGGGAATGTTCATAAATTAATTTAGCGATATCTCCTGTGCCTGAAGCTAAGTCAAGAATTTTAGATTTATCTTTGATATTTGTGTTTTTTACAAATTGCTTCTTCCAAGCCCTGTGAAGACCAAAGGACATTAAATCATTCATCAGGTCATAATTATCAGCAACTTGAGAGAAGATTTTATTTACTCCCTTCGTTTTTGTTTTTTTTTCAACCTTCTCGTCTCCAAAAAATACTTTTTGATTATCTTTACTGGTCATATAGAATTATTGTTTGAATAGAGAGTATAAATGACAAATACAAATTTTCTAGCTTGGGTAGATTTAGAAATGACAGGTTTAGACCCTGAAAAACACCATATCATTGAAATTGGAAGTCTGATTACTGATGAGAATTTGAATATAGTTGAGGAAGGTCCAAATATTGCAATTTCGCAACAACAAGATGTTCTTGATTTAATGGATGAGTGGAATGTGAACCAACATTCTAAAACTGGATTAATTGAGTTAATTAAAAAAAGTGAAGTAAATATAAAAGAAGCAGAACTTAAAACACTTGAATTTTTTAAAAAACATTTAAAACAACACTCCTCGCCCCTTTGTGGTAGTAGTATTTCTCATGATAGACGTTTCTTAATCAAATATATGCCAAAACTTGCAAACCATTTCCATTACAGACATATAGATGTAACTTCTTTTAAAGAGTCACTAAAAAGATGGGATAAAGATTTTATAGAGTATAAGAAAAAAGCATCTCATAGGGCTATGGATGACATAAGAGAATCTGTAGAAGAGCTAAGGTATTACAAAGAAAAATATATTAAATAATTTTCTTCTTGTGATTTAGTTCAAATGTTTTTAGAACAAATCTTTCATAAGTTTTATTTTTAACAGTATCAACACCTACAAATGAGACTTGCCCGGAGTATTGGTTTAGCTTAAGTGTTAAGTAACCTCTATTTCTTAAATTTGTCCAAACTAAATCTTTATTAATTTTTGTTACAGCTTTTTCAAGTGGTCTGACATCAAGTCCTCGGAATTCCTCGGATCCACCTGGCGCAGAAACTGATGGTGTGCCAAACTCAACTCCCTTAAATGTTCCAGAATTATCAGAAATATTTCCAGCCCAACAATTATGAGTATCACCTGCTAGAAAAATATTGTTTGATGAAGTATTTATAGAATTTAAAAATCTTTCTCTATCTGCTGGATAGCCGTCCCATGCGTCTGTGTTATAAGGCAAATTTAAATTATTAATATATTTCAGAAATGTTGCTTGTGTTGAGAGATTATCAAGCATTTCAGATGGAAGAGGTGGTAATACAACTTTAGAAATTAAAACTTGTTGACCAAAAACATTCCAAAAAAATTTCTTCTTAGTTTCTTTAGCTATAAACCCTAGTTGTTCTCTACCTATAAGACTACGCTTTTCATTGTTAAGATCATTTAGAAACTTATTTTTATCAAATTTCCCATCATTAATGTAGCTTGCATAACTAACTTGTTTATCTCTATTACTTAGTCTTGTATCGAGAATGATTAAATTTATCAAGTTGCCAATCTCAAAATTTCTCCAACCTCTTTCTTTTGAATATTTTTCTCTGATAGGCATCCATTCATAATATGCTTTTAACGCTGTTCTTTTTCTTAAATCAAATTTACCTTCAATTTTTTGATGATTTTCTGCACCATATTTCCATGCATCATTCGTTACTTCGTGATCATCCCAGATGGGAACCATAGGACGTGATTGATGTAATTTTTGAAGATTTTTGTCAGTTTTATACTGTGCGTGTCTGAGTCTATAGTCATGAAGAGTAAGAATTTCTTTTTCAGGGATTGGGATTCGCCCTAATTTATCTGCATCTTGTGTAGCATAACCACCATTTTCATATTCGTAAATGTAATCCCCAAGATGTATGTTGAGATCAATGCTTTTATCTTCTGCTGCATCTTTATAAACATTAAAAAAACCTGCAGGGTGATTAGAGCAGCTAAAAATCGCAAGCTTATATTCTTTAACGTTTCCTTTTGGAAGTGTTGATGTTATACCAATTGGTGAATACGTATCAGTACAAATAAAGCGAAAGTAAAACTTAGTTCCTGGAGGAAATTTAGCAAGATTTACATCAGCTTTGACTGTAAAATCTTTCTTTCTGTTTGTATGAAGAGTTCCAGTTGATGAGATTTTTGAAAAATCTTTATTTTTTGATATCTGGTAAATTACTTTTTGTGACGAATCAAAGTTTTCTGGTGTAACTCTAGTCCAAATAATTACCTTGCTATTTGTTGGATCACCACTTGCTACACCATGTAAAAATTTTACTTTGTTAATCTTTTTTTGAACAGCAGCTAGTGCTGGCATAAAGAATAAAAGAGATAATGATTTAAGAAATGATCGTCTATTCATAATATAAATTTTTATTTTGTCTTATCAGGCACTATATTCATAGGGAATTGAGCTAGATTCTTTGAATCAGCTTTAGAAATTTTTGACTTACCGATTTCGTTAACAACATCAATTCTGACAATTGAGTTTATAGGTAAAAGAGTTTTTTGCACATCTGAAAATTCAGCTTTTAATTTTTCTTCAGACGTGTCTACAACTAAATTATTTTTTGTATCAAAAATATAGCCCTCAATTTCAAGAAAAGCGTAAAAATCACTTTGGTATATATTTTTTGCGTAAATTTCGTATACTTCTCCAACTTGAAAAAATTTAATTTTGTAAATTTTTTGTTTCACTATAATAAGAATATGCCAAAAAAATTATACATCAAAACACATGGCTGTCAGATGAATGAGTACGATTCAGAAAAGATGGCAAAGATACTAAAACAAGAAGCAAATTTTGAGATCACAAATTCAGAACATGAGGCAGATCTTATCGTTTTGAATACTTGCTCTATTCGTGAGAAAGCTCAAGAAAGAGTATTTCATCAGATTGGTAGATGGAGAAAGATTAAAAATAAAAAGCCAGGTCTCAAAATAGCAGTTGGTGGATGTGTTGCATCACAAGAGGGCGATAAAATTATAAAAAGAGCACCAGAGGTTGATATTGTTTTTGGCCCACAATCACTCCATCGTTTACCGGAGCTTTACAAAAAGAAAGAAAAAGCAAAAAAAGCTCAAATTGACATATCTTTTCCAAAATTAGAAAAATTTTCTCATATGCCTGCTCCAGATAAAGGAGAACCATCATCCTTTGTTTCAATAATGGAAGGGTGTAATAAATATTGCTCCTTTTGTGTGGTGCCGATGACAAGAGGCCATGAAGTATCAAGAACTGTTGAGGATATTCTTAGTGAGGTGAAGCTCTTATCTAAAAAGGGAACAGCTGAAATTCATTATTTAGGACAAAACGTTAATAACTTTAAAGGAACATATAGAGGTCAAGTTTCTTCACTTGCAAATCTTATTGAGTTAACTGGAAAAATCGATGGCATAAAAAGAATTCGATTTACTACGAGTCATCCACACGAATTTAAAGATGATCTTGTTGAGGCTTATGCAAATGTTCCTCAATTGGTAAGCCATGTACATCTTCCAATTCAAAGTGGCTCTGATCGTATACTCAAACTTATGAGAAGAAGATACGACACAAATAAGTACTTAAAATTAGTTGAAAAAATTAAAAAAATAAGACCTGAAATACGTTTCTCATCAGATTTTATTGTTGGTTTTCCTGGTGAAACTGAAGAAGATTTTTTGGCCACTATGAATATAGTTAAAAAAATAAAATTTGATACTTCATACAGCTTTATATACAGTCAAAGACCAAATACGCCTGCATCTCAAATGGAAGATAATGTGCCAGATAAAGTCAAAAAAGACAGGCTAGATTTATTACAAGAAAGATTAAATCATATATCTTTTGGTTATAGTAGAAAGCTAGTAGGTACAAAGCAGAATTGCCTAGTTATGGGAGTATCCAAAAAAGATCCTGGCCAGCTTCAAGCAAGAACAATCTGTGATAGAGTGGTAAATTTTCAGTCAGATGACTATGATTTAATCGGGCAATTGGTTAATATTCAGGTTAATGAAGCATTGCCTAACTCACTTAGAGGCGTAATAAATAATTAAATACTTGTATAGTCAACAACTAAATTTTTCAAACCTAAGTCCAGATAGATTAATTCTACTTTGCGGAGAATTTAATAAAAATTTAAAACAAATTGAAAAAGCCCTTCGTATTAAAGTTCTTCAAAACGGGACAGAATTTGAATTAAAAGGAAAAAAAGAAGATGTTGGTATAGGAGTCTCTGCATTATTTAGTCTGAAAGAAAAATTGGAAACCAATTCAATAATAACCCCAGATGTTGTTCATCTAAGTTTACATTCAGCAAAATTTGAAGATAAAGAAAACGAAGAATCAAACTCGTCAAAGATTAAAACTCCTCGCACACTTGTGTCTCCTAGAGGAAAAAATCAAATTGCATATCTGGATAATATTAAAAAAAGTGATTTAACTTTTGGAATAGGGCCATCAGGTACGGGAAAAACTTTTTTAGCAGTTGCATGTGCGGTGGACGATTTAATAAACGAGAAAATAAGAAAAATTGTTTTAGTCAGGCCAGCTGTCGAGGCCGGAGAGAAGCTCGGTTTTCTACCAGGAGATTTGTCCTCAAAAATTGATCCATATCTTAGACCTTTATACGATGCTTTGCATGATATGTTAGGAGCAGAAAGAGTAACTAGGTTAGTTGAAAGAGATGTAATAGAAATTGCTCCTCTTGCTTATATGAGAGGCAGAACATTGAGAGAAGCTTTCATAATTATGGATGAGGGCCAGAACACAACGATTGAGCAGATGAAGATGTTTCTTACAAGGTTAGGTTTTGGATCTAAAGCTGTTGTAAATGGAGATTTAAGTCAAATTGATTTACCTAAAAATATTACATCTGGTCTCAAACACTCTATAGAAGTTCTTAAGAATGTTGATTCGATAAAATTTACAAAATTTGGTGCAAGAGACGTTGTAAGACATTCCTTAGTTCAAGAAATTGTTCAAGCATATGATAATTTCGAAGAATAATTTTAAATTTGAAATATTCAATTTACCGACAAAATTGAATAATAATAAGAAAGCTATTACCGAAGCACTTGATCTATTCATTACATTTTTTGATATAAATAGATTAAATGTTGAAGTTAGTTTTTGCTCTCAAGAGGATATTCAAAAAATTAACTATAAATTTAGAAAAATAAATAAACCTACAAATGTTCTCTCTTTTCCAAGTGAGAAGCTAGATCAGCTAGATATGAATTGTGAGGGAGAAATACTTATTTGTAATGATTTATTATTAGAGGAATCACTTGCCCAAAATAAAAATCATTTAGATCATTTTTTACATCTACTAATACACTCTCTTCTACATTTAAATGGTTATGGGCATGATAATGAAAATGATGCTATATTAATGGAAGAAAAAGAAATTAAGTTTTTGTCACAAATTGGAATATCTGATCCTTATAAATAATGTCTGAAGAGCCCTCGCAGAGAAGATTTTTATCTTTTTTTTCAAATCTGTTTTCTAAAGAAAAAACTAATTCTAATAAAACAATAGAAACACCAGACGATGAACAGATTGAAGAACTTATACAAAATGTACTTAAAATTAAAGATGCTATAGTCAGAGAAATTATGATTCCAAAAGTAAATATTTCTTATATAAATGAAAATAGCAACATGCAGGAAGT
Source organism: uncultured SAR86 cluster bacterium (assembly GCA_902526535.1). Lineage (GTDB taxonomy): Bacteria > Pseudomonadota > Gammaproteobacteria > Magnimaribacterales > TMED112 > TMED112. Next base: position 75,086 of record CABZLG010000001.1, read on the forward strand.
TTACAAAACTATTCAAGATACAAGACATTCAAGATACCCTGTTTTTGATAGCTCATCAGAAAAAGCTGTTGGGGTACTTCACGTAAAAGATTTAATTGATGAAGAAATAAGTGATAAAAAATTTCGAATTAAAGACTTATTAAGAGAGGTCAAATATGTTCCAGAGACACAATCAGTTACATCTCTTCTTGAGGACTTCAAAAAAGATAGAGCTCATCTGGCTATGGTTTTAGATGAATATGGAATGTTGGCAGGACTAATTACTATTGAGGATATTCTTGAAGAAATTGTTGGTGAAATTGAAGATGAGTTTTATGAAGAAAAAACAGATGAGATTATTAAAATTAACCAAAATGAGTTTATAGTTTCTGCAACTTTGGATATAGAAAAATTTGAAGAATTTTTTGAAATTAACCTGAGTTCTGAAGAGGTAGAATCTATTGGAGGCTTTGCCTTGAGGAAATTTGGGCATCTTCCAAAAGTAGGTGAAACTTTTGAAGACTATGATCTTAGATTTACTGTTACATCTGCGGATCAAAGAAAAATAAAAAAAATAACAGTTCGAAAAATTGATTAAAGCATTTTTTCGAGGTTTTGTAATTGGTTTAATATTTTGGTCTCTTTCAATAAATTGGATCTTTGATGCAATAAATTTTTATGGTGCAGGATATTTTTTAAGTTTTTTTATTACCACCCTTTTAATTCTTTACTTATCTTTTTATTTTGGCTTTTTTACTCTTTCAGTAAGATTTTTTGAAGGGAATAAATTTTTTGTGCTACTGGTACCATCTTTAATTTTCATTCTGGAATGGATTCGTTCATGGATGATATCAGGATTTCCATGGTTAAATATTGGGATTTTTTCAGTTCCTATTAATTTCACAGGATATCTTCCTTTAATAGGTGTATCTGGAACATCATTTATTTTTGGCTTAATAATTGTCTTAGCCCTAAAGATCAGTGCTTTAAGAATTGGAACTATATTTTTGTTATTACTAGTTGGTTTTTTAAGTCCAAATAAGAATTTATTTCTTGATGAAAGTTCTAAACGATTAAAAATTGCAGTTGTTCAACCAGTAGAAAATAACTACAAAATTTTAAACAACCTAACTTTGCAGGCAAAAAAAGATGGAGCTGAGGTAATAATATGGCCTGAGGCCGTAAGTAGCTATCAAAATTTTCAAGTAAGAACGGAATTTGCGGATGTTGATATTATTGGTGGTTTCTTTGTTCAACAGGATGAAAGTATTTTTACCTCAATCGTAAATACTTCAACGGATGATAGATATGATAAAAGAAACTTAGTACCTTTTGGAGAATTTCAGCCTTTCAATAATTTACTAAAAAACTTCAGTGAATTTTTTAATATCCCTAACTCATCACTAACAAGAGGAGAAAAATCTCAAAAAAAGGTTTTTGTTCAACAAGTTCCCTTCTCTGGTTTAATTTGTTGGGAATTATCTTTCAATGATACTTTTGTTGATAGAACTCGGAATTCAGCATTTATCATTCATATAAGTAATGACAGCTGGTATGGAAAAAATATGCCAGCACAACATCTACTTCATGCAAAAGCACGTGCAATTGAGTCTCAAAAATGGGTTGTTAGATCTACTACAGATGGTATTTCAGAGATTATTTCACCTTTTAATCAGAGAAAATTATCAAAAAACATTCCAAAAGGTATCAGGGGTTTTAAAACAGAAACTATCTCTACTAATATGAAAAATACAACATATCTAATTTTTGGAGATTATCCATTACTCATCTTCTCATTTATTATTATCCTATTAGCTTTAATTGATAAAAAAAGAAATGAAAAATAATATCTTGGTTTTATTAATCATGTCCTTCCTGATGAAATCAACAGAGATTGAAATTTCTATTACCGAGCAAAAATTATTTTTGCTTAATAACAAATCCGTTGTAAAAACCTATTTAATATCTTCTTCAAAGTACGGAGAAGGATCAAAAGTTAACTCGTTTAAAACACCACTTGGGAAACATATTATCAAAAGAAAAATTGGAAAGGACATTCCATTAGGGGCAAGATTTATTGGAAGGAGCTTTTCAGGTGAAATTTATCCTATATATGATTCTGATCCAGTACTTGTGGAAGATGATGTGGTTCAGTCAAGGATTCTTTGGCTTGATGGATTAGAGGATGGGATCAACAAAGGTGAGGGTGTAGATTCTTATAGCAGGTATATTTACATACATGGAACACCAGAGGAATGGCTATTAGGAGTAAAAGCTTCAAAAGGCTGCATAAGAATGTCAAATGAAGATGTTATTGAGTTATTTAACCTTGTAGAGGAGGGAATACCAGTAACAATTAATAAATAGCTATTATTTTATAAAATAAGCATCATTTATTTATAATAAATATTGATATTACATAATAAATATGTATTATATTACTTAAGTCAGTCTCTCCTCTCCCCCAAAGACTGACAACTCGGGGCTTCGGCCCCAAACTTTTTTGAGAATGAAAGATTACTTCTACAACTTATTCACTTTTTGTAAAGATTACCCGGTCTGGACTGCAGCTTTTTTTTCAATTGGTTATTTAATCGGAGAGATTTACTTAGTCTAAGATGGAAAAGTATTTTAATAACATAATTAATAAGTTTTCAGACTCCATAGAGTTAGCTACTCTATGTCTAATTTTTGTAGTATTAATTGTAGGCATTTCCTAGATACTTCTGTATACTTTTTTCGGTGTGAAATATGAAAATTAAAATCATTGCAACAATTTTTTTATATCTTTTTTCAAGCAGTGTTCTTTCCGCATGTGAAGGTCTTCTAGATGAGGAAGTAAAAATTCTAAATGAAAAAAAATATCAAAATCTTTGTGAGTATTCTGGTAAAACTATTCTTGTAGTTAATACTGCGAGCAAATGTGGATTTACTTACCAATATGAAGAGCTTGAACAACTACAAAGACGTTTTAAAAAAGATAACTTCACTGTTTTAGGGTTCCCATCAAGAAATTTTCTTTATCAAGAATTCACCGATGAAGAAGAAGTTGCAGAATTTTGTAAGTCAACTTTTGATATTACATTTCCTCTTTTCTCAATAACAAATGTAAACGCGGTAAATACACATCCTTTCTTTGAAAAGTTATTCGAAATTACACAAAAAAGACCTACTTGGAACTTTCATAAATTTTTAATTACTAGTAAAGGAGAGGTGAAAAGTTTTTCTCATAGGATAAATCCTTCAGATCCGCAGATAGTTGAAGCAATTCAGCAATCTATAGACTCATAATACGTATCTCTACCTATCTTTATTGAGGTAGGCTTGTTTCTTGCAAATATACCTACTTCTACAATGCCAGGAACAGATATGAGTTCTACCTCCATTTTTTCTGGATCAGAAATTAACATCCCATGTATGTCTAGAATAATATTTCCACTATCAGATAAAAAACTTCTCTTTGTTATTTTTTCACCCATATTTTCTAAATTTCTTCTTACTGAATGTTCTGCAAATGGAAGCACTTCTATTGGTAAAGGAAATGTACCAAGAGTTTCAACTTCTTTAGAGTCATCAGCTATACATATAAATTTTTTTGAAGCTGCAGCTAGTATTTTTTCTTTAGTGTGTGCCCCTCCACCGCCTTTAATAAGATAATAATTTTTATCTATCTCATCTGCTCCATCAATGTAGTAATCTAATAAAAAATTCTCTGGTGCTCCTTGTGAAACTTTAAATTGTAGATTCTCCAATAACTCTGTTGATTCATTTGAGCTTGAAAAAATATTGTTTATTCTGTGTTTAAAATTTGAAAGAAATTCGTTTATAAAAATGGTTGTTGTGGACCCTGTCCCAATACCTATATTTATTTTACCATTTGAACTATTTATCTCGTCAAATGCGCCTTCGGCTGCAAAAAATTTCTTATTCATAGATTTCTATTTCAGTAAAAATTTTATCTAATTTAACATCATGCTTTTCTTGAAAGTTTAGATTTGTTTTTTGCATTTCAAAACCTACTCCCCATAAAACAGGTCCTTTTCTTCCACTCTTAATATTAACAAAAGTTTTGTCATAGAACCCTTTACCTCTTCCAATCCTATAAAGTTTCTCATTGAAACCAACAAGTGGAACTAAAATGATATCTAATTCAAATATATTTACCTCTGTTTTAGATTTTGGTTCTAATATTCCATAAGTGCCAACTAAAACTCCTTTTGATATATTTCCATAGCCTAAAAATTTATCTTTTATAAAGGGGATATAAACTTTTTTATCTTTTGGTATTACAAGTTTGGGTTCAAATTTGATAGGCATAAACAAACCAATTTTCTTAGCTTTCTGAAACAGCTCTTGCTTATCTAGAAGTTTTTGAATTAGATGTGTTTTTTCAATTATTTCATATTGCGAAAATGAAAGGAGTTTATTTTGAATTTCTGATCTTATTTCATTTTTAACAGACATCTGAATCATTGTTTCCAGTCACCCTGAACCCTTAGGTCAGGTGGGTAGCTCTTATTTATAGTAAGGCTTCCTCTAAAGTAACGCACAGCTATAAAAAATCTGCTTCCCTTAATTTACATTATCGGTTCTAGAGTAAATTCTGAAAAACTATGATTCAGACAATTAAATATTAAACATTTTTTGCAAATGTATCTATTGGTTTATAAATAATTTTATTTTATTTGTTAAGTCGTCTAAAGCTCTTTCATTTATTTCACTTTCAGAGGAAAGATCTTCATTTTTTAATTCATATTCGATGGCAAATCTAAGAGCAATTTGCACTAATGCATGATCAAGCTTTTCTTCAGGAGCATTAATTTCCTCAAGAAGTTTTTCAATCTTTTTTTTCGCCTTTCCAAAGGGTATAAATTCATCAGCCGGTATACTAAACGAAAAAGTTCTTTCGCCTAATTTAATGTCTACTCTTTGTTCGTCATTCATCCTAAAGACTTTCCACCATCAACATTAATATTTCTTCCTGTCATATATGTATTTTTTGTGACTAAATAATCAACCATCAATACAATATCTTTTACCGACCCCATTCGCCTAAGTGGTACTTTTTTTAATATTTCTTCCTTCTTTTCTTCATCTGGCTCATTTCCGACATCCCATAAAATAACACCTGGTGCTACTGAATTTACTAACACCTCAGGTGCTAATTCAGATGCAAGTGATTTCGTCATATTCAATAACCCTGCCTTTGCAGCAGCATAGGTAACATACTTTGCTAAGCCTGATTCAGCATAAATATCTGTAATATTGACTATCGAGCCTGTATTTTTCTTTAACCTTCCTCCTAAAAATTTGCATATGAACATTGGTGCCTTTAGGTTTGAGGATAAAAGTGCACTCCAGTCTTCTTCTTCAATTTCAGATATTTCTTTTGGATAAAATGTTGAAGCATTATTTATGATTGCTTTTAAATTTGGTGAGATTTCTAGTACCTTTTTACATAAAACTTCTACTGAAGCATGATCATCAAGGTCTGCCTTTATAATTTCGAATGAATTCTTTCTCATCGAATTAAGTTTCTGCTTAAGCTCAATAGCTTCTTTTTCAGAATTCCTGTAGTGAATGATTACATTCCAATTATTATGATGAAAGTGTTCAGCAATAGCTTTGCCTATTCTCTGGGCACCACCTGTAATAAAAATCCAATCACTCATATCTCTCAATTATATTAATTATTTTTTTCTTTTTAATTTTTTCAATTTCATCATGTTTATGTGATGTTAAGTCAGTAAAATCTATTTTTGTAATTTCATCTATAACATTGCAACAATATTTACTCTTATCATCAAAATATTTGATGATATCTTTAAAAATTACTCTTTTTTTATCATTTAAAAATGATGAAAAGAAAAGAAATTTATCATCAGCACTACAACTTTTGTTAAATTGTTGAATTTGTTTCCATATTTCTAGATATTGAAGAAATTTTTTTGGCATATATTTTTTTAGCTTTAAACAGAAATTATATTTATTAGCTTGATTAATTTGAGAAAGAGCAATTTCAGGTCTTTGATCAATTATTTTTGGTATTTTAACTAACTTAGAAAACCAAGGTTCTTGAAGATTAAAGTTTTTAATCACTTTTAAAAATCTTGAGAAATCAAAATTTAGTGCCTTCAGAGTTTCTTCCCAAACTCTTTCACCACTTAAATAATGCAGCTCCCCAGATTGCGAAATTTTTTGCAAACCTTTTTTGGTACTTGTGTGGATTTGAAAATCACTAAATTTGGCATAAAATCTCGCAAGTCTTAAAGCTCTTAGAGAGTCTTCAAAAAAACTTTCAGATACATGTCTTAGAACTTTTTTCTTTAAATCATTTACACCTCCAAACGGATCAATCAAATCCCCACTTTCATTCTGTGCAATTGCATTTATAGTTAAATCTCTTCTCTGTAAGTCTTCTTCAAGAGAGATAGTTTTATCAAAAATAAATTGAAAATCTCCATGCTTCCTTCCTACTTTTTTTTCTTTTCTTCCTAATGCGTAAGCCTCTTTAGTCTTAGGATGTAAGAATACAGGAAAATCCTTACCTACCTTTTTAAAACCATGTGAAAACATCTCCTCTGGTGAAGAGCCAATTACAACCCAATCTGTCTCACCAGGTATAAATCCTAATAATTCATCTCTAATTGCTCCACCAACTTTATATATCTTCATTTCTGAGAGTCTACTGTAATAATTGATCTATCGTTAATATTGATTGCGGCTAAGGAGCCACCCCAAACGCATCCTAGATCAACTCCTTTTATTTTATTATTATTTGTGACACCTTTCAGTGCAGCCCAATGGCCAAACACAATGCTATCAACTTCTTTTAAAGTCTTATGTTTATAATTGAACCAAGGTTGATATTTTTGCTTTGGTGATTCCTTAATTTTGGTATTTAAGTCTAATTTATTTTCTTTAGTTATGAATCTCATTCTGGTGAAAGCATTTACAAGGTATCTTCTCCTATTTTTTTTATTAGTTGATTTAGAAATTGCCTTCCTTCTATCACCATACATTTGATCAAGAAACTTTTCAGGGTTAGATCTTAAGGAAGAGGTTAGTTCTTCATTTGCAGCTTTTACATCCTTAATAGACCAAGTGGGCAGAACACCTGCATGTACAACAAGTGTTTTTTTTGTTTCATTTGAGAGCACTTTGGCAAAAGGGAAATTTAAAAAATAATCTAGAATTTCAACAGATTTATTCTTGCTTATAATTTTTGTCATAGTATCTTTTTTATCATTATGTTTACGCACTCCTGCTAGAATTGCCATTAGATGCAAATCATGGTTACCAAGTACACTCTTTACTTTATTTTCTAAAACATAATCAACTATCTTTTCAGATTCTGGACCTCTATTTACAAGATCACCTACACAGAAGAATTTATTTTCCTTATTTGGGTCTATAAGTTTTAGTAAATTTTTAAATTCTTTGTAACAACCCTGAATGTCACCTATTACAAATTTAGATTTGTTGTTCATAAGCCCTTAGTATTTCAAAAAAATCTTCCAAGACAAGCTCCTCAGGACGTTTATTAATATCAAACGAAAAACCATCCATTTCCAGATTTAATGCTTTTAATCCAGCCTTAATTTTTTTTCTCGGGTTCGCGAAACACTTCGTTAAAACCATTTTAAAATTTTGATAATTTAGTTCTCTATCTTTATTATTTTTAACTAATCTGATTAGTGTTGAAGTCACTTTTGGTTTTGGATGAAATGCCTCAGGTGGAATATCAAATATTCCATGAATTGTGCCAAAATATTCAGTTATTAAAGAAAGTTTATTTTGCTTCTCTTTTTTTGAAATGAATCTCTCTGCCATTTCCTTTTGAACGAGAAAAATACATTCAAGAAAAATAAAGTCTTCTTCTAAAATCTTTAAAATAATTTGGGATGAAATGTTATAAGGCAGATTGCCAAAGACTATAAGACTTTTTGAGGAAAATTTATGTAAATCAACTGCCAGAATATCTGCATTTATAAACTCCATATTATTATTATCAGAAAACTTATTATTTAAGATGCTATTTAATTTACTATCTACTTCAAAGCCCCTAAATTTTTTATTTGTACTGGCTAAGTAATTTGTAAGAGCGCCATCACCAGGCCCTATTTCAATAATTTCAGTAGCATTTGGCAGATTGGCACATGTAAGGATTTTTTCAATGAAAGTGTTATCTCTTAAAAAGTTTTGGCCAAGAGATTTTTTAGGCTTTATTTTCATTCAAAGCAATTTTTATCGATTTTATCATGCTGCTAGGGTCTGCTTTAAAATCTGATGCTATATCTTCAGCTGTCCCATGATCAACCGAGACACGCATAAAAGGTAGTCCAATAGTAATATTTACAGTGCCATGAAAATCTAGTGTTTTAATTACTGGCAAAGCTTGATCGTGATACATAGAAAGATATCCATCACATTTTGATGAAACAAAAGCGGTATCCGCCGGCAAAGGTCCAATCAGATTAAATTTGTTACTTAGCTTGTGAACGCTAGGCTGAATAATATTTTTATCTTCTTGACCATATTCGCCACTTTCACCTGCATGTGGATTTAATCCCAAAATACCCATCAAAGGATTTTGGATATTAAAGAGTTCTCTTAATCCCTTTTCTAAAAGGCTTATTTTATTGATTAATAGTTTTTCAGTAATAGTGTTTGAAACCTCTTTAAGAGGTATATGAGTAGTTGCAACCCCAATTTTAAGCTGATTATTTGCTAACAACATCAAAACATCACTACAAGAAAATTTATTCTTTAAGTATTCGGTGTGTCCTTGAAAATTTTTAATTTTGGAAGAAATAATACTTTTATTAATAGGGCCTGTAACAAGATTGAATTTATTATCAAATGCCAAATCCGATGCAATATTAATGCAGTCGATAACATAATCTGCATTATTTTCATCTGATTTTCCTACTTCATAGTTTGGACAATTCTGAACATTAATAAAATTAATCTTATTCGATTTAGTATCTTTGATATTTGTTAGTTCGTTGAACTCAAAACTATATTTGAGTTGGCTATTTATAAAATCTAAAACACTTAATGAACTTACAACAACAATTTTTTCAAAAATTTCTTTCGAATTTATTTTAGATAAGGCCTTTAAAAAAATTTCAGGTCCAATACCCGCAGGATCACCCAAAGAAACGATAATTTTTTTATTTATCAATAGTCCTTTATTTCAATGAACGCTTCAGCTCGAAGTTCTTGTAAATCTGATTCAAGTTCTTCCTCAAATTTTCTGCTGTATAGATAATTAAATGCTTGATCTGCAATTCTTTCATTTGTCTTGTCTTCAATTCTAGTACCAATAACTTCTAAAATATGCCATCCAAAGTCTGAACGAAAAGGAAGAGAAACCTCATTGAGATCAGATCTCATCATTACTTCTTCAAAGGCCTCTGTGTACTTTCCTTTACCTGCCCAACCCAGCTTTCCACCTTCCTGTTTTGAGCCAGGATCATCACTAAACTCTGCTGCCAATTGATCAAAATCTTCGCCAGCAAGTAATCTTTCTCTTATAGAAATCATTAATTCTTCAGATTCATCATCTGGTCTTACTCTGTTAGGAATGAGAAGTATATGTCTAACTTCCCATTCTTTTTCAAAAGAAACTGCTGGACCTCTTTTATCATTAAGGTAAAGAATATGTGAGCCTGCACCACTTTTTATAACTTCTGAAACTTCTCCAATCTTAAGTTTTTCAAGAGTATTCTGAAATAATTCTGGGAAACCAGTTATCTTTCTCCAACCTAAATCTCCCTTATTTTGATCTTCAGAAAAATTTTCTGATAGCTCTATGAAATTTTTCCCACTATCAACAGATTCAACAACTTCGTTATAAACATCATCAATGTTTTTCTGAGAATTTGTTCTTATTAAAATTTGCCTAACATTTAGTTCTGGTCCTAACTGTGTTTTAGCTTCTTCTGTATTAAGAAAATTTACTAACTCTTCTTGAGTTATAGATATTCTATTTTGAACCCTTCCTTGTTGTACCCTGTTAATTTTTAATGATCTTTTGATTTCATCTCTGACAAGCTCATAGGAATCACCCTCATCTTCAATCGATTGAATAAATTCTTCAATTGTTAACTCATTTTGCTGAGCAACTCTTTTGACGGTAACATTAAGTTCTTCATCACTTATCTTTATACCTGCTTTGTCAGCAATCTGTAGTTGAAGTTCCTCAATTATCAGAGCTTCAACTATTTCATTTCTTAAATCCTCTTCAGACGGTACTCTCGCTCCTGAAATAGCAGCTTCTTTCTTAAAATTATTAATTTTAAGTTGAATATCTGATTCAAGAACAACCCCATCATTAACAATCACTGCAATCCTATCAACCGTCTGACTGTAAGCACCAGCAGATAGTGAAAGTACAAAAATTAATTTAATTAAATAATCCATTTTCAATAATATTTTCTAATGGGTTCAAAATATTTGAAAGCCCTATCAGTTCAAATTCAAAGCTAAGGTTATTTTTTACCTGAGGATTAGTCAAATTTATTATCTGCATATAAGACAAATTTACGTTGTTAGGATCTATATATGGAAAAAATCTAGCTCGTTCAAGACTTAATCTTAATTTCAAACAATCAACAAACCATTCTCCACCAATAACACTTTCATTAATTAATTCATTTTCTTGTGAATATTGAGCTCTAGTGAATAAAGTTATATCACCAAATTTTTGTTTTGCTTTTAAAACATAATTATTTATTCCAGATAAGGGAAAACTTGCCATAGCAAATTCATTTTTTTCTAATGAAAATAAACCCTCTTGGTTTGAATATTTTAATCCAAACCGTAGCCCCATAAATTTTTCTTTTTCAACACTATAGTTTCCATTTGTAAAATAAGAAAAGTTTCCAGAGTTTTTTTGAATCTTAAAAAAAATTGGTTTCTTTTCATAAAACTTTTTGAAAATCATGCTTTCATCTGAAAAGTTATAGTCCTCATATAAGTTTGTTGATACAGAGTAATCAAAATTGTTCATTGATCCTGAGTGAAAAATAAATAATTTATTTTGATTAGGCCCTCTATCTTTCCCTGACCAAGGCTGTAAAGATATATTAGATTCTGGAGTAGGCATTCTTGGATAGGAATCAAGTATGGGAACTTCTGATTGATCTTCATACGAAGAAACAATCACACCTAGTTTGAGTCCTTTAATTTCACGAAAAGAAAAATTCTGCCTGAAAGCAAAGTCATTTTTTTGGATGCCTTCAATTGTTTTGTCCTTAAAAGAGTAGTCTCTTATCTGTACAAGAAAATCAGTATCAATTTTTATCTTAATGTTTTGATATTTATTAGAAGCTCTAAGTTCTGTAAAAAAACGCTCAACATTGTCGTAAACAGAATAGGGCAACTGAAAGATTTTGTTAGATTTGTCTTTAAATTTTGCAAATTCTGTTACTAAATCTATACGAAATTGACCTATATCAAAAAATAAATTACTTGTTACATAATCTTTTCTATGTGAAACAGGTCTAGCAATACCTAGCTGTTTGAAGTCATCACTTCCAAAACTCATAAATAAATTATCAAGCTCATAAGATAAATTTATGGATTGCCTCAGATCTAAACTTCTTCTACTTGCGTCTAGATATCTATATCCATAGTTTTGTATTAATGATTGACCTGAAAAATCAGAATAATTCACTCCAAATGTTATATTTTCCCCAATTAAAGAGTTTCCAATTAGTTTGTACACCCAAGAGCCATCATTATCATTCAGAGCTAAGCTTGTAAATTTATAATTATTGTCATCATCCTTGTGCTGGTATTTAAATGAAGCACCAAACTTAGATTTTGTGTAAACAGGTTCTAAGACAAATGAACTATTTTCATATTTTCTTTGAAATTTATAACTAATATCTATTTCATTATCTGTTAATCCAAGAGAGGGTACTGAAATAGAATCTTTATCATCGTAATTTACCTCATTTACCCAAAATATTGGAATATCAAATAAAGTAACTTTTGCTTTTTTTAGTTGGATGCTTTTATCTTTTTTAAGAGAAGCTTCATCTGCTGAAAATTTCCATACAGCATCTTTATCACATGTATATATTTCAACATCAGTTAAAACTGTTTCATTATTTTTAAGTTCTGCACTCTTAAAACCCAATGAGGTTTTTTCATCAAGTTTGATTTCACCATCAGCTAACTTTATTTGTGAGTTTTTGTCTTCATCAGAACACTCAGCCCATAAAAAACTTTGATACGTTAATGTAAATAACAATAATAGTTTTTTAAATTTGTTCATATGCCTGTTATTATAGGACTTTTAAAATGTAAAAAAGTTTTATGAGTTTGAAAGATAAAGTGATTTTTATGACCGGCGGAAGCAGAGGTATAGGTCTGTCTATAGCATTAAAAGCAGCAGCCGATGGAGCGAAAATTGCGATTGCGGCAAAAACTGCTGATCCACACCCTAAACTTCCTGGAACAATATTTACTGCAGTTGAAGAGATTGAAGCAGCAGGAGGACATGGATTGCCTATTCAATGTGATATTAGAGATGAACATAATGTACATGAATCAGTAAAGAAAGCTGTAGATCATTTTGGTGGAATTGACATTTGCATTAATAATGCGTCTGCAATAAGCCTTACACCAACATTGGATACAGATATGAAAAGATATGATCTTATGCATAACATCAATGGCAGAGGCACATTCCTTACGAGTAAGGCATGCATACCACACCTTCTTAAATCAGATAATCCACACATTTTGAATATTTCACCGCCTTTGGATATGAATCCAATATGGTTCCAGGGTCATGTTGCCTACACAATGGCTAAATACAATATGAGCCTGTGTGTTTTAGGTATGGCAGCTGAATACAAAGGACAAATTGCAGTAAATGCTCTCTGGCCGAGAACGGCCATTAGGACAGCAGCAGTAAAAAATGTACTAGGAGGAGATGAAATGATGAAAAAATCAAGAGATCCAAAGATAATGGCTGATGCTGCCCATATAATTCTAAATAAAGACAAAGATAAATTTTCAGGCAATTTCGTTTTAGATGACTCTTTGCTAGCCGAACATGGCGAAACAGACTTTAGTAAATACGCTGATTATCCATTCGCAGAACTAATACCAGATTTTTTTGTACCCGAAGATGCTTATCCAGTTCCTCAGGTAGTAAAAGATAGTTGAAAAAAGACTTAAAAGAAGCAATCAGTTGGTTAGAAAAAATTCTAGGTAACCATTCATTTCAGATTAGCCCACTCAGACAAGAAGCAAGCGAAAGAAGTTACTACAGAATAAAAGTAAATAATAATAGCTATGTTTTAATGAATAATTTTGGCCCTAAAGAAAACGCAGCTAACTTTATTAAGATACAAAAAATATTAAAAGATGAAAAAGTAAATGTTCCAGATATCTTTGGTTTTTCAGATGAATTGGATTATTTACTTCTTGAAGATTTAGGAGATATTACACTTGATGAATATGATGAATTATCTGAGGAAGATTTTTTGAAGTGTGCTTCAGTTGAATTAGAAAAAATTAGATCAATTCCAAACTTCTCTATTGAAGAAAATATATCACTAGAATCACATTATTCTCAAACTAAGGATTTCTTAAATTTTTTTTATGATAAAAAAATAACCATTTCTTCCGAAGAACAATTAGTAATAAAAGAATTAAGAAATTCAATTTCAGGGAAGCTAGTACAACAAGCTATTGTGCCTACTCATTTTGACTATGAAAGAAGGAACATGCTTTTTTATAAAGATAAAATTCATATCATAGACTTCCAAGATCTTAAATCTGGTCCAATTAGTATGGATGCTGCATCATTAATTTTTGAACATAAATTTAATTATTCAGATGAATTAGTCAATAAATTTTCTAAGAGATTAGTTGGTGAGGATTCACAAAAAGAAATTTTTGTCGCTCTTGCTCATCGTTCAATGAGGATTATTGGAACATTCAGCAAATACTTTAAGGAAGGTAAGCTTTTGAATCGTCAAAAAGATATAACTTTGTTTGTTGAAAGGCTCTTATTAGCTCTAAAATATTTAAATGAAAAAGATGCATTAAGGATTGTTGAGAAATTAATATGAAAGCAATGATTCTTGCTGCAGGTTTTGGTAAAAGGCTTGGACAGTTAACAAAAAATACACCGAAACCTCTCATTCAAGTGAAAGGAAAAGCTTTGATTGACTATCATTTAGATAAACTTATCAAATCAGGTTTTGAGCTGGTGGTAATAAATCTTCACTATCTTGGCGAACAAATAGAAGAACATTTAACCTCAAAATTCTCTGGAAAAATTGAAATCATATTTAGCCATGAGAAAGAAATTTTAGGTACGTGTGGCGGCATTTTAAATTCAATCAATCATTTTGGAAATGATGACTTCTTAGTGTTAAATGCTGATATTTATAGTGACATTGATTATAAGTATTTTAAAAAATTTAAAGCACCAACAATTTTTGCAGTAAGAAATAATAAAAATGGAGATTTTTCAGTTAAAAATGAAAAAGTTATTGTTCATGGAGAAAAAAATTTCACCTGGACGGGGTTTAGCATAATTAATTCTTCTTTTTTTCAAGGAATGGAAACTAAATACTCTCACTATTGGGAAGACTTAATGATGCATTTAGCTGCTGAGCAGAGAGTCTTTGCAGATATTCCAAATATAAATTGGTATGATGTTGGTATTAAAGATACCCTTGATTATTTAAATAGTGAATAAAGTAATTGCTCCCTCTATTTTATCAGCAGACTTTGCTCGGCTAGGTGAGGAAGTAAATGCAGTTTTAGATTGTGGTGCAGATTGGATACATTTTGATGTGATGGATAATCATTATGTCCCTAACCTTACTATTGGCCCTATGGTTTGTAAGTCTTTAAGAGATTTTGGAATAAAAGATTTTATTGATGTGCATCTTATGGTGGAGCCAGTTGACGATTTAGTAAAAAAATTCGCTAAAGCTGGCGCTGATCTGATTTCATTTCACCCTGAAGCTAGTAATCATGTTGACAGAACGCTGGGAAAGATAAAAGACGCAGGCTGTAAGTCTGGTTTGGTTTTAAATCCAGCTAGCCCCTTATCATTAATAGAAGATCTTTTAGAGGAGGTTGACCTAATTCTGTTGATGTCAGTAAATCCAGGTTTTGGTGGGCAAAAATTCATTTCCAGAACCCTTCCAAAAATTAAAAAGCTCAGATCTTTGATCGATCAAACTGGCAAAGATATAAGGCTTGAGGTTGATGGAGGTATAAGTGAAGAAAATGTAAAAGAAATTTCTGATGCTGGTGCAGATACATTTGTAATGGGTTCTGCAATTTTTAATTCTGATGATTATAAAAAAACAATTTCTGCCGTTCGTAATCTTATTGCTTAGCTTCTTTCTGCCTTCAGAAAAAATCAAGATAAATAATTCTGTATTAGAGGTTGTAATAGCTGATACCAAGCAATCAAGAAATCAAGGCCTAATGTTTATTGACTCCTTAGATGAAAATATGGGTATGTTTTTTATATGGTCAGAGTCTTCAAAAAAATGTATGTGGATGAGAAATACAAAAATTCCTTTATCAGTTGCTTTTATTGATGAAAACTTTCTTATTAGAGAGATTAAAGAACTAAAACCATTAAACTTAGATTCTGTTTGTTCAAAATCAGGGTCAATAAAATATGCCTTGGAGGTAAATCAGGGGTGGTTTGCTGAAAAAAATATAAAAATTTTTAACAAAATTATTGTTGAATAGTTAAATATACCTACTTAAGGTTGTCATTGATTTTGCGGTGATTTTCATTAATCCTTTTACAACTGTAGGAAGCTCTTCTCCCCCATGATCTTTGGCCTCTTTGCCATGCTCTTCCTCTTCATCAATCATTTTTTTGAGAATTTCACGACTTTTTTTATCGCTTGGAGACATTTCATCAAGATGCCCCTCTAAGTGTTTAACAACTTGTTTTTCTGTTTCTTCTATGAAGCCCAAACTCTTTTCGTCGCCAAAAAAGGCTGCTATTGATCCTAGTGTAAAAGAACCAGCATAGTAAAATGGGTCTAAGAGTGACTTTCTGCCTCCAAGTTCCTTTAATCTTTTATCACACCACTTTAAATGTCTAAATTCTTCTTCACCTGCTTTAAGAAGATGTTTTTTTACTTTCTTCGATTTCGCGAAGAATGCTTGTCCTCTATATAGTGCTTGAGCTGCAACCTCACCTGATGCATTGACCCGCATAAGTGATATGGAGTGTTTCTTTTCATCTTCAGAAAGAGATTCATCTGGCTCCCCCCTCTCTTTATGATTCATAATTTTTAAAAAATGATTGAATTCTCCAGCAATCTTTTCTTCAAGACTCATAAATATCACCTATATCTTTTCTATAAACCATATCATTAAATTTTATATTGTTTATGTTTGTATAAATAATTTTTTTACAAGATTCTAAGTCTGGCGCTTTTGCGTTTAGGCTAAAAACTCTTCCACCACTAGTAAGTAGCTCTCCATTATAATCTTTTGTACCTGCATGAAAAAGTTTCACTTTATCCAACTCTGAAATTTCAATATGCTGATCTTTTTTATAACTCCCAGGATATCCGCCTGATGCTATTACCACCCCCATAGAGCTCTGTTTACCCCAAGAAATATTTTTTAGATCATCTGAAAGTGCATCCAATAATACTTTTAGTAAATCAGAATCTAATTGAAGCATTAAACACTGAGTTTCTGGGTCGCCTAATCTACAATTATATTCAAGTACTTTAGGCTGATTATCCTTGACCATAAGACCAAAATACATAAAACCATAAAAATCTATTTTCGCATTTCTCAATCCATTCATAGTTGGCTCAACAATTTGTTTATTTATATTTTTTAAAAGCTCATCATTCATAAATGGTGATGGACTCATACAGCCCATTCCACCTGTATTTGGCCCACTATTACCGTCTAAAAGTGGCTTGTAGTCGACACTAGTCTCAAAAGGGTAAAATCTATAAGGTGTCATTATTCCCATGTAACTAAGCTCTGTACCAAATAAACATTCTTCAATTAACACTTTATTTCCAGCATCACCAAACTTATTTTTTTCCATAATGTCTTCAATCCATTGCATTGCCTCACCAAGTTTTTTTGATACTAAAACTCCCTTACCTGCTGCTAATCCATCAGCCTTAAGAACAATTGGAAATTCGACTGTCTCAAGATGACGTTTAGCTAATTTTGAATCAGAAAAGAAATTAGCAGCACCTGTAGGAATATTATTTTCAAACATAAATTTTTTTGAAAATATTTTAGAGCCCTCAAGTTGGGCTCCTTCTTTTGTTGGTCCAAACACTTGTACACTCGAATTTTGAAAATAGTCATTGATACCATTCACAAGGGGATCTTCAGGACCAACTACAATTAATTCAATATTTTCACTGTTAACAAGTTCTTCTAATGCAGAAAAATTATTTACGTCTATTTTTTTGTTATAACATTTTGATTCCTTAGCTGTTCCTCCATTTCCAGGAGCAACAAAAATTTTGCCAACTTTTTTAGATTTGGATAATTTCCATGCTAATGCATGCTCTCTACCACCTTGACCAACAACTAAAACATTCATCTAATGCTTAAAGTGCCTATAACCTGTCATAATCATTGAAATACCGTGTTCATCAGCTGCTGCAATTACCTCGTCATCCTTTACCGAACCACCAGGCTGAATAATATGTTTTACCCCTTCACTGGCAGCTATATCAATATTATCCCTGAAGGGAAAAAATGCATCAGAAGCTAAAACACAATTTTGCACATTAAGTTTTTCTTCCTCAGCTTTCATAAACGCGATTTTGGTACTGATAACTCTACTCATTTGACCAGCGCCAATACCTAAAGTCATTTCATCTTTAGCGATTACAATAGCATTGGATTTTACATGCTTAGCAACTTTCATTGCGAATAATAAATCATTAATATCATTATTTTCAGGTTTTACTTTTGTATTTGACTCTAGTTTAATTTTCTCAAAATTCAGATTGTCACCGGTTTGCTCTAAATAAACTCCTGAATCAAATTTATAGCTCTTGGTAAAATGTTCTAATTTATTGCCTTTTAGTACTCTTATGTTCTTCTTGTTTTTTAGAAGATTAATTGATTCTTGATCAAAATCTGGGGCAATAAGCACTTCTACAAATTGATTAGCTATGATGGTAGAGATTACTTTACTATCTGCCTTCTGATTTAATGCAATTACTCCACCAAATGCAGAGGTTGGATCTGTCGAAAAAGCTTTTTTATAAGCATTTTCTAAATCCGTATCTGATGCTACTCCACACGGATTTGTGTGTTTCACAATACATACTGAAGGCTTATCAAATTCATTTACACAATTCCATGCTGCCATCGCATCTGCCACATTATTGTAAGAAATTTGTTTTCCTTGAAGTGGGTTTAAAAAGTCGATTGGTGAAGTAGTTTCAATCTTTAATTTAGCTGATTGATGTGGATTTTCACCATATCTTAAATTTATTTCTCTAGTATCTTTTAACCAACTTGATATATCTGAGTCATAAAGATTTGTTTTATTAAAAACATGTGATGCTAGCTTCTTTGATTGCACCTCACTAATTCCGTTTAGATTTATTTTACTGTAATTTTCCGGGCCTGCTACTGCTACAGTGTATTTAAAGTTCTTTGCGGCAGCTCTCAACATTGCTGGGCCACCTATGTCAATTTTTTCTATTATTTCTTCATTAGAGGAACCCTTTTGCACCTCTTCTCTAAAGGGATAAAGATTTACAACAACAAGATCTATTTTCTTAGCACCCATTTTTTTTAATTCTTCAAAGTCTTTCTCACCTCTTGCTAAAATCCCGGCATGAATTTTAGGATGTAGAGTTTTAACTCTTCCATCAAATATTTCAGAAAAACCTGTGTAATCTTCAACCTCAGTTACTCTAATATTATTTTCTTTTAGATATTTTGATGTGCCCCCAGAAGAGATTATTTCTACATTGTTATCAACGAGTTTTTCAGCAAGCTCAAGGATTCCATGTTTATCATAAACACTTATAAGAGCTGTTTTAATTTTAATCACTACAACAAACCATATTTAGCAAGTTTTTTTCTTAAAGTACCTCTATTAAGACCCAAAATTTTACTTGCTTCTGATTGATTACCTCTACACTTCTTCATTACCACCTCGAGAAGTGGTGGTTCAATCTGGCTTAAAGTTAAGTCGTAAAGTTCTATCGGATTTTCACCATCAAGATTTCGGTAGTATCTTTTAATGGCCCTTTTGACTTCACCTCTTAAACTCCTTTTATCAGTATTAAACTTGCTAGACATCAAAATGATATAATTTCTGTTCTCTATGAGAACAGCATCAATATTCCTCAAAAAAAAGATGAATACTGATATTGCTCATTTTTTAGACAATAGTCAAATACATTATTTAAAAAAAGTAATGAAAATTAAAGATGACGAAAAGTTTTATACGTTCGATGGAAATGGCTTAAGAGGACTATGTATACTGACCTCTGACTCAAAGCTAAAAGTTTTAGATATAAATGAAGAAGAGAGAAAATACCATTCTTGTGTAATTATTCCTCTTTTAAAGAAAGCAAGATTTGAATATGCCCTTCAAAAATGTGTAGAGTTAGGTATAAAAAATATCGTTACTTATATATCTTATAAAGCTCGAGATAAATATGATTTTTCAAAAGAGCTTACTAGACAATATAGATATAAGGAAATTATAAAATCAGCATTTCTTCAGTCTGAAAACTATTATTTACCTGATATTGAAATGTCAGAATTTCTTTTTGATATTGATTTTGAGAATTTCAAAAATCCGATTTTCCTGGATCAGAATGTAAGCTTAAATTTAAATGGAGATGAGAGTGTTGATGCAATTGTTGTAGGGGGTGAATTTGGCTACCATGAAAAAGAAATTGAATTTTTAGAAAAACAAAAAAACATAAGAAGTTTTAGGGTAAGTTCTAATATACTAAGAGTTGAGACTGCGCCTGTTGTTGCTCTTGCTAAATTAAATTATTAAATGAAAGTAGCCTTTATAATCAACGATTTTGACTCAATGAATCTTGAGAAAGATACATCAGTTTTTCTCATGAATGAAGCTTTTAAACGAGGCTATGATGTTTTTTCTTTCGGTGTTAATGATGTTACTTACAAATTAAACAATCTTTTTGCGAAATGCGAAAAAGTAAATTTTCCTGATCCGAGTTTGCTTTCATTCACAAAAGAAAATGCTGATTTACAGGATCTTGATCAATTTGATTATGTAATTAATAGAGTAACCCCACCTTTTAATAAAGAATATCTGTATTTAACACAGTTGTTAGACCTTGCAGATATTAAATGCATTAATCCAGCACAAGCTTTAAGAGAAGAAAATGAAAAGCTTGTCATCTTGAACTTCCCAGAAATCATACCAGTCACAAAAGTTACAAATTCCCTTGATGAAATAAAAGATATGTTTAAAGAAGGATGTAAAAAAATTGTTATAAAACCACTTGATGGAATGGGTGGTAAATCTATCTTTAGTTTAAGTGAGTTTGACAAAAATATAAATGTGATTTGGGAGACGATTACTCAAAACGGAAGGAAACATGTAATGCTACAAGAGTATATCGAAGAGGCTAATAAAGGAGATACAAGAATTATTTTTATAAATTATGAAATGCTTGAAAAGAAAGTTGTAAGAGTCCCATCAAGTGATGACTTTAGAGGAAATTTAGCAGTTGGAGCTAAATATAAAGTTGAAGATACAACAGAGTTTGATAAAAAAATTGCGAAACAAATTATTCCCTTTTTAAAAGAGAGAAATATTTACTTTGCTGGTGCGGATTTTCTTGGAGAAAAGCTCTCTGAAATAAATATTACTTCTCCAACATGCTTACAAGAAATTAATAAAAGTACTGATTTAAATCCTAGCAAGATTTTCTGGGACAATATTGGAAATGAATAAAAATCACAATATGTTTCTTTGTTTTGATTTTGGTGTAAAGAAAATAGGAATTTGTTTTGGAGAAACAATAGCGGGAAGTTCTACTCCCCTGCCGTTAATTAAAAATAATGATGAGTTGATGAAGAAAATCAAAGCATATGTTGATGAATGGGATCCAGATGCATTTTTAATTGGATGTCCTTCGAAACCATCTAAAGATTTTTTTAAACAACTTAATATTTTTAAGAAGAATCTAAGAAATGAATTTAAATTAGATGTATTCCAATGTAATGAAGATTTTACAAGTCAAATAATTTCATCAGAATTTAAAAATAAAGAATATGATTCATTATCAGCACAAAAAATATTTGAAAGTTGGGTAAACATTAAAAGTGAGTAAATCTATTCCAAGAGAATTTATAGATAAATTAATTGAGATGTCGGATATAGTTGGGATAATTGGAACTTATGTTGATTTACGTCAATCATCTGGACAATACAGGAGTAAATGTCCTTTTCATGATGGTGACAACATAACCACATTTTCTGTAAGCCCACAAAAAGGGATATATCATTGCTTTAAGTGCAATGAAGGAGGAAATGTGATAAGTTTCCTCATGAAATACCTATCACTGGATTTTATTGAAGCAGTTGAAAAACTAGCAGAAATAAATCACATTGAAATTCCAAGAACAGCAATTAAGCAAGGTCCTGATAATAGTAAATTTTTTGAAATAAATAATTTAGTTGCAAAAGAATACTTCAGTTATCTAAAGAGTGAACCTTTATCAGTAGAGTACCTAAAAAATAGAGGTCTTACTGGTGAGACCGCAAAAGATTTTTTAATTGGTTTTGCTCCTAAAGTGCAATCGAAATTGATAGAAAAGCTTAGAGAAGAGTTTGATGATGAATTGTTGATAAAAAGCGGTTCTTTTGGCAAGGGAGAAAATGGTTTATATCCGTTTTTTAGAAATCGAATAACTTTTCCAATTTTAAATACTAAAGAAAATGTTATTGGGTTTGGCGGTAGGTCGATAGATGAACAAATGCCTAAGTATCTTAATTCTAAAGAAAGTAATTTTTTTCAAAAGAAACGAGAACTGTATGGCTTCAATAAAGCTAGGCAAGATAAAAAGTTAGATTATTTTCTTGTGACAGAGGGCTACATGGATGTAATTATGCTAAATCAAAACGGAATAAATAATGCTGTTGCCTCTTTAGGTACTGCTTTTTCTTTATATCATCTTGAAAATCTCTTTAAGTTTAAGAACAAGATAATTTTTTGTTTTGACTCAGATGAGGCTGGTCTCAAAGCTGCGTGGAGATCACTCAATCAATGTATTAATAAAATTTATGCTGACAGGACAATTAGATTTCTTTTTTTACCAGTTGACGAGGATCCAGATTCTTTTGTATTAAAAAATGGTAAAAAAGAATTTTTAAAAAAAGCTGAAAATGCGATGGTGTTGGAAAATTTTGTATTTCAATATTTAAAAAGAGGTAAAAATTTACAATCACCAGAAGATATAAGATTAATTTCATATGAAGTACAAAATTTAATAAAGAATATAGAAGCAGATTTATTGAAAGAGACTTTACTAAATAAAATTTGTAAAGAATTGGGGGTAAGTAAAGAAGCTCTAGTTTCTACAAAGAGAAGCATCCCAAAATTAAATTCTAAAACAGTACAGCAATCCTCTGAGGCTAAGGCTGACAAATCATTTCTATTATTCGTTTATATCTATTCAAATTTTAAAGATTTAATCGCAGAGAAAGGCGCACTTAATTTTGTGAGTAATTCTGAAGATGATGCATTGGCTTCTTTAAAAAAAGTTATTAATTCAATTTCAAATGGTAGCAGTCAGCATACTGAGTCAACACTTTACACTGAAGCAGAGATGTTAAATCTTAAATTAAGTGAAGATGATGCATTACAGGAGTTTCAAAGAGTTTCTGATGATATTCAACTTAAATATGACAAAAATTTCCTCAATGAAATGAAAAAAATGGCAAAAGATAGAAAATTAAGTGTTGAAAGGAAAGAAAATCTGCAAAAAACTATAAATTTGAGTGATAATATCTCAACTCAGGAAGAGGAGCTGATTAAATTCCTAAATGACTATGGTTGAAAATAGTTTATTTAGAGGTATATAAAATAAATGTCTGAAAAAATTAATCCAGAAGAAAAAAATGCAGCAAATGATATAGCTCAGTTAATTCAGTTAGGCCGTGATCAAGGTTTTTTAACTCACGCAGATATAAATGATACTTTGCCTGAGGGATCAACAGACGAAGAAAATTTTCCTGAAATCTTGCAAGCTCTTAAAGATATGGGGATTAAAGTCTTTGAAGAAACTCCTGATCAAGATGAATTAATGCTTGGAGAAGATGAAGACACCGATGATCTAGCTGCAGAAGATGCAGTTGCAGCTCTTTCTCAAACCGAAATTGAATCAGGAAGAACGACTGATCCAGTACGAATGTATATGAGAGAAATGGGGAGTGTAGACCTCTTGACCAAAACAGGGGAAATTGATATTGCCAAAAGAATTGAAAAAGCTATGAAGGAAGTTCTTTCATTATGCGCTGAGTATCCTCTGTGCATTGAATATATCCTGGATTTTTATGAAAGGATTAAGAAGGAAGAAAAGAAAACACAAGATTTGATTTCTGGTTTTATGTTGGATGAACCTGAAGGCGAAATAGTAGAAGAAGAGTTTAATGATCAAAATCAACAAAAGGAGGTGATTGAAGATGATGAGAATGAAGAATCTTCAGCAATATCTTTTGAAGAGTGTACAAATGTAATAAAAAAAATAAAAAGAAACCACAACACTTATGTCAAATCGTTAAATAATGCCAAACTTGATTCTAAAGCTCAAAAAGCTCTGGACAAACTAAAGGAAGAATTCCAAAAAATTAAGTTCAATTCCAAAGTTTTCGATACTCTGGTTATAATTCCGGCTGAGAGAAAAGCACAAGTTGGAGCTTTTGAAAAAGAACTTAAAAAAATGCTTGTTAAAAATGTGGGCCTCCCAAATAAAGAGGCAAGAACTTTGATTGAAGAAAATCTTATAAACATTCGGCTTCTGACTAAACTATCCAAAGATAAAAAAATCAAGAAAAAGATTGAAGCTATAAAACCTACATTTATCAGGATTCAAAAAGACCTTATCAAAATCGATGAAAATAATTTAATGCCTGTAACACAAATTTTGTCGCTTAATAAAAGAATTAACAAAGCTTACAGAGGTTTGCTAAGAGCCAAAAAAGAAATGATAGAGGCGAATTTAAGATTAGTTATTTCAATAGCAAAAAAATATACAAATAGAGGACTGCAGTTTTTAGATCTTATTCAAGAGGGCAATATTGGGCTCATGAAAGCAGTTGATAAGTTTGAATACAGAAGAGGATATAAATTTTCGACTTATGCAACCTGGTGGATAAGACAAGCGATAACTAGGTCAATTGCTGACCAAGCAAGAACTATTAGAATTCCTGTCCATATGATAGAAACAATAAATAAATTAAATAGACTCTCTAGGCAAATGATGCAAGAAATTGGGAGAGAACCTACTCCTGAAGAGATGTCAAAGAGGTTAGATATCCCAGAAGATAAAATGAGAAAGGTAATGAAAATTGCAAAAGAGCCAATTTCAATGGAAACACCAATCGGTGATGATGAAGATTCAAATCTTGGTGATTTTCTTGAAGATAGCTCAATCAACTCACCCATAGATGATGCTTCCATTAGAGGTCTTAAAGACGCTACAGATGAAATACTAGGATCATTAACAGCGAGAGAGGCAAAAGTCCTAAGAATGAGATTCGGTATTGGAATGAATAATGATCATACTCTTGAAGAGGTCGGAAAACAATTTGATGTGACCAGAGAGAGAATAAGACAAATTGAAGCTAAAGCACTTAGAAAACTACGCCATCCATCTCGTTCTGATGTTTTAAAAAGTTTCTTGCATGAATAAAACTTTAAGATACTATTAAATCTGGCATTTAACTCTTAAAAAGCATTGTGGAATTCATAATTGAGAATTTTTATCTAATTATTGCATCGGCATTAATTTTCGGTTTCTTTATGGCCTATGGTATTGGGGCAAATGATGTGGCGAATGCTATGGGTACTTCTGTTGGAAGTAGGGCTTTAACTCTAACGCAAGCTTTGGTCATAGCAGCTATTTTTGAATTTCTAGGTGCATATTTAGCTGGAGCTGAAGTTACAACAACAATTAAAGAAAATATCGTATCTCCTAGTAATTTTGATGCAAATCCCTCGATATTTGTTTTAGGGATGCTTTCTAGTCTGCTAGCAGCAGGGGCATGGTTATTATTAGCAACTATTTTTGGATTACCTGTATCCACAACACATGCAATAATCGGGGCAATAGCAGGTTTTTCAGTATTCTATTTAGGATGGTCATCAGTCAGCTGGGGATATATCGGGAGCATTACAATATCATGGCTAATCACTCCTTTACTTGCAGCGTTATTATCCGGACTTCTATACTACAGTGCAAAGAAATTAATTATTAAATCAGATACTCCAATCGAATCAGGAAGAAGATATATACCAATGTATGCTGGTCTTGTTGGTTTCATTATATCTGCTATTACACTTAATAAGAGTCTAAAAAATACTGATGTTCCTGAATTAATAACTTCAACCTTTGGCGGATCTGATTTATTAGTAGTAAATGTTTTTGTTTCGTTATCTGTCGCTCTGATTTGCTATGCGATTTCAAGATTAATTTTATCGCATTATATTTCTACTACACCAAATCCAGATGTTGAAGGAAAGTTTGCTATTTTAATGATTTTTACAGCTTGTTCTATTGCATTTGCTCACGGTTCAAATGATGTTGCAAATGCTGTAGGCCCAATGGCTGCAGTTATTTCCACGATTGAAAACTTAGGCTCTATCGAAGCTAGTTCTACTGTACCAGAATGGGTGCTTTTGACTGGAGCTATTGGTATTGTTTTAGGTATGCTCACATTAGGCTTTAGAGTTATTAGAACAGTCGGTGAGAAAATTACAGAATTGAAGCCTAGCAAAGGTTTTGCAGCAGAAATGTCTACAGCTATTGTAGTTCTTTTAGGAAGTATTTCTGGAATTCCCCTTTCTACAACCCATACATTAGTGGGTGCTGTTATAGGGATAGGAATATTTAGTAAAAATGAGGTGAATTATAGATCTGTTTTACAAATCTTAGGTTCGTGGTTTGTTACAATTCCCGGAGGTGCAATTTTAGCAATAATGTTCTTTGTTATACTCAAAAATCTTTTTGGAGTTGTGTAATGGGTTTCGAATACTGGATAGAACTAGTTAACAAAGTCGTAAATATTATTACAGGACCAGCAGTTATTTTTAGTGTGTGGTTTCTTGTAGCTCAAATAAGAACACAGATTAAAGTGGGGAAAGCTGCTTCTAGACAATCTATTGCAGAAGCTCATCAAGAGGTAACTCTCGCTGGTCTTGATCCTCTTTTAATGAAAGCCAAAAAAAAATTAATTCAGAAAAAAGAGTTAGATATTGAAGAGGAAGTTGCTCTAAGAATTCATATGACAGCAATATTGAGGGCAAGAGAAAATCATTTTTATCAACATCAAATGGGAATGCTAGATATTGAAGAGTGGAAAACTATGAGAAAAGCATTAGGAACACTTTTTATTGATAATCAGTTAAATTTAGATATTTGGAATAAAAGTAAATCTACTTTTAATCCAGATTTTGTGAAAATAGTTGATGAAGAAATACAAATGAGAAAAGATACATTTAAAAAATGACAAACAAAGAAGAGAATTTAAAGTTTTTATCACAGTCTTTGAAGATGCATCAAAGACCTTTCATTATTACCTCTACTTCTGGTGAAGTGCTTTGGCTTAATAATGCGAGTAAATATATATTTTCATTGAAAGATAATGACAAACCAAATCTTTTATTCATTGATGAGAAAGATCTTGAGAAAGCGCAATTTGACTCAGAGATAGCTGATTCATTCGATGTATTTATGAAAATAAATCTTAGAAAGAAAGACTTTGTAATGAGAGTTCTATTGCATGTAATTCCTGTCGATGATCAAAAATATTTCCTTATTGAAATTGTTTCAAATTCAAAAGAAAACCTATTTGCATTAAAGACTGTCTTGTCTTGTTTGGAACACGACAGAATTGGCATGAATTATCAAAAACAATACAGACTTACAGGCAATAAAGAGCTTACAGGGATAGAGGCTTTAATAAGATTCTATGATGAAAATAATAAAGTTATTCCGAATGATAAGGTCATACCATTTATTGAGGGAGAAAATGTTTTTTCACTAGTAGTTATATCTTCAATGGATATCGTAAAAGAGTATTTCGATGCTAGAAAAGAAAAAGGATTAGAGGATGTCACATTATTCTTTAATGTTTCAGCACATACAATTTTACATAAAGATTTTCTTACAATATTTAAAGACTTTATACAAAGGCTAGATATTAAACCCGGTGATTTTGGGATAGAGGTTACTGAAACGGCTGAGCTAAACAATCTATCAATAGCATCATTAAGGCTTTCTAGCATAAAAAATTTAGGAGTATCAATAGCACTTGATGATTTTGGTGCTGGATACTCAGCTTTAAGGTATCTTAAGGATCTGCCAGTTGATGTTCTAAAATTAGATAAAAGTTTCACATTTGAATTAGAGGAAACTCATAATCAAAGTCTAGTTCAAATAGCAAAATTAATGGCAGATTCACTATCTATGGAATTCATTTGTGAAGGACTAGAAGAGGAGTGGCAATTAAAAAGGGCTATAAGCTTGGGATGTGAGATGGGACAAGGTTACTATCTTCATAAGCCATGTTCATTAGAAGACCTGAATAATGAGTGATAAAAAAGAAAGAATATTACTTACTCAAATTAAACAAGACTTCACTACACCTGTAGATGCTGTTTCAGACTATATAAATCTAATTATTGATTCTAGCGATATATATGATGAGGAAATAAGTGATGAATTTGATAACATCAAAAAATCAGCAATAACACTTAGACTTAATTTTATTGATGCATTTAAAGAATATGCAGAACAAAAAAATAAATCCATAAAAAACGATGAAGAGGCCTCGGTTCTTAGACATGATTTACGAACGCCTTTAAATGGAATAATTGGCTACAGTGAAATTCTTATTGAAGATTACGAAGACGATATTAGCGATAACCATAAAGAAGATCTTGGCAATATCATAAATCTCGCAAAAGAGGTGGAGAATGCTATTTCTAACTTTGTAGATTTCTTAAAAGGAGGGTCAAAGGTTGATTTATCAAAACAAGATAATGAAGGAAGTGCGGAGAGTCTATTTAGTTCTTTAGGAAAAATTGAAGCAGAAATAAAGATTAATGATGAAATTAAAAAATCAAAAATTTTAATTGTTGACGACATCAAAACAAACTGTGATGTACTTCAAAGAAGATTAGAATCTTCAGGATTTAAAACCGAGGTAGCGATGTCTGGTAAGGAAGCATTAGCGGCAGTTGGTAAAAAAAATTATGACCTTGTACTTCTTGATGTGCTGATGCCAGAAATCAACGGATTAGAAGTTCTTATAAAGGTAAGAGAAAACTTTGATCTAGATAAACTTCCAATAATAATGGTTTCATCATTTGATGATGTTGAAAGCATTTCTAAGTGTTTGCAGCTAGGAGCTAATGAGTATCTGCCAAAACCGCTTAATTCAACAATATTACTTGCTAAGGTTGCAGCTACCCTTGAAAGGAAAATGTTAAGAGAAAGAGAAAAAGAGCTACTTTCAGAGTTACATCACCAAGCAATAACAGATGAGATGACAGGAATTCCAAATAGAAGATTTGTATTTGAAGAGCTTGAGAAAAATTTTGATGAAATAAAGAAAGAAAATAAGGAAAACTTTGCGGTTGTAATATTTGATATTGATCATTTCAAAAATGTAAATGATACCTATGGCCATGCTGCCGGTGACGAAATTATCAAAAAGGTATGTGATTTAGCAAAAGAAAATATTGAGAGTCCAAGTATTTTTGGCAGAATTGGTGGTGAGGAGTTTTTGGCAATAATTTATAACAGTTCAACGAATTATTTGCATGATTTATGTGAAAAAATTCGTCAGGTGGTTGAGAAAGAAACAACTTTATTCGATAATCAAAAAATAAAGGTTACTATCAGTGGTGGTGGAGCCTTTACAAGTGAAAGCCTAAATATTTCTGATTTGATAAATAAAGCTGATGAAAGGCTTTATCTTTCAAAGAAGAATGGGCGGAATAAATTTTATTTAAAAGAGGATTAACGATGGCTTACATATTAATTGTTGAAGATAATGAAATGAATCGAGATATGCTTGGAAGAAGGCTTGAACGAAGAGGTTATGAAATTAAGTTTGCTCTTGATGGCCAAGAAGGATTAGATATGATGAAATCAACAAAGCCTGATTTGGTTCTAATGGATATGGGGCTGCCTGTTTTAGATGGCTGGCAAGCAACTACTCAAGCAAAAGAAGATTCAGAACTAAAAGATATACCAATAATTGCTCTGACAGCTCATGCTCTTGAAACAGACAGACAAAAAGCTCTTGCAGCTGGTGCTGATGACTTCGATACAAAGCCTGTTGATATAAAAAGACTTTTAGAAAAGATAGGAAAATTTATTTAGTTTTAAGTATCTGATTCACTTCTTTAACAAGCGATTCAACTTTTGATTCTTTTTTAACTATCCCCTCGGTATATTTACTCAGCATTTTTTCTTCCACTGCAGTTATGTCTTTTCCAGAAAAGACAACAATTGGTATTTTCATTCCCTCTGTTCTTGACCTTTCAATAAACTCAAACCCATCCATGCGAGGCATGTCTAAATCTAAAACAATTAAATCAGGTTTTTCTTTTACCCTCTCTAAAGCATCTTCACCATTTTTTGCATCTATTGACATATAACCTTCATTGTTAAGGATTTTTGTTAACAGATCCCTAGTGTTCTCATCATCATCAACTACAAGAACTTTTTGATCTTTTTCAGTTATATATCTCTTCACAATATTTAGGAAGAAAGTTCTATCTATAGGTTTTTTCATGTAATCATCAGCACCAAGTGAAGAAGCAAGACTTTCCTCATTAAGTACTGAAGTAATAACTACAGGAACATCTTTAAGGTTTTTATCATTTTTGATCTCTTTAAGAACAGACCAACCATCTCTACCAGGCATTAAAACATCAAGGAGAATAAGCTTTGGCTTAAATTTTCTTGCTTGATCAACACCCTCATCGCCATCAAAAGCACTATAAACTGTATGACCTTCCTTCCTTATTGCTCTTTTTACAACATCATGTGTTGCTTTATCATCATCAACTAAAAGGATGTACTCATCACCTTCTTTTAATTCTGGATTCTCAATTTCTGTTTCCTCATCGATATTTTCTTCTTCTGATTCTTTTGGAACGAAAATTGAGAAGGTACTTCCTTTTCCAACTTCGCTTGAAACTTCGACACCTCCTCCCATCATTTCTGCAAAATGTTTTGAAATTGACAGACCAAGACCTGTTCCACCATATTTTGCGCTGGTCGACCTTTCAGCTTGAGTATAAGTATCAAAAAGTTTACCTAATTGTTCCTCCGTCATTCCTATACCAGTATCTTTAATATCAAAGTTAATATATTCTTTTCCTTCTATTTCCTTTTGATCAATTACTAATGCAACTTGGCCATTTTCTGTAAATTTAAATGCATTACTTAAGAAGTTAACAATACATTGCCTTAACTTTGTCTCATCACTTGTCATTTCTCCTTTAACATTATTTTTAATGATGAATTCATTATTATTTTTTGTAGCAAGAGGACCAGAAACATCTTTGATAGTTTCGATCATGGTATCAATTGAGAATGGAGTGAAGTACATATCCATTTTTCCCGCCTCAATTTTGGATAAATCAAGAACGTTGTTTATTAGTGACAGTAAATGCTTACTTGAGTTGGTAATTCTCTTTAGGTCTGGGATCATATCGTCATTGCCAAGGTCTTCACAATCTTCAAGAAGCATTTCACTGTAACCAATAATCGCATTAAGTGGTGTTCTCAATTCATGACTCATATTTGCAAAGAATCGAGATTTTGCACTACTTGCCTCTCTAGCTTCATCTCTAGCAGTGGCCATTTCTTTTGTTTTTAAATCTATAAGTGCATTTACCTCATCAGACATCCTTGAGAAAGCAATTTCCATCATTTCAACAGAGGCTTCTTCAGCGTTCTCATCTGAAGTTTCTGATACAAGCTTTTTCATGTTGGTAATATCTTTTGTGATAAGACTTTTCGCGTCACCCTCTAATTTACCGGCAAGACCACTCATTTTTTTAATTATCACTTCGTCTCTTTGTTTTCTTCTCTCAGCTCTGTCTTTGCGAACCTCATCCATTTCAAGAAGATGATTTCTATACCTCCCTAAAGCATTTGATAATTGTCCAACTTCGTTTGTTTCTGAAGATAAAAAGCCTTTATTTTGTGGTATCTGTTTCGTTGTGTCTCCTTTTGTAAGTGCTTCTAAAACTTCAATTGCTTTTGCAATTCTTGCGAAAGCACCGTCTTGAATCCACCATATTGCCAACACTATTAATATGATTACAGCAAAAGTAAAAATGATAGAATTCAGTGTCGAGTCTCTTAATTCTTTGAGATCATCTGCAACGTTTTTTATCACAAAGAAAAGGGCTGTATTTGGGTTAACTGTTGATGCAACTGGTACAGAAGTCAGAGATAAACCTAGAGCTTCAAAATTCCTACTATCAAGATTATTTAAACCATTTTCAAGAATATCTGTTTTAACATGGTTAAAACTATAAGAAGAAACACCTATTGATTCATCAACGGAAAGTTCATCTGAGTATACAGCATCAATAATCTGATCATTTGAAACTATACCTGTTCGAACACCCAAATCACTTTCGAAAATTGTCATGGACTGTCTTAAATCTCTTCCAATAATGACTGAGCCTAATAATTGGCCTGTACTGACACCAAATTCGTTACTCATATATACAGGAAATCCAACTATTTGATGAAGATTAGTATTGCCATCTGGTTCTTGAGCAAAAATTACTTCATTAGTTACACTTAACCTATTTTTAATCTTCCCTAAGAAAGCTGCGACTGAATTATCCCTTAGAAAATTTATTTTATTATTTGAATCACATACATCTATCGAATTTCCAACATCAGCCCAATCAAAAGCATATAAACATGTAAGTTCTCTATTTTCTTCGTTATAGATTTTAATGAAACTAATATTTCCTAAATCTACTTCATCCAGAAACATTTCATCGATCATAATGAAAAGATCACCTTCAATCTCTTGATCGAGTGCTTCTATTAGCGGGTTAGAATACTCAAATCCCTCAAAACCTATGTCAACAAATAAAGGAATTTCAGAGTATGGATTCCAATATTGTTGACCCTTTTCTCCAGCACTGCCCCATGAGTTCAAATTTGAAAAACTATTATCAATCGACTGCACCCAAGCAGATTCAACAATACTTGTATATTGGCTATTTGCAGATTTCGTTTGAATATTTTGGTTTTGAACATTCATGTAAAGAAGAATGCCAGCAATGATAATATTACCGATAAGTCCAAATATTAGAATCTGGGTACGAACAAGCATTTTTTGTATTAATCAGCTAATTTAAAGGTGAATCTTGCTGTAACACCTTCAACCCTAACAGCTATTCCATTTAGCACGTATG
>CABZLG010000002.1 GCA_902526535.1 uncultured SAR86 cluster bacterium
ATATAAAAATATGAGTCAAATGATAAGTGATTATCAATTAATGAAAGTTTCCTCATTTATTGATGGAGAGCTTGAAATTAAAGAAATTAGGGAGCTTCTTCGCGAGATGGATAAAGATCCAAACTTAAAAGATGCTTATTTTAAGTTATTTGATTTAAGCTTGGCTTCAAAAGAACTTACAAACACCAGCATTAAAAAAAATATCAAAAATTTATCTATTTCATCAATTATTTCATATCTCAATCAGAAAATTGTTTTGCCATTATCTGTCTTTTTTCTAGGTGTATTTTTGAGCTATACAGTTGTTGATAGAGCTATTAATCAAGAAGGCTATGATGAAGCATCAGCACTTATTGTCAAAGCAACAAAATCTATTGAAGCAAAACGTACTCTGGAGAATTTACAAAACAATGAAATTTTGAGGTTTGCATCAAGACACTATAGCCCTACAAAGGGAGGTGCGGCAGAAATTACGATGCCTGTAAGCTATTCACCAAACTGGGTGCCTACAGGGTTTAAAAGTGACCCTTCATCAAAAAATAGATTCATCAACTCAGCAAAAAGAAAACAATTTTCAATTTTTATAAACCTTGCTAGAAATGCATCATTGCCAGATGGAGAGTACAAAAGAGAAAACTTTGTTCTATTGAAAAAAACTTATGTTCACAACAACAGAGCTCATAGCATTGCAGTTTTTGGTGACATAGATATTGATTCTGGAAAGAAAATCCTCAATTCTATTCAGATTAATTAAAATGAAAAAAATTTTTTTACTTCTCGCATCACTTCTATCGATTTATGTTTTATCTGATCGACTTGATTTTTCTGAACTTGTTAAAAAACAGTCAAATTCAGTAGTAAATATTCAGGCAACTAGAAAAGTTTATTCAAATCGAAGCTCAACAGGATCATTTCCTAATGACATTTTTAGAGAATTTGGTTTTCCACTTCCTGAATTTGAAGAACCTAGGAGACAGCCAAGAGAGGCAACTAGTTCGGGCTCAGGTTTCCTAATAGATAATGATGGTTTTTTAATTACAAATTTTCACGTTGTTCAAGATGCAGATGAAGTAATAGTTAGATTTCTAGACAGAAGAGAATTTTTAGCAGAGATCATCGGAACTGATGAATTAAGCGATATTGCTCTTTTAAAAATATCTATAGGTGAAAGTTCTCCAGTTTTAATTGGCAACTCTGCAAACGTTGAGCAGGGAGATGGTGTAATTGCTATTGGCTCTCCTTATAATTACGATTTCTCAGCTACATTTGGAATAATTAGTTCTACTAACAGAGGAATCTCTTCAAGAGCAGGAATTGGAGACTATGTTCCTTATTTCCAAACTGATGCTGCAGTCAATAGAGGAAACTCAGGAGGTCCTTTATTCAATCTTGATGGTGAAGTTATTGGCATTAATTCGCAAATATATTCAAGGTCTGGAGGTAATGAAGGCCTAGCTTTTGCTATCCCAATTAATGTTGCTTTAGAAGTTGTGGATCAGCTTAAAGCAAAAGGAAAGGTTTCGAGAGGCTATCTTGGAGTGCAAGGACAAGAGGTTTCAAGCGATCTCGCAGATGCATTAGGAATGGATAAACCAATTGGAGCTCTAGTAAGTTTTGTTTTGGAGGGTGAAGCTGCTGAGAAGGCAGGAATTAGGCCTGGAGATGTAATTGTAGAAATAGATAGAAAAGAAATTATATATTTTAAAGATTTACAGCACACAATTGGAAGAACTCAGCCAGGAACCTCTGTAAGAGCAAAAATATTTAGAGATGGAAAATATAGGAATATCAATGTAAGAGTTGGAGAACTGCCAGTTGATGAAGTTGAGGCAATTGAAGAGGAATCGCCACAAAAACCAACATATCCACTCGGAATACGTCTTGGAGAGTTAGATAAAGATAAATCAGACATCGAAATACCAGAAAGTGGTGTAAGAGTTTTGCAAGTGTATTTTAATTCACCTGCATATGGACAAGTATTCAGGGGAGATATAATTACTCAAATAAAATATAAGGGCAAGACTTTTAAGATATCAAAAATAAGCGATTTTAGTGCTGCACTTGAATCATTTTCTAAAGGTGACAAAATAGCGGTGTTTGGAGTAAGAAATGGCTCAAACATTATTGTTTCCTTAACAGTTGAGTAATATAAGAAATTTTTCAATAATTGCCCATATTGATCATGGGAAATCTACTCTTTCAGACAGAATAATTGAACTTTGTGGCGGTCTCTCAAAAAGAGAGATGAAATCTCAAGTACTAGACACACTTGAACTTGAAAGAGAAAGAGGAATTACAATTAAAGCACAATCAGTTTCTTTAAAATATAAGTTCAGAGATCAAGTTTATGAACTAAACCTCATTGATACACCTGGGCATGTCGACTTTTCATATGAAGTTTCTAGATCACTTGCGGCATGCGAAGGTGCACTGCTTGTTGTTGACGGATCGCAAGGAGTAGAGGCGCAAACTTTGTCAACTTGTTACAAAGCAATAAATCTTGGTTTAAAAGTAATTCCAGTAATAAATAAAATTGATTTGCCTCAATCGGATCCGGAGCAGGTTAAAAAAGAGATTGAAGAGATAATAGGAATTGATGCATCTGAAGCACTATCAGTCAGTGCTAAAGATGGGACTGGTCTTGAAGAATTACTCCAACAGATAGTTAAAGAAATTCCTGAGCCAAATATTTTAAATGAAGAAAAATTACAAGCCCTAATAATTGACTCTTGGTATGACAATTACTTAGGTGTCGTATCTTTAATTCGTATATTTAGCGGAAAGGTAAACAAAGGAGATAAATTTATAGTTAAATCTACCGGGCAAACCTTTGCTGCTGAAAGTCTTGGTAAATTTACACCAAAAGAGGAAGCTACCAATTATTTATCAGAGGGAGAGGTTGGCTTTTTAATAGCAAATGTAAAAGATCTAAAATCAGTACCAGTTGGAGATACGTTAGTATTATCAAAATTTCCAGAGACCCATGTATTGGACGGTTTTGAAGAAGCTAAACCACAAGTATATGCTTCATTTTACCCTGTTGATTCAAATGAATATCAGTCCTTTAGAGAAGCTCTTCAAAAACTAAATCTTAATGACGCAGCTTTGACATTTGAGCCAGAAAGTTCAGATGTGTTAGGAAGTGGCTTTCGATGTGGTTTTCTAGGAAGCCTTCATATGGAAGTAATTAAGGAGCGATTAGAAAGAGAATATTCTTTAGAGCTAATAACAACAGCTCCAAGCGTATCGTATGAAATTCTAAAAACAAATGGTGAGGAGTTAGAAGTTAATTCACCATCTGAACTTCCAACTCCTAATGAAATTTCTGAAATACGGGAGCCAATTATCAAAACAACCATCTTATGTCCTGATAAATACGTTGGCGATATCATAGAATTAGCAATTTCTAAAAGAGGGGTACAAAAGAATTTACAATATCTAGGTGGGCAGGTTTCAATAATTTTTGATCTTCCTTTGTCTGAAATAGTCATGGATTTTTTTGATTTACTCAAATCCAAAAGCCAAGGTTATGCATCCGTGGACTTTTCATTCGACAGATATGAAAAATCAGAACTTGTAAAAATTGATGTTGCAGTGAATGGTGTAAAAGTTGACTCTCTTTCTTCAATACTCCATAAAAATGATTCGCAAAGAAAAGGTAGAGATATAGCAAAAAGATTAAGAGAAGTTATTCCAAGGCAAATGTTTGAAATTCCAATACAGATAATGCAAGGTAGTAAAATTATAGCCAGAGAAAGTGTAAAAGCATTTAGAAAAAATGTAACTGCAAAACTTTATGGTGGAGATGTGACTAGAAAAAAGAAATTATTGGAAAAACAAAAAGCAGGAAAGAAAAAGATGAAGCATATTGGTAAAGTGGCACTTCCACAAGAAGCATTTCTAAGCTTTCTTTCATCTGACAAAAAATAAAAATGGGCAGTATTTTTAGCATATTTGAGCCAATATCCAATATATTCTTTTTTATATTATTTAATGCAATAGTATGCGCAATTTCAATTTATTGGGTTATTTCCAAGCTCAATGATGCGTTCAATAAAAATATTAACCGTATTTTTCAAAATTTAGCACTGGTCGCATCTATTTTTGTAATTGCAATAATTTTTATAAAGCAATGGAATATTGGAGACTTATTGGCATTTTATGCTTTATTTTCAGCAGTATTGTTTTCAGTCTCTATGTATTTTGGCAATAAGGAAGTTATTAAAGAAACAAGAGGCTGGTTTATCAATATCTTTCTAATTTTTTTCATTAGAGGATATTTTTACGAGCCTTATCAAATCCCAAGTCAGTCTATGCGTCCCAATCTAAATGTTGGAGATTTTGTTCTTGTAAGCCGTTTTGCTTATGGTTATGAAATTCCTTTCACGAATAGATCTAAAGTACTCCATAAAGATCCTGAAATAGGAGAAATTGTTGTTTTTTTTCCACCACATAAACCCAATACACCCTTCGTAAAAAGAGTAATAGCAAAAGGAGGCGATACTGTAAAATATGTAAATAAAAAAATTTACATCAATGGACTTGTTTATAAGCAAGATGATATTTCTAAAGATTTTGATGGCGCAAACATTTTTAATGAGAGTAATGGCTCTATCAATTACCTGATTAGAAAGTCAAATTCAAATTTTTCAAGAAACTCTGAATGGTTAGTCCCTGAAGGCAGTTTTTTTGTCGTTGGAGATAATCGAGATAATTCGAGTGATAGCAGAGCATGGGGATTTGTTTCTGGAAAAAGTATTTGGGGTAGAGCTGATTACATCTGGTTAACATGGGAAAGTTGGTCAGATATACCTAAATTAAAGTTTGAAGAGTTAAATTAATTTTTGGTATAAATTTTTTTTGGGTATTATTTGCTAATGAAAAAAAGTGGCTACATAGCAATTATTGGCAAAACTAATGTTGGTAAGTCAACGATGCTCAACTCGTTATCAGGAAAAAAAGTAACTATCACTTCAAAAAAACAACAAACAACTAGGTCAAATATTTTTTCCATGATCACAACAAATGAAACTCAAATGATTTTTATTGATACTCCAGGGTTGCATAAACAAAATAAAAAAAGATTAAGTAAAGAATTAAGCAAAAGACCAAAGGAAGCACTAGAGAATATAGATTTAGTAATTGCTGTTGTTGCAGGAACAAAATTTGATAGAACAGATAAAAAAGCTTTCGAGATCCTAGAAAATGTTAACTCAAAGAAGATATTAGTTATAAACAAGATAGATTTAGTAAAGAATAAAAAAGATTTATTTCCTTTTACAGAAAAATTGAACAAAGAAATGCAATTTGATGCAATAGTTCCTGTTTCAGCTACAAAAAATAACGGAGTTGAAATTCTTCTTAAAGAAATAAAGAATCATTTACCTGAAGGAGATTTTTTGTTTCCAGATGCGGGTTTTAATTTTCAATCAAGAGCATTCGAAATTTCAGAGATAATTAGAGAAAAGGTTATTAGACTCCTCG
The DNA here is from genome assembly GCA_902526535.1 of uncultured SAR86 cluster bacterium. Lineage (GTDB taxonomy): Bacteria > Pseudomonadota > Gammaproteobacteria > Magnimaribacterales > TMED112 > TMED112. The sequence goes on from CABZLG010000002.1 coordinate 5,485, forward strand.
GTGATGAGCTTCCATATGAGTCTGCTGTATTCATTGATGAGATAGAGGATCAAAAAGATTTAGTGAAATTAAAGGGATCTATAATAGTGGCTAAGAATTCCCAAAAAACAATTGTTATTGGTAAAAATGGTGAAAAAATTAAAAGCATCGGTACTACAGCAAGAAAAGAACTTGAGAATTATTTTGGGAAGAAAGTCTATCTTGAGCTTTGGTGTAAAGTCCAAAAAAATTGGACAGATAATTCAAAAATTTTGGATGGTTTAGGTATTAAAAACAGGATATGAGATTTGAAACTGATGCATTTATTATTCATACTCGCCCCTATAAAGAGACTAGCTTAATAGTATCTTTTTTTACTAAAGAATATGGGAATATCTCTGCAGTAGCTAAAGGAGCAAAAGGAAAAAAATCAAAATTCTCTGGTAATCTAGAACCATTCCGTTTGATGAATATTAGTTTTGGAGGAAAAAGTAATTTAAAAAGTTTATTCTTTTCTGATTCCCTTGAAACATACAACGAATTTAAAATAAAGAAAAATTTGTACTCTGCTTTTTATATTAATGAATTAATTTATAGCCTTTTACCTCAAAATGAGAGGGAGTTAATAATATTCAATCAATATCAAAGTTGTATTAAACAACTTAAAAAAAATGATAATACAGAGGAAATTTTGCGCGAGTTTGAATTTTTATTTTTAAAGGAAATTGGTTACCAAGTCGATTTTGAAAATGAATATAGTTCTGGAGATGCAATAGAATCAAATTCTTTCTATGAATTTGCTCCTCAGAGCGGTTTTAAACGTGCAGAAAAAGGTTTTTTAGGGAAAGATTTACAAGAAATAGCCAGAAAAGAATATAATCCTATTAATCTCAAAACATTCAAAGCAGTTAACAGGAAGTCATTTGAGTATTATTTTGAGGAACTTAACATTAAAAGCAGAGGTTTTTTTAAATGATCATAGGTGTTGGCAATGATTTTATCGAAAAAAAGAGAGTAGAAAAGATCCTTAAAAAATATGGAAATCGATTTCTTGATAAAATCCTTTCAAAAAGAGAGAAAAAAAAATTTTCTTCCATCGATAAAAGTAAAAAAGTTAATTTTTTAACTTCAGCATTCTCATCTAAAGAATCCTTTGTAAAAGCTTTGGGAACTGGTTTTAGAGAGATTTATCTTAGAGATATTTCAATTATTAAAAACCAATTAGGAAAACCATCAATTGAGTGCGATTTAATTAGAGACTATAAAGTTCACCTTTCAATTACGAACGACGAGAAATATACACAATCTATGGTAATTATAGAAAAATGAAGATTATCCTTTTGGGAATGCCCGGAGCAGGTAAGGGGACACAGGCCGAACTTATTAAAGTTAATTATAATATTCCTAGCATATCTACTGGAGCCATTTTAAGAGATATAAGCAATACCAATTCAGACTTAGGAGCAAAAGTAGAACATTATTTACAGTCTGGAAGGCTAGTTCCAGATGAAATCATAATTGAAATATTAGTGAATAGAATCAGTGAAGACGATTGTTCCAATGGATTTCTTTTAGATGGATTTCCAAGAAATATCGATCAAGCTCAAGCACTTAAAAAAGCAGATGTTGATATTGATTTCGTGGTTTTCTTAAATATTGAAGAACAAGAGATAATTAAACGCATGTCTGGGAGAAGAATGCACTTAAAATCAGGTAGGTCCTACCATATAGATTTCAATCCACCAAAAAATTTTAATAAAGATGATCTTACAGGTGAGGATTTAATTCAAAGAGAAGATGACAAGCCAGAAGTCATAAAAAAAAGATTAGAAGTTTACTTTAAGGAAACATTTCCACTTTTAGATTTTTATAGAGAAGAATCAAACAATTTTTTTGAGATAGATGGCTCACTTCCGGTAGAGGACGTTGCTAAAGCCATAGATAATATATTTTCCTCGTGAATATTCTTTCGGTTGATCTAACTAAAAAGGAACATTTTATTGCATTAAATTATGAAAATAATAAGTACTGCTTTGAATTCCAAACAAACGATTGGCTAGAAAAAATTAATGCCCTTTCTAAAATTGAAAATTTTAATTTTAAAAAATTAGACTGTTCTGCTTATGCTGCTGGCCCTGGTTCTTTCACTGGAACCAGATTAGCATTTACTTTTCTCAACACAATAAGGCTTGTTCACGATGTGGAATTCCTAGCATTTTCAAATTTGGCGGCTATGAATTGGTTAAACGACGACAAAATACCTTTAATCATTGGCAATAATAGTGATTTTTACTATAGAGAAAACAAAAAAGATTTTTATACTCAAGATTTAAAAAAAATAGAATCTCTTGAAAACAAATTAGTAATGATAGAAGGGTCTAATGCTAATATCTCCCCAAAACTTTTAATTCAAAGGAATCAAGTTGCAATGAATATCATAGATATGGTTGCAAGTAAGTCTAAATCTTATTTAGATGGTAATGAGCCAAATTATGTAAAGAGTCTTAGCTATAGAAAAATAAATGAGTGAATTAAATTTCTTGCAGGCCATTATTTTGTCAGTTATACAAGCTATTACAGAATTTATTCCTGTTTCAAGTTCAGCACATTTATTGCTACCAAGTAAATTACTTGGTTGGCCAGATCAAGGTCAATTTTTTGATATTAGCGTTCATTTTGGAAGTCTAGTAGCGGTAATTTTACACTTCAGAGACAAAATCTTCTCAAGAAATTTTTATACTTCAAATTTTTTTTTATTGCTCGTTGTAGCAACCATACCAATAATTGCATTAACTCTAATTTTTAATGGAATTACAGATCTAAGGTGGTCGCTTACAAGCATAGCAATAGCAAATATAATATTTGCATTTTTATTATTATTAAGCACAAAAATCAATATTAAAAATACCAATAACAGAGAAATAACTAAAGATATCAATAAATTAACTCTCAATGGAGCTTTGACTATTGGTCTTTGGCAAACTCTTAGTATAATTTCAGGCGCTTCTAGGTCAGGAACAGTTGTTACTGGAGCATTATTTTTAGGATATAAAGCTGAAGATGCAGCAAAGTTTTCTATTTATTTATCTATCCCAGCACTAATTGGAGCAATGTTTTTTGGAATCATAAAAAACAACATTTTAAACGAAGATATAGATATTTTAATAGCATTTAGCAGTATTTTAACATCTTTTATTGTATCTTATCTCACTATAAGTTGGTTTTTATCCTTTGTAAAAAAAGTAGGGTTCCTTCCATTTATCCTCTACAGGCTATTTTTGGGAATTTCAATTCTATGGCTGATATAAAAGAGATTATTTGTAATGAAAAATCCTTTATTCGTGAGGCAGAATATTATTCAAATAAGTATCAAATTCCTATTAATTCAACTCCATTGGAAAATTGCTATATCGAATTAAGTTTAGAAAATTCTTTAGTTTTTAATGAAAAAAGGATTTCAAACCTATTTCATAAAGAACCCTTTCTCAGGAGGGTTAAAAATTATCAAAGAGAAATAATGCTCAAAAAAGCAATTTCCTATCAGGCAGGTAAACCAAAAAGTATTCTGGATACTACAGCCGGACTTGGAAGGGATGGTTTAATTTTTGCTTTACTTGGCCAAGGAGTGACTATGGTCGAGGAAAATAAAGGAATGTGTATTCTGATTGAGAGTGCGTTAAAAAGATTGCCTGAAACTTCATATTTTAATGATGCAAAAAATAGGATAACAGTTATTAATGATGATTCATCAAAGTTGAAATTAAATAGAGAGGACTTTGACATAATTTATCTAGACCCTATGTTTTCTACACATAACAAAAGTATGAGCAGTAAAGAATTAACTTTTTTGAAAACATATATTGATCAAAGGCAGGATTTAGTAAATATCTTTTTAAAAAAAAGATATAAAAGACTAGTCGTAAAGAGAGAAAAAAACTTTAAATCTGATTCAATTAAAAAAGAAAATATAATTTACGAGGGGAAGAGTATAAATTTTCATGTATTTATTTAGTGCAGGGTAGCAAAGATGTTCTTTCATATGTATGCTTAAAATATGAATTTTGGCGAAGCATTAGACTCCAGTGTGATTAAAAAATATAAAACCTTTGCGGGGAGAGCATGCAGAGCAGAGTGGTACTATTTTCAAATATTTTCGCTGCTTTTAGCAGTAATTGTTGCTTCTATAACTGGAATTGTCGCTGGAACAAATATTGATCCTGATGCTATACGCGATCTTTCCCAGGAAGAATTGACAGATTATCTTGTCGATTCGGGATCTTTCAATGTTGTTATTTACAGTACAGTAGCAATTTCAGTAATGCTTTTTTTACCGTCAATTTCAGTGACTGTAAGACGACTACAAGATTTAAATATTACATATTTTTGGGCACTGCCTTATTTCATAACCTACATAATGAGTTTTTATGTAATTCTCAATCAAGGTGAAGAGAATGCTGAAAGGTTAAACTCGATTTCTTCATTGGTATTCATTGTTTATTTATTAGTTTTTGCCAAAAAAGGTGATTACAAAAAGAATAGATTTGGTGAGAATCCGCTCGAAAAAGAATCTTAATAATCTTTATTTTCAAGATTAAAACCTTTAGAATTTTCATTTTATGGCAGTACAAAAAAGTAAAAAAACACGTAGTAGAATTGGAATGAGGCGATCACATGACTCTCTCAAAGGAAAATCTTTGTCAACAGATCCTGTATCTGGTGAAAGACATATGAGACACAACTTAAGTGCTGATGGCTTTTACAAAGGAAGATTGGTAAAAGATCTTAAAAAGAAAGTTAAAGAAACAGAAGAAAAAACTTCACAATAAAATCATGAGCTTTTCATTAATGTTCCCTGGTCAGGGTTCTCAATATAGTGGGATGTTTACAGAGCATTTTTCTGAATTTATCGAATTTAAAGAAGCTATGGATATTGGAGAAAATTTTTATAAAGAAAATCTTTCGGAAATAATTTTTAATAATGACGAGAGAATATCGGATACCTTTTATACTCAACCTATATTGCTAATAACCAGCTATGCTTGTTTTAAAGTATGGAAAAATAAAGGCTGCCCTGATCCCAAAGTTGCAATAGGACATAGTTTAGGAGAAGTTTCAGCATATTTATCTTCTGGAGTTTTCAGTTTTGAGGATGCACTGAAATTAATTCGATACAGAGCATCATTCATGATTGAAGGTAAAGGCAATACAAAGACTAAAATGTCTGCTGTTTTAGGCTTAGATCCAGATGAAATTGATAAAATTTTGTTAGATAAGAAAAAAAATTTCTTAGAGGCAGTTAATTTTAATTCGCCTTCACAAACTGTAATCGTAGGAAATGCTGATGAAATTGAATCAATAAAGGCTACATTAATTGAAAATGGAGCAAAAAAAATTATAGATCTTTCAGTTTCAGTGCCATCACATTCATCTATGATGAATGTGGCAAGTACAAAATTGCAATTAGCATTGGACGATATTAATTTTAAGAGTCAAAATTTTTCTGTAATAAATAATTTTGATGCAAAAGTATCTCTCACAGAGGGTGAAGTAAAAGATAAACTTGCAAAACAGATATCTAACCCGGTTCAATGGGTAGACTCTATGAAAAGATTGAAAAAATATAGCATCAAAACTCACATGGAATTTGGACCAGGAAAAGTATTGTCAAGCTTAGCAAAACAGAACAGAATTGAAGGAGAATTTAATTCTGTAGATAATCTAGAAATATTTTTGAAATTATTAGAAGAGTATGGATGTTAAGAAAGTATTAGTCTCTGGAGGAACAAAAGGTATCGGAGGAGCAATAGTCGCAAAATTTCTTGATGAGGGACACTCTGTCATTGCTACAACAAGAGATAAAACAAAAGCAAATATTATTGAGCACAAAAACTTAATAGTAGAAAATTTAGACTTATCATCGAAAGAATCTATTTCAGAATTTCAAGAAAAGGTAGAATGTTTCAAACCCTCGATCCTGATAAACAACGCAGGGATAACTAAAGATAACTTATTTCTAAGGATGTCAGAAAATGATTGGACTGAAGTTATAGAAACAAACCTTAACGGCACTTACAGATTAACAAAAATATTTCTCAAAGATATGATTAAAAATAAATGGGGGAGAATAATTAATATTGGTTCTGTCTCTGGTTTAATGGGAAATCCAGGTCAAACAAATTACGCATCTTCAAAAGCTGGACTTGAGGGCTTTACAAGATCTCTTGCAAAAGAAATTGGATCTAGAAACATCACTGTAAACTTGGTTTCTCCAGGATATATAAATACTGACATGACAAGTGAGTTAACAATCGAAAAGCTTGAAAGCCAAATTCCTTTAAGAAGAATGGGAAATCCTTCAGATGTTGCATCACTAGTGGCTTTTCTCGCGAGTGAGGGTGCAGGTTATATTACTGGCCAAACATTAGTAGTTGATGGTGGTTTATTTATGCAGTAATGTATGCATTACTCAAATTGTTAAGGAGTATATATGAGTGAAGTTCTTAATAAAGTCGTCGACATTGTTTGCGAACAGCTAGGTGCAGATAAGAGTGATATAAAATCTGATTCATCTTTTGTTGAAGATCTAGGTGCCGATTCTTTGGATACTGTTGAATTAGTAATGGCATTTGAAGAAGAGTTTGGTCTTGATATTCCTGATGAAGAAGCAGAAAAAATAACCACAATCCAAAGTGCAGTCGATTGGATCGAAAGTAATAGTTAGAAGACTTCTTTTTTTCCTAACGCTTATTTTTCTTTTGGGGTTACCAGCCTCGATAAGACTTATAGAGATTCAAAAAATACAAACTGGCGATTATTTAATTATTGAAAAGGGGCAAGGAATTAATTCGATTATTGATAATCTCAAAAATCAGAGAAACAATAAATTTTTAAAAATCTTAAAAGTAAAATATTTATTTGGATCTACAAATATTATTCCAGGTAGATACGAAATCAAACCAAATATGACCTATGTTGAATTATTCGAAGATATTTTTGAAGGCAATTTGCAGCAATTTAGATTCACTATAATTGAAGGAACTGTTGCAAAAGACGCTTTAAGAAAGCTTAAAGAAATTATTAAAAACAACAATTTGAATTTTCAAATATCGTCAAAAACTGAAGAAATCTTTTTAAAAGAATCCTTAATTTTACCAGATACTTATTTTTTTACCGATAAAGAGCAACTTGAGAGGCTGATGATAAATCAACAAATAAGATTAGATAGTATTCTTATAAGGTTATGGAAAAATAAACCTAAAGATAATCCTTTAAAAAGTATAAATGAAGCTTTAGTTCTTGCTTCAATTGTTGAAAGAGAGGCCGCTGTTGAACGGGAGAGAGGACAAATAGCATCTGTATTTTTATCAAGGATCAAAGATGGATGGAGATTGGATGCTGACCCAACATTAATTTATGGTTACTACGGTGATTTTTCAAAAAAAATTACTAAGGAAAACCTTAAGGCTGTCAAAGGAAGCAATAATCCTTTTAATACCTACAAAATTAAAGGATTGCCTCCCAGACCTATATGTTATCCGTCATTGAGCTCAATAGAGTCTGTGATAATGTCATCTCCAGGGCAGTATTTTTTCTTTGTTGCAAAGGGCGATGGAACTCATATATTTTCAAAAACTTTGGATGAGCATAATAAAGCTGTAAATAACAGGTAATTCGGTAAATAATATAAAAGATGTTTATTACATTTGAAGGTATAGAGGGCTCTGGGAAATCTACCCAAATAAAAATGCTAAAGGAAGCTCTTATTGCTAAAGATCATGAAGTTATTGTTTTAAGAGAGCCCGGTGGCACAATTCTTGGCGAAAAGGTGCGTGAAGCTTTCTTAGAAAAGACTATTGAAAAAATCTCTGTTGAAACTGAAACTTTCCTTCTTTATGCATCAAGAAAACATTTAGATCAAAATCTTTTAAAACCTAGCCTAGCTTCAAAAAAATTCGTCATTTGCGATAGATATTATGACGCTACTGAGGCTTATCAGTGTTATGGAAAAGGCCTCTCTCATGAATTTTTTCAATCACTTAATAAAATTTGTAATTTATCAAAACCTGAAATCACCTTCTATATTGATATTACATCTGAAATCTCGAAGGAGAGAATATCAAATAGAGAGAGGGACAGAATGGAAGCTGAGGAGGTAGATTTTTTTAATAAAGTGAGAGAAGGATATCTAAAAATCACTGAAGAAAATATAGAGAGAATTTATAAAATTAATGGAATAGATACTATTGAGAATATTCATAAAAAAATACTACAACTTGTAGGAGAAAAAATTGGCACTTCCTTGGGATAAGGTTTTTTTGTCTTCAAATACAGAATTAAATTCAAGAACAATTCTTTACGCCTCTGAGGGACAAAATGTAAATTCTGTTTCTCGCTCAATTGTAAAAAGAATCCTTGGAAAAATTGATTCAAAAGACTATTCGAACTTACCTCTTGAAGAAATAGCATCACAAAACTTTATTTTTTTATATCCTAAAGAAAAGTCTGTAATTGATATAGATCAGATTAGAGATTCATTTAAATACCTTTTTTTGAAATCAGATTCAAAAAGGCTTTTGTACTTAGAAAATATAGAAAGAGTTGAAACAAGAACTTTCAATACTTTGCTTAAATTTTCAGAGGAGGCTGACAAAAACATGATTATTTGCATGGCTACAAACAATATCAATATAGTCCCAAAAACAATTCTCAGTAGATTTCAAAAATTAAAAATACCAAAACCAAGCAATGAAAATGTTAAAGAGTATTTAATTAATCTTGGCTTAAATTTTGATGAGCAGAAAAATGATTTTGTGCTACAGAACCTTAACCTTCTTTCCGAAGATGGGGACAAAAATATCAATGAATTATTTTTAGAATTTAATGAATATGAGGCAAAAAAAGAAATACTTACAAAAGATAAAGAGGAAATAAAATTATTTTTAGATTATCAAATACATAAAATTAAATTCAATATGCTTAAACTTAAGTCAAATAACAAAGGAAAACTCGATGAATTAAGGGATTTAAGAAAGCAACTTTTAATGCCACATAATCTTAGTTTAGATATATTAAAGTCAAAACTTTGTCTTTATATTTAGAAAGGAAGAGAGAAAACTAAAAACAAAGGGCTAGTTTTGTCTTTAGTTTTCTCAAAAATTCTAGAATTCTGGGTATGCTTCGACACCAATCTCTTCGGCATCCAAGCCCTTATTCTGAATTTCATCTGAAGCTCTAACAGGGGTAATAAAGCTCAGTGCATATAAGAATGCAAAAGTTAAAACGAATCCCCATGCAAGAATAGAAACAACTCCCAACGCTTGAGCGCCAAAACTTGCTTCAGGGTTGGTGAAAGGTACAACCAGTACACCAAAAATTCCTGCAGTCCCATGAGCAGAGATTGCTCCTACTGGGTCATCTATTTTTAAAACTTGTTCTAAAAATACAAGCGATCCATAACATAACAAACCACCAATAGCTCCAATAAGTACAGCCTCATAGCCTGTCGGTGTATCTGGTGCTGCAGTGATTGCAACAAGACCAGAGATTGCACCATTGAGTGCATATATTATGTTTGTTTTACCAAAAAATACTCTTGATACAAGCAAACATGCAATTACACCGCCACCTGCAGCCATATTGGTATTTAGGAAGACTTGGGCAACAGCATTAGCATTACTAGCGTCATTAACAGCCAATTGAGATCCACCATTGAACCCAAACCAACCTAACCAAAGTATAAATGTACCTAATGCAGCTATAGGAATATTTGCTCCATAAAGTTTATTTACTTTACCATTAGCATATTTTCCGACCCTAGGACCAATAAATAGTGCTGCGGCCAGGGCGCAAGCTGCACCTGCAAGGTGAACTGTACCTGATCCAGCAAAATCTGAATATCCTGCTGCGTTTAAGAAGCCTGATCCCCAATTCCAAAAACCTTGAATAGGGTATATTACTCCTGAAATGAATGCTGCCAGAGCAAAGAAAGCCCATTGGTTCATTCTTTCTGCAACTGCACCTGAAACAATTGATACTGCTGTAGCTACAAACACAACTTGAAAGAAGAAATCGGCTGCATCAGCATAGCCAAGATCAGTATTCATTCCAAAATCTTCTTGTCCTTTAGTTCCAAAACTAAAATCATAAGGAGGAATAATTCCACCTTCATTTGCTCCTGGATACATGACCAAAAAGCCACATAAAAGATACATAAAACAAGCTATAGAATATAAACCTATATTCTTTGTGACAATTTCTGCGGTATTTCTTCTTCTTACAAAACCTGCTTCAAGCATAGTGAAGCCCGCAGCCATCCACATGACAAGTGCACCTGTCATTAGAAGATAGAAGGTATTTAAAGCATAATCTATTTCAGCCATACTAACTCCTTAAAAAGATGCTCCAACTGTAAAAAACAGCCCGTCTTCATCTTCTAATCCTGACGTAGCTTCAGCACTGAATGAACTGTAACCAACAGAGGCATCATATTCACCAAGTGAGAAACCATATCCAACTAAGAAATTGCTTCCTGTGTCTTCATAATCTCCATAGGAAACTGAAAAATCCCCAAAACCATATGAAACGTCATAGTAATCTCCAAATTCATCTCCGATGTAATAGGAGAAACCTAAACCAGCATACGAAAAAGCTAAATAAACTTCTGAAAAATCAGCATCATCTACTTCCGGGTAACCGTAATTAATATAGCCAATATCATAACCTAAGCCACCTTCACTCTCGCCAGAGTAGCCAAAATACGTATCGAGCTCTAAACCTGCCCCACCGAATGAAACATTTGATCCCCAAGTGCCGGCATAAAAGCCGCTCTCAGAGCTATAATCAAAACCACCACTGTAGCCGGGGGAATCCATTGTCTGTGTCATCCCTCGCCAGATGTAGTTTGATGAAAAAGTAAAGTTTGAAGAAACCTCTCCAAACACATAAGTAGTCAGAAATAAGACTAAAGTCATAATTCCTTTTTTCATAAACATCTCCTTACAAGATATAAGTGTGTTAAGAATAGAAAGGGTCAAACCTTCACAGTGTATTGGTGCGCGTTCCTTCAGTTTTCACTTACTTCCGTCTCCTAGGGAGATGAACGATTAAGACGCTGCTCCTTTATTACCATGGAGTATGGTTTAACTTTTAACCCATGTTATATGGGCTCCTTTTAACCCATGGAGTATGGGGATGTAAACATCTTCTTTATAAACACAATTTATAAATTAACATATTCAAATTTAATATCTTAAAAAATATTTGTCAATGCAAAATAATGAAAAATCTAGTAGTATTGTACTAAAGGAATGTTTTCAGAAGATTCGCATAGAGATAGTTGTGGAACAGGAATATTATTCAGTAAAAATAATACTTTTAGCCATTCTATACTAAAAAGATCAATAGCCTCACTTCAATGTATGAGACATAGAGGTGCATTAAGTTATGACGGAAAAACCCCTGACGGAGTCGGCATAATGACCGATTTAGACCATAATTTTTTTCAAAAAAAATTACTTGATGAACAAAACTTAATACTTCCATCAAGATTTGGTTTAGGGATGTTTTTTGTTAATAAAAAATTCCCATTTTTAGAGAATTTAAAAGTTATTCTTGATGAGCATGAACTTTATCTTATAGCTGTAAGGGAATTAAAATTTGACGAAAGCATTTTAGGTGAGATGGCTAAAAAATCTTGTCCTCGGATACTTCAAATTTTTGTTGAAAATAAAAAAAGAACTGACTCTAATGATCAATTAGATGTAAATCTTTATAAAGCAAAAAAACTTTTTGACAAAAAGTTTGATTTTGAACGTGAATTATATTGTTGCTCTTTCTCTGCTGATACTGTTGTCTACAAGGGCCTTGTGATGCCTTCAGAGTTCGGTAGTTTTTATACCGATCTATCTGATCCTTCACATCGAACAGCAAGTGTTATGTTCCATATAAGATTTTCTACAAACACGTCTCCAAAATGGCATTTAGCACAACCATACAGAGTTATTGCACACAACGGAGAAATAAACACTATTTCAGGAAATAGAAACTGGGCATTAGCAAGAATGAATAATTTATCCTCAAAAAGATTTGGTGACATGAGGAAATATCAACCATTAATCAATCAGTCTGGTTCAGATTCCTCAAGCTTAGATAATATGCTAGAGGTTCTGAAAGAGGGAGGGGTTAATATCGGAAGAGCTGCAAGAATGATTATACCTCCGTCTTGGCAGAATACAGACTTAATGGATTCAGATGAAAAGGCTTTTCATGAGTATAATTCTATGCACATGGAAGCATGGGATGGACCTGCCTTAATATGTTTTCAAGACAAAAACTTCTTATCCTGTTTCCTTGATAGAAATGGATTGAGGCCAGCAAAAATTGAATATTTTAATGATGAAACTGTTTGTATTTCTTCTGAATTTGGCTCAAATAACGATAATTTGAAAACAATAAAAACTGACCGACTTGGACCAGGTGGTCTTTTTCTATATGACAGGAATTTACAGAAAATATTAAAAAATCAAGATGTTGACGAAGTATTGTCAAAAACAAATCCATACAGGGAATGGTTGAAAAAAAATTCTAAACACTTAGAAGCTAATTTACATGAATATGCCGGACCTCAAATGCGTGAAATATCTGAAAAGTATTTTGAAGATTCAGCAAAGACATTCTGCCTTTCCAAAGAGGAAATGAACCTACTAGAAAAATATTCTGTAGAGGGGGGAGAGCCTACAGGATCAATGGGAGATGATACTCCCCTTGCACCAATAAGTGCATTTGTTAGATCTCCCTACGATCATTGCAGGCAAAAATTTGCTCAAGTAACAAATCCACCAATCGACTCACTCAGAGAGAAGTATGTAATGTCTCTTGAAACTTGCATTGGTCCAGAACTGGATATTTTTCAGGAGACATCTGAACATGCAAATAGAATTGTTGTAAATTCGCCCATCCTTTCACACAAGAAATTTAATTTACTCATAAAAAATAAAAAGTTCAAAGTGAAAAGGTTCTTGCTAGAGTACGGGAGAGAAAATTCTCTTGAAGATAGTTTAAAAAAATTATGCGAAGATGTTTTGACTTCAGTTAAGGATAATTATTCACTAATAGTGCTCGATGAGAAGCAAACTTCATTCAATAAACCCGTCATTTCAGCTCTTTTAGCTACTTCAGCCATTCATAATTATTTGATTAAAAATAATGAGCGGGTCTCTTGCAATATTATCGTGAATACAGCTTCTGCAAGGGATACTCATCAAATAGCGTGTTTAATAGGTTTTGGTGCAACATGCGTTCACCCTTGGCTTGGTCTTCAAACAGTTTTAAAGATTGGAAAACAAAGAGAATTAGAATCGCCAGGTAATGAGCTTTGCGCATCTTATAGAAAGTCATTAAATAATGGATTATTAAAAATTATGTCAAAGATGGGGATATCAAATATTTCTAGCTATAGAGGAGCAGGACTTTTTGAAGTTGTTGGTTTTTCTGAAAAAGTTAACAAAGTTTGTTTTCCTAAAAATGAAACACTAATTTTCGGTGATTGCTTTAAAGATTTAGAAAGGAAATCACTTGAAGTGATTGATAGTGACAAAGATAGTAAAATTTTGCCACAGGGTCTTCATAAATTTGTTCACGGCGGAGAAGAGCATGCTTATCAACCTGGTGTTGTGGTTGAGTTGCAGAATTCTCTTAAGGAAGGATCTTATGAAAAATTTAAAATTTTCTCAGGGATTATTAACGAGAGAAAACCATTAGCTTTAAGAGATTTTTTTGAATTAAAGAAAAACAAAAAAACTATTGATCTCGAAGAAGTCGAACCAGTTAAAAGTATTTTAAAGCGTTTTGATTCTGCTGGAATGAGTCTAGGCTCACTATCTCCTTTAGCTCATGAAACTCTTGCTGCTGCAATGAATGGTTTGGGTTGCCGATCTAATTCAGGAGAAGGAGGTGAGGACAGGAAAAGGTTTGGAACTAATTTAATGTCAAAGATTAAACAAGTTGCGTCTGGGAGGTTCGGAGTTACTCCACACTATCTAGTTAACGCTGAGGTATTACAGATAAAGATTGCTCAGGGCGCAAAACCCGGAGAGGGAGGCCAGCTACCTGGAGCTAAAGTAGATTCGTACATTGCTGAACTTAGACATTCAAAACCAGGAATAACCTTGATTTCCCCTCCACCTCATCATGATATTTATTCCATTGAGGATCTTGCTCAGCTAATTTATGATCTTAAGCAAGTTAATAACAAAGCACTTGTATCAGTTAAACTTGTTTCAGAGCCAGGTGTTGGAATTGTCGCTGCTGGAGTAGTTAAAGCAAATGCCGATTTTATTACTATTTCGGGACATGATGGTGGTACAGGCGCAAGCCCAATTTCATCAATAAGATATGCAGGGTCTCCGTGGGAGACTGGATTGTTTGAAACTCAAAATATCCTACTTAAAAGTAACCTCAGATCAAGAGTGAAACTTCAAACAGATGGCGGGCTAAAGACTGGATTGGATGTCATAAAAGCTGCTATTTTTGGTGCAGATTCTTTTGGTTTTGGTACGGCACCAATGATTGCAATGGGGTGCAAATATTTAAGAATTTGCCATCTAAATAATTGTGCTACTGGTGTTGCCACTCAACAATTGAGAATTATTAATGATCATTTTCTTGGCGAAGTGGAAAAGGTTCAAAATTATTTTATTTTTGTCGCAAAAGAAATTAGAGAAATTCTTGCTGTTTTGGGATATAAATCGATTGAAGAAATAATTGGCAAATCTGATTTACTTGAATTAAAAAAAGAACACTTTGAAAGAGCTACAAAAATGGGTCTAGATAAACTTTTATTTAGATTTAGGCCTAATAAAACCCAACTTAACACAAAGATTCAAAATAACATAAATAAATCCTTAAATGATGAATCTTTATCAAATCTAATTTCAGAGAAAGTATCGAAAAATATAGAGAAAGGTAAAGGAGGTGCATTTAGTTTTAAAATTTCTAATACTCATAGATCTATAGGTGCAGAAGTATCTGGAATGATATCAAGGACTCATAAAGAAAAAGGTATGCCAGAAAGACTTATTTTGAACTTTAAAGGAACTGCAGGACAAAGTTTTGGTTGCTGGAATGCCAAAGGACTTGAATTGAATTTAAAAGGGTTAGCAAATGATTATGTTGGGAAAGGAATGAATGGTGGAAAAATTGTAATTACAAAAGAAAAATATCTTAAAGACGATAGATCAGTTTTGCTTGGAAATACATGTCTTTTTGGAGCAACAGGTGGTGAGTTCTACGCAAACGGTGTAGCAGGAGAAAGATTTGCAGTGAGAAATTCTGGTACTAAGGCAATTATTGAAGGTGCGGGAGATCATTGCTGTGAGTATATGACCGGTGGAGAAGTAATTGTGCTTGGTTCAGTTGGAAATAATTTTGGTGCAGGTATGACAGGAGGCTTTGCATACGTATTTGATGAAGACAGAAGTTTTGTTGATCGATGCAATAAAGATCTCATTTCCTTTAATAGAATTACTAGCCAAGAAATGGAGGCTCATAGAAGCTATCTGAAAGACAGAATTTTTCAGTTTATAAAAGAAACTAATAGCAATGTAGGAAAAACAATTCTTGAAGACTTCGATAGATACAAAAGTCTATTTTGGATCATTACACCTTATGCAGAAAATCTTGAAAAGATAATAAAGAATACAAGAGAGGAGGCTGCATAATGTCCGAAAAAAACTATGAATTCATAGAAATTAAGAGGATAGAGCCAGGAACAAAAAGCTTGGATGTAAGAAAAGTAGATTTTTCTGAAATTTATGAGCAGACAAATATAAAAAAAGTTTCGGAACAAGCAAGCAGATGTCTGGGATGTGGAAATCCATATTGTGAGTGGAAATGCCCTTTACACAATTACATACCTGACTGGCTTAAGCTTATAGAGGAAAATAGGTTAGAAGAAGCAGCTGATTTATGCCACGAAACAAACGCTTTTCCAGAAATATGTGGAAGGATTTGTCCCCAAGAAAAACTTTGCGAAGGAGCTTGTACTTTAAATACAGGATATGAGGCCGTCACTATTGGCCAAGTTGAAAAATATATCTCTGATACAGCTTTGGAAAAAGGATGGAAGCCAAAAAAATATTCAGAAAAACAAACCAAATATCACGTATCAATAATTGGTGCGGGACCAGCTGGATTAGCATGTGCTGAAAGTTTAATACGAAGAGGAATAAGTTGTACTGTTTATGATAAGTATTCTGAAATAGGCGGATTGCTTACATATGGCATTCCTGAATTTAAGCTTGAGAAAAAAGTTGTTTTAAAAAGGAGGAAAATCTTAGAAGAGCTTGGAGTAAAGTTTGTTCTAAACTGTTGGGTAGATGATAAGAAAATTAAAGAAATCGAAACAGGAAGTGATGCTATATTTTTAGGGCTTGGAACTTATGAATCCATTAAGGGTAAATATAAAGGATTTGACAAGGAAGGCGTTACTGAGGCGCTGCCATATCTAGTAAGAAATACAGAGTATTTAATGACTGACAGTGATTTTGAGGAATTAAATTTCAAAGATCAGAGAGTTGTCGTTCTGGGAGGTGGTGATACAGCTATGGATTGCGTTAGAACAGCAATTAGACAAGGAGCAGAAAGTGTAAAGTGCATCTATAGAAGAAGTAAAGAGCATATGCCTGGATCGTCTAAAGAAGTTAAGCATGCTGAAGAGGAGGGCGTTGATTTTATTTTTAATGCTCAACCAATTGAAGTAGAGGGAAACGGTTCTGTTAAAAAATTGAAAATCGTAACTACAAAATATGACGATAATAAAAAATCGTTAGTTGAACAAAGTGGCTCAGAAAAATTGATTGATGTTGATCGTCTAATCGTAGCATTTGGATATAGTGCATCACCACAAGATTTTTTTATTAATAAAGGAGTGGAAATTGATCAAGATGGATTAGTGAAATTAGATAGAAGTGATTATAAGTATCAGACTTCTAATGAAAAATTTTTTGCCGGTGGAGATATGATTATGGGCTCTAGTTTAGCAGTTTATGCAATAGCACATGGTAGAGATGCGGCAAAAGAGATAATTAACTACTTAAAAAGCAATTAGAGCGAGTAACAGCCTTTTTAAGGCATAAATTTTAAAATCTAAGCCAACTATTTAGCAAAAAACAAAAAAAGGGCTCAGAAGAGCCCTTTTTTGATAAATAAAAAATTATTTATGCTTTCTTTGGCCCCCAAATTAAACCTAACTGGAAAAGAACAATAACTGCACTTAAAGCCAGTGCTACAGGACCACCTAAAGCAAGTGGTGAAGCAAGACTTGCCTCCAATCTTCCGCATGAGACACCTTCAATAGCGCATATTGAGGCAGTATATGACTCAAATACATAACCAGCAATAAGTCCGGAGTTTGTAAAACTCGCTGCAACCAATACACAGTAAGCAGTTGCAAAGATCTTTCCAACTACATTATCACCGGCATCCCCTTGATAAATCGCATTTGCAAATCTAAAACCTAACCAAGTAAAGATTGCAAAACCTACAAAATACATTGCGTTACTAATAAGAAAAATATAAAACAAATTTAAATATTCATATTCACTCATAATAATTATCCTCCTAATACAAGATTAGAGCATTCAAAGACTGTTTTGTGTGACAATTTGATGAACTAAGACCTAGAAAAAAGGGTGAAAAGGGTAGGTTAGCTTTATTTAGGGGGCGGAAACCAGATCATTGCCATTTGGAATAAAATGATAAATATATGAAAAATATAGGCAAAAGTTGAAGAAATTATAGGATTTACTAAATGAATAGTTAAAAACATCACTGCAACAAAAATACAAAAAATTGAGCAAAAAATCTTTGCAACATTTCTTACAACATCTCCACGATTAATTGCTGCTCTTAAAGAATTTGCAAGATTAAATGAAATAAAAGTTAAAACACTTAGACTTAAAAAATATATTCCTGTTTCCATCATTTATATTTTACCGTTTTTACAAAAATTTTCTAATTGAAGAAGAGGGGAAATATGCAATTACTTATATTTTAAATTGTTCTTAATACTATATCTTTAACTTCGCATAATATATATTATGTTAAATTAATAGTAAAAATATAAGTAGTTACTATATTAGCTCTAAATTGCTATAAATGGGCCTAATAGCAGAATATAACTTATCGATATTTTTGTGGAAAAGAATTATTTAACATAATCCAGAGAGTTAACTAAGAATACCAAGAATGTTTACCAAACTGATTGGCTTCTACCCGTTTTTTATTATCTAAGTAGTACTTGAATCCCATCATAACACTTTCAATGTATGATTGAAGCTTGTGTTTAACATATAAATTCCAGGCTAACCACTTTATTAGAGGATTTTTATAAGGTAAAGAAGGATTTACTCTTACCTTTAATGTAGAAATACCTTCTTTTTCTGAAACAATCCAATTTACAATTGTATCTCTTCTTTTCGCTCCTATTCTTAGATCGTAGCCATTCTCATGCCAATTATATATTTCTCTGGTGTACTCTAATCCGCTAAAATAGAGCACTTTATCCATAGAATTGCTGCCTGGCCATTTAATAACTTCATTCTTCTTACAGAAAGGATGATATAGCTCTAATGCACCCGGTTTTCTTACAAGATCAAGTAATTCTTTTTTGGGAAGCTTAAATGAAGCCTCAGATTGTACATACATGTAAGATACCTTAAAAATTCTTTTCTAAATATGCAACCCCATATTTATCATTAAAAAAATGTTCTTCAACTCTTCTAAACCCCATTTTTTCATGAAATTTTAAAGATTGTTTATTTATTGGTTCAATATTTGCCTCAGCACAAATAGTAAGCTGCTCATTAATATAATTTTTAAAAATATTTCCATACATAAATGAACCAAAACCCCTATTTTCAAAGCCTTTTTTGACTCCTACGCGGTCAATATATAGAAATTTTTTGTATTTTTTTTGAAAATATTGATAGTTTAGCGATTCATATGGAAGATCCTCTCTCATGCAAACTATAAATGCGCATATTTCTCTCTGAAATAACAAAAAACTTCCAAACGTAGATAATGCAATTAAATCCTCTAATTTGCCTAAATCCCCTAGGGAACTTAGCATAGGCTTATGACTCTCATTTATCTCTAAAACTTCGCTTAAAGACGCTTTTTTAGCCTCTTTAAGATTAAATTGCTCTAAATTATTCATTTTTACAAAATTATTATTACAAAAAAGTGACATTTTTACTTTACTGATTACAATAATCTTTCATGGCAGGCAAAGATACTATTGAAATGCAAGGAAAGGTAATAGAGGTATTACCTAATACTGTTTTCAGAGTTAAGCTTGAAAATGACCATGTCATAACAGCACATATCTCTGGGAAAATGAGAAAAAACTATATCAGAATAATGAATGGAGATAATGTAACTGTAGAGCTCTCCCCTTATGATCTCAGCAAAGGGAGAATTACCTTTAGAACTAAGTAATCTTCTCTTTTTTCTTAACCTTAAAATCTAATTTTTTTGCTTTAATCCCAACTAAGATTGTGTCACCTTTTTTTGCCTTATCGTCAATGAGCATGGCAGAAACAGGCTTTTTAATATGCATGTCAACCGACCTTGATAAGGGTCTTGCACCAAGTTTTGCATCGAAACCATAATCAAGTATCTTTTGTATAACACTATCAGTCCACTCTAAATCTATTCCTTTTAGATTTAGTTTTGCCTGAACTTCAACTAGCAACTTTTCTACAACAGAATTCAAATTATTATTATTAAGTTTATTGAAGTTAATTATTCCATCAAGCCTATTTCTAAATTCAGGTGTAAAAGCTTTTGAAACAGCTTTTTCAAACTTATCTCCGGATTCCTGCTCTATAAAGCCAACTGCTTCATTATCTGCCTCAACTGCTCCAGTATTCGAAGTCATAACTATTATGGTATTTTTGAAATTAATATTTCTTCCATTACTGTCTGTTAGAGTTCCATAATCTAAAACTTGAAGGAGAATATTAAAAATATCTGGATGTGCTTTTTCAATTTCGTCTAAAAGCAGAACAGAGTGTGGCTTTTTATTAATTTCCTCAGTCAAATATCCACCTTGATCGTAACCGACATATCCTGGCGGAGATCCTATAAGTTTTGAGATACTATGTTTCTCCATAAATTCTGACATATCTATTCTGACGAAATCTATACCAAGAAATTGAGCTAGCTGTTTAGTAAGCTCAGTTTTTCCTACTCCTGTTGGACCGGTGAACAGAAAAGATGATATTGGTTTCTCATCATTACCAATACCTGCCTTAGCCGTTTTGATCGCTGCTACAACTGCCTCAACAGCTTGATTTTGGCCAAAAATTACAGACTTTAGGTTTCCCTCAAGGTTATTCAGATTTTCTTTATTACTTGCGCTAAGTTGCATCGCTGGAATTTTTGTAATTTTTGAAATTAAATTTTCAATATCTGATTTTCTTATTGTTTTACCCATATTTTTTGCAAGTTTTTTTTCTGAACCAGCTTCATCAATCAGATCAATAGCTTTATCCGGAAGTTTAGAATCTTGTAGGTATTTATTGGATAACTCAACTGCAGACTTTAAGGCTTCTTTGGAATATGAAATCCCATGAAATTCTTCGAATTTTCTTTTTAAACCATCAAGAATAGCTATAGTTTCATCTATTGAAGGTTCATCAATAGGTATTTGTTGGAATCTTCTTGATAGTGAACTATTTTTTTCGAATACCTGCCTATATTCTTTATAAGTCGTTGCCCCAACACATCTTATATCTCCTCTTGCTAGTGCAGGTTTAAGTAGATTTGAAGCATCAAGAGCACCTCCTGATGCTGAGCCTGCTCCAATGATCGTGTGAATTTCATCTACAAATAAAATTACATTTTCTTTTTTTTCTAAAAAGGAAGTTAGGGTCTTCATTTTTTTCTCAAAATCTCCTCTGTATTTTGTTCCTGCAACAAGACTTCCTACATCTAATGACATAACTTGATAATCTTTAAAAATTTTTGGGGCCCTACCCTCTGCAATAGCTTTTGCGAGTCCTTCTGCAATAGCGGTTTTGCCCACACCAGACTCGCCAACAAGTACAGGATTATTTTTTCTTCTTCTACCAAGTATTTGAAATAGTCTCTCCAAGGTATCATCTCTGCCAATCAGAGGATCGATATTGCCCTTTTCTGCCTCTTTATTTAAGTTGGTTAAAAAGTCTGGCAAAGTTTCAGGTTGCGATGTTGTCTTTTCTGAAGGGTCAGCAGTTTCAACAGATGTATTTTTTCCATGTGAAATATATTCAACTATATCTAGTCTTGATATATTTCTTCTGCTGAGCATGTATACCGCATAACTTTCTTTTTCAGAGAATAGTGCTGCTAAGAGATTTTCACCGTGAACCTCAGTTTTTCCACTTGATTGAACATGAAAAATAGCTCTTTGAAGAACTCTTTGAAATGCAAGCGTTGGTTGTATTTCTTTCTTTTCTTTAGTTTTTGGCACATTTTTTTTAATGTAATCCTTTACCTCTTTTTCTAAACTATTCACGTCAACAGAGAGGTGCTCAAAAATTTTTCTAGAAGATTCCTCTTTGGTTAAAACCAAAAGAAGATGTTCAATTGTTACAAATTCTTCTGAATTGTCAGAGCATTCTTTGAAAAGTTCATTGAGTGCATTTTCTAAATCTTTTGAAAGCATATATATAATATATCTAATCTTTTACCAATTCTTCAATATCTGTTTTCAAAGGATGTTCATTTTCTTTTGAAAATCGATTTATCTGTTGTGATTTTGTTTCAGCAATTTCTTGTGAAAATGCACCACAATAGCCCTTCCCTTGATTATGTATTTGAAGCATTACTTCAGTTGATTTTGCATGATCAAAACCAAAGAATTTCTGAATTACATAAACAACAAACTCCATTGGAGTATAGTCATCATTAAAAAAAACCACGGCAAATAGTGGCGGATGACCAACCTGTGTCTCCTCCTCCTCTAACTGGACACTTCCAGTGCTAAACGTTTCTTCAGACATTTTTAGAATTTTTTAATTAGATGTTCGCCGAATTCTGAACAACTTACTTCAATTGGATCATCAATTAATCTAGCGAAATCATAAGTAACTGTTTTTTTCTTGATGGTTTTTTCCATTGCAATCAAAATCATATCAGCTGCTTCGGTCCATCCCAAATGTCTTAACATCATTTCAGCAGACAAAATTAACGAACCAGGGTTCACTCTGTCTTGCCCAGTGTATTTTGGCGCAGTTCCATGTGTCGCCTCAAAAATTGCTATTTCATCACCTAAGTTTGCTCCAGGCGCTATACCAATACCTCCAACTTGTGCAGCTAAAGCATCAGATATGTAATCGCCATTCAAATTTGGTGAGGCGAGTACGTCATATTCTGCAGGTCGGTGAAGAATTTGTTGTAAGAATGCATCACAGATTACATCTTTAATAATGATTTCATTTCCATTTTTTGGATTTATCATTGAATGCCACGGACCACCATCAATGGGCTTTGCATTAAACTCCTCTTCAGCAAGTTCGTAACCCCAATCTCTAAATGCCCCCTCAGTAAATTTTTGAATATTACCTTTATGGATTAATGAAACAGATTTTCTATCATTTTGTATTGCATATTCAAATGATTTCCTTATCAGTCTTTTACTACCCTCTTCTGAGACAGGTTTAATTCCTATTCCACAATTTTCAGAAAATCGTATTTTTTGCACATCAAATTGCTCTTTTAAAACTTTAATTAGTTTTTTTGCTTCCTCAGTATTAGATTCAAATTCAACACCAGCATAAATATCTTCAGAGTTTTCTCTAAAAATCACCATATTTACAAGCTCCGGATGTTTTACAGGGCTTGGAGTTCCTTTAAAATACTTTACTGGTCTTAAACAAACATATAGATCTAGTTCTTGTCTCAAAGCTACATTTAATGATCTTATACCCCCACCAACTGGAGTTGTAAGTGGTCCTTTAATAGAT
The DNA here is from genome assembly GCA_902526535.1 of uncultured SAR86 cluster bacterium. Lineage (GTDB taxonomy): Bacteria > Pseudomonadota > Gammaproteobacteria > Magnimaribacterales > TMED112 > TMED112. The sequence goes on from CABZLG010000002.1 coordinate 28,470, forward strand.
ACAATGTACTCTTTACACAAATCTAAAGTTTCTTTTGGAAGCCATTCATCAGCACCATAAACCTCTACTGATTTTTCACCACAAAAAACCTCCATCCAGCTGATTTTTCTTTTACCTCCATACGCGGCCTCTACAGATGCATCAACTACCTTTTTCATTACCGGTGTAATATCTATTCCAATACCGTCTCCCTCTATAAAGGGAATAATAGGATTATCTGGAACAACAAGTTTGCCTTGTTTTATAGTAATTTTTTCGCCTTTGGATGGTATTTTTACTTTTGATGAGTTCATGTTGATTAAATCGAGCTTGATTATACTTACATTTGCATTAAATATTAAGACTTAATTTAAATTGATATGAAAAAAAATAAAAAAGTAATAGTAGGAATATCAGGAGGTGTTGACTCCTCCGTAGCAGCATTATTATTAAAATCATCAGGTTTCACTGTTCAGGGTCTGTTCATGCAAAATTGGACTAATGAAACTCCAAGTATTAAGTGCACATCTGAGGAAGATTACAAAGATGCAGAAAAAGTTTGTGATCAAATTGGCATACCCTTAATGAAAGCAAACTTTTCATCTCAGTATTGGGAGAAAGTTTTTGAAAATTTCCTAGACGATCATCACCGAGGATTAACACCTAATCCAGACATTCTTTGCAATAAAGAAATAAAATTCAGAGCATTTCTTGATTATTGTCTTGATATTGGTGCTGATTATATTGCAACTGGACATTATGTCCGGACAAAAGTTTCTGGGAGCAACTCGAAATTATTAAGAGGGATCGATGAAAAAAAAGATCAGTCATATTTTTTGCACCAGGTAAAAGGGAAAGATTTAAATAGAGCGATATTTCCACTTGGAGAACTAAAGAAAACCGAAGTAAGAAAGATAGCTTCAGACAATGAACTATTGACTATGAATAAAAAAGACTCTGTAGGAATCTGTTTCATTGGTAAAAATAATTACAATGATTTCATTTCTAATTTTTTAGGGAAAAAACCCGGCTCAATTCTAGATGAAAATGGAGTAAAATTAGGAAATCACCAAGGACTAATGTACTTTACTCTTGGTCAAAGACAAGGAATTGGCATTGGAGGAGTTAAAGGCAAATTGCAAGACTCTTGGTATGTCGCACATAAAAATATAGCAAATAATGAGCTGACTGTTGTTCAGGGTGGTTCCAATCCACTTTTATATAGCGATGGTTGTTTTGTAGAGAAGTTACATTGGATTGACGATCAAATTTTTGATGAAAACAATCTTAAAGTTCAGATTAGATATCAATCAAAAGCAGTTAGTTGCAAACTTAAAAAAGTTAAAGGGTGTTATAAAATTATTTTTGATAAGCCCGAGTTGGCAGTCACACCTGGACAGTCAGCTGTACTGTATTTAGGAGAGGAATGTTTAGGTGGAGGAATTATAAAGGAAAGAATTTCAAAAGATTTTTACAACTGGGCAGAGAATAGAGGTTATAATTACCAAGTCTATGGATGAGACAAATCTGAGGAACCTCTCTCCTCTTGATGGAAGATACCGCGATAAAACAAAAGAAAGTCGTGAGATTTTCTCTGAAGAATCTTTGATCAATAAAAGATTAACAGTTGAGTTAAAGTGGCTTAAATTTTTTATAAAAAACTTCAGAAAGGACCTTGTTAAAAAATCAGACTTTAAAAAGCTTGATTTACTTCTAAAAAAATTACCAAAAAATTTACCTTTGAAAGTTAAGGAGATAGAGAAAACTACAAATCATGATGTTAAAGCAGTTGAACTTGCTTTAAGTGAAAAATTTAAACAAAAAGAATTTAAGAATTTAATTCATATTTTTCTTACTTCAGAAGATGTAAATAGTTTTAGCTATGCAATTATGATGAAAGAGATTCAGAATGCATCACAAAATTGGGTTCAAGGTGTTATTTCAATACTTAACAAAATGAGAACAAAATATGCAGATTTGGTAATGCTTTCTAAAACCCATGGACAGCCTGCAAGCCCTACTACTCTAGGGAAAGAGATCAATGTTTTTAAAACCAGGCTTGAAAGAGAAATCAAAACTATGAAACAACTTCAAGCAAGAGCAAAATGGGGAGGAGCTACAGGAAATTACAACGTGCATCAGCTAGTTTTCAAGGAAAATTGGGTAACAATATCAAGAAAATTTTTGAATGAGTCAAAAGTTGAACTCTGTGAAGTAAGTACACAAATTGAACCACATGATTTCATGGCAGAGCAATTCAATTCTATGCAAAGAATTTCAAATATTTTACTGGACCTGTCTAGAGATATCTGGACATATATATCAATGGACTATTTCAAATTGAAAGTTCTCAAAAGTGAAGTTGGCTCGTCAACAATGCCACATAAAGTTAATCCTATAGATTTTGAAAATGCGGAAGGAAATCTTGGTTTATCAAATGCTTTATTTTCTCATCTTTCAGAAAAATTACCTGTTTCACGACTTCAAAGAGATCTTTCTGATTCAACAGTGTTAAGGAGCATTGGTTCTGCTTATGGATATTTCGAGCTTTCAGTAAATTCTTTACTTAAAGGCCTTAATAAACTCGAGGCAAATAAAGCTAATATAGGCAAAGAATTAGATGGAAAATACGAAATTTTAACTGAAGCGATTCAAACCTTTCTAAGGCTTGAGGGTGTTGTTGAGCCTTATGAAAAGGTTAAGAAAATATCACGTGGAAATGTTATAGATAAAGAGACTTATTTTAAAATCATTGATGAATTAGTAGTTGATAAAAGCCATAAAGAAACTCTAAAAAATTTAACTCCTCAAACGTACGTAGGAATTGCTGAAGAGTTAGCTAAATTATAAGGAAAAATATGAAATTTAATTTTGATTTACCCGAAGAATCTCAGGAAATTTTTTCTGAGGATGCCAATAATTTTGTAGAAAATTTACATAAGAAATTTGATACAAAAATAAAAGCTTTGCTAGAAGAAAGAAAAAAAAGACAAAAGCTTTTCGATGAGGGGAGCCTGCCAGATTTTCTAAAGGATACTAAAGAAATAAGGGAATCAGAATGGAAAGTGAGACCAATACCAAATGATCTTCTTGACAGGAGAGTAGAGATTACAGGTCCAGTAGATAGAAAGATGATTATCAACGCTTTGAATTCAGATGTGAAAGTATTTATGGCAGATTTTGAAGACTCACTAAGTCCCACCTGGGAAAACGTAGCTAATGGACAAAAAAATCTCTTCGATGCTGTAAGGCGAACAATATCTTTTGAAAATCCTGACAATGGCAAAAAATATAAATTGAATGAAGAAATTGCAACATTAATGTGCAGGGTCAGAGGCATTCATTTAAAAGAGAAAGGTTTGATAATCGATGGCTCCCAGCCATATGGGTGCTTGGTCGATTTTGGATATTATCTTTTTCATAATGCTAAGGAATTGATGAACAAAAATACTGGACCTTACTTTTACATCCCAAAACTTCAATCGCATTTAGAGGCCAGACTTTGGAACGATATCATTTCTTTTGCTGAGGAAAATTTAAATATTCCGAAGGGAACTGTGAGAGTAACATGTTTAATTGAAACTCTTCCAGCAGTTTTTGAAATGGAAGAAATTTTGTATGAACTTAAAGATTACATTGTAGCGCTTAACTGTGGTAGATGGGATTATATTTTCAGTTACATAAAAACCTTTCAAAAGCATTCGGATAAATTATTACCTGACAGATATCAGGTAGGAATGAATCAACCTTTTTTAAATTCGTACTCTAGATTGCTTATTAAAACTTGCCATAAAAGAGGCGCCTTTGCTATGGGGGGGATGGCAGCCTTCATACCATCAAAAGATCCTGACGAAAACAAAATTGTTACCGAAAAAGTAATGGGAGATAAGCTTCTTGAAACATCTAATGGACATGATGGAACTTGGATTGCTCATCCTGGATTATCTGATATTGCAAATAATGTTTTCTCTAATGCATTCGAACCAGGAAAAACAAATCAGATGCATATTCTTAGAGAGGATGATCATATTAAAGCTAGAGATCTTATTACTCCATGTGAAGGAAATTTTACGGAGGAGTGCTTTCGTTCAAATATTAGAGTCTGTTTGAGATATATTGAAGCCTGGTTAAGAGGTATTGGATGTGTGCCTATTTATGGACTTATGGAAGACGCAGCAACAGCCGAAATATCAAGAAGTTCTCTATGGCAATGGGTGAAACATTCAGTAGAACTAGACACAGGTTTAGTATGTTCGAAGCAAACATTTGAAAAAATTTTAGATGAAGAATACAATGTCGTTCAAGAAGAGGTTGGGCAGGACTCTTTGGCTTCAGGTAAGTTTTCCGAGGCTAAATCACTTTTAAAAGATTTAGTTCAAAGCGGTGAATTAACTGATTTTCTTACATTGCCAGCATATAGGAGTATTTAAATGAAGTTAGCTGAACAAGTAGCTTCTCTCGAGAAGGATTGGGCTGAAAACCCAAGATGGAAACACGTAAAAAGACCTTATTCTGCAGAAGAAGTCGTGAAGTTAAGAGGCTCTCTGCAACCTGAAAGCACACTTGCAAGAAAAGGTGCTGAAAAGCTTTGGAAATATTTAGAGACTGAAGAATACATTAATTGCTTGGGTGCTTTAACTGGCGGACAAGCTGTACAACAAGTTAAAGCCGGTGTAAAAGCGATATATCTTTCAGGATGGCAGGTTGCTGCGGATAATAATTCTGCTGAAACAATGTATCCGGATCAATCACTTTATCCTGTAGATTCAGTTCCAAATGTTATTACTAGAATTAATAATGCTTTCAGACGCGCTGACCAAATTGAATGGATGAATACAAATGGTGAACCGAAGTTTGATTTTTTTGCACCTATTATTGCTGATGCTGAAGCAGGTTTTGGAGGTGTATTAAATGCCTTTGAATTAATGAAGCGAATGATTCGTGCAGGAGCTGCAGGAGTTCATTTTGAAGATCAGCTTGCAAGTGTAAAAAAATGTGGTCATTTGGGAGGGAAAGTTTTAGTGCCAACAAAAGATGCTGTAGAAAAGCTTATAGCTGCAAGGTTGGCAGCAGATGTATCTAATACCCCGACAATATTAGTTGCAAGAACTGACGCTGATGCAGCAGACCTTGTTACATCAGATGTTGACGAAACAGATAAGCCATTTTTAACTGGAGAACGAACCTCAGAGGGTTTTTATAGGTCTAAAGCTGGCTTAGATCAGGCAATAGCAAGAGGTTTAGCATATGCACCCTACTCTGATTTGGTTTGGTGTGAAACATCAAAACCGGATCTAGAGCAAGCAAAAGTTTTTGCTGAAGCAATTAAAAAAGATCATCCTGAAATTTTACTGGCATATAATTGCTCACCTTCGTTTAATTGGAAAAAGAACCTTGATGAGCAAACTATAGCTAAGTTTCAAAAAGAGCTTGGTGCAATGGGCTACAAATTTCAATTTATCACTTTGGCTGGTATTCATTCGATGTGGCATAGCATGTTTAAACTTTCAAAAGAGTATGTAAATGATGGTATGTCAGCTTATGTACGATTACAGGAAGAAGAGTTTTCAGATGCTAATAAGGGATATACATTTGTTTCCCATCAACAGGAAGTTGGAACTGGGTATTTTGATGCAGTGAATGAATGTATTCAGGGTGGTGAAAGCGCTACTTCAGCACTCAAAGGTTCAACTGAAGAAGAACAATTTAAATAAAACTTAGTTTCAAGCCTGCTTCGAGCAGGCCTTCTTTTATGCTTAATTTCTTTCTTAAGCAATCCTTTTTCTTGTTATTTTCAATAATATTTATCGCCTCATACAGTAGTGAAAAAAATTCTCAAAATTTAATTAATGAAGAACAGACATTTGTTTTTTTAGTAAGTATTTTTAAAGAGAGTGTAAAAAGTTATGAGCAGCTTAACTAGAATCCAATTGCTAAAATCTAAAGTTCCATTACTAAGGTATGACCATTAATCTTGATAATTCTGGATGCTTAGACCTTATCTCTTCCTCTAATAGCTGGACGGATGAAACAGCTACCAAAAATTTTTTATATAGCTTGGTAAATGTAAAAATATGATTAATCCTTCACTTTGCCACAAACTTCGCATTTATCTCCTTTTGATAGATAAACACCGCCACAGCTCGGCTGTAAAGGCTTTTTCTTTAGAATTAGGCCTACAGACATACCTAGAATAGATAAAGAAGCTATAATAAGCCCTAGAATTGTGTTAATCACGGGTATATTTTACTCCATTTTGAAGAATTTAGAGTTTCCCCATCTTTTTTAATAAAAAAAACAGCTATTTGCTCATTTTCAGCAATTTTTAAACCTTCTTTAGTGCCTAAAACATACATTGTTGTAGCCCAAGCATCTGCGTATGCAGCGCTTTCATGCAATACTGTTACATTAGCTACATCTCTAGGCCCCTCCCCCCAAATATGTCCTGGATTTTTATATTCTCCAGAAGTAGCAATAGAAAGTCCCTTAGATGGCATAAGAAATGATTTAAATATTTTTTGGTTCATGCTGAAGGGGTCTTCAATTGCCCATTTCCAATTACCTCGGTGAGGGGCTAATCCCCTCGCTTTAATTTCACCACCTATCTCAATAAAGTAATCATTAATTCCGTTTTCCTGCATAATATCGGCTACTTTATCAACTGCATAACCTTTGGCTACAGCTGAAAAATCTAAAACTCTACCTTGAAGAGGGTCGAAAGCATTTTTGCTTTTTTCACTTAAATTTAAAGAAAGATCGTACAGATATCTCAAATCTTTTGACCAAGAGTTCATTTCTTCAATAGAGGTATTTAATACCTCAGAATTTTCCTTGTAAGTAGAAAATATTAAGTCGATACGATTAAGTTCTTTTTCAATTTTTTCTGGAATTAATGGATATAATTCCTGTCCTTCCGGATGAACAAAACGATATTTATAACTCGTACCATATATCTCACCATTTGCAGTGGTGTAAGTAAATTGTTGGCATCCAACAAGTATTAAAATTAAAAGGAGATGTCTAACCACCAAAGTCATCCAACATGATATTCTCTTCTTCAACACCTAAGTCAGATAGCATTTTTATGCAAGAAGAGTTCATTATTGGTGGGCCGCATAAGTAGTATTCGCAATCCTCTGGAGCGGGATGTTTTGCAAGATACTCGTCTTGTGTAACTTGATGAATGAAACCTGTAAGCCCTTTCCAATTATCCTCTGGAAGTGCATCTGAAAGTGCTACATGAAATGAAAAGTTTTCATGTTCTTTTGCAAGTTTTTCAAACTCATCTTGATAGAAAATTTCTTTCATACTTCTTGCTCCATACCAATAACTAATTTTTCTATTTGAATTTAGCCGTAATAATTGGTCAAAAATATGAGATCTTAAAGGAGCCATACCAGCCCCTCCCCCAATAAAGACCATTTCATTTTCAGTTTCTTTTGCGAAGAACTCTCCAAATGGACCAAAAACTTTTACTTTATCCCCTGGTTTTAAACTAAAAACATAAGAGGACATTACACCAGGTGGGAAGTCTGACCCGGGAGGTGGTGACGCTACCCTAATATTAAATTTTAAAACACCCTCTTCAAGAGGATAATTCGCCATTGAATAAGCTCTAATTATTGGTTCTGGATTAGAGGCAAAATTATCCCAAATTTTAAATCTGTCCCAGTCAGAGTGGTACTCCTTCTCGATTTTAAAATCTTTGTATTTTATTAACTCATATGCTGGAGCTTCTAGTTGAACGTAACCACCAGCTTTAAATCTTACATTCTCTCCTTCTGGCAATTTAAGAACTAACTCCTTAATGAAAGTAGCTACATTTTTATTTGAAATTACTTCACACTCCCACTCCTTAACTCCAAAAACCTCATCAGGTATCTGAATTTTCATATCTCTTTTAACAGGAACTTGGCAAGAGAGACGCCAATTATCATTCTGTTGTTTGTAGTTGAAGTGAGACTGTTCAGTAGAGAGAATGTCTCCGCCTCCATCTGTAACTTGGCATTTGCATTCAGCACAGGTTCCACCACCTCCACATGCAGATGCTAGGTAAATATTTTTTGCAGCTAGTGTACTAAGCAACTTTCCACCTGCAGGCACTGTGATACTTTTCTCTGGATCATCATTAATCTCAATTGTTACATCACCAGTTGAAACTAGTTGGGAACGAGCCAACATTACAAATGCAACTAGTACTGATACAACAAGGGTGAAAGCTAAAATCCCAAGATATAAATCCATTAAAGTATTATTCCTCCAAATGACATAAACCCAAAACTCATTAAACCAACAATTATATAAGTAATACCCAATCCTCTAAGACCTTCAGGAATATCGCTATATTTAAGCTTTTCCCTTATACCTGCAAGCAATACTATTGCTAATGCCCAGCCAAATCCTGCTCCGAAGCCATAGGTAACACTTTCAATTAAGTTATAGTTCTTTTCTACCATAATTAAAGAGGCTCCAAGAATTGCACAATTAACAGTTATAAGTGGCAAAAAGATTCCAAGCTGGTTGTAAAGAGCTGGCACATATTTATCAAGAAACATTTCCAAAATTTGTACGGCAGCTGCTATAACTCCAATGTAGGTAATAAGTTCAACAAATTCTAAGTTTGTGTTCTCTAAACCAGCCCATGATAAAGCCCCTTCCTTGAGCACATAAGTGTAGATAATGTTATTTAGAGGAACCGTTAATGTTAGAACAACTATAACAGCTAATCCCAAACCAAAAGCTGCTTTTACTTGCTTTGAAATAGCAAAAAAAGTGCACATCCCTAAAAATAGTGATAATGCTATATTTTCTATAAATACTGTTCTTACAAATAAACTTGTTAGTTCAGCCATTTGACGCCTCCTTTTTCGCTACAAGTGGTTTAAACGTATGAGTCTTGAGTGGATTTTCATCTTCTTCAATCTGACTAGTACTTATAGATCTTATGACCCAAATCATTAATCCAATTATGATAAACGAACTTGGTGGTAGTAAGAGGAAGTTATTTGTTGGATACGAATCAGGCATCACTTGCAAACCGAGAAAGGTACCACTTCCAAAAATCTCTCTTATCGTTGCAACTACGATCAAAATAAAACTGTAACCCAACCCATTTCCTAATCCATCAAGAAAGCTTCTTATTGGTGGATTTTTCATTGCATAGGCTTCTGCTCTTCCCATTACAATACAGTTAGTAATAATTAAACCTACAAAAACAGAAAGTTGTTTGCTTGCTTCGTAAGCATACGCTTTAAGTATCTCGTCAACAATTATTACTAAGGAAGCAATTACAGTCATCTGAACAATGATTCTTATATTTTCTGGAATATAAAATCTTAAGAGTGATATAAAGAAATTAGATAATGCCACCACCGAAGTTAAAGCTGCACACATCACTAGAGTTACATCCATTTTTACTGTAACTGCAAGGGCAGAACATATTCCCAATATTTGTAAAGCGATGGGATTGTTTTCAATAATTGGTGCAAATAGTAGTTGTTTTGACTCTTTAAAAGTTAATGGTTTCATTAGCTGCTAAATGTCTCCTTTACTGTTTTTAAAGCAGGCCCATAGGCTTCTGGTCCAAGCCAATATTCAATCATGTTTGAGACGCCATTACTGGTTAAAGTTGCTCCAGAGAGACCATCTATCTCATATTTACTCGAAGAGGCTCCTTTCACAACCTTTAACTCCACTCCTCCATTTTTGTTATATAAAATTTTGCCCTTCCAAATATTTTTCCATTCCTCATTTTCAACTTCTGCACCCAGTCCAGGAGTTTCTTTATGTTCATAAAATTCAATTCCATTTATTGTGTTTAAATCAGATGCAAGAGATATGTATCCATAAAGCGTTCCCCACAAGCCATAGCCTCTTATAGGCAAAACAACCTTTTCAATATTATCTTCTCTATCAAACCACAAATACATTGGTCCAACATTTTCCATTCTTTTCAAAATGGCAATATCCTTTTCTTTTGGAACTAGCGTTGATAAGTCAGATTTCAAGGTTGCTTTGATATGATCATATTTCTCATCCATCTCAACAAACTCATTCGATATGAAATTTACATAAATTATTTCTATTTTTTCAAATTCTTCATCGATATTTTCTGAATTTATTCCAGCAGCTAAAAGAATTTTACTTTTCTTATCATTCTCTAAATTTAAATCTTGCATTGATCTTACAGAAACAGCTGTAAAAGAAACTACAACAGCACAAGCTATACAGGCAAATAAGGGAATAAATAAATTTTTCATGAATTATACCTTTCCATTCTTCGAGAAGTATTTAATGAAGTAACAGTGAAATCTATAGCTGGAGCTAAAAGATTTGCAAAAAGAATTGCAAGCATCATTCCCTCTGGAAATGCAGGGTTAATGACTCTTATCAATACAACAATAACTCCTATCGAAATTCCATAAATCCATCTTCCTGTGTTTGTATTTGCAGCACTTACTGGCTCTGTTGCCATATACACCAATCCAAAGGCAAAGCTTCCAATTGTTAAATGCCAATACCAAGGAATTGCGAACATAGGGTTAGTCTCTGAACCAATTAAGTTAAGAGTACTACTCATTACAATCATACCTGCCAAAGTTCCAAAAATAATTCGCCAAGATGCGATTTTGGTGTAAACCATATATGCTCCAGCGAGAAGAATTAAAAATGTTGAAGTTTCACCTATCGATCCAGGGATTTGTCCAAAAAAAGATTGCCCCCATGAAAAATTACTATTAATTCCATTCATTCCCTCTAGCGCTGCTACACCAAGTGCTGTTGCCCCAGAATAACCATCGACTGATCCATTATCAGCAAGACCTGCAACCCAAACCATATCTCCAGATAGTTCAGTTGGATATGCAAAATAAATAAACGCTCTACCAGTTAGAGCTGGATTTAAAAAGTTCTTTCCTGTTCCACCAAAAAGTTCTTTACCAACTACTATTCCAAAAGCAATTCCACTTGCTGCTTGCCACAAGGGAATATCTGGAGGACAACTTAGTGAAAATAGAACAGTTGAAACAAATGCACCTTCATTAATTTCATGTCTTCTTATTGTGGAAAAAATTGCTTCGCATGCTATGCCTGTAATAAATACAGTTAGATAAATTGGAACGAAATAAACCATACCAAACCAAAACCTATGTAAATGGTTTGTGGGATCTGTGCCGACAAGTTGAATAAGACTGTTATGCCAATCACCTGTTGTTGAAAAACCACCGCTATCTAAATAATCTAGACCAAAATAACCCATGTTATACATTCCCCAGAACATTGCTGGGAATGTTGCAAGCCATACAACAACCATTACTCTCTGAACATCGATTCTATCTCTGATGTGAGTTTTTCCAGTTGTCGCAACTTTAGATGAAAAAAAGAAGTTTTGAACTACCTCATACAGGTAGAAAAAAGTATTACTTTTCTGTGGTCTATTTCTGTCAAAAAAGCTCTCTAAAAATTTCAAGAATTTTCCTCCTTCCAAATATCTTCTATACAATCTTTAAATAGTGCCACATAGTCATATTTACTAGGGCAAACATATGAAAAAACACTCATATCTTCAGGAATCAAATCAAAAATACCTAATTCTCGAAGCGCAACAAGATCTCCTACTGCTAAAGATTTTAAAAATAATGTTGGGTCAATATCAAAAACGTTAACCTCATCAAAGACACCTATAGGCACAATAGCTCTGTATCCTCCATTTACATTTGTATCAAAATCATAATTTTCAGGCTTTGAAATGCTTGAGAAGAATACATTTGTAGCGCTGTGATCTTTTTCACCTAATTTTAGCCAATTGAAAAGGTTTGCCTTCCTTTCGTCTGAAATTATAGTCACCTGATCAGAGTGTCTCAAAAGATAGCTAGTGTAACTGTCTCCAGATGTACCATATAATGCACTTCCAGAAATAAGTCTGCTCTCTTTACTTGCATTCCCAGCTGTTATTTCAGTTAAACTTGCTCCAGAGATAGTTTTGAATAGTTTTGGTTCTATACAGGCAGAACCTGTAACGCTCACATATTTTTCAAAACAATAACTTTTGGTGGAAATATACTTTCCAATTCTTATTACATCCTGCCAGCTAATAGTCCAAGTTTTTTTACTTTTTCTTATTGGACAAATTTTATTGATATGAGCAGAACTATTACCACTTGGGTATTTCCCACTTATCAAAAATTTTTCTACATTATCACTAGCAGTTTCTATTTCTTCATTGCAACATAAAAATACAGTATCCTCTGCAAGTTTCTCCAGCACATCAAGTCCCAAATTGAAAAATTTGTTTTCGTTTGAAATTATGAGATTAGGGCATAATTCAAGCGAGTCTTTTCTACAACAATTTACAAAAATATAGTTTGGCTTTGAATTAATATTTGGCACCCTATCAAACGGTCTTTCTCTGAAGCTATCCCAAAGCCCTGCATTATTTAAATCCTCACCTATATCACCACTTATATTTAATTCAAAAAGAGTATTTTTTTTGTCATTTTCTATCTCAACAGATATTAAAGCTCTTTTTTCGCCTCTATTTACTGCGCATATTGTTCCACTCACCGGAGAGATAATTTTAAATCCTTGATTTGTCTTATCTTCAATAATTGGTTGACCAACTCTTACTTGATCACCTTCAGACAGTAAAAATTTTGGCTTAAGACCAAAATAATCCTCGCTTAAAATTCCTATAAATTTTGGCTCTAAATCTTCAGCTGTGAATTTTTTTACAGAGCCAGAAAGAGGTATATTCAATCCCCCTTTTAACTTTATTTCTTTCATTTATTGTTTTGGATATCTTACCAGGTTAACGTCTAATACTTTTTTCAAAAGCCTCACAACCTGTCTGCTGTAACCATACTCATTATCATACCAACAGTAAATAGTCACATTGTTAAAATTACTAATTGTTGCTTGAGAGTCATAAATTAAAGCAAATTCATTGCTGTAATAGTCTGAAGATACAGCATCTATGGAGTTTGAGTAGTCAATGGTTTCTCTTAAATTTGAACTAAATGCCGCTTTTCTAAAACATTCATTAACCTCATCCACACCAACACCTCTTTTAACTGTCAAGCTTATTATCGCAAGACTAACATTCGGAGTTGGAACCCTTATGGCATTTGCTGTAATTTTTCCTTTTAGTTCAGGAAGAATTTTAGCTACAGCTTTAGCAGCACCCGTATCTGTAATTACAAGATTTAAAGCAGCACTTCTTCCTCTTCGGTCAGATGGGTGGAAATTGTCAATTAAATTTTGATCATTTGTAAATGAGTGAACTGTTTCAATGTGACCGTTTACAATTTTAAAATTATCATCGATAAGTTTTAGGGCAGGAACTATGGCATTTGTAGTGCACGATGCTGCTGCGAGTATTTTATCTTCAGGAGAAGCCTTATCATCATTAACTCCAAAAACAATATTCTTAATTTTACCTTTCCCAGGAGCAGTTAATAACACTCTTTCAACGCTTGGGTTTTTTACATGTTGTGAGAGTCCATCTTCATCTCTCCAGACTCCTGTGCTATCTATAACAGTCGCTCTTTTAATATCAAAATCTTTGTATTTGACTTTATTTGGATTGTCTGAGTATATAAACGAAACTTCATTTCCATTTATTATCAATGAATTATTTTGTTTGTTCACTCTTATAGTTCCTGGAAATGCACCATGAACGCTGTCATTTCTCAATAAACCGGCTCTTTTTATAAGATCATCATCATGTTCAGAATCTCTTAAAACAATTGCTCTAAGCCTCCATTTTGCTCCTGCACCAGTATCACTTATAAGTATTCTTGTTAAGATCCTTCCAATTCTTCCAAAACCATAAATAACAATATCTTTTGGCCTTAAAGGATAAGATCTTTTTGTTCTTTTTTGTTCTGCAAGACAACTGTCAACAAACTTTTCTGAATCAAGTTGTTTATTCTCCAAAAGATGTACAACCATTTCACCGATATCTATTTCACACGCAATTAATTTCATTTTTGAAATTTGCTCGAGGACTGGATAGGTTTCAATCTCACTAAGCTCGTTTCCTTCGACCTCTCTAACGAATCTATGTAATTTCATTATTTCCAGAGCAGAGCAATTTAACAGGGGGCGTCCATACATTAAAATACGTATACCATTTCGATACAGTTTACCGACTATAGGAACCATAGATTCTGCAAGTGCTTCTCTCCACTTCCAGTCACCAAAGTAATCATCTACCTTTGGCCTTCTTCGTTTATCTGGATTGAATCTTTTGACCAAAACTAACTATTTATGTACTTCTGAAGATAAAAGTCAGAGCTACCAAAAATATTTGCTATAACCATTAATCTTTTAAGGTAATGACCAACAGACATTTCTTCAGTAACACCCATACCACCATGAAGTTGAACAGCCTCCTCTCCAACAAGTTTACCTGATTTTGAAATTTGATTTTTCAACCCATAGATAAGCTTAGTTTTTTCATCTTTATCTTCTGTTGCAAGAACCTTCAGAAGAAAGGATTTCGTATATTCAGTTTCCATAAACATATCAACCATTCTGTGTTGTAGGGCCTGAAATTTTGAGAGTGGTGAACCAAATTGTTCTCTTTGTTGTGTGTATTCAATAGTCAGCCTATAACATTTCTCCATAGCACCAATAGCTTCAGCTGAAATACATACAATTGCATCTTTTATTACCTCTTCTAGGTTATTTAGCGCATCTTTTTCTTGGATTACTGCTTCTGGTTTACAATCTTTAAAAGTAAGTTCACCAGACACAAATCCATCATAAGTTTTATAACTCTTTATAGTTAAACCTTCAGTATTTTTTGAAACTAGTGAGAAACAAAAATCATCAACTTTTTTTGAAAAAACTATAAAGTAATCTGCGTTTGGAGCATTTAAAACAGTTGATTTAGAACCATTTAGTAGACCCTTATCATCTAAAGCTGTTTCAATGTTTTCTAAGTTATACCCTTTTTCTGGTTCGTAATTTGCTAGGGAAAATTGCTTTTCCCCACTAACAATAGAAGATAGATATTCATCTTTTTTATCAAAACCAGATCTTTTCAAGACTCCGCCAGCTAGGACTACATTAGCCAAATATGGCTCAACCACTATCGATTTACCAAACTCTTCAAAGAGGATACTTAAATCTAAGACATCCCCACCAAGACCTCCAAGCTCCTCATCAAAAGGAACAGCAAGCCAACCTAAATCCGCAAATAATTTCCAGTGCTCTTTACTGAAACCACTGTCAGAATTTACAGACTTCATTCTGGTTTCAAAGTCATAATCTGAAGTACAAAACCTTGAAACACTATCTCGAAGAAGATTTTGTTCGTCAGAATAATTTAGATTCATACCTTACAAGCCCAATACAGCTTTAGCTATTATATTTTTTTGAATTTCATTTGTTCCACCATAAATGGTAACTTTCCTAAAGTTCAAATATTTTGCAGCCGTAAGTTGAGCTGCTTTTGGAGACGACACCTCCTGATCTTTGAAGCCATATGGTCCTCCAAAAGGAAGAGCCTCATGACCAGCAGCTTCAAGAGCCAGAGATGTCAATCTTTGTTGAAGTTCAGTTCCCTTTATTTTCAACAAAGAAGACTCTGCACCAGGACCTTTACCTTCTCTTTCTGCTGCAAGACCTCTTAGTTCTGTCATTTCCAAAGCACTAAGATCTAATTCTATTTGTGCAACTTTCGTTTTAAAGAAAGGATCTTCTGATAAAGGACTATCATTGTGAAAGATCTTTTCTGCTCTCTTAACTAAACCTCTAAGGCCTCTTCTTAATTGTGGCGCTCCAGCAATTGATGTTCTTTCATGAAAAAGTAAGAATTTTGCATAAGTCCATCCCTGACCAGCTTCCCCAACAACATTCTCAGCAGGCACTCTAACATTATCAAACCAAATCTCATTAACTTCGTGATCACCATCTATGGTAATTATTGGTTTAACACTTACCCCAGGAGTTTTCATATCAACAAGTATGAATGTAATACCTTCTTGTTTTTTACCCGAGTCATCTGTTCGAACAAGAACAAATATCCAGTCAGCATGTTGTCCTAATGTTGTCCAAGTTTTTTGTCCATTTATTACATATTCATCACCATCTTTTTCTGCTTTACACTTTAAAGATGCTAAATCCGATCCTGAACCTGGCTCTGAGTATCCCTGACACCACCAATCGTCAAAATTTAATATTCTTGGTAAGAAATAATCTTTTTGTTTTTGAGAACCAAATGTCCAAATTACTGGAGCAACCATTTGAAGACCAAATGGTATAAACATTGGGCAGCCTTCCATCGCTAACTCTCTAAGATAGATGTATTTTTTTGTAGCATCCCAGCCAGTACCACCGTGTTCTACAGGCCATGAATGTCCCATCCATCCTTTTTTTGCAACAACCTTGTGCCACTCTACAATCTCATCCCTTGTTAAATCATCCCCATTATCCATCTTTTCTTTGATGTGTTTTGGGTACTCCTTATCAAGAAATTCTCTGACTTCACTCTGGAAGTCCAAGTCTTCTTTAGAAAAATTTAGATCCATATTTCACCCTATTTCTTTTATGTATATTTATATACTATATAGCTAATTTTATTTATTGGGATTTTTGAGAAAAATCCTATTGGTATTAAAAACTTTATGGCCCTTTTTTTCAAGTTAATAGCTATTTTTTTATTCTTATCTTTATACACCAATGCAGAAGATAACGAGCAGAAAATATTAGTCGAAGTAAATTTTTTTAATTGGAAAAACTCAAATACCACAGAAACTTTTGAAAATTATGAGGAATTGAGGATTTTAGATCCTTTTGTTGATTTGAGAAAAATTGAAATTAAGGATTTTCAAAGCTCCTTTGAGGGGAATATAGACAAAATTGAGAATGCATCATTCTTGCGTTCAGTAGCTTGGACGCAACAAATTGAAGAACCTGAAACATCAAAGTTTGTCAAAATAACGCCATTTTTTGAAAACTGTTTCATCAAGGTCTACAAATCTAGATTTTTAAGATTAGTAGTGAAATGTGCCTCTACAGACGGGTTTACAATCAATAGTTCTTCAAAAGCAGAACTGGGAAGAACATATTATTTTGATCATCCTACGTTCGGTATATTGATCTCTTTACAACAGCAATAGTATTATTTGTAGTAGGCATTTTCGTTATTGGAGTGATCTGTTACGTCCCTTACTCCCTTAAGCTCAGGAACTTTTTCAGTAAGAGTTTTTTCTATACCTTCTTTTAGTGTTACATCTACCATACCACATCCCTGACAGCCACCACCAAATTGAAGAATTGCATACTTGTCGTCTGTAATTTCTTGAAGGTGTACATTTCCTCCATGTGAAGCTAGTTGTGGATTTATTTCGTCGTACAGAATGTAATTCACTTTATCCTCTAAACTGGCATCTTCACCAATTTTTGGAACTCTTGAACTTGGAGCCTTTATTGTGAGTTGGCCACCAAAGTTATCTTTATCATAGTTAACTTCTGCATCATCAAGGTAAGGTAAGCTTTTTTCCTCAATAAAAAGAATAAATTTTTTAAATTTAATTTTTGCATCGGTGGGCTCGGACTCATCTTTTTTACAAAAAGCTAAACATGTTTCAGCTCTAGGTGTTCCTGGCTCCGATACAAATATTCTTATATTACAATCAAAGTCTTTCTTTTCAATGAGCTCAGATAAGTACTCTTCTGCATTTTGCGTTACATTAATCATATGTATTAATATAGTTCTTAAATGGGAATAATAAACGATTTTCTATCTATTTTAGCAGGAGTTGGTAAAAGAGACTCTTTAGAGAAATTTATTCAGAAAGGTTTTTTTAGAGCTTTAGTTATCGGAGCAACTATACTATTCTCTTTTGTCAGTATTATTTTGCTAATAGTAAATTTAATTATCTAAAGTTTTGACTCAAGCTCTGGCAAAGCTTCAAAAAGATCAGCTACTAGACCATAATCAGCAACCTTGAATATCGGTGCTTCTTCGTCTTTGTTAATGGCAACAATAGTTTTCGAGTCTTTCATACCAGCTAAATGTTGTATTGCTCCTGATATTCCGACAGCTACATATAAATTAGGAGCTACTGATTTACCTGTTTGCCCAACTTGGTAATCATTTGGTGCAAAACCTGAATCAACTGCTGCCCTTGAAGCTCCTATGGCAGCATTTAGTTTTGTTGCTATTCCATCCAGGAGTTTAAAGTTATCTGAATTTTGCATACCTCTACCTCCAGATACAACAATATCTGCAGATGTTAATTCTGGTCGATCAGATACAGTAAGTTCATTTTTAACAAATGTAGGCTTATTGCTATTCTTTGTTGGTATGTCTTGTTTAATGAACTCTGGACTTCCACCATCAGCAGTAGTCTTATCGAAAGAGGTTGTTCTAATTGTAAGAACATTTTTGCTTTGTTCTGTTTTAACTGTTGCTATACATGCTCCTGCATAGATTGGTTTTTTAAAAGTGCTGCCATCCACTATTTCTATTACTTCAGATATTTGCTGTATGTCCATAAGGCCTGCAAATCTTGGCATTATGTTTTTGCCAGATGTACTTGAGCTGGCGAGGAAGAAATCATAATCATCACTGACAGCAATTAAACAATCTACAATATTCTCAGCGATTTCATTTTCAAATATTTTATCTTCGAAGACATGAACCTTATTAATTGAACTCAGAGTCAATATTTCTGTTTCTAAGCTACTAATATTTGAAGTTGTTAAAATTAAATCTATATCATCTCCAAGCATTTCAGCAGCCTTTATCACTGAAAGTGTTGCACTAGATAAAGAATTATTATCGTGTTCTGCAAGTACCAATATTTTTGTCATATTACCTTTACCTCATTTTTTAATTTGTCTACAAGATCGTCAACATTATCAACTTTAACACCCTCCTCTCTTTCAGGTGGGGATTCAACCTTGAGTGTTGTGATCGTGTTTTTAACTTCAACGCCTAGCTCTTCAACTGTAAATTCTTCAAGAGGTTTTCTTTTGGCTTTCATGATATTTGGCAAAGAGGCATATCTTGGTTCGTTAAGTCTTAAATCTGTAGTAATAACAGCCGGCAAGTTTGAACTTAGTGTTTCAAGACCTCCATCAATCTCTCTTGTTACCTCGATACTGTCACCATTTAATTCAACTTTTGAAGCAAAAGTTATTTGTGGTAAATTTGTAAGGGCTGAAAACATTTGTCCTGTTTGATTATGATCTCCGTCAATTCCAACTTTGCCCATAATGACTAAATTAGGTAATTCTCTTTCAAATACCTTCACAAGAACTTTTGATACATCAAGAGGTTGAAGGCTTTCGTCAGTTTTCACTAGTATGGCTCTGTCAGCCCCTAAAGCTAATGCTGTTCTAAGTTGTTCTTGGTTTTTTTCGTCTCCAACACTCACTGCAATAATTTCAGTTGCTTTTCCAGCCTCTTTTAATCTTATTGCTTCTTCAAGAGCAATCTCACAAAAAGGGTTTACAGCCATTTTGACATTTGATAAATCAACATCAGTATTTGCTTGATTTGGTCGGACCTTGACGTTGTAATCGTTTACACGTTTAATTGGAATGAGTATTTTCATTGTTTTTTTGAATCAAATAACAATATATAGGATAAAGTTTAATTTTAAACAGTAAAGCGTAATTTATTATGGCAAGGGAATCAATGAATTATGATGTGGTTATCGTAGGCGGTGGCCCATCAGGACTATCTGCTGCAGTAAAACTAGCACAGTTATTCAAAGAAAAAAAACAAGATAAAAGTATTTGTGTGCTGGAAAAAAGTGCAGAGATTGGAGGTCATATACTTTCTGGGAATGTCTTTGAAACAACTGCGCTTGATGAGCTCATTCCTGACTGGAAAGAAAAAAATGCCCCATTAAATGTCCCTGTCAAAAAGGATTCTATTAAGTTTCTCCTTAATGATAAATTAAGCATTCCTGTTCCATCATTTCTGATGCCAACAATGAAGAATCATGGTAATTACATTATCAGTCTTGCAAATCTCTGCAGATGGCTAGCTACACAAGCTGAATCTCTAGGAGTTGATATTTTTCCGGGATTTCCTGCCTCGGAAATCATTTTCAAAGATGGAAAAGTTGCAGGAGTTATTACAGGTGATATGGGTAAAGATTCAAAAGGAAATGAAAAAGATTCTTTTCAACCTGGTATGGAAATTTATGCAAACGAATCTACTATTTTTGCGGAGGGATGTAGAGGAAATCTGGGAAAACAATTGATTAAGAAGTTTGAGCTAGATAAGGGAAAAGATCCACAACACTATGGAATAGGCTTTAAAGAAATCTGGGAAGTAGATAATGAACATCATTCAGAGGGTTTAGTAATGCACACTAATGGATGGCCATTACCAGACGACACACCTGGAGGATCATATATGTATCACGCAGAAAATAAGCAAGTGCTATTAGGTTTAGTGGTTCCATTGGATTATAAAAATCCACATTTAAGTCCTTATGATGAATTTCAAAGATGGAAAACACACCCAAGCATCAAGAAATATCTTAAAAAAGGAAAGAGACTTTCATATGGAGCAAGAGCGTTGATAAAAGGTGGTCTGCAAAGCCTTCCTAGCATGGACTTGCCAGGCGGACATTTAATTGGTTGCAATGCTGGGACTCTAAACTTTTCAAAGATTAAAGGATCACATACAGCTATGAAATCTGGTATTGAAGCTGCAAAAGTGATTTCTGAAAAGATTGATGGCAAAGATGTAACTCTTGATAATCAGCTTAAAGAGACATGGCTTTATACAGAGCTGTATAAATCAAGAAACTTTAATCCATTTTTCCATAAATTTGGTGGCTTGATCGGAGCAGCTATGAACGTTTTAGATCAATTGATATTTAGGGGGAAGCTTCCATTTACATTAAATCATCCAGTTCCAGATCACGATTGTCTTAAAGAAGCTAGAGAGTGTAAGAAAATTGAATATCCTAAATATGATAATGAAATAACATTCGATAAATTAAGCTCAGTTTATTTATCAAACACTTATCACGAAGAGGATCAGCCTTGCCATTTAGTTTTAAAAGATCCTGATTTACCAATTATGCATAATCTTGAGAAATATGATGAGCCAGCACAAAGATATTGTCCCGCAGGGGTTTATGAAGTTATAGAGGAGAATGGAAAAAAAAGATTTCAAATAAATTCTCAAAACTGCATACACTGTAAAACTTGTGACATAAAAGAGCCTTCACAAAATATAAATTGGATTACACCTGAAGGTGGTGGAGGCCCAAACTACCCAAATATGTAATAAAATAGTTGAATGAAATTTTGGCAACTCATTCTCGTTCTTTTTATATCTTTCGTAGTAGGATTTTCAACAAACGTTTTATACGAAAACTTTAAACTAAAGGGGCCTAACGAGGATCAGGCAAAATTTACTCAGTTTCTAGATGAATATTGGGAATATGTCGTTGATCAAAATCCAACATTCGCTTCATTGTTGGGCTATGAGGCTTACGATGATAAGATTTCTAGCAATTCAATTTCTGAATTTTACAAGAATAGAGACTTTGAAAAATACGTAATAGACGTTCTAGAAAATATTAATCCTGAAAATCTAACGGAAGCTGATCAGCTAAATTACCGATTACTTCTTCTATCTAATGAAACTGACCTTGAGTCACGTAGTTTTCCAGGTTTTTACATGCGTCTTAATCAAAGAGGCGGCGTACAAGACTATTATGATTTAGCTAGCAGACTGAAACTTGAAAGCATCCAAGATCACAGAAATTGGTTTGAAAGAGTAAAGTCTTATTCTCAGAACGTAAAAAATTCACTCGATATAAACAAAGAAGGTCTTGAAAAAGGATACACTCAACCGAAACATATTGTTCAGAAAGTCGCAGAACAAATTGATTCAATGACTTCAAAAAAAACTGAAGAAAATCCTTATTTCAAATCTTTTTCAAAACTTGAGGCGATGAATAGTGATGAGGCAAAAGAATTATTGGTTGAAGCTAAAGAATTTATTGAAGCTGAGCTAATGCCATCATATAAAGAATTATCAACATTCTTAAAAAATACGTATATTCCCAACTCACGCGACTCAATAGGTTTAAGTGGAGTGCCTGATGGAAAGGCTTGGTATGAATTTAAAGCGCGATCTTTCACTACTACAAACCTAACACCTGATGAGATTCATGAACTTGGATTGAGAGAAATTAAGAGAATTAGAGAAGAAATGGAAGATGTTATAGAAGAAGTTGAGTGGGATGGAGATTTTAGATCTTTTTTAGATTTTTTAAGAACAGATCCACAATTTTACTATGAGACTGGTGAAGAGCTTTTAGCTGCTTATAGATCAATGGCTAAAAAGATAGATGCATACATGCCAACTCTTTTTAATAAATTTCCAAGAGCGCCATATGGAGTAATTGAGATTCCAATGGAAACAGCTCCCTACACTACAACTGCCTACTACAATAGTCCCTCCGCAGGTAGACCAGGGTATTTCTATGCAAATTTATATAAGCCAGAAACAAGACCTAAATATGAAATTCCAGTTTTAACTGTTCATGAGGCTGTGCCAGGGCATCATCACCAGCTCTCTCTTACTCAGGAACTCGAGAATGTTCCTAATTTCAGGAAGTACTCAGGATTTACTGCTTTTATTGAGGGTTGGGGGCTTTACAGTGAGCAATTGGGTGAGAGTATGGGAATTTATGATGATCCATATGATAAGTTTGGACAACTTACCTATGATATGTGGAGAGCAATTAGGCTCGTTGTAGATACAGGCATGCATTACAAAGATTGGTCGAGAGACGATGCAATAAATTTATTTTTAGAAAATACTGCAAAAACACAGTTAGATATTGAAAATGAAGTTGATAGATATATTGCATGGCCAGGCCAAGCTCTAGCTTATAAAATTGGTCAACTCAAAATCATGGAACTAAGAGATAATGCAAAAGAAAGTTTAGGAGAAGATTTTGATATTAAAACTTTTCATGATCATATTTTGAGTTTTGGTTCAATTCCTTTGAATGTGCTTGAAGAAAAGGTAGATGACTTTATTATCGATAATTCAAAATGAAGTTTTTAAATTTTAAAAAAATTGTTCTTACTTTAATAATTTTTACATCTTTTTCAGCACATGCTTATTGGGATAAAGGACATTCAGCAATATGCCAACTAGCCATTGATAATTTAAGTGAAGAAAGTAAAAAAGAGGTAAATAAAATTATTGGCAACGATAAAAAATGGTGTGTTTGGGCAGATACAATTAAAAGAGAAAGACCTCAGACACGCCCTTGGCATTATGTAAATCTTCCAGAAGGAGTTTCAGAGTATTCACATGATCACTGCCCAGCAAAGGGCTGTATAGTCAGCGCATTACTTCAACAAATAGAAATTTTTAAAAATAAAGACACTTCAAAAAGAAAACGTAAGGAAGCATTAAAATTTATAGGCCACTTTATTGGCGATGTTCACAACCCTCTCCACATTGGGTATATGAGCGATCTTGGTGGGAACAGGCTTGAGGTAGAAATATGGAATGGTGATAAAACAAATATGCACCGACTTTGGGATGGTTTAATTCCAAACTATGCTTTAACAAAACCATTAATGTTTTTAGATGTTGAAAAAGCCTCTCCTATGGAAATAGAAATGACGCACGAGGAGAGAGTAATATATTGGATTAACGAAAATAGAGAAATCTTACTGTCAGACGCGGTAGGCTATGTATCAAGACAGTCCTACGCAGATCAAACATATTTTCAGAAAAACGTACCCATAGCCTATTATAGAATGTCCTTTGCAGGATCTAGGCTTGCCTATCTCATTGAAGAGCTTTTAGGAAATTAATTTAAGTAAAAATAATTATTGTCAGACTCTAAGTAAAGTCTATTTCCATCCTGATTTGCATCTGATATTAGCTTATAGAAAACATTTCGGCTAAGCAGTCCCCACACATTATCTTTCAGTTTAATTTTAGGATAGGGCTGATTATCGACCATAGGAACGGATAAAGGATTATTTTTTGTTAACTTAATCCATTCATCTGTATTGGTTTTAAACATAATAAAATTTTCTTCAAACTTATAATCAGTAATAAGAAAAATCTCTTTTTTTACTTTAACTAAAATTTTTTCTGTAGGCGTTACTACAAAATATTCGCCCTTTTCATATTTGATCAGCTTTGAAAACAATTGAACCATCTTAATTCTTTCGATTTTTGAGCCGTTATAAAACCACTCAGCATCTGAATTAATTTCAAACTCAACACCGTCACAAAGTTTGGGATTCCATTTTTCAACTGGATAGTCCTCTAGTGAGAGAATATTTTCCTCTAATTTACTTAAGTCCATACATATATAATTAGTCCAATTCCAACAAATATAAGTCCAACTGAAGAAATTATTACAATCTTTTTTTGAACGCTTTTGGTAAGTATGCTTCTACTTCCGAGTTTAAGAAAATAGCTTAAAACCATAAACCAAAGGGATGTAGCAATAAAAAAATATAGAGAAATGAAGATTTGAAAATTTAGAGAAGTTTTTTCTGCAATGCCGCCAAATAGTGATATGAAAAAAATAAAGGCTTTTACATTTAAAACATTAACTAATAGGCCCTCTCTAAATCCTTTAAATAAATCTTCCTCTTCTTTTCTTGGAATAGAATTTTCCAATTCTTCGATTTCGTTATTTCTTAATCCTGAAATTCCCAAATAAAGTAAATAAATTCCTCCTAGACTTCCAATAAATACATAAAGATTAGGGATAATTTGATAAAGAATTCTAAAAGCGTAAACACTAAACATTGAATGAAGAAATACTCCAAAACCAATTGCAAGAGCTGCTGTAAGTACATATGACAATCTTTTTTGTAAAGAGGTTTTAACAATATAAAAAAAGTCAGGTCCAGGAGATATGACAGCCAGAAAATGAGCAAAAGCTAATGAAAAAAATATAGAAGAACTCATAGGTATATCGGCTCAGTTTCCAGCTTAATTCCATAAGTCGCCTCAATGACATCAATAACCCTATTCTCCAGTTGTTTTACCTCTCTTGAAGTTGTAATTCCAAAATTTACAAACACTAATGAATGTTTTGATGAAATTCCTAAATTATTTAGCCTCATACCTTTTAGATCTGACTTATCAATCATTTCAGCAGCGGAGAGTTTTATTTGACCTCCCTCTCTTTTGAATGTCTTCAATTTCTCTAATTTCTTATTATTCTGAAAAAATTTTTCTGACACTAATGGATTTTTAAAAAAACTTCCAACATTTGGGTAATCTGATGTATTAGGTATTTTAGATTCTCTTAATTCAACAATTTTATTAGCCCAATTCTTTGCATATTCAATATCATTAAAATCTTCTTTAACAGAAAATATTCCTGGAGAGAAGTAACTAGAATTTGGAGAAAATTTCTGATTAAGAGTCAGGGTAACTTCATTTATAATTAAATCCCTACTTAATTGAAATTTGCTTTTTCTATAACTAAATTTACAATCTTTATTTAGAAAATTTACCACTTTGTTTTTTTTAATATCAAAACACTCTAAATTTTTTACAAATTCTGAAATTTCTGAACCGTATGCACCAATATTTTGAATTGGTGCAGCACCAACTGATCCAGGAATGCCTGCGAGATTTTCTAGGCCAAAACATCCATTTTTAATTGTTTTATAAACTGCCTCATTCCAATTAACACCTGCTCCAATTTTTACAGTATCTTTTTCTACTTTAAATTTTTTATTTTTCGATTTTGCAACAACACCCTTGAAGTTTCTTGGAAAAATTGTGTTGGTCCCCTCTCCTATAGGGCATATTCTTAAGTTGTTTTTTCTACAGTAACCATTTAATTCTATTAATTCATCTAGATTTTCATATTCAAAAAAATATTCTGCTTCTGAACTTAATCTAAGTGAATTGTAATGTTTGAGATTTTTTTTAATTAGATTCAATTTCAGTGATGTGGTTTCTAAATTTTTCTAGATCCTCAGGTGTATCTATTCCCCAAGCTTCAAAACTCTTTACCTCAAGAACATGGATATCATACCCATTTTCTAATGCTCTTAATTGTTCTAGTTTTTCTATCTTTTCAAGTTTTGAATTAGGTAATGAAGAAAATTTTTTTAAAAATGATACTTTATAGCCATATACTCCAATGTGATGAAACATCTCAGTTTCCTCCTCTGCTGAAAAAGGAATTTTTGCTCTAGAGAAATATAATGCTTTTCCATTATTATCAAAAACTACTTTTACTCTATTTTCATCATCAATGTCATCGTCTTGGTTAAATTTTTTACAAATAGTTGCGTAGGGGTGAAGATTTACTGACATAAATTCTGCGAGATTATTTACCGCATCAACATCGATCAAAGGCTCATCTGCTTGAAGATTAATTACTAGTTCATCGTCAGCCATAGATGCACTTTCTACATACTCACAAATTCGATCTGTACCAGAAGAATGCTCTTTATCAGACAGAAATGGCATACCACCAATTTCTTTAATATGCTCGTATATTTCTTTTGAATCTGTTGCAACAACTACAGAATTAGCTTTAGTGCTTTTGCTTCTCTCCCATGTTCTCTGAATAATTGTTTTTCCGTTAATTTCTTTCAGTAGCTTTCTCTCCAACCTGGTTGAAGCAAGTCTTGCAGGAATTACAATATTAAAGTTTGCGCTCATTCAGTTTATCAGTAATCAATTTTGTGATGTTAACATTAAGTTTCACTCTCATTTTTAAAAACCACATATTTTTTTCTATAAGTTTCTTTTCCATTCTTACTGCATCTTTTTCAGTCATTAAAATAGCTCTTTTGAAGTCAAATTTAATGTCATTTTCAGAGAAGTAGTGATGATCAGGGAAAAATTTATGTTCACAAGAAATACCTAGATTTGAAACACTATTCAAAAATCTTTCAGGTTTTGCAATTCCTGAAATTAGATTTGCACTTGTCCCAAAAGGATAATCCTCTATTTCAAATTCATCTCCTGTCTTTATGTTTACCCAACTTGCAGGCTCTAATTCAAAAAAATCAACATTATCCTTATTCCTTCCGCTATATAAAAACAAATCAGTCTTGTTAATTCTTTCTCTTTTATCTCTCAATGGGCCAGCAGGAATAAACAAGCCATTTCCAAAATCCCTTCTTGAATCTTCAACAATTATTTCAAAATCCCTTCTTAAGCCATGATGCTGAAGACCATCATCAGAGATAACTATGTCTGTATTTATATTTCTTTGAGCATATGAGACAGCTCTTGTTCTATCTCTGTCCACTACAACAGGAAAACCCCTGTTATAGTGAAATATAGCTTCATCCCCTACCTGTTTTGCATCCGAATCATCATTCAGCTCAACTGTTCCATTAAAGTTTCCTTTATAACCCCTTAGAACAATAGTGGGCTTATATCCAACTGTTCTTAAGTCTTTAGCAATTTGATTAACTAAAGGTGTTTTCCCATTTCCCCCTGCAGATACATTTCCCACAACAATAACAGGGACCTCATCTACCGAAGAAATTTGTCTTCGATTAAATAAATCTTTTATAGATATTGAAAACCAATATAAAAAACTAATTGGCAGTAATAATATGTTTAATATGCCGACCCTATCCCAAAATCCTAATTTTTCAACATAAATTTCCGGTAATACTTTTTCAATTTTATAATTTTCTTTTTCTAATTTTTCTGGCCCCTTTCCTTGGAGCTTATTATAAAGCCCGTGTTGTTCCATGAGATCATCATGTTTGCCCATTTGTGTTATTCTTCCATCTTCAATTACACATATCTTGTCAGCTTTCTCAACACTGCTTAGCCGATGTGCAATAATGAAGGTAGTTTTATTTTTAGATGCCTTTTCAATAGCTGTCTGAATAGCCTTTTCAGATTCATTATCTAGTGCAGAAGTTGCTTCATCAAAAATTAAAATAGAAGATTTTTTAAGAAGTGCTCTAGCAATTGCAACCCGCTGTTTTTCACCACCAGAGAGTAAAACACCATCATCGCCAATAATTGTGTCAAAACCATCTGGAAGATTTGTTATAAACTCATAAGCGTTAGCATCCTTCGCTGCTTCATAAATTGCCTTTTCTGTTACTTCCCTTAATCCATAAGTAATGTTATTTCTAATCGTATCGTTAAAAAGAACAGGATCCTGAGAAACATATGAAATCGCCTCCCTTAAATCTTTTAAATTTACTTTCCTTATGTCATAACCATCAATCGTAATTTTCCCTTCAAAGGAGTCATAAAATCTATTTAGAAGATTTACGATTGTAGATTTTCCACTTCCAGATCTTCCTACAAGAGCAATTGTTTCACCTTTTTTTGCAGATATTGATATTTCTTTTAGAACTGGCTCAGAGTGCTCAAGATAAGAAAATGAAACGTTTTCAATTTCTACGTTTCCTTCAAATGCCTGTTGAAGTTTAATTCCAGATTCATGATCTTCAGGATAGCTATCGATAGTATTGAAAATGTCCTCTGCTGCAGCTAGTCCTCTCTGTATTACAGCGTTTAAATTTGATAATTGCCTTATTGGTCTAGCCATTAAACCTGCTGCAGTAAAAAAAGCTACAAATGATTCAGATGGTAAATTTAGTTCATCTAAGTTTGATAATGCGAGATAACTCAT
Organism: uncultured SAR86 cluster bacterium; assembly: GCA_902526535.1. Lineage (GTDB taxonomy): Bacteria > Pseudomonadota > Gammaproteobacteria > Magnimaribacterales > TMED112 > TMED112. The sequence goes on from CABZLG010000002.1 coordinate 57,062, forward strand.
AAGAGCTAATGAGAATGCAACGAAAACTTGAATAAGTGGGGTAGATAAATTCAATGTACTTTCCATCTTCAGATTTTGTTTTAAATTCTCATCGTTTGCCTTTTTAAATCTGTCTTTTTCACCATCTTCATTATTAAATGATTTTATTTCCCTTGCGCCTGTTGCAATTTCATTACTTACTTGAGTTACTAAGCCCATAATTTCTTGAATTTTTCTAGCTACTCTTCTCATTCTTTTTCCTGCAAAACTCACAACAACAGCGATTAAGGGCGTTATTACAAGCACGACAACTGTAAGTTTCCAGCTTAAATATAAAAGGTAAATAAATAGGCCAATAAGTAATAATCCCTCTTTAGCTAAAATTTTTAGAGCATTCGTTGCTGCTCCAGTAATTTGGTTTGTAGTAAATATGATTCTGTTTACAATCTCACCTTTGGAGGCCAGATCAAAAAAACTCATAGGTTGATAAATTAAAGAACTGATCAACTCCTCTCTCAGATTATGAACTACTTTTAAACCAACATTAGCCATGAAGAAATTACCCATATAAAAACCTATTCCTCTAAGTACAGAGACCACTAAAAGAAATAATGCTAGCGAGATTGGACTAAGAAGTTCTGATTGATTTGAATTATTTATGTAACTAATAACTCTTTTGAGCCATTCAACAGCTGATATATCTGCTGCTGCGAATATAATAAAACCAATAATACTTAGCGAAAATAAACCTTTGTGTTTAAAGGTGTACTTAAGTAGTCTTGAGTAAATATTTTTAGCCAATTCACTCCCCTAAATGGAAATTAATAATCTTTAAGATTGTATCAGCACGCTCTGCAAAAGAAATATCGTGGGTAGCATACAATACAAGACAGTCATTATTTTTTGCATACTCAAGTATAAAATCTTGAACATTTTTACTATTTTCTCTATCTAAATTTCCTGTTGGCTCATCTAATATAAGTATTTTTGGACTAGATGAAATAGCTCTTGCTATAGCAACTCTTTGTCGCTCGCCTCCTGATATTTCAGATGGATATTTATGCTTAAGATTCAATATGTTTAAACTTTTTAAACTTTTTATTATTTCTGGTGAATCCTTTCCAAAATTTGCTGCTAAACAGTTTTCATAAATAGTTAAATTTTCTAAAAGGTAATGAAATTGATATACAAATCCAAAATTATCTCTCCTTATCTTGCTTTTATAATTTTGATTTTGGTCATGAAGTTCACGATCCAATACTTTTATGGAGCCGCAATTGAAATCGTCGAGACCAGAAATAATATTTAGAAAAGTTGTTTTACCAGAACCAGATGGACCAACTAGGCTGTATGATTTATTTGACTCAAACGTGAAATTCATTTCTTCAAAAACCTTATGGAATAGCCTGCCTTCGCCGTAATTCTTTGAAACATTCTTTAATTTAATCATTATTTTATAATTGAAACAGGATTTGTATTTGCAGCTTTATTTGCAGGAATAATTCCAAAAGAAATTATTAAAAAAATAGCAATAAGATTTATTATTACAACATCTTCAAAGTTAATTATTGAGGGGAAATATTCTAGATAATAGACATCTAACACTGTGATCCCAAAAATTTGAGATAAAAAATTAAAAAATTCAGTAATGTTTAAAGACAACAAAATACCCATCAGATTTCCTAAAAAAATACCAATACCTCCTATGATGCCAATTAACTGAATAAAGATAAGCTGTATTTCTGTTTTGGAGTATCCAAAAGTTCTTAATATTGCTATCTCCTTTTCATTTACTCTTATAAGATTATTAATTGATATTAAGAGGCTGAAAATTGCAACAAGTAATATTAATGATATAAGTAATGAGATCATCATTTTTTCTAACTGAACTGCTCTGAAAAGACCTCCATAAGTGCTATTCCAGCTTATAGATGAAATTTGATCAGATTTAAAATTCATTAAAATATCTCTTCTTGTTTGACTAGCTTGCAAGACGTCTTTAAGTTTAATTTCAATTTTTTCACCATTTTTAGGATTGAATATTGATTTAAATGATTCTTTGCTTATAAGTGCATATTTTTGATCTATCTCAGAGCCAACTGAAAAAATTCCAACAACTTTAAATGGAATAATTTTTGGCATTTCCTCCAACGGATTTTCTTCGTCTATAACAACAATATTCACAAAATCACTTGGAAATTTACCTAATTCAAGAGCTAGCCCCTCTCCCAAAATAATATTCTTCCCATTCTCTAAGTCCAAAAGACTACCAATGCTCAAGAAATCTGGAATTATTGAAAGTTCTGATTTTTCATTAGTGCCTTTGATTACGACTCCAGAAGTAATATTTCCAGAATTTAATATTGTCTCCTTTTGAAAAAATGTTGATGCTGAACTAATGCGGGGATCAGATTTAATTTTTTCAATTGTAGCTTTTGAACTGACAAAACCTCCCTTCTTTTCTAAAACTACATGGGGAATTACACCAAGAATTCTCTTTCTTAGTTCATCCTCAAAACCATTCATAACTGAAACTACTGTTATTAACACAGCTACTCCAATGCTTACGCCTAGAGTTGTAAGTATTGAAAGAGAGGATAATTTATTCGACCCCTTTTTAAGAAGATACCTAAACGAAATTTTGTTGAGGAATGTGATCAAGAAATTCTTTTCATTAAATCTAAGAATGCTTTGAAAGATTTACCTCTGGGAGGCCGCATTGCTTCGAAGATTTTATCAAATTTGCTTTGGTAATACACGGCTCGAAGATTACTAAAATTCAAGAATCCCTCATAACCATGATAATGTCCATATCCTGAAGGTCCAACACCACCAAATGGTAAATGTGATTGTGCAAGATGAAACATTACATCATTGATAGTTACACCACCTGATTTTGTATTATTAATTACATAATCCTGTTCAGCTTTTTTATTTCCAAAAAAATAAAGACCTAGAGGATGATCATGTGAATTTATATAATTCGTTACTTCATCCAATTTTTCAAAAGTCATCAACGGAAGAAGTGGGCCGAAGACTTCATTCTTCATAACTTCCATATCATCATTTACATTCAGAATGATCTTAGTGCCCATTAAGTTAATCTCTTGATTATCAAAATTTCCTAATTCAATTACTGATGCACCTTTAGCTTGAGCATCATTTAAATAAAGTTTCATTCTTTCATAATGATCTTTATTAACCATTGAAGTGTATGTATCCTCACCATCAGCAGTTGGAAAGAATTCTGCAAAAACGCTCCTTAAAGCGTCAACAAAATCGTTTTCTAATCCCTTTTTAATGAAAATATAATCAGGTGATAGACAGATTTGTCCATTATTCAAAGTTTTTACAAATAATATTCTTTTTGCGGCAAGTTTTAAGTCTGCATCATCTGAAATTATTGTTGGACTCTTGCCCCCCAACTCCATAGTTGTCGGTACAATATTTTCTGCAGTTTGACTAAGCACCTTCTTAGCAATTCTTCCACTGCCGGTATAGAGAAGGTGATCGAAGGGAAGTTTTGAAAACTCCTCACCTACTTCAGGACCACCTAAAAAAATTGCAAATTCTGACTTATCAAAGTATTTTTCTACCGCATCTTTTATTAGTTTTGAAGTATTTGGAGTAAATTCTGATGGTTTTGCCATTACAGTATTTCCTGCTGCAAAAATCGATGCTGTTGGATAAAACACCATCCCAACAGGAAAATTCCAAGGTGCAATAACTCCAACACTTCCCAGTGGAGAGGGAATCATATATGACTTTGCTCCAAGAAATCCAGCTCCATATTCTGAGGGTCTTTTAATCGACTTCATCCATTTTTTTGTATTCTTTATAGAAAAATTTAGTGTTCTAAGAGTTTGAGAAATTTCTGATGTGATTATTTCGTACTTTGATCTCATCCTATAATCAGCATTTAAGCTTTCAATTATTTGATCATCATGTGTTTCTATTAATGCTACACATCTCTTTAATCTGTCTAATCTTTGTTCTAGAGATGGATGTCCATTCTCAATAAAGTTTCGTTTTTGCAAATCTAAAATATCTTTCATGATTTTATTTTACTAAGTCAATTATACATTCTACCCAACTGTCATTGGAATTTAATGAGGGCACATAATCAAGTTTTTGACCACCATATTCCTCAAAAAGTTCCTTATATTCGCTACCAATTTCAACAACTGTTTCAAGACAATCTATTGTAAATGATGGTGATACAACTAATAGATTTTTCGCTCCAGATTCTGCTAGATCTTTTATTACTTTATCTGAAAAAGGTTTTACCCATCCAGAATCAAGTCTAGACTGAAAAGAGGTAACAATTTTTTTGTTTGGTAATTTGAGTTTTTTATTTATTAGCTTAGTTGTTTCAAAACATGTAGCTTTGTAACAATAGTAGTTATCGCCATGAACGCCCCTCTCACAATCTCTATCAGAGCACAATCCTTCTTCATATACATCATTAAGTTGGCTAACAGGTAAGCCGTGGTAGCTAAAGATTAACTTGTCATATTTTTTTAAATCAAATTTTTTGATGTTTTCTACAAATGCATTGATAAATTTTGGATTATCATAAAATTGGTCGATGGTTGTGATCTTTGGAATAACAGTCCACGAAGAAATTTCTTTGAATGTTTTTTCTAAAAATGATCCAGTTGTTGCAGATGAATACTGAGGAAATATTGGAAAAAGAATAATTTCATTAAAACCTTTTTTTTCAATATTCTTTAAAACTGAATTGATTGAGGGGTTTTTGTAACGCATGGCATAAAAAATTTCATGTGATTTATTTAATTTTTTTGAGACTTTTTTGACTAAGTCTTCCATATGGAATTTTAATGGAGAGCCCCTTCTAGTCCATAACTCCTTATACCCTTTTGAAGATGAAAATGATCTTGTCGGGACAATTATTAAATTCACTAAGAGGTATCTAAGTAAGGATGGAATATTTATCATCCTTGAATCTGTTAAAAATTCGCTCAAGTATTTACCAACATCGATTACTCCCGGACTATCTGGGGTGCCCAGATTAAGCATTAAAAGTGCTTTTTTACTTGTATTCATTTGTTTTAAGTATATACGGATGGAGTATTGTAAATGCAACTGTTATTACACAAACAATAGCCGATAGAGAATATAGATAAAAGTAACCATAGACATAAAGAGAAACAAATAATGGTGCAATCATATGTCCTATTGGGTAAGTGCTTCCCAAAAGACCTGCCGCCGAGCTTTGAAAAGACTCATCATGACTCTGAGATAAAGCTGAAGCATAACTTGGTCTAACTATTGCAAAACCTATACCATTTAAAATTAAGGCACCAATAAGAGAAAAAATATCATTTACGTAAATCAAAGCAATAAACGACAAAAATGACAAGATAGGACCTAACAACATCATTGTTTTTAAAGACTTAAATAATGGAGTTATAAATGTTTGTGTTATTACTATAGATGTTGAATATATACCAAAGGAAATGCTTACATAAACAGCTGCATCTTGTGCAGAATAGTTTAATTTATCGAATATATAGAAGCCTAAGGTTTGAAATATTATGGCCTGTGTAATGCTCATAAATGATGACAGAACAACAAACGGCCACACTTTTTGATCACCAATTTTTAGCCTTTTTGGTTTATTTAAAATTGCTTTTGTAGTTTCAAGATTTCTTAGCCTAATATTTAGCTGTAATGCTGCTAATAATCCTAACATTGCAAATAGCACAAATGGAATCTCATTATTAGCAAATCTGAAGAAGAATGCTCCAATTATTGGTCCCAAAATAGTTCCTAATACAAAACCAGATTCAAGGTTTGCAAAAATTGTTGTTCTATTTTTAGTTGAGGATATTCTGCCCGCATATCCAAATAAAGCAGGTCTTGTTGCTGACCCAAATATTCCATATACCATTCTGCAAGCTATAAGGGTAGGCAAAAGTGCAGCTGATGTTATAAGTCCACGATCAAATAGAAAAATCGGAAGTATTATTAAAAACATATTTGCTGAATAACCAAGAGAACCAACTAGCGCTACAGCTCTTGTTCCGAATTTATCGCTATATCTTCCCCATAAGGGAGACATAAAAAACCATGCAAAAGCTGAAAATCCAAAGACAAGAGAAACTTCTACTTCGTTTAATCCCTGTTCTCTGGCAAAAATTGGTATTGAGGTGAAGACCAACGACTGCCCGAGACCAATGGTAAACATTGTGAAAAAAATCCATAGATAATTTTTCTCACTACGTGTTTTATACATTCAATTTAGAATTTAGAAATGCCAATTGAACTTTTAACTTCTTCCAGTAATGGTTTGGTGAATGATCTTACTTTTTTTGCATTAGTTTGTAGAATCTCTTCAAGATAATCCTCTTTAGATTTAAGCTCAGCGTGTTTTTCCCTTATAGGAATTAAAAGTTTATTTAAATCCTCAAAAACTATTTTTTTTGCATCTCCCCAACCTATTCCATCAATAAATTTATTTTGAAGTTCTGTTATAGATTTCTCATCTGCAAATGAGGAATATATTGAAGATAGATTATTGTCTTCCCATTCTTTTTGTTCACCAGGTTCTTGCGAGTTTGTAATTATTTTCATAACTGATTTTTTTAATTCATCTTCATCCGCAAGTAATGGAATTATGTTGTTATAGCTTTTAGACATTTTTCTTCCATCTGTACCTAAAACTGTTTTTTCTTTATTTATTACAGCTTCAGGAATATTAAAGATATTCCCAAATTTTTTATTAAACTTTTCTGCAATATCTCTGGCTATTTCTAAATGCTGTTGCTGATCTTTGCCAACTGGAACATGAGTGGCATTTGGACATAAAATATCACTAGCCATTAGGATTGGATAAGAAAATAGTCCAGCTGAAATTCCTTCTTCAACATCTTTTTTCCCATTTTTTTTATTTAAATCTATTACAGCTTTGTATGCATGAGATCTATTTAGAAGTCCTTTTTCTGTGACACAGGATAATATCCATGTGAGTTCGCTTACTTCTGGAATATCTGATTGTCTATAGAAATAAGTATTTTCTGGATCTAGTCCTGATGCTAACCATGCCAATGCTATTGTTTTAGTGAGCTCTTTAAGCTGCTTCGCGTCTCTAATTTTTATAATTGCATGCAAATCTGCAATAAATAAAAAAGACTCATTATCTTTTTTTGCTAAATCTAAAGAAGGCTTAATTGCACCAACATAATTTCCTAAATGAGGATAGCCACTTGGTGTAATACCTGTTAAAATGCGTTTCATATTTGTATTGAGGATTATAAATAATAATAGACTAGATTTGTGGAAGAGAGAGCAATAAATTTAAATCAACAGCTTAATTACATTGAGCAACTTTTTTCTTCAGGCCAAATAAAAAAAGCACAAAAAGACCTTAGAAAACTAAATACACAATTTGGCAGAGATAAACCAATTCCCTCAAAATTCAGACACAGATTTCAAAGACTAAACTTTACTGCAAAAGAATTTGACGATTGGGCCGAGTTTGCAACATCAGATAAGCGAACTGAATTAATTAAGAAAGTAGGTTCTTTTGCAAATCAAAAACTTGAACCACGTAAATTAGCAAATCAAATAAATTCTCTTCAAAAGCAATGGCAAAATCTTGATCAACATGGGAAGACTGCGAGCAAGGAAAAATGGGCAACATTTAAAACAGCATGTGAAGAGGCTTGGGCACCTTGTAAAGAATACTTTCAAGAACTGGAAGGGAAAAAGGAAGAAAACAGAGATAAAAAACTTTCACTGATAGAACAGATTATTTCTTATCCGTCTGGAAAAACTGAAGAAACAATCACGGTTAGAGAAATTGTTAATTTCCTTAAAAATCTTCATGAAAAGTGGAAATCCTTTTCACCAGTACCAGATGCTGATTTTCAAGATTTAAATAAAAAATTCAAAGAATCTAAACAAGGAATAAATAAACTTTTATCTGATGTAGAAAATTTCAATAAAGTTAAAAAAGAAGAGGTAATTAACTTAGTGAAAGCATTAGATAAAGAAAATATTGATGAATCGATAGTTAAAATTCAGGAATATAAGGAGCAATGGAGAAGGCTCGGCCCATGTGGAAGAAAGTTAGATCCGGATGTAAATAAACAATTTGAAGAATATTGCAACGAATTTTTGTTAATTAAAGATAAAGAACTTGATGAGTCAAGAGGAATTCTTGAAGGTATCCTTAAAGATTTGAGAGATAAAAAAATTGCTCCTGGTGAGGCAGAGCAAAAATTTATAGACTTAGAAAATTTACAAGACCAACCAGAGGCTAAGAAATTTAAAAAAGCAATTAAAGATTTTGCTGAAAAGCAGAAAAATGAAAAAGTTCAAGAAAAACTTAAAATTTATCAAAACTTCATTGAGAGCATAGTTGATATGGGTTCCAAAAAGATTTCAAAAGAACTTGTGCCATCATTTGTAAGTGGTAAGCCAAAAAATGAAATGGATCTAAATGAGGCATCAATTCGTTTTCAAATGTTTTCTGGACTTGATCCTATCGGTCCCAAAGAGATAGTATCGAAAATTAAATTTGAGGAATTAAAAAATAGATTTGCTGAGAAAGATATAAATCAGGAGGAAAAGGTCATTGAACATTTTACCAATCTTGCCTACTCTAAGAATTTAATTGACAAAGAAAACCTGTCTGACGTTAAAAAAGCAATGTTAAAAGCTTTAAAGAAAATTGAGACGTTGCTTCCTTAATTGAAGAAAAATTTTGAAATTTATTTTTTTTGCTATTTTTTTAAATTAATTTAATCTTACATTATTAGTTATGCATACATCTGACCTAATAGCATTCGCCGCACCAATTTTCACATTTATGATATTTTGTGAATTTGTATATGGGTATTTTAAGAATCGAAATAATTATCGGCTAAATGATACATTTACAAGTATATCCCTAGGAATGATGAGCAGATTTCCTGCTTATTTGCAATTGGGAGTCCAGGGTTTAGTTTATGCATTCATATGGAACCAATTTAATCTTGGCTTATTAAATTCTTACACACCACTTATTTGGGTTATAGCCTTCGTTTTGTATGATTTAAGTTATTATTGGCTTCATAGATGCCATCACGAAATAAAATTCTTATGGGCATCACATGTAGTTCATCATCATGGGGAAGAATTTAATCTTTCAACAGCCTTAAGACAAACTGGTACTGATTTTATTTTTAAATGGGTTTTTTATACTCCTATGTTATTTCTTGGAGTACCTCCAGAGATTTTTGTTACTGTAGCTGCATTAAACCTAATATATCAATTCTGGGTGCATACAGAGCATATTGATAGGCTGGGTATTATAGATTACATTCTTGTTACTCCATCTAACCACAGAATTCATCATGCTCAAAATAAAGAGTATATAGATGCGAATTATGGTGGAGTGTTTATTATATGGGACATATTATTTGGCACATTCAAAGATGAGAAAAAAGAACTTAAGCCAGTTTATGGCACTTCTAAACCATTAAAATCATGGAATCCATTTTGGGCAAATTTTGAAGTTTGGACTGAAATTTTTAAAGACACTTGGAGAACAAAAAGCTGGAAAGATAAATTTAGAGTTTGGATTTCAAGACCAAAGTGGAGACCTAAAGATGTTTCTGAGAAATATCCTATTCAAAAAAACGATTTGAAAGAATTTAGAAAATATGATCCTAAGGTAACACTTTTTGCAAAAATTTTTGGTTTTGGCCAGTTAGTATTTGGTAGCTTTTATTCACAGGCATTCTTTTTCAACGTCAGCTCAATGGGGTCTACAGAAATATTTTTAATTGGAGTAAACGTTACCATGATCTTGGTTTTTGCATCACTCTTATTCGAAGGTAAAGCTTTTGGATATCGTCTGGAAGTAGTTCGTGTAGCTTTAGTACTTGTCGCTATTTACCTCGGACAATATGAATTTATGCAATTGACAGTATTGATTCATGCAGTTATTTGCGGTGTTTTGGCTGGATATATGACAGTTAATAACAAGCCTGCAGAATTTAACGAAGCTCGCTCGGAATCTTGAACTCAGTCAAAGTACCAATATTTTCACATACATTTACCCATTCATCTTCAAATTCAAAACTTGCCAAGCCGCATGTTGAAAATTTTTCAATAAATTGACCTGAAAAACTTTCACTAAATTCATGCATTGAAGGGTTGTGACCAACGATCATAAGAGAGCTTATATTATTCTCAACATCTTTAATAACTGAGTAAATATTTTGTATAGATGAATGATATATGGTTTCATTAAAAATAATATTTTGAGAAGTTTTATTAAAGAAATGATCAAGAGTTTCTTTAGTTCTTTTTGATGGACTAGAAAGGACTAAATCTAACCCCTTTCTTTTGGATTTAAAATAATTTCCCATGAGGTCAGCATCTTGAATTCCTCTAGTAGATAAGGGTCTATCAAAGTCTTTGAGAGCAAAATCATCCCAGCTTGATTTCGCATGTCTTAAAAGATACAGATTTTTCATGGTGCTAAATAGCTTTTGATAACTCTTTTTTTAACCTTCCTCTGAAAGAAAAGTCATCTACAGTAATTGTATGTCTAGGCGATTGAACTTGTTCAACATCTGGTTCATTAATCTCTTTATCGATAAGTTTATTAATTTCTCCATTAGGCATCCATTTTCCTGCTAGATGTTTTGCAGCCAATTTTGATTGAAGTTCAGCACCAGGCCAAATACATCCTAATGGCTGAAAAAGCCCTATGAAATATAAATTTTTAATATCTCCTGGGATCATTCTGTGAAGAAGTCTGACAGCGCCATTTTCAAAATTAATTAAATCTTTTCTAAAAAATTTATGTTTTATTTTAAAGCCTGTACAAGCAATGATTACGTCATATTCTTCATGGGTACCATCTTTGAAATAAACGTTTTTTCCATCCATTTTTTCTATATCTGGTTTGGGGGTTACCTTACCATGTCGAACAGAATTATAGAGATCGGAGTTTACTGTAGGATGTGTTGCGAGGACATGATTATCAACTTTAGGTAAGCCTATATCCTCATTTTTGCCCTGAAGCAGCTCAAGCATAAATTTCATAAATGGTAGCCTAATAAATTTAGGCAGAAGTCTGGCGCGCAATGCAAAAACATCTGTAGTCAAACCAAACATAAATTTTGGAATTAAAAAGTATCCCCTCCTCCAGCTTATAGTCGTTTTTTTCGAAATTCTCGACGTTTCGACTGCAACGTCACAAGCAGAATTTCCACCGCCGATTACTAATACTCTTTTATCTCTATAAGGAGCAGCTTTTTTATAGTCATGAGAGTGTAAAAAGTCGCCCGTGAATTTTCCTGGGTATTTTGGAAATCTCGGTTCATGATGATGGCCATTACAAACAATAAGAGCGTCAAAAATAAGGCTTGTTTGTTTTTGAGTTTCTAAATCTTTGTATGTAATTTTCCATTTATTATTTTTTAAATCCTCACAATTTATAACTTCAGTATTAAATTTAATTTTTTCATTTAATTTAAAATTTTTTGCGTAATCAGAAAAATACTGAAGTAGCTCTTGATGAGAAGGATAATCTGAGGCAGTCTTAGGTAAGGGGAAATCTTCATAGAATGAGGTGTATTTTGAACTTATTATGTGAGTTGTCTCAAAAACACTTGAATGACCGGAGGGATCATCAAACCGCCAATTACCACCTACACCTGAACATCGCTCAAAACCTGTTACGTCGAAGCCTTGATCTTTAAAATTTTTTAGGGCAGCTATTCCTGACGGACCTGCGCCTATTATTGCTACTTTTTTCATTTTTATTTTGAATTATCTATGCTTAAATTTATATTATACAAATTAGTTTATGTCTCAAGTAATTGAAGCCAATTGCCCTATATTGTCCAACCCACCATGGAAAGGTGGAAAAGCAAAATTTCGTCTTGGCCTTAAACCAATTAATTTAGATGAATGGTTTGATGCAACAATAAGCGCTGAAATATATAAACATAAAAAATCTTTAATTGATTTCAAATACGATGAAGTCATTGCTGCCACAACTGATTCTAGTGAATCTCAAATTTATTTAAGTGAAAAGATAACAGGACATAATGAAGATTATCCAGATTTAATAGCAAATATATCTCTTCGAGTTCCAGATGATTTATGTATTATTCAGTCTACTGGAGAACAAAAACTCTTAGCTGCATCGGTGTGTTCGCCAAGCTATTGGAATTTAAAGGAAAAGATAGGCAAATCCTTAAGAGAAGTTCATAAACCTGTAAAATCACTTAATGAAAAAATTGGCAATCCAATTGAGAAATTCATTTCGAATGCCCCTCTTAATTTGCCTTTTAAGAGAGAAAATTGGTTTATTCATGGCGATAGCAATAGATATCACATAAAAACCGAGGGAATGCCTAAAACACCTATTGAAAAGTGGGTGATAAGGTCTGAAAGGGAGACCTTATGTAGATATCATGAAAAATATACTTTATTTGCAATAAATGTCCGATTCTCTAAATTTTTGAACTTACTTGATTATCCTGAAGCTGCTAATGAAATGTTATGCTCATTGAGCACTTTCGACGATGAAGAAATAAAATATTTTGGCGGCGAAAATAAAGTTTCTAAAATCAAGTCCTTTTTGCAGACTCATTTAAAGAATTAAAATACTCTTTAGCAGAATTCATCACTTTCGGTGCTAACCATAGTGTTGAAACTAGCGTAGGAATTGCCATCATTGCGAAAGCACCATCAATAATGTTTAAAGCGGTATCTAGTGATATAACCGCAAATATCACAATCATAAGAATGAAAATATAGGTATATATTTGGCTGCCTTTTTCACCAAAAAGAAATTTTGCACATGATGAGCCGTAATATGAATATGTAAAAATAGTACTTATTCCAAAACAAAGAACGCATAAAAATACAACAAATGAACCTACTGGGCCCAAGATATTATTAAAAGCCTCTGCAGTTAATGTAACGCCTTGAGCGTCAGAGTTTTGCCATACACCTGAAATAAGGATGAGCACAGCAGTGGCTGTACACATTATCAAGGTATCAAATATTGGGCCAGTCATTGCTACAAGACCCTGTTTTACAGGATGCGATGCTTTTGCTGATCCATGCACTAATGACTCAGTACCAATACCAGCTTCATTAGAAAATGCTCCCCTTCTTACACCAACAATTATTACTCCCATGATGCTGCCACTCGCTACTGCTGATCCGGTAAAGGCATCAGAAATTATTAAGGATAAAGATGGAAAAAATTCGTTAATATTAAGTGCAATACAAATTAAAACTGCTCCAAAATATATGCAACTCATTAGCGGCACTAAGTATGACGCAACATTTGCAATTCTCTTTAATCCACCAATAACAACGATAGCAGTGACAATCGCCAGAAATATACCAGCGATAAGTTCAAAATTCTCTACGCCTGGGAAATAAAGATCTTTTGATATTTGAACAAGTTGATTGCTTTGAAACCCTGGTAAACATCCTATTATTCCAAAAATAGCAAAGAAATATGCAAGTGGAAGCATATAGTTTGGCAAAGCATTTTTAATTACATACATAGGTCCTGCATTTGTTGTACCGTCAGGATTAACATCTCGATACATTACTGACAAGGTGCAGGTAAAAAATTTTGTAGCTATACCTACAATGGCTGTAAGCCACATCCAAAATATAGCTCCAGGACCACCAAGTTGAATTGCAACCGCAACTCCTGCAATATTCCCGAGTCCTATTGTTCCTGATAGTGCTGCAGTTAAAGCTTTAAAATGACTGACATCTCCAACATCACTTTCCTTAGAGTATTTTCCTGTAAGAAGTGCAAATGCATGCGGTAGATATTTGAAGGGCCGTAAACCTGAAAAAATTAAAAAGAAAATACCTGAACCTACAAGAAATATCACCAACCATGGGCCCCAAGCCAACGTAGCAAATTGTTCAGCTAGATAATCAAAGGACATTATTTATCTGTTATCAGCTCAATATCCTTTAGAAATAAGTTAACCTTAAAATCTCGACCATATCCAGCAAAAGCAATTTCTCTGAAATTTTGTGGTTTAAATGATTTGAAAGAATATCCATATTTTTCGAAGTCATTGAATTCTATAAAGAACTCCTGCCACTGTTCATTGACCATAAATTCTTTTCTGAAAAAAGACCATGGAGGCAATTTCATACCACTTAAAGTGATATGAATTTCATAAGCTTCGTTATTTCCTTTTGCCATAAACTTTAGTCCTTTAGCAGAATTTGGCAGTTCATTTTTTGATTGACACCCCATTCTTACAAAACCACCATTATTTTCAGTTGTTACCTCTCCTATTAAGTGAATGTATTCATCAGAAGATAAAGTTGAATTTTCTTCAAGGGTTGACCTCCCCCCCATTACATCGTCTGTGTAGATTTTGAGGGTCGATTTTCCACCCATAACATTATCTGTGTATAAATTACACTGAGCAGAATTCTCTTCATCCGAATTAATAAACATAGACAATAAAAAGACTACATATATTTTTTTCATTGGTATAGTTTATTTTATTTGCAGACATAAAGGTTAAATAAAAATACAATATATTTCTATGAAAAACGTTATAACCTTCGTACTTTTATTCTCATTCATTACAGCTACTGCAGAAGTAAAAAACCAGTTTGCAACACTACCTGATATTTACTCCATTAAAATTTCACCAGATGGAAAAAGTGTAGGCATATTGAGAAAAATTGATGGTGAGAGAATGCTTAGTATTTTAGATTTACAAACTAACGAAGTGATATTTAATCATGAATTCGTTAGAGGCGATGAAATTAATTCCTTTCACTGGGCCAGCGAAGATAGATTAATTTTTGAGTTATTAAGAGCTGGAAGAGATACTACTAGGTATTTCGCTACAGGACAGGTCTACTCGACAGATATTGACGGGAAAAAACAGATTATGCTTGCTGGGTATAACGCGAAACGTGAAGCTGTAAGAACTGGGCAAGGGAGCGCAAAGAGACCTGCTCAAGTTGCAAATATGATGCCTTATGATGAAGAGCATATTGTTGTTCAATTTTACGATAGTTCAGAATTTTTTGAATTATGGAAAATGAATATTTATAACGGCAGAATGAGCAAGATCACTACAGCACCAGTTAAGCAAGCAAATTTTATTTTTAATAATCAAGGTGAGGTTACTGGTGCAGTTGGCATGACATTGCAGAATGAGATGGTTTATTACATTTACAAGGAAAATTTACCAATTGAATATGATCCTCTTGACTGTCGAGAAGAGAACGATGATGAAACATGTGTAAGGGTAAGAACTTCAAGACCAAAAGTCTCTGACTGGGAGTTTCTTGCGAAAGTTGATCCATTCAAAGCAATTTATCCTATTTCCTCGTTTGGAAGAAAGATTTATATGCTTGGTTACGGCGAAGGCAATAAATCTGATAGACGAGGCTTATATACCTACGATATTATTTCAAAAAAATATAATGAAATTTTCACTCATCCTAGAGTTGATATTGAATTAGGAGCTGTTGCAGTTGATGACGCTAATCAAGTAATTGGTGTAAGGGTTGATGATGCTTATCCAGCAGCTGTTATTCTTAAAAATGTTGAGAGTGACCTTAAAAATGCTTTCATGGAAATTCAAAAAAGTTATCCATATGAGCAGTTTTTTGTAACCTCTTCATCAGAAGACAATAAGAAGTTAATTGTTTATATGACCTCAGACATTAACCCAGGAACCTATTTTCTGTATGACAGGGATCAAAGCAAATTTACTCCTTTAGCACGTAGTTGGTCAAAGATTGATTATCAAGGCCTAAACCAAATGATTGCATATGACTTTAATAATCGAGATGACGTTCCGATACAGGCATTTTTTACACAGGCAAAAAATAAATCTAACAATAAAACCGTTATTTACCCTCACGGAGGGCCTTGGGCAAGAGATTATTGGGGATTTGAACCTACAGCTCAATTTCTTGCAGAGAATAATTTTAATGTAATACAAATGAATATCAGAGGCTCATCAGGATATGGTTATGAATTTGGAGCAGAAGTTTTTGGTAATTTTGAAGAGGTTCTAGAAGATATTTACGATGGAATAGAATTCTTTGATGCTGAAGGATTAATAGATAAAAATAATCTTTGTATCTATGGTATAAGTTATGGAGGGTATGCTGCGACAATGGCACCTATCAATCGTCCAGATTTGTTTAAATGCGCTGCGAGTGACGCAGGTCTTTATGATATGGAAGCACAATATAAAAGAGGTGACATAAGAAGATCAAGAGGTGGCAAAGTTTTTCTTGATAGGGCTTTTAAAGGAAAAGACGGCAAGTTAGATGCTTCTCAATCACCAATAAATAGGGTTTCAGAAATGAAAGTTCCTTTTTTTCTGCTTCATGGAAAGAAAGATATAAGAACACCATATAAAGATGCCGAGCTATTCATGGAAGAGATGGATAGAAATAATATTTCATATGAAAAGATGATCATTACAAAAGAAGAGCATGGTTTTTCCAATGAAGAAAATAGAGAAGCTTCTATGGAGAGACTGCTTAAATTTTTCAATAAATATCTTTAGAGGTAAATGAATAATCCTGAGTTCAATACAGAATTAAAAGAATGGATAGAAGCACTTGAAAATACAATTCTTTCTGATGGGAAAGAATATTCAAAAGAACTGCTAAAAGCCCTTTTTACTGAAGCATCCCTCAAAGGAATTATTCTTGATGAGCTCAACGATCCTTCTTTTAAAAATACTGTTCAAAGCGATGAGGAGTTACCTTATCCAGGTAACTGGGATTTTGAAGAAAAAATTAGACATTTCATTCGTTGGAACAGTCTCTTGATGGTGCTTAAAGCAAATAAAGATGACGATCTAGGAGGTCATATTTCTACCTACTCCTCAGCTGCGACACTTTATGAAGTTGGTTTCAATCACTTTTTTAGGGGCTCAGATAAACGACTCGGTGATCTTATATATTTTCAAGGCCATAGTTCTCCAGGAATCTACGCTAGGTCTTTTTTAGAAGGAAGACTTAAAAAGTATCAAATAGAAAATTTTAGAAAAGAAATTAAGGGAAAGGGTCTTTCTTCCTATCCACATCCTTGGTTAATGCCAGATTATTGGCAATTTCCAACTGTTTCTATGGGGCTTGGACCTATTTTTGGTATCTATCAAGCACACATCATGAGATATCTTGAAAAGAGAGGACTAATTCAAGAAATTGAAGATAGAAAAGTTTGGGTTTATTGTGGAGATGGAGAAATGGATGAACCCGAATCAATGGGAGCTATTAGTCTAGCTGGAAGAGAAAATCTTAATAATTTAGTTTTTGTAATTAATTGCAATTTGCAAAGATTAGACGGTCCTGTAAGAGGAAATTCAAAAATTGTTACTGAGCTAGCAAAACAGTTCAAAGGCGCTGGATGGAATGTAGTTAATTTGATATGGGGAAGGCATTGGGATGATCTAATTAATAATGATCAAAAAGGTTTGTTACAAAAAATTATGGATGAGACAGTAGATGGGGAATATCAGAATTTTAAAGCAAAAGGTGGAAAATATACTAGGGATAATTTTTTCGGGAAAAATCCTGAAGTTCTGAAAATGATTGAAAAATTCTCTGATGTTGAAGTTGAGAATCTCAATCGTGGAGGACATGATCCAATTAAAGTTTATAACGCTTATAGACTAGCATATGAAAACAAAACTAAACCAACTGTTATTTTGGCATTTACCATTAAAGGTTATGGAATTGGGTCAAGGCAGGCAGATAATACAACACATCAAGTTAAGAAATTAACAAAGGAAAATTTAGAGAACTTCATTGATAAATTTAATCTTCCTGTCAAAAAAAATAATTTAGATAACCCTGATTTCTTAGACCTATCTAAGCATAAAGAGCTAAATAATTACTTACACGAAAGGAGAAAAGCATTAGGTGGATTCATTCCCGAAAGAAAGGTTTCAAAGGAAAAATTGAAAGCCAATAAAGATACATTCGTGTCCTTTGATGATGCTGTAGAAAGGGAACAATCAACAACAATGATTTTTGTAAGATTACTAACAAAGCTTCTTAGAGATAAGTCTATAGGTGAAAGAGTTGTACCTATAGTGCCAGATGAAGCACGTACTTTTGGAATGGATGCCCTTTTCAGACAATTTGGTATTTATTCTTCAGAGGGACAGAAATATGAACCTGAAGATGCAGATAAAGTAATGTTTTATCGAGAGAGTGAATCGGGAATTATGCTTGAGGAGGGAATAAATGAAGCAGGTGCATTTTCTGCGTGGTTGGCATTAGCAACTTCTTATTCAAATAACCAACTTCCTATGATTCCTTTTTATATTTTTTATTCAATGTTTGGATTTCAAAGAATACATGATTTGGCTTGGGCAGCAGGTGACTCAAGAGCAAAAGGATTTCTTTTAGGAGCAACATCAGGGAGAACAACTCTAAATGGTGAGGGGCTTCAGCATCAAGATGGTCACAGTCACATCTTAGCTTCAACAATACCAAATTGCAGATCTTACGATCCCTGCTTTTCATACGAGGTTTCAAGTATTATTGATGAAGGGATAGATGATATGTATGTAAAAGGCAATGACCGTTTTTATTATCTTACTTTAATGAATGAAAATTATTCACATCCAAAAAGACCGAAAAATGCAACAACTGAAAATATTATTAAAGGGGCCTATAAGTATCTCGAAAATAAAGATCCATCCCTAAGAATTTTGGCATCTGGAGTAACCTTGAACTTTGCTGTAGATGCAGAAAAAGAACTCAAAAAATTAGGCATTTCCTCAGAAATTTGGTCGATAACAAGTTTCAATGAATTGTATAAAGATGGAATAGAAGTTGAAAGATTAAATAGATATGAAAATAAAAAAAATATTTCATATGTAGAGACATGTTTTTCAGAATGTTTGCCAACAGTAGCTGTATCGGAATATGTAAGAGCATATACAAATCAAATAAGACAATGGGTAAATGGTGACTATGTTACTTTAGGAACTGATGGTTTTGGTAGGAGTGACACTAGAGAAGAGTTAAGAAATTATTTTGAAATTAGCAAAGATCACTTAGTTATTAATGCTTTAATTGTCACTGGAAATAAGGATAAAGCTGAAAAATATATTAAAGATAAAAAAATAGACTTAAACTCAAAGGCTCCATGGCTAAGATAAATACAATTGCATTAAAAATTCCAAATTTAGGTGAAGCAGAATCAACAGAAATAATAGAAGTAAATATAAAAGTTGGTGACAAAGTAAATGTGAATGACCCATTAATAGTACTTGAATCAGAGAAGGCAGCTATGGAAGTCCCATCAGATTTTCAAGGAGAAATTAGCGAAATACTTATTAAGGAGGGCGATAGTGTTCACGAAGGGATGGAATTTGCAAAGATTAAAGCAGAAACAGAAGAAAAAGAAGCTGAAGTAAAAGAAGAAAAAGAAAAAGAGATAGTTAAAGAAGAAAAAATAATTAATAGACCTGCAATAGATTTTACTGGCATTAATGCAGGCCCAGCTGTAAGAAAATATGCACGTGAATTAGAAATAAATCTCAGTGTTATCCAGGGTACAGGCAAAAACAAAAGAATTACAAAAGAAGACCTTAAAACTCATATCCACTCAAATAAATCAGGTTTAAGTTTTAAAACCTATAAAGAAAGTGATTTTGTTAATGAAGGTTCCTTTAAAATTCAAAAACTCTCTAAGATTCAATCTCTAGGAGCGAAAAATTTACATGAATCATGGGTAACAATTCCACATGTAACACATTTTGAAGAAGCAGACCTAGCAGCAATAAATAAATTGAGAAAGGATAAGAAATTGTCAGTTTTAGCGTATTTTGTTCATGCTTTATGCCAAATTTTGAGGGAGTTTCCCTCATTCAACTCCTCTCTTGTCGATGGAGAGAGCCTTTTATTGAAAGAATATATAAATATTGGCATCGCTGTGGATACAGAAATGGGTTTAGTAGTTCCTGTTATAAAAGATGCTGATAAATTATCTGTGGAAAATATTTCAAAAAAAATTGAAGAGCTCGCAGGAAAAGCACGAGATAGAAAATTGTTCGAAAAAGATTTAACTGGTGCGACCTTTACCGTTTCTAGTCTTGGAAAAATCGGAGGCATAGGTTTTACACCGATAATAAACCCTCCTGAGGTTGGAATTATCTCAATTTCTAGATCGCGAAATGATGTTGAATTGCAAAATGGAGAAGTAAAGGAAAAGGTTATTATACCTTTTGGTTTGTCTTATGATCATAGGGTAATAAATGGTGCTGATGCAGGCAGATTTTCGTTAGCGCTTAAAGAAAAGTTAGAATCATTATCTTGATTATTTCCACTTAATATTACATCCCATTGAGGGATGTTGAGCTTGATTCACTTCTCTGCCATTAAGTAAATTTTCTACGGCTTCTCTGAGGTCGATACCGGAGGGCTCAATGCCATTTCCTGGACTAGAATTATCTAATCTACCCCTATATTCAAGCGTTTTTTTATTATTGAATAAATAAAACTCTGGAGTACATTCTGCTTTAAAATTTTTTGCAACTTCTTGTGTCTCATCGTAAAGGTAAGGAAAGAATAACCCTAATTCTATAGCCAATTGTTTCATTTTCTCAGGCGAGTCCTCTGGATAGTTTTCTATGTCATTTGAGCTTATTGCAACAAAATCAATATTATTCTTATAATCTTGCGATAGCTTTATTAATTCTTTGTGATAATGAATTACATAAGGACAGTGATTGCATATAAACATTATCAACTTCGGAGCAGTACTATTGAAATAAGAGGAAGAAAAAATTTCATTATTAACTGTATTTTCAAGTTCGAACTTAGGCATTTGTGTCCCTAACTTCAACATGGAAGAATATGTAAGTGCCATTTAGATTTTTTTTCCTGCAAGTTTAAACCAAGTATCAATGACTGTATCAGGATTTAAAGACATTGATTGAATATTTTTTTTCAGTAACCAGTCTGCTAAATCTGGATGATCTGAGGGACCCTGTCCACAAATTCCAATGTATTTACCTCTCTTTAAACATGCATCAATTGAAAGTGAAAGCATCATTTTTACAGCTTCATCTCTTTCGTCAAAAACATCTGCAACTAGAGATGAATCTCTATCTAAGCCTAATGTAAGTTGCGTCATATCATTTGAACCTATAGACATTCCGTCAAAATATTTTAAAAACGAATCCGCTAAAAGGGCATTCGATGGAAGTTCAGACATCATAATTATTTTAAGTCCGTCTTTGCCTCTTTTTAAACCATTTACTTCAAGTAAATTTATAACATCTCTAGCTTCTTTTAACGTTCTTATAAACGGAATCATAAGTTGAATATTTTTTAAACCCATCTCATTTCTAACTTTTTTAAATGCCTTACATTCCAACTGAAAACAATCTTTAAAGGACTCGGATGCATATCTGCCTGCTCCACGAAATCCAAGCATTGGATTTTCTTCTTTAGGTTCAAACTGTTTCCCCCCTATTAAATTTGCATATTCATTAGATTTAAAATCAGACATTCTTACAATAACAGGTTTTTTATTGAAGGCTGCTCCAATTGTAGCAATGCCTTCAGACAGTTTTGATATAAAAAAATTTATAGGATCTTTATATCCATACATTTTTTTATCAATCAATCTTTTTGTTGACTTATCAACCTTAGAGTATTGAAGTAATGCTTTTGGATGGATGCCAATCATTTTATTAATGATAAATTCAAGCCTAGCCAATCCTACTCCTTCATTTGGAATTCTTGAGAAACTAAAAGCTTTATCAGGATTCCCGACATTCATCATAATTTTGACAGGAATTTTTGGGAGCTTAGATATTTCATACTCTTTTCTTTCATAATTTAATTTTCCTTTATAAACCTTTCCTACCTCTCCTTCAGCACAAGAAACAGTAACAGGGACACCTGAATTTATTGTATTTGTAGCAGTATTCGTACCAACTATCGCCGGAATGCCAAGCTCACGAGCAATTATAGCCGCGTGACAAGTCCTCCCTCCTCTATTGGTTATAATGCCAGATGCTCTTTTCATAACTGGCTCCCAATCAGGGTCGGTCATATCAGCTACTAAAACATCACCTTCTTTTACTCTATCCATATTCTTTGGACTATCGATTATTTTGGTGATACCTGCTCCAATTTTTTGTCCAATGCTTCTTCCTGTAATTAATATTTCAGAATTTTCTTTTAATGAAAATTTTGTGATTTTATTACTAGAACTACTGTGAACTGTCTCCGGACGTGCCTGAAGAATATATATTTTATTATCATCTCCATCCTTTCCCCATTCTATGTCCATGCACTTGCCGTAATGCTTTTCAATAATAGAGCCATATTTAGCAAGTTGAATTACATCTTTATCTGAAATACAAAATTGATTTGAAAGATGTTTTGCTACCTTTACAGTTTTTACAGATTTTCCAGCTTCACTCTTGTTCGTAAAAAGCATTTTTTCAGTTTTTTCACCAAGATTTTTTCTAATTATTGGGAAATTATTATTTTTAAGACCATCTTTAAATACATAAAATTCATCAGGATTTACTGATCCTTGCACAATGGTTTCGCCCAGACCATAGGAAGCATTTATAAAAATAATATCTTCGCTTCCAGATTCAGTGTCCAAAGTAAACATCACACCAGATGTTGATTTATCACTTCTTACCATTCGCTGAAACCCTACTGATATTGATACTTCAGAATGGTCAAATTTTTTGTGGACCCTATAAGCAATTGCTCTATCTGTATAAAGAGATGCGTAAACCTTTTGCATTGCATCAACTAAAGCTTTGAGGCCGACAATATTTAAATAGGTTTCTTGTTGGCCTGCAAAAGAAGCAGTTGGTAGGTCTTCAGCTGTTGCGGATGATCGAACAGCAAATGAGTAATTTTTATTTTTAGAAATATTGGTCAATGCTTCTTCAATACTTTTGAGCAGTTCAGACGGAATGTTTGCTTTTAAAATTAAGTTCCTAATTTTAGAGCCAGTTTTCTTCAAATTACTAATAGAATTCACATCTAATTCTTTGAGTAATTCAGGAATTTTTTTATCAAGTTCATTTGTAATAAGAAATTCTTGGAATGCATATGAAGTAGTTGCAAATCCATCTGGAACATTAATGCCTAATGATGTAAGGTTATTTATCATCTCACCTAAGGAGGCATTTTTTCCACCAACAGATTCAATATCATTAATTGATATTTCAGAGAATTTTTTAATAAACTTATTCATTTTTAAATGTGCTATTCCTATTTCAAAATTGAATATATTTCTTCAATAAGTTTGTTTGCCGTTCTGTAGAGCATTGAATAGTCTTGCTGTCTATTGCCAACAAATGCAAATCCAATTTTTTTCTCTTTATCCCCAAAAGCTACAGCTCCACCTGCCCCTGCATGTCCAAACGCTGTTTTTTTAAAAGTTGGTACAAAATCACCTAAAAAATTACTTTTTTGTTCTAACATAAAACAATATCCAAATTTAAGATTACTTCCAAAAAGCACTGTATCAGGACCTCTAGAGTGGACTTCAATAGCTTTATTTAGGGTGCTTTCATCAAAAAGACGAACACCATCTCTATCACACCCTGTACTCATTATCCCAAATAATTTTGCTAAACTTGCTGCTGTTCCGTGACCATTTGCAGATGGCACCTCTCCCTTACGCCAATCATCTTTATTAGGATAATTATTATCATCGCTACGTCCTGTATCAAAAGCGATGGCATAATCTCTACTTTTAATAGCATCTTTAAAATTTTTCATATTTTGATTCAGAATTGCATCTGGCACATTTGCAAGTGAGTTTATAAATGGGTTTTCCTCCGTCCAATTTTTAAAAGTGATTTCTGCGCATCTAGCAATATCTTGATCCTTTACGCCAATGTGAAAATCAAGTTTTAAAGGTTCTGCAAACTCCTCTCTAAAATAATTTCCAACAGTTCTTCCGTCTATTCTTCTAAAGAGTTCGCCAATTAACCAGCCAAAGGTTAAAGCATGATAGCTTTGAGAACTGCCAGGCTTCCTAAATGGACTTTGTGCCTCAAGTTCTTTGGTATACGCAGACCAATTAGTCCAAGGTTCTTTTGGGTAACCATTTTGAAAACCATACATACCAGCTCTGTGGCATAAGAAGTCTAAAACTGTTGTTTCTTGTTTTCCATTGCATCCATATTCAGGCCAATATGTTTCTACTTTTTCATTTACATCTAATTTCCCTTCATCAATTAATTTTATGACACAAGCTCCAACAACGCCCTTTGTTACTGACCATACATTAGTAATAGTATCTTGTTCCCATCTGCTAGATTTATCTGGTTTTGAGTAACCTCCATAAAGGTTCACAACCTCTTCTCCCTCAAGTTCTAAAGCAACTGACGCTCCAATTTCAAAGCCATTTTCTATTTGTTTCTCAAGGATTTGATGAATTTTTTGGAATCTTTCGTCACAATGACCTTCAATCATTTAATAAGCACCCCATTTTTGGTAAATATATTTTCTGTTCCTATTTTATGGTATTTTTAAATTACAAACTAATGGAGAAATTGGTTTAATGAAATTAATTAAATTACTTTTTATTTTTCTACCTTCCTACGCTTTTGCTGATATGGACAAGGTTTGTACTATTGATATACAACAAACTGCTGCTACAAAAAAAGACTGGCAGGAAGTCTATAACAATGACTGTTTCAGAAATAATATCTTATTGATAAAAGGAGTTCCTCATGATGAGCAAAGTCTCTTTATTGCTAGGTTATGTAGATTTGATAGGAATGTAGAAAGGGGCAAGAATTCATTCACTTGCGTAGTTTACGGAAAAATAAGAGATCTATAATCTTCTTTGTAAGTATTGCTTACTAATTTTACATTTAGCGAAAGTTTCTACCCTTGGACCTAATTCACGTTTGAAAATATTCTCCTCTTTGTAATGAATTATTTGTTGTTTTTTTTGTTTTAAAGAATTTTCATCTTGGAAAAGGATTTCATACACATCCTTAATGGATGATGTATTGATCATTCTTAATTTTTTATTTATATCATTTGTTATATGTATCAGGTACTGCTCTTTGGTATTTACATAAAATAAATTTTTTTCAGAAATTCTCTCGCATTCGTAGTAATGATGACTTCTAAAATATCCCATTGCCTCGCCATAAATATATGTAGCAATAGCAATAATAATTAAAAATATATAAAAGACTCTTAGTGGATCCATAATTTTTCAAATTGGCGGAGAGACAGGGATTCGAACCCTGGAGACGCTATTAACGTCTGCTGGTTTTCAAGACCAGTGCATTCAACCGCTCTGCCATCTCTCCTGAATTTTGTAATTGTATATTATTTACACTTATTTTATAGAATGTAAAATTCACTATATGAAAAAAGTTTTTATTTCAGGAGTATCTGGCTACATTGCAATGCATTGTGCCCAACAACTGCTAGAAAAAGGCTACTCAATAAATGCTACTGTTAGAGATAAACAAAAAATTGATCCCATTAAAAAAGCACTTAAAGATCTTTCTTTAGATGTTAGCAAAATAAATTTTTTTGAAGCTGATTTACTTTCAGATCAGAACTGGGAAGATGCGATGACTGGATGTGATGATGTATTGCATGTTGCATCACCTTATCCATTAGCTCAACCAAAAGATGAAAATGATTTAATTAAGCCTGCAGTTGAGGGAACTGAAAGAGTTGTCTCGTTAGCTCTTAAACAAGGCATAAGAAAAATAGTGCTGACATCATCAGTTGCTGCAATATCATCAGGACACACAAAAAAACAATTTAGTGAAGAAGATTGGAGCAAAGTTGATCAGCCTATTCCTGCTTATCCCAAAAGCAAGGCTCTTGCAGAAAAAAAGGCTTGGGACCTAATCAATAATTCAAATAAAAAAACAAAACTTACTGTCATTAATCCTGCTGGAGTAATTGGCCCTTCTCTTACTTCTAAGGTAAGTTCTACGCAATTAATCATTTCAGGTTTAGTGAATGGAAAAATTCCAATAAATCTTCCCATTCACATCGGCTATGTCGATGTAAGGGATGTTGCTTTAGCACATGTTAAAGCACTCGAAAGTCCTAAATCCGATGGAGAGAGGATTATTCTTTCATGCACAGAATTATGGACAAAAGACGTATCCAAGATACTTCGAGAGAATGGTTATAATGCTCCAAGACTTTCAGCTTCTGTTGGAGTGGCAAAATTTTTATCAAACTTTATCCCAATATTGAAACCGTCTAAGAGATTTTTTGGGAAAGCAATGACTAAGAATAGTACAAAGGCTGAAGATATTCTTGGTATTAAATACATAGATGTTTCAAAGTCTATTATTGATGAAGTAGAAAGTTTAAAAAGATTTGGAAAGTTTTCAGGTTAGTATCTGAAGTGCTTTATTTTTTCGCCGCTCTTCTCAATTTCAGTCATAGATTTTATTCCAATTTCTAAATGTTTTTTTGACCAATCAGATGTTACCCTTTTATCTGACTCCTCAGTTTTTACACCTTCAGGAGTAGTAGGAACATCTGATACAAGCAATAACGCACCCCTAGCAATTTCATTGTAATGTCCTGTAACAAATATAGTTGCCACTTCCATATCTATACCTATAGCAGTACTTTTCTTTAGCTTTTTAAGAAATACTTTGTCATGTTCCCAAAGCCTTCTATTTGTTGTGTAAATTACTCCTGTTCGATAATCGCAATTTGCTTCAACAATTTTTTCAGAGACAAATTTATGTAATTTAAAAGAAGGAAGAGCAGGCACATTTGGAGGAAAGTAATCATTACTTGTACCTTCACCTCTTATAGCTGCAATCGGAAGAATAAAGTTACCAATTTCAGATGTATCTTTTAATCCCCCACATTTACCCAGAAACAATACTCCTTTAGGATTTCTTGCAGTTAATAAATCCATGATAAGCGCTGCATTGGGAGAGCCTATGCCAAAATTTATTATGCTAAGCCCATCTTTATTTGTAGCACTTTGCATTGGTTTATTTTGGCCCTTGATTTCAACATCAAATGTTTCTGAGAAAGAATCAATATAATTTGTGAAATTTGTTAATAGGATGTAATCACCAAAATCATCCGGCTGCATTCCTGTATATCTTGGAAGCCAATTTTTTGCTATTTCGTACTTATGAACCATAAATTGGGATGGAATAGTATCAGAATTTTAGAGAAAGTAAAATTTACTTAAAATCTTTTATGCTTGGGCAAGTACAAATTAAATTTCTATCCCCATAGACATTATCAACCCTTCCTACCGGCGGCCAGTATTTTTGAAGTTTGGTTTGATTATTTGGATAATAAGCTTCTTTTTTACTATAAGAATAATTCCAATCCTCTATTGCGTCATCTATACAGTGAGGAGCATTCTTTAATAGATTGTCTTCTTTATCTGAAATTCCGTCTTCAATAGCTTTAATTTCGTTTCTAATTCCGATCATTGCATCACAAAACCTATTTAATTCATCGAGAGATTCACTTTCTGTAGGTTCAATCATTAGAGTTCCAGCAACAGGCCATGACATTGTAGGAGCATGAAATCCATAATCAATTAATCTTTTCGCGATATCTTCAGCTTCAATGCCACATGATTCTTTAAATGGCCTTACATCTAAAATACATTCATGCGCAACCAAGCCCTCATTACCTGTATATAAAATCTTATAATGATCTTTAAGCCTTTTAGCTAAATAATTGGTATTTAATATCGCAACTTGTGTTGCCTTTCTAAGATGATCTTCACCCATCATGGCAATGTACATCCAGCTAATGGGTAAAATGCTCGCGCTACCATAATGCGTTCCAGAAATTGAGTATTCGGATTCAGCAAAATTTAGTGGATCTTTCGGTAAATATGGCTTTAGTTTTTCAACAACTCCAATTGGACCAACTCCAGGGCCACCTCCCCCATGAGGAATACAGAATGTTTTATGCAGGTTTAAGTGCGACACATCTCCACCAAACTCACCTGGATAACATGTTCCTACCATGGCATTAAAATTTGCTCCATCTATGTAAATAAAACCACCAAAATTATGAATTAAATCACAAACATCCTTCACTCTCTCCTCAAAAACACCATGAGTTGATGGATAGGTAATCATCATTGCTGCAATTTTATTTTTGTGTGTATTGACCTTATTTTTAAGATCATCGAAATCAATATCTCCATTCTCGTCACAATCAATTACCACAACCTCATATCCTACCATTTGAGCTGAAGCTGGATTGGTGCCATGTGCTGATTCTGGAATTAAACATATATTTCTATCATGGTCGTTATTAGCCTTATGAAAGCTGTCTATAGCAAGCAGTCCAGCATATTCACCTTGAGATCCAGCATTAGGTTGTAAGGAGATTGCTTTATAACCTGTAATTTGTGATAGCCAATCCTCTAAATCACAAATTATTTTTTGATAACCCTCAGTTTGATCAGTTGGTGCATGCGGATGAACATTTGCAAACCCATTCCAGCCAACTGGAATCATTTCAGAAGTAGCGTTTAATTTCATTGTGCAGGAGCCCAATGGAATCATGCATCTATCCAACGCTATATCTTTGTCAGATAGACTTCTGATATACCTTAGAATTTGTGTTTCTGAGTGATGGCTGTTAAATACTTCATGATTTAAATATTCTGTTTTTCTATCGAAAGATTTATCCCAGTTTATTTCATATTTTTTCAATGGCTTTTTTAGATCCTCAAAAAGCTCAGATATGTTATTAACATCCTGATCCGTTGTCATTTCATCAAAACTCAGGCCTAATTCTTTTTCAGAGATAACTCTTAGATTAATTTTTTTATCCTTTGCTCTTAAATGAACTTGTTCTGGATTTTCAAGTTCTACAATTAGTGTGTCGAAAAAATTGTTATTTTTAATAACATATCCTTTTCTAGAGAGCTCATTAGCAATTTTTAGTGTTTTTTCTTTAACATCACTCGCAATAGATTTTAGACCATTCGGACCATGATAAATTGCATAAAAGCTGGACATTATTGCTAATAATGCTTGAGCTGTACATATATTACTTGTCGCTTTCTCTCTTCTAATATGCTGTTCTCTAGTTTGTAGTGCAAGTCTGTAGCAAGGACGTCCTTTACTATCTTGAGTTAATCCAATTAATCTGCCAGGCAGAGATCTTTTCAAGACATCTTTAACCGCAATAAAACCTGCATGTGGACCCCCAAATCCCATTGGCACACCAAATCTTTGTGCTGAGCCCACCGCTATGTCTGCACCGAAATCCCCTGGAGTTTTCAAAAGTGTTAAAGCAAGTAAATCAGTTCCGATAATCATGAGACCACCATTTGCTTGAATATCTTTAGTAACACTTTCTAAATCTTCAATTGAGCCTTCTGCATTTGGATATTGAAAATATGCAGCAAAATATTCCTTTCCCTTATCAGGACGATCACCAATTTCAATTTCAACACCAAGTGGTTTTGCTCGAGTTTTAATAATTGCAATTGTTTGTTTAAATGTTTTGCTGTTTATAAAAAAAGTATTAGATTTACTCTTAGCAACTCTTTTGGCCAACATCATCGCCTCAGCAGCTGAAGTTGGCTCATCAAGCAATGATGCATTAGAAATATCCATTCCAGTTAAATCAGAAACCATAGTTTGATAATTCATCAATGCTTCTAACCTTCCTTGAGCTATTTCTGGTTGATATGGTGTGTAAGAAGTATACCAACCAGGGTTTTCAAAAACATTTCTTTTAATCACTGCTGGAACGTTGCAATTATAGAAACCTTGACCAATAAAAGTTTTAAAAACCTTATTTTTTTTCGATATCTCTTTTAATGCTCTTAAAGCGCTTGGTTCATCTAGTGGTTCTGGCAGATTTAACTTTTTCTTACTATAAATTGAATTTGGAATTAGTTTTTCTAAAAAATCTTCCATACTTTCATAACCAAGATCATGGAGAATATGATTAATTTCACTATCTTTAAGACCAATATGTCTGTGAGAAAATTCTTTAGAGTTTTGACTCATTTTTAAGTTTGCTTTTTATTCTTCGCTTAATTTTTTATAAGCATCTGAATCCAACATTTCATCTAGTTCATTTATATTCTGAGGCTTAACTTTGAAAAACCAACCATCCTTATATGGAGATGAATTTATTATTTCTGGGCTATCAGATAATTTTTCATTTATTTCTACAATTTCACCTGTTAGTGGTGAGTAAACGTCAGACGCAGCTTTAACTGATTCAACTATTGCAACACCATCTTTTTGAGACACATTAGATCCAATTTGAGGCAACTCGACGTAAACAATATCGCCTAATAATTCTTGAGCATGATTAGAAATGCCCACAGTAACGACCCCATCGTCATCTCTGGCCCACTCATGTGAATCAAGAAATTTTAGATTTTTTTCATTATCAGACATCTTATTTAAGCGACTCTAAAAAGTTCGTATTAGAAAATTTTAAAGTAATTTTCTTATCTCTCAACACAGCGCTACCAATTTCACCACAATTTTTATCAACTCTACAAAAACCTATGTTTTTTTTGAATGTTGGACTCCATGTTCCGCTTGTTACAACTCCAGAGCCGCCTTCAAATATTACCTCTGCACCGCCTCTTAAAACCCCTCTTTCTTCTGTGTAAAAACCTTTAAGAATTTTTTTTGAGTCTTTTTTTTCTTTAAGAGCATTTTTTCCAATGAAGTCTCTATCTATATCATTTAAATCTATTGTCCATCCAATATTTGAATCGTAGGGTGTATTAGTTTGATCCATGTCTGTTCCGTAGAGATTTAGCCCTGCTTCAAGGCGTAAAGTATCCCTTGCTGCCAATCCGATTGGTTGAACATCATTTGAAATAAAATTATTCCAAAACTTAATACCTTTTTCTTGGTCACAAATAATTTCATAACCTAATTCTCCTGTATAGCCGGTTGAAGCAATCATCACATCATCTGTATTGCAAACAGAAAATTTTGATATATCTTTTTCAATATAACTTTTTATGAATTTATGAGAATTAGGACCCTGAAGAGCTAAAATTGAATAATCAGACTTAAAGTCAATTCCTACGTTAAAAGGTTCTGCAATCTTGCTTAACCAACTAAGGTTCTTCTCTCTTGTAGCGCAGTTTGAAACAATCCTAAAACTTTTATTTCCTAAATAATAAACTATCAGATCATCAAGAATCCCACCTTCATAATTAAGCATTGGAGAATACAGCGCCTTATTCTGACCGTTAATCTTTTTTATGTCATTTGGAAGAAGAAATCTCAAAAAATCTTGTTGTTTTTCACCATCTAAATCAAAAACAGCCATATGGGAAACATCAAAAATACCTACGTTTGTTCTGACCTCATTATGTTCGTTAAGTTGAGAACCGTAATGTAAAGGCATTTCCCAGCCAGAGAAATCAACCATAAAACCACCTAAATCTTTATGTTTGCTGTTTAGGTAGGTAGCCTTCATTTTTTAGCGAGAAATTCTATTTCAATACATGCGCCAAAAGCTAAATCAGCTACTCCAAACGCACTTCTTACTGGATAAGGTTTATCAAAATTCTTTAGATAGGTTTTATTAAATTCAGGAAAGTAATCCATACTCTTAATCATGACAAGGCTTTTCACTATATTTGAAAAGTCTAGATTATAGTAATCGAGGTTTGCTTTTAGATTTTTAAAAATTTGCTTTGTTTCAGGTACTATTCCACCTTCAACTAAGCCATTTTCATCAAGCCCTAACATTCCAGAGAATTGAATAAATTCGTTTAATTCAACTGCATCTGAGTAAGGAGTATTATTTTTTTCGGAATTTTCAGTTTTAAATTTCATTTAACTAATCTATATTTATTGCACTCAAATATCTAGTCATTAAATAGCCTTGTGTATTTATAAAAGTAATGTAAAATTTCCAATTTATGGCAGCTAACAAACAGCAAAAAGTATACTTAATACCGGAGGGTGAAACTAGAGATAGTCATAGCTATCACTACACCGTAGTTAAAACAAAAAAATTCATTCAAGAAAACGAGAAGCTCAAGATCAAAAAATTTAATCCTGTTAAAAGAAAGCATGAGTGGTTTGTTGAGGCAAAGCTTCCACCACATAGCAAAAACTAGAAACTTCTTTCTATAACCCTATAATGAAAACTATGAATAAATTATTTGAATATTTAGAAGACGTTATACTTGCTTCAATTGCAATCATGACCCTTGGCGCAGTAGCTTTTGAATTAATTTCAATTTATGAGCGTGGAGTCATAGAATTAGCTGATTTACTTCTAATGTTCATTTATGCTGAGGTGTTTGGCATGGTTGCAATTTATTTCAGAAGTCACGTCTTGCCAGTTATTTATCCATTATTCATCGGTATAACTGCGCTCGCGCGATTAATCGTTCTCCAAGGGAAAGAATCAGAACCTGAGCAATTGATCTTTGAAGCTGGTGCAATCCTACTTTTAAGTGTTGCAGCACTATTGCTAAGAAACGTAAAAGTAAGTCTCTCAAACGGAAAAAAATAACTTAAAATATTCATAAGGAGTTTTCTTTATGTTGCGTATTCTAATTTTATTCTTATCTTTTAACCTCCTATCAGATGTAAACAAATTTATTGATGCATCCAGTAAAAAATATGACCAGCTAGCATTAGACCTTTGGGATTATGCAGAAATGGGCTATCAAGAGGTGAAAAGTTCAAATGCACTAAAAAAAGTTTTAAAAGAAGAAGGATTTTCAATAAGATCAAATATCGCTGGAATTCCAACTGCATTCATAGCTGAGTACAATAATGGAGGCCCAGTAATAGCAATTCTTGCAGAATATGATGCATTGCCTGGACTTTCTCAGAATAATGTTCCCTATCGTGAATCAGTTGGAGGAGAAGCTGGACATGCATGTGGACATAATCTTTTTGGTGCTGGTTCAGCTCATGCAGCAGTCGCAGTAAAAAGATGGCTAAAAAATACCAAGACCCAAGGCACAATCAGATTATATGGCACACCAGCTGAGGAAGGTGGAAGTGGAAAGGTCTATATTGCTAGAGAGGGAGAATTTAAAGATGTAGATACCGTCTTACATTGGCATCCTGATACACAAAATAGAGCTCATTTTAGTGCTAGCAACGGAAACAAATCAGCAAAATTTAAGTTTAAAGGGATTTCATCACACGCAGCTGGAGCACCACAGAATGGAAGATCAGCTTTAGATGGAGTTGAAGCCATGAACATGATGGTGAATATGCTTAGAGAACATATGGATGAAGAGGCAAGGATTCATTATGTAATCACTAAAGGGGGTTTAGCGCCAAATGTAGTTCCTGAAGAAGCAGAAGTATATTATTACGTGCGACATCCAAATGTTGATGGTGTACGAGATCTTTTCAATAGAGTTGTAAAAGCTGCTGAAGGAGCATCACAAGGTACTGAAACACAAATGACCTTTGAGGTGATGCATGGAAATTATCCTTTAATGCCAAATAGAACACTTTCTGAAGTAGTAAATAATGAAATGCTTAAACTGGGAGGTATTTCGTATACGAAAGAGGAAGAAGAATTTGCTAAGAAAATTTACAAAA
Organism: uncultured SAR86 cluster bacterium; assembly: GCA_902526535.1. Taxonomy (GTDB): domain Bacteria; phylum Pseudomonadota; class Gammaproteobacteria; order Magnimaribacterales; family TMED112; genus TMED112. The sequence continues at coordinate 90,610 of CABZLG010000002.1, forward strand.
CCTTAATTAATCCACGAGCAAAAATTGGTGATCAAGAAGAAATAAAACCACTAGTTTTCCAACAGAGCAAGGGTTCAACAGATGTAGGTGATATTTCTTGGTTGGTGCCTACTTCAGGTGCCAGAGTAGCTACATGGGTACCTGGAACATCAGCCCATTCTTGGCAAGCAGTTTCTGCAGGAGGCATGTCCATTGGTACCAAAGGAACTAATCTTGCAGCAAAAGTATTAGGGAATACAGCAGTTGAACTGTTTAAAAATCCTAAGATTATTGATGAAGCAAAAAGAGAATTAACGATGAAAGTTGGAGATCATAATTACCAAGCATTATTAGGTGATCGTCTACCTCCATTAGACTATAGAAATTGATTTAAAATTGCCTTTGCTTTAATTTAAAAAAACTATATTTGCATTTAGATAAGATGCAAAACTAATCCAAAGAACATAGGGAAGGTATAAGAAGAAGCTTATATATGAATTATTTGTCCATAACTTATTTAGAATAATTACATTTAAAATTATCAAAACAATAATATCAAAAAGAGCAAGAGTTAAGGCTTGGTGTGCAAAGAAAATCCAGCCCCACATACCATTTAAAATCAGTTGAACGATGTAAATCTTATAGATTAATTTAGCTTGAAGAAAGCTCACTGCAGCCATAAGAGTGTATAGAATTGGCCAAACAATTCCAAAAATATAATTTGGAGGTCTTAAGCTTGATTGCTCTAGACTTTCGTACCATGACCAATCTGTAAAGCTGTTTGATAAACCACCAAGAAATGCTATTAAAAAAGTTAAAATAGGAAGTGATATTTTAAGAGCCATGTTTTAATAATATAATTTATTTTAACTATAGGAGGAAAAATGACTACATATATAGTTTTTGCAAGTGCTCTTGCGTTAATTCAATTTTGGGTGATTCCCTTTCTAATAAATGCAAAAAATCTCAACTGGCAAATGTCTAATAGAGATGAAAGTTTAGAGGATTCAGTTTTATTAAAAAGAGCAAGAAGAGCAGGCGCAAATATTTTGGAAACATTACCGATCTATTTAGTATTCTGTTTGTTATCAATTATTGAGGCTAAAGATATTTCAGAACCAGCTTTTTATTGGCTAATTCTGAGAGTTATACACGGTCTGTGCTATTTGTTAGGTATTGCTTATGTGAGAACACTTGCTTGGCTGGGTTCATTAGGATGCCTTATTGTAATGGGTCTCTCATTGATTTGATATTAGCCTTCTTAGTTAAATGGATATAACAACTCCCTCCTAAGGAGTAGTTACAGGTTCGATTCCTGTAGGGGCACAAAATAAAAAGAGCCAGTAAACTGGCTCTTTAAAAATGTATTTTTTTAGTTAGGGCTTCGTAGAACAGGTCCAACATAGATTGATCCATTTCCACATTCAGCCAAACCATATAATGCTCTTCTTTCGTCTGTGTCATATAATTCCGATCTCCAAAATTCGATACCTTCACCTCTTTCAGAAACATTAGATGCATAGACAAGTCGAATGAAATCTGCATCTCCATCATAACCAGCACCTGGAATAATGAGCTTTCTTCCTTGAACATCACCCTTTTCTTGTGCCATTTTTGCAAAATCTACATAGACATCATAAAAAGTTCTAAGATTAGTGCCTTCATTCAGTTTGCAGGAGTTATATTGTGCAACAATAAAATTACCTACATCTGTTGAACTTGGCTGTGAAATCGTCCACTGAGTAGTATTCACAACTTGAGAATTTTTTGCAGGTAGTTTTGCAAATAAGGCATTTGCTTTTGGATCTCTTGTCCAAACTTCCAGACCTTTATATTGCGCTGAACTATCTGGCCAATTATTTACCCACATAAAATCATGGCTATCTAGATCGCTATGGAAGTAAGGTTGCAAAAGTGCAACAGTCATAGAGTCATATGCATCACCTTGGGTAGCTGCCCATTTAGCAAATTCGTCATACCATTTTGCTACATCTGAAATGTCCTTTCCCCTATTAAGAGAACCAAAGTAGTACTCTGCAGTATTTCTTTCAGGAACATATTTATATTCTGATTCCTGAGAAAAAACCTGAGCTGAGTAAATAAAACAGAGTGTTAAAAGTAACCTAATCATTATTCCTCCTCAAAATCACTTCTTACTGTTTGGTGAACGCCACCAAAGCTTGCTGAGGAGTAATGTTGCGTTCTCATTACCCATTTTCCATTTTCTTTAATCCAAGTAGTTGTTACTCTTGTTCTGTATGGCTGATCGTCCTCGCCAACAACACCTTCGTAATAAAATCTCACCACATAGGCATCCTTGGTTAGTTTAATTGCCTCAGGATAAAAAATACTATTAAATCCAGCAGCAAAATTCTTTTCATAATCAGCTACACTTGATTTCAAGCACGCCTTATGAAAACTACCATCTGAATTAGTGCTACATACACCCATCTTGCTCTCGTGAGCGACCATAGTTTTAAAATCTCTTACTTCTCTAGCTTCATAGTACTTTTCAACTGCAGCCAATACATTATCGTGATCATCTGCAAAAAGATTAAAACTAAACAAAGATAGAATAAAAAATACAATTTTCATTATTTCTCCTAGTCAACAAAGACTGTATGATCTTTACCTTCTTCGACTACTCTTATAACAAGTAAGTCAGTACACTGATTTCCAAGATTAGGTGTGTCATCGTCACCACCGTGAACCCAATCAGACGGCTCAAACCAATATTCACCCTTTGAATATTTCTTCCATTCTCCTGATGATTTAGATTGTGATAAACCATCAAGCACATACACTAAAGTCCCAGCAGCAGGATGAAAATGTTTTGGTGTATTTCCTGCATCACAAGTAGAACGCTTTTCAACAACTAATTCCATGCCGCCATCGATATTAAATTTCTCAGATGAAACTAAGCCTGAAAAAGAAGGCTCATCATGATCATCTGCAGAAATAAAAAAACTTACTAAAGATATTAATAAAAGTCTCATTTTATCTCCTTGATTTATTTTGGACGAGAATAATTCTCATTTACTAATTTAACCTAAGAATTGTAATAATTGTTAGAAAAATAAAAAAAAGGGCACCGAAGTGCCCTTTTAAATTTTCATGGAGTTTTTAAAAGTTATATTTATATCTGAGATATACAAATTGTCCAGAAATACCCATTGGTGCAAGTTCACTGTAAACTTGTCCTAGAATACCACCGTATATATCATCAGTTAGGTCAAATTCGTTTGCACATGGACCTGCTACTGGACATGCATTCACTTTGGTTACACTGTCACCAACATTATCAAATACATTATTGACACCCATCATTACAGAGCTGTCACCCATATCATAGGCAACTTCCATGTCAAAAACCCAAGTTGCACCAAATTGCCCTGGTGAACCTAAGTAAGCATTTTGCCATGTATCAAACCACTCGCCCCAATAACTTGCTCTACCAAGCACTCTCCAATTACCATTGAAATGGTTTGCTGTAAAGTTACCCCTGTCATCAGGCGTAACTCCTTTAAATGATTGCTCCGCTAAAGCATCAATATTTGCTCCAGCATCGGTAATTTCAACTTTATTTTGGCTCCAACTTGCGTTCCAGTATGTTGTTCCTCCATAGTTTTCAGTTTCAAATGATGCATTTAAATCAAAACCATTGGTTTTAGTAGCAAAGTCATTTGTGAAATATCTAAATGTAGGAAAATCTCCCGCTCCAGGAACACCTTGAGCTATAAGATCTGCAATATCTGCATCTGATAATGCAAAGTTTGCCGACACAACTAATCTGTCTTCCACAATAATTCTAAAAAAGTCTGCTGTAAAATCAACTTCTCCCCAGCTTCCAAAGAGGCCAAGAGATATGTTTTCTGCTTCTTCTGGTTGAAGTACCTTCCCACCATATAGAACTGCAAGAGGAAGTGTTGATGGAATTACACCCTCATTAACTAAGTCTCCTGAAGAATCAAAGACTGTTGATACTTTTCTTGCATTAGCCTGTCCAGGTGTCGGAGCTTTGAATCCTGTACTAAAAGTACCTCTTGCACCAAGCTCATCTGAAAACTTGTAATTGAATCCAAACTTATAATTACTTGTATTTCCAAAAGTATCATAATCCTCAAATCTTAAAGCTGCTCCTAATCTTAAATTTTCTGAAAAGTCATTTTCATAATCTAGATAGACCGCATCATTTTCTCTTTGCCAAGATCCTGCGGCTGCAGCTGGAAATCCAGGATAGCCATTAGAAGATAAACTGAAACCTTGTGTTGCAAGTCCACCATCTAAATATGATTCTGGCTGCCCTGCTACAAGTGAGTATTCTTCTGATCTATGCTCATAACCAAAAGCAACGAAGATTGTATCTGAGTACTGATAGGTAAAATCAGCATTTAAATTATTTTCTTCTTGCTGTTCAGCACCAACATCAAAGTCTCTTGGAGTATTTGGACCATAGCTGGCATTAACTGAATTATTAAGAAACTCATCTGCTTCGTTATATCCATAGTAATAACTGAAGTCAAAAGTCATACCATTTTCAAATTCTCCATCAAAACCTAGAAGAACTGATCTATCTTCAACATCTGCACCAAATCTTGGAGTAAATCCACCCGGAATTAGTTCTTGGAAGTTAAAGCAATTAGGATCAGCTTGGACTGCTGCCCATGCCACTGGGTCTGGAGTTGAACCTGTAAATGCAACAGTTGGACATGTTTGTCCATCATTTGGAGTAAGATCTCCAATAAGCATAGTTTCGCCCTCATCATTGCTATAAACAGCACCTCTATTAGTTGGGTTTCTATAGTAGAAAGTACCATCTACATGTTTAGTGTTATAGTTTCCGTGACCATAAAATTCACCGCCACCCATAGGTGCTCTAAAGTTAAAGAATGCTTTTAAATCATCGTCAACAATTGGTCGTCCCCATGGCATTGCTGGATCTGGAACACCTTGGTAACCATCAGCAATTAATCCTGCCGCATCGTCCCTTTGAACTGCTCTGACAGTTGCATCTTGGCTTCCATATTCAAAACTTGTATTAAAGAATCCGCCATCACCCATAGGTAATCCGTAATTACCCATTAAATAATTTTGTTCCCCATCACCTTCTCCATATTTGCCATAACGATACTCAAGGAATCCACCTTCAGAGTTATCATTTAAGTTAAAGTTTATTACTCCAGCAATAGCATCTGAGCCGTATTGAGCCGATGCGCCATCTCTTAAGACTTCAACAGACTTTACCGCAGAAGCTGGTATTGCTGATACATCAGGTCCTTGTGCACCATCTGAAATATATGCTCCAAGCCATGTTAAAACACTTCCTCTGTGTCTTCTTTTTCCATTTACTAGAAGCAATGTGTGATCTGGAGACATGCCTCTTAAGTTAGCTGGTCTCATAATACTTGCTGCATCGCTTATTGGCTGATCATTCACACTAAATGATGGAACAAGATTTCTCATTAAATTAGCAAAATCTGTATCACCATTATTTTGGAACTCACTGCCAGAAATAACGTCTACAGGTGAGAAGGTATCTTGAGGTGATCTAGCCTCACTTCTACTTCCAACAACTGTAACTTCTTCAACATTCTGTGCGTCTGCTGAATCCTGTGCTTCAACAAATACAGAGAGTATTAAAGTTGATAAAATAAATAATTTTTTCACTTCGCCCTCCATGCTTTTTGACCCCTAATATTCAATATTGCAAAGGAAATACGGTAAAAGCAAGAAAATTAGAAAAAGATTGTGAAAAATTGGCAGAAAAACCAACAATACCCCTTAATTATTGAATATATTGCAAATTTTATGACTAAATTAATGTAATCTTAAATTCATGAATAAATATATCTACTTTTTGTCCTTTTTTTTACTTTCGTTAAATATTTTCGCAGATCCACTTACCAAACCTACAAGTCTCTCTAAGGATCTATATAAAGATCAAATACTTGAAGGAAATTATTCAGATCAAATTAAACATCCAGATGAGTTCTTAGGTTTTGGGTTGGGAGAAAGGGTTGCAAATCCTTTACAAATTTCTCAAGCAGTTAGGGCTTACCAGAAACAAAGTGATCGTATTAAAGTTATTGAATATGGACTGACTCATGAGGATAGACCTTTATTTGCTGTTTTCATCTCATCTCCATCAAATATAGATAGGCTATCTGAAATTGAACAGGATATATCTAAGCTAGCTGATGCTAGAAATACAACGGATTTAGAAGCAAAAGAATTAATAGAGGCTTTACCTGCAATAGCATGGATGGCTTATTCTATTCACGGCAATGAAACGTCAGGAGCAGATGCTGCCCTCGGAATAATTTATCACTTAATTGCTAGTGAAGATGCTGAGGTAATTGAGTTACTTGAAAATATGATTGTCGTAGTCGACCCTATGATGAATCCTGATGGTAGAGATAGATTTGCTAAATCATTAGAGCTGTATCGTGGAACAGCACCTAATTATGACGATCAATCATTACTTCACACTGGAGATTGGCCTTACTCAAGAACAAATCATTATTTCTTTGATTTAAACCGTGATTGGTTTTATTTAACACAACCTGAGACTCAAGGTAGAGTTCCTTTGATTAATAAATGGCGACCACAAATTCTAGTTGATGGTCATGAAATGGGCGCACAAGACACATTTATGACTGGCCCACCAAGAGAACCTATTAACTCTAACATTGATAGAGACCTTATTAAGTGGGGAAATATTTTTGCTCAAGATCAAGCGAAAGCTTTTGATGAGAAAAATTGGAGATTCTATACTGGAGAATGGCACGAAGATCTCTATCCTGGATATTCATTTTACGTACAATTCAGAGGTAGCTTGGGAATTTTATATGAGCAATCAAGAATGGCAGAAGATGGAGTTCGAAGGCCTGAGGGGACTATACAATCATATAAAGAATCAGTTCATCATCAATACGTAAGTACATTAGCAAATTTGGAAACCCTCTCAAAACATACCAAAGCTATGTATCAAGATTTTTGGGATGGTAGAAAATATAATATTTCAGAAGATAGTGAGTACGCTAATCAGAGCTTTGTAATTTTACCAACCAAAAATCATAGCAGACTGAATACTCTAGCAGAGAAACTTGAAGCTCAAGATATTGAAATATATACAAATGAAAGAGAAATAAGAGCAAGAAATGTTCTAAAACAAACTGGAAATGTTGAAGTAAATTATGTAATTCCTGCCGGGAGTATGATAATTCCAAATTTACAGCCTGAAGCCCCATTAATTGCAGCCATCTTGGAGTTCGATGCTGACATTAAAGAATCAGTTTTGGTTGAAGAAAGACTAAGAAATCTTAAGGATGGATCGTCTATTATGTATGATACAACAGCTTTCAACTTGACCATGATGTATGGGCTTGAAGCTGTCACAGTTCCATCTAATCTTGAGGTTGGTTTAAAAGAATGGAGCCCACAAAACATTTCTGTTGAAACAAATTCAGAAGCTATTATTTGGGCTGTTGACGGTGTTGACGATAATTCAGTAGCTTTTGCCGCAAGATTAATGGAAAAAGGTGTAGAAGTCAGAATTATTGATAAAGAAGCAGTACTTTCAAAACAAACTTTATCACGAGGTAGTATCGCTGTTCTTGCTATGGATAATCCAGAATATGAGAATTTACCTGAAACAATAAACAGTATTGCCTCAGAGCTTGATATTTCAGTATTTTCAATTGAATCAGGTTTTGGTGCAGAGGAGCTACCAGATTGGGGCGGTAGACATTTTCGTTTACTTGAAAGACCACAAATTGCAATTCTTAGTCAATCAGGTTTTAGTTCTTATGATGTAGGTGTTAGTTGGTGGTCACTAGATCATCATCTTGGTATAAGACATAGTCAAATAGACGCATCACTAGTTAACTATGCAGACTTGAGAAGATATAACACAATTATCTTGCCTAGTGGTTATAGAGATATGGGGGAGTATGAGAAAAAGGTATTAAGTGATTGGATGGAGCAAGGAGGAACACTAATTGCTCATGCAGCTAGTTCTTTTGCCTTAGCTTCTGAACAAGGCATTGGTTCAGTAAAACTTCTTCAAAATACATTTGAAGAGAGTGAAAAATATAATATTTCGTTGCAAAGAGAATTGAGTGCACTTTATGAAGAATTAGATATAGAAAGCGTTAATAGTAATAAAGTTGATTTAGAAACAGCTTATCCTTGGGAGCAAAGTGAAGGTAAATATCCTCCATCTAAACTTGAATATAGAGATGATTGGCAATCAATCTTTATGCCATCAGGTGCCTTTGTGTCAGGAAGAACAGATCAAGAACACTGGCTCACATTTGGAACAAATAGCACACTACCACTCCTCTACAGGAGTTATCCTGTTTTAATGTCAGATGATAGCTCTGAGGCGCCAATACGAGTTGGTGTTTTTTCAGACTCTTCAAAAGCAAATACCTATTCAACTATTAACTGGTCTGATATTCCGCCTGGTAAAGAGCTAAATGTGCGAATGAGTGGATTATTATGGCCTGAGGCAGCACAAAGAATCGCAAACTCAGCTTACCTAACAAGAGACAGAATTGGTAAGGGTCAATTGATTTTATTTTCAGGGGAGCCAAACTTTAGGGGCGCAACTTTAGGTACAAATCGTGTATGGTTAAATGCAGTTGTCTATGGCGCAGGCTTAGGAACTGAACCAAGAATTACTCCTTAA
>CABZLG010000003.1 GCA_902526535.1 uncultured SAR86 cluster bacterium
AATTAGACCTATTGTCTGTATTGGAGAGCCTTTGGAAATTAGAGAAAGTAAAAAAGTTAGGGACTATATTAAAAACCAAACAGAAAAATTTCATGATTTCAAAGAGGAGATAATTTTTGGTTATGAGCCATTATGGGCTATAGGATCTGGCAAAGTTCCAAAATTAGATGAAATTGAAGAAGTGTCGAATGCTATAAAAGAATTTTGTGGAGAGAATAAGAAAGTTCTTTATGGTGGAAGCATAAATAGTAGTAATTGTGAGGATATCTTGAAACTTCAAGAAATTGATGGTGCTTTGGTAGGTGGAGCTTCACTAAATCCCAAAGAATTTGCTATGATAGCGCAATCATGCTGATTAAAGTTATTTTAGTTATTCTAGGAGTACTTATTGTTGCGTCTGTTTTAATGCAACAAGGCAAAGGTTCTGATCTAGGATCTGCTTTTGGTGGTGGAAGTTCAGACTCTTTATTTGGCCCATTAGGGCCATCTAATTTTTTATCTCAGTTGACTTGGGGTTTAACTGGCATATTTTTTATACTGTGCCTGACTTTGGCATACCTTTCAAAAGAGGACCTTTCTCTAAATATTCAAGAAGAAAAAATTGAAGAGGTTCAAGAAGAACCGCCAGTTGAGTAAATGTTGGTGCCGAAGGAGGGACTTGAACCCTCACAAGCAAAGCTTACTACCCCCTCAAGATAGCGCGTCTACCAATTCCGCCACTTCGGCTTCACTAAATTATATTCCATAAGTATTGACGATTTTAAGTCTTTTCACTATCCTTTAACGTCACTGCGGGGTAGAGCAGTCTGGTAGCTCGTCGGGCTCATAACCCGGAGGTCGATGGTTCAAATCCATCCCCCGCTACCATTTGAGATGATCAAAGAAGATATCAAGCAGCTTTTAATACCACTCATAGAAAAGTCTGGATGTGAGCTTTGGGGTCTTGAAATCGCAACACAACAAGGAAAAGGAAAAGTTCTAAGAATTTATATAGATGCTATTCAAGGTGTAAATTTAAATGACTGTGAGAAAGTAAGTAAAGAAATTGATTATTTTTTTCAATTTGAAGATGTTTTTTCAGACTTTGGAAGTTTTGAAGTGTCTTCACCAGGTTTAGATAGAAGATTATTTAATTTACAACAATGTAAAAATTTTGTCGGAGATGTTGTATTATTAACACTATTTTCTAAGGTGAATGGCCAGAGAAAGATAAAAGGCGCCCTTCAAGAAGTTTTGGATTCAGAGATTTCTGTCAAAACAGAAAAGGGTGAATTATTGCTTGATTTTAGCAATATTGAAAAATGTAAGTTGGATTTAGATTTCCAACTAGGAAAGAAAAAATGAATAAACAAATTTTAGAAGTTGTATCTGCAGTCTCAATGGAGAAAGGTGTCGAAAGTGAAATTATATTTGAAGCTTTGGAAGAGGCTATTTCAAGTGCAACTAAAAAACTTATTGGTGAAATGTCTTTAATAAATGTAAAAATTGATAGAGATACTGGAGATTATGAGACATTTAGAGAATGGGATATCGTTGATGATGGTGAGCTTGAAGATGAAAACTTTCAAATTTTAAAGGCTAATGCAGGAGGCAAGGAAGAAAATGGAAAAATCTCTGAAAAAATCGAGAATATTGATTTTGGTAGGATATCAGCACAAGCTGCAAAACAAGTCATAATTCAAAAAGTTCGAGAAGCAGAAAGAACTAAAATTACCTCTAAGTATGAAAATCTGATTGGTCACGTTGTTTTGGGGCAGATAAAAAGAATCAATAAAGATTTTTTACTTGTAGAAATAGAAGAAGATCTCAATGCTCAAATACCAAGAGATCAAATTATCCCAGGAGAAATTTTTAAATTAAATGACAGAGTGAGAGCGGTAATCAAAGAAATAATTTCGTCACCAAGAGGACCTCAAATAGTGCTGAGTAGGACTGATGATAGATTAGTAAAAGAACTTTTTACTCAAGAAGTTCCAGAAATATCTGAGGGTACTATAGAAATTAAATCAATTGCTCGTGATCCAGGTTACAGATCAAAGATTGCAGTGAAAACATATGATGGGAGAATTGATCCTGTTGGTGCTTGTGTTGGTATGAGAGGATCAAGAGTTCAAGCAGTATCTAATGAAATTGGCAACGAAAGAATAGATATCTTTATTCATAGTGACAACCCAGCAGAATTTGTGGTCAACTGTTTGGCACCAGTAAAAATATATTCAATTTTAGTTGATGAAAGGACCTCTACGTTAATTTTAGAGGTTGAAGAGGAAAATCAAGCTCAAATTATTGGAAAAAATGGCCAAAACCTTAGACTTATGACCCAAATGATAGGATGGTCATTCCAAGTTCTTAATAAAGTACAGTTTAAAGAGTATCAAGAATCGAACCTTGCTGAGAAGTATGATGAATTAGGAAAAAGGCTTGATTTAACCGAACCTGAAAAAGAGGCTTTGAAAAATGCTGAATTTGAAACTCTTGAAAAAATAGTTGACGCAGATGAAGAATCTTTATCAACAATTTTTAAAACAAAATCAAAGGTAACCAAGATCAAAGATAAGGCGAACGAACTTCTACTTCAAGACGCATTTAGCGATGATTTTAATGACCCTACGATGGAGAAAAGTCTTGTTGAATTATCAGCAATGTCAAATTCAACACTTAGAGCTCTCAGTGAGAATAATGTAAAAAAACTTGAGGAATTAGCAGAAATGTCTGTTGGTGAGCTCATGGATGTTGCTTCGAAAATAAGCGAATCTGATGCTTCAGCTCTAATAATGGAGGCTCGAAAGCCATGGTTTGAGTAGGGAGGAATTTGATGGATGTATCAGTAAAAAAACTATCAGAAATTTTGAAGATTGATCCAGGAATTCTTCTTGAAAAAATGATAAGTGCAGGGCTGCAGCAAAAAAGTGTTGATGATCTCGTTTCAAATGAGGATAAACAAAAATTATTGTCATTTATTAGAAGTTCAAAAGATTCTAATTCAGCTATAAGAGTAGAAAAACCTTCACAAGCTGTTGATCCAAAAAAAGTTCAAAAGAAAACTAGCCAGACCTCTAGACAAAGAACCCCGGTCAAAAAAGAGCCCAAAAAAGATAATGCTGAAGTTGATGTAAAGAAATCAGTAAATATCAATGGGTCTATTAAGGTGAATGATTTATCTAGAAAATTAAATAAAAGAGGTAATGAAGTTGTCAAGAAACTTATGGAACTAGGCGAGATGACCAGCCTTAATGATGAGATAGATCAGGAAACTGCAGTATTAGTATCAGAAGAATTTGGATTTCAAGTAAATTACAAGGCAGAGCAAAGTTTGAAGCAGGAGCAAATTGAATATCCAAAACCTAATTTGAATTTTTTAGATGATGATAATCCAACAAAAAGGCATCCTGTTGTTACTGTAATGGGACATGTTGATCATGGGAAAACCTCACTTCTAGATTCAATTAAATCAACTAATGTTGTAGATGGAGAGTCAGGAGGAATAACTCAACATATTGCAGCATATGAAGTAAAAACAAAATCAGGAAAGATAACTTTTATTGATACCCCTGGCCATGAAGCTTTTACTTCTATGAGAGCAAGAGGAGCTAACACAACAGATTTAGTCATTTTAGTTGTTGCTGCAAATGATAGTGTTATGCCACAAACAGAAGAAGCAATTAATCATGCTAAGGCTGCAAAGGTTCCAATTATTGTTGCGATTAATAAGATTGATCTAGATGGTGCAGATATAGAGAAAGTAAAAGGCGATCTTGCGAAATATGAATTAGTCTCTGAAGAATGGGGTGGAAAAAATCAAATGTTGCCTGTATCTGCATTGAAATCTAAAGGAATAGATATGCTTCTTGAGGCAATTGAGCTTGAAGCAGATGTTTTAGAACTTAAAGCACCCAGTAAAGGTAGTGCTACTGGAACAATACTAGAGTCAGAAGTAGACAAGTTTAAAGGGCCATTAGGTACCTTTTTAGTTCAAAAAGGAACATTGAAATTGGGAGATATTATTGTCGCAGGTGAGGTAAAAGGAAAAATAAAATCTCTGATTGACAGTAACGGAAATATTGTTAAAGAAGCTGGACCCTCAACACCTGTTGAAGTTTTAGGCATGGAAGATTGTGTTTCAGCGGGTGAAATTTTCTATGTGATGAGTTCTGAAAAGGACGCAAAGTCATTACTAAGCGAAAGAGAAGATTTTATAAGAAAGAAAAAAGATAAAAAAGTTATGACTTCTGAGTCTGCATTTCAAATGTTGGACGAAGAAAAAATTAACAAAATGCGAATTATTATTAAATCAGATGTTGCAGGGACATCTGAAGCTATTGTTCACTCTTTAACTAAATTAGGAAACGATGAGGTTGAGGTAGATGTAGTTTTTAGTGGTGTGGGTGGAATTACTGAATCTGACGTTAATTTAGCAGCTACAACAAATTCTAAAGTTGTTGGTTTCAATGTACGTTCAGATAATAATGCAAAAAAAGTTTCTGAGGAACTAGGAATAGAGATAAGTTATTACAGTGTTATATACGACCTTATAGAGGATGTAAAAAGATTATTATCAGGATTACTAGAGCCAATTTTCTCTGAAAAAATATTGGGTTTAGCTCAAGTTAAAGAAGTTTTTAAATCTTCAGAATTTGGAATGGTTGCTGGTTGCATAGTCACTGAGGGTTCAGTAAAAAGAGAAAAACACGTTAGAGTTTTAAGAGATAATGTGGTTATACATGAAGGTGAGTTAGATTCACTCAGAAGGGTAAAAGATGATGTAAAAGAAGTCCAAAACGGTACAGAATGCGGTATTGGTATAAAGAATTATACTGACATAAAGTCCGGGGATATTATCGAAAATTTTGAACAGAAAGAAGAAAAAAGAAGTCTTTAATCATGGAAAAAGATAGAATTATTAGGGTAAGCGATAATCTTAAAAAAGAAATTGCTTTTGAAATCCAACACTCTGACCTAAAAGAAACTTGCGGTTTTTTTAGTATTAATCATGTTGAAACTACTAGAGATTTATCGAGTGCCAAAGTTTTTTTTTCAACCATTAATTCACCAATGAAACAAAGTGAACTAGTTCAATTCCTAAACAAAAATGCATGGAAACTTAGAAAATCACTTGCACAAAAACTTCACTTAAAGAAAATGCCTTCACTACATTTTATTTACGATGAGCATTCAGAAAACGTAAGAAATATTGACACTTTGATAGATAATCTAGATTAGTGAGTGTTTTAATTTTAAATAAACCCAAAGGCCTTACTTCTTTTCAGGCTGTGCTCCAAGTTAAAAGGACGCTTAACATAAAAAAAGCTGGACACTCTGGTACATTAGATCCATTGGCAACAGGAATACTTCCAATTTTTTTGGATGAATCAACTTCTTTTATAAAATTTCTCTCAAATGAAAATAAAGAATATATTGCTTCCTTTGTTTTTGATATTAGCTCTAATACAGAGGATATAACTGGCTCAATTCAATATCACAATGACTCGAAAGAAATAAATAAAAATACATTTGTTGAAACGCTTAAATTATTTAAAGGTAAAATCATGCAAACTCCTCCCAAGTTTTCTGCAAAAAAAGTTAATGGTGTTCGGATGTATAACCTTGCAAGAGCTGGCAAAGAATTTGAAATCAAACCACAAAAAATAGAAATATTTAATTTAGAACTCATAGATTACAATTATCCAAAATTCACTATCAAAACACTTGTAAGTAAAGGGACTTATATAAGAACTTTGGGGGTTGATATAGCAAAGAGATTGGGTAAATTTTGTTGTTTAACTGATTTGCAAAGAAGTGGTATAGGGTCAATAAATCTTAAAGAATCTATCGACATAAACACTCTGAAAAGTTTGGACAATGTATCTAAAATGAAGTATGTTAAGCGGGTTGAAGAAATATTAAGGAAATTCCCTAAGGTAAGTTTAAATTCTTCTGAGGTAAAAAAATTTCAAAATGGTTCTTTTGTAAGGGTTGAAGACCAAAAAATACACAATGAATGTTTTGTTTTTTTTAAAGATGAGCTCATGGGATATGGACTTATAGATGAAAATAAAAATTTGCATCCAAAAAGGGTAATAAATAGGAGAAATTAATGAGCTTAGCTAAAGACGAAAAAGTGAAGATAGTTAAGAAATTTGGAAAGAGTGCTAAAGATACTGGTTCAACTGCAACACAAGTAGCTTTGTTATCAAAAAGAATTGAAGAACTTCAAAGTCATTTCAAAAAACATAACAAAGACAATCATTCAAAAACAGGTTTATTAAGAATCGTAAGCGATAGAAAAAAGTTACTCACTTACTTAAAGAGAAAAGATTTAAGTACCTATGAGAAATTAGTTAAAGATCTCAAAATAAGAAATTAATTATGAATAAATATGTAAAAAAAGAGATCCAATTTGGATCAAAAAGCTTTGTTATAGAAACTGGCAAGATTGCAAGACAAGCAAATTCAGTGGTAGCTACTATGGGTGGAACTGTTGTTCTATGTTCAATTGTTACAAAAAAATCAGCAGAAAAAAGGGATTTTTTTCCTCTCAGTGTCCATTATCTTGAAAAGACTTATGCTGCAGGAAAGATACCTGGAGGTTATTTTAAAAGAGAAGCTAGACCAACTGAATATGAAACTCTAACCTCTAGATTGATCGATAGACCATTGAGACCCTTATTCCCTGATTTTTATAGTGATGAAGTTCAAGTCAATTGCTTGCTTCTATCATTAGATAAGTCAAATCCATCAGACATAGTAGCTATGCTTGCAGCTTCTGCAGCAATGTCTATCGCTGATGTTCCATTCAATGGACCAATTGGTGGAGCAAGAGTTGGATTAATTAATGATGAATATGTTCTTAATCCTGCTGTTGATGAGATGGATGATTCTGATCTTGATATGGTAGTTGCAGGTTCTGAAAAAGCAGTGTTAATGGTTGAATCAGATGCAAATGAGTTATCTGAAGACTTAATGATAGGAGGGATACTTTTCGCTCATCAAGAAATGCAAAGTGTTATAAAAGGAATAAAAGAGTTTTCCAATGAAGTGCTTCCTGAGAGAACAAAGTATGAGAATGAAAATCTCGAATCAGAAAAGAAAGTTTTTGATGAAATTAAAAATAAATTTGGAGACGACATTAAAGACGCTTTTAGTACAACTGATAAAAAAGCTAGAGGAAAAAAAATATCTGCAGTTAGAGAGAAATTGCTTGAACAAGCAAATGAAGAAAACAGTGCGGAGTACTTAAAGCAGTTCAAAGAAGTAGAAAAAGATATAGTAAGAAACAATGTTCTTATAGAGAAATTAAGAATCGATGGAAGGGCTATGAATGAGGTTAGAGATATAAATATTGAATTGAATTTTTTACCCTCTGTGCATGGTTCAGCTTTATTTACCAGAGGTGAAACACAAGCAATAGTTGCAACTACTTTAGGGGCTACTAAAGAAGTGCAAATTGTAGATGCACTTGTTGGAGAATATAAAGATAATTTTATGCTTCACTACAATTTTCCTTCTTACAGTGTAGGCGAAGTGGGGATGCCAATGGGTCCAAAAAGAAGAGAAATTGGACATGGTGCATTAGCTAAAAGATCTCTTAAACCATTCGTGCCAACTCTTAATGAATTTCCATATTCAATTAGAGTGGTAAGCGATATTACAGAATCAAATGGATCTAGCTCAATGGCTTCAGTTTGTGGTGGAAGTTTATCAATGATGTCAGCAGGAGTCCCTATTAAAGAGAATATTGCTGGAGTTGCAATGGGGTTAATCAAAGACAATGAAAAATTCGAAATTTTAACAGACATTCTGGGAGATGAGGATCACCTTGGTGACATGGATTTCAAAGTAGCTGGTTCTAAATCAGGAGTCACAGGTTTACAAATGGATATAAAGATCGAGGGCATAAATGAGGAGATTCTTGAAAAAGCTTTATCTCAAGCAAAAGAGGCAAGATTACATATCTTGAAGATAATGGATGAAGCAATTTCAAAACCAAATGAACTATCTAGTTTAGCTCCATGTTTTGAAAAGTTAATAATTGATAAAGAAAAAGTAAAGGTCGTAATTGGAAAAGGTGGTTCAACAATTAAGGGATTACAAGAAGAGTTCGGCACGATAATAGAATTACAAGATGATGGAAATGTAAGCATTTTTGGAGATTCAAAAGATAAAGTAAACGAGACTAAAGCTAAAATTGAGCTTATATGCGCTGAGCCTGAGAACGGAAAAGAGTATGATGGAGTAGTGGCAAAAGTTGTTGAATTTGGCGCCTTTGTAACGATTTTACCTGGCAAAGATGGGCTCTTGCATATTTCACAAATTAAGCAAGATTTCGAACAATTAACAGACGTTATAAATGAGGGTGACAAGATCAGAGTTAAAGTAACAGAACTTGGTAGACAAGGCAGAATAAAGCTTGAACTTTTAGATTAAAATAATTCGGAGAGCATGCATCTTGCAGAGCCTCCGCCATACTTTTCTATTGTTGCTAAATCAGAGTGAATAATTTTTTTGTAGTATCTTGAAAGAAAAACTTTTTGTTCAGCATTTAATGCAGAATGTGCTCTAGACGACATTGCAAGCATTAAGCTTTCATTTTTACCTTTAACTTCTAATGAGTTACCACAAAAATTGAGAATTTGGTCTGCTGTAAGTTCAAAGATTTTATGATTTTTAGAAACTTTTTTCATTACTCTATCTCTATCCTTTTTATCTATAACATCAAAAGAAATTCCTATTATTTCTGTACCTACATACATAAGCACATCTGTATGATAAATATCAGAACCAGTATGACTTACTGTTTTAAATGAACATAAATCAAACTCATTTCTATCACACCATTCATTTAGAAATTTTTCATTAGTCCTTGGAGAAGGAGTTGCATAAACAACTCTATTTACTCTATCAACAACCATGCTACTAGTTGATTCTAAAAAAATATCTTCAATTTCAAGATGACTGTAATCATTTTGAATTTTGTAAATTTCACAAAGCTTATTAATCATTTCTGATGTTTTTTCTCTTCTTCTATTTTCAGCATTCATTGGAAATATTTGTATAGTTTTATTTTCAAAAGTTATAAACCAATTTGGAAAAACATGATCTGGACAACCCTCTATCCCCTTAAGGCAAAGAACCTCAACTCCATTATTTTCAAGATTACTTTTAAAGTTATGAAATTCTATTAAAGCCTTATCAAGAATTAATTGTTTTTCATCATTTTCATTTTTTATTTGATAGTGATTTGAGTCTTCAGTTTGTGGGTTTGAATAAAACTCTGCAGGTTCAATCATGAAGATTTTATTTGAAGATTGTTTAGCTAACATTTTTACTTTAAGTGTTTAATATTCTTTATTAGAATATGCTCAGTGCTAGATAATATTCAAAAAAGTTACATAAGAAAAGAGTCTATTTTTGGACCTGATAATTACAAACCTCTTCCAGTAGTTCTTTCAAGAGCTAAGGGTGTTTGGGTTTGGGATGTAAATGATGAAAAGTATATGGATATGATGTCAGGTTATTCGGCTGTAAGTCATGGACATGCACATCCTGAGTTGTTAAGGGTTTTTCATGAACAGTCTAGTCGACTTTCCTTAACTTCAAGAGCCTTTTATACAGATACTCTAGGTCCTTATCTTGAAACCATAACTAAAATGACAGGATTCGAAATGTGTTTACCAATGAATTCTGGAGCAGAAGCAGTTGAAACAGCCATTAAAGCCTCTAGAAGATGGGCTTATCGAACAAAAAAAGTAAAACCTGGAAAAGCCGAGATAATTGTTGCTGAAGGAAATTTCCACGGCAGAACAACGACTTTAATAAGCTTTTCTAGTGATGAAAATTCCAAAGATGATTTTGGTCCACATACACCTGGCTTTGTTAGCGTTAAATATGGTTGCTCTAAATCTTTAGAAGCTGCGATTAATGAAAATACCGCTGCAGTGTTAATTGAGCCCATACAAGGTGAGGGTGGAATAATTGTTCCACCTGAAAATTATTTAAAAGAAGTAAGAGATATTTGTACTAAAAATAATGTACTAATGCTGTTAGATGAAATTCAATCTGGTTTAGGTAGAACCGGAAAACTTTTTGCGTATCAACACTCTTGCGGGAATTGTTCTTGTGATATCGGATGTAAAACCAGTCAACCTCAAGAGTCAAAACCTGATGGATTAATCCTGGGTAAAGCATTAGGAGGTGGTTTTATGCCTGTGTCTTGTTTTCTTTCTTCGAAAGAAGTGATGCAGTGGATGAATCCTGGTTCTCATGGCTCTACTTTTGGTGGTAATCCGCTAGCTGCAGCTATTGCAAAAAGATCTATTGAATTACTAGATGAAGATAAGCTTATAGAGAACAGCAAAGTCATGGGAGATTATTTTAAAAAGTCATTAATTGATATGAATTCAAATATTATTAAAGAAGTTAGGGGGAAGGGGCTTTGGCTTGGAGTTGAAATAGATACAAAATATATTTCTGGAAAAGATTTATCAAAATTATGTCTAGAAAATGGAATATTATGTAAAGAAACGCATGAAACTACCATTAGATATGCGCCTCCTTTAACTATTTCAAAAAAAGAACTCGATTGGGCTATTAACAAAATAAAATCTATATTTGAGGAAGTCGAAAAAAAAGCTGCCTAAGACAAAATGAAACTACTTAAGCACTTAAAACTATTTTTTTCATTAATTCTACTCGTTGCATGCGGAGGCGGAGGCGGCGGAGGCGGCGGAAGTTCTGGAGGTGGCAGTGAGCCCACACCAGGACCAACTCCTGCACCTACTCCAGCTCCAGCGCCTGAACGTTACAGTATTAGTGGAACAGTTTCTCTTGCTGCAGATGTAATAATTGATTCTGATGTTCCAAACAAAGCATTTTCTTATCTCTCAAATAATTCTATTACCGAAGCTCAACCAGCCTTTGATCCAGTTTCAGCTCTGGGTTATGCAGGACGTTTTACAGATAGTGAAGGAGATATTACAGATGATCCAATGGATGTATATGTTCTTAACATTGAAAATAAACAAATTAATGTAACCCTCAGACAAGTAAATTCTGATTCTGATTTAGATTTATATGCATATTCCTCTGATGATCTAAGCAATCCACTTGTTTTTAGCACTGGTGTCGGAAATACAGAACAAGTATCAATAAATGGGAATGGTGTTTTTTATATTTCTATTACCGCGGATTTAAATCAAAACGGCAGTAAATACGCATTAATTGTTGAGGAGCAAGCAAGCACAAATAGCTTTATTACTTCATCAGCAAGACAATCAAATAAAAATGCTTCAGGAAAAAAATTTGATACTGGCGAATTCATAATTATGAAAAAAGATAAATCTATTAAACCCTCTGCTAGTGAGAAGGAATTATTGAAGCAAGCTTTTGGAGTTGACTACAAATTTAACAGAGCGAGGCTAGTGACACCAAGTTATGAAAATATTAAAAGATATAAATCTTTAGAAACAATTGACGGCTCAACTAGAGAATTTGGCATTAGTCAAAGAGACATACTTGAAGTTCAAAAAATTAAAGCCATTGAGTATCTAAGAGAGCAATTACCAAATTACTTTATTGAATTTAATCACATTTATTATCCTGATGCGGATCCAATTCCATTTTCAGCAGATCCGTTCTATAACGATTATCAGTGGAATTTACGACAAATTAAAACAAAAGAAGCTTTAGATTTAATTGGTCAAGATACCAAAGATGTTATTGTGGCTGTTTTAGACTCTGGGGCTCCTAGTAAAGATTCTCTTGCATGGATAAATTCAAGCTTTGTTGAAGATGGTTATGACTTTGTGAGAAGTACTGACTCCTCATTTGATGGAGATGGAATCGATAACGACCCAACTGATCCTGATTTTTTACCTGTAAATAGTAGTGGAAATGTTGAGTACGGAAGTCATGGTTCTCATGTGGCAACAACAATTTCTGCTAAGAACGATGGTAATGAAATTAATGGACTTGCAGCAAAAACTTTACCTCTAAGGGTATGCGGTTCAGATCAAAGTGAAAATGGTGGTGGTTGTTCTGGTTATGATCAGCTTCAAGCATTTTACTATGTGCAGGGAAAGGATAATGATTCAGGAGAAATATACGATGCTTCACAATATGGGACTGTCTCTGTAATCAATATGAGTCTTGGTGGTGGTGGCAGTAATGAAGTCATTTGCGAAGAAATAAAAAATCTTAAGGATAACGGTATTTATGTGGTTGCTTCTGCAGGGAATGAAGGAAATTCTGCAATAAGATTTCCTGCCTCTTGTGAATTTGCATTTTCTGTTGCCTCTACTAAAGCAGACCAAAGAAAGTCTTCTTTTTCCTCATATAACGATTTTGTCGATATAGCAGCACCTGGTGGCCAAACTTCAGAGGATTATGATGGAAATGATATTGGCGATGGAGTTATGGCATACAGCTTTAAAAATTCGTCTCATAACGGCACTGACTATAAAGGACTTCAACTTTACCAGGGCACTTCCATGGCAGCCCCTCATGTATCGGGTTATTTTGCTCTTCTTAGATTTCTTGATTCAGATTTAACATATGAAGAAATAAATCTACTGCTGAAATCTGAAAAATTGACAAATGATGTCGGTCCGGCTGGAAAAGACGAATACTTTGGCTATGGTTTAATGGATTTAAATAAAGGGGTATCCTTTTTAAGAGAAGGTGTTAACTACGATTTACTGAGTTACGCTGAATTCTCACCAGCAAGAGTAAATTTAGGCTACTCACTTAATGAGAGAATTTTTGAAATTAAAAAATATGGTGATGGAAGTCTTAGTGTTTCTGATTTCTACATTGTCAGCTCAGGTGTTCCAGCAGAGCAAAAACTTTCGGTAGAGTCAGTAAGTGTAGATGAAAATGGATTTGGGCAATACAAAGCATCAATCGATAGAAATGGACTCTCAAATGGTAGTACTGTTTTAAGAATAGAATTTTTGTTTAATGACGGAAGAAAAGCTGAAATTCCTGTGCTCATGCAAAATGGAGATCAAAAAATTAAAGCAACTGTCGATCAGTTATGGATATGTGCGGTAAATGATCAAAACCAAATCCAACCTTGTGATGTAATGCAAATGACTAATGGAACTGCTAATTATAGAATCAGAGAATTGCCAAATGATACCTATACTGAAATTTTTGCATGTACAACTTTAGAAGACAGATTATCCTTCAATGATCAAGGTATATGTGGATTAGCTGAACTTGAAGGCCAGTATTTAAACAATATTGTGATCAATGGTTCAAATGTTAATGATATTAATTTTAATATAAATCCTAACCTCTCTTTTTAATGTTCCTAAAAATATTTAAGTATGGGGGCACAAATGGTGTTGCCTTCATAGCAGATACAGCACTTCTTTTAACACTTGATTATTTGTTAAATGTTAGACGTGAATATATCGCTTTTGTATGTTACTTATGTGGTTCATTGGTAAGTTATGTTTTGGCAAAAAGATTCGTATTTGAAAGTGGTTGGCTTAAAGAAAAACCAAGATTTGAATTTGTCGCTTATCTCTTTGGTGGCTTAATCGGAGCAATTATTACCGCACTTATATTTGCTCTTATGGCTTCGTTAGGATTTAATAACATTCTTTTTCAAAAAGTTGTATCAGGAGTAATAAGCTTCTTTACAGTTTTTGTATACAGAAACTATATAGTTTTCAGAAAACAATGAATAAGCAACAACTACTACTTCAAGAACGCTTTAGTGAAAAAATTAAGTTTTCCAAAGAATATTTAAATAAATATGGAAGGGACTGGTATCAGGGATTGACACCATCACCTATAGCAATTTTTTTCCCAGAACATGAAGAGGATGTGAAAGACATTATTGATTTCGCCTCCAAAAATAGATTAAAAATCGTTATTTCAGGAGGAAGAACAGGTTTAAATGGTGGGGCTACAGCAACCGATGGTGAAATAGTGTTAAGTACTGAGAGACTTAACAAGATCCAATGGAATGAAGAAAATAATGAAGTTATTTGCCAGCCAGGAGTAATAACAGATAATGCAAAAAAATTTGTAGAAGAAAAAGGTAGATTTTTACCAATCGAATTTTCTTCAACTTCATCTAGCTCGATTGGAGGGAATGTTGCTACAAATGCTGCAGGTGCAAAATTTATAAAATATGGCTCAACCAAAAATCATGTAACAGGTATTAATATAATTCTGCCTTCAGGTAAAAAAATTCAACTATCAAAAAGATCTCTCAAAGATGCAACAGGGCCAAATTTAATGGAGATATTTTACGGCTCGGAGGGAGTATTAGGCTTAATAACCTTAGTTACCCTAAAAACTTATCCAATTATGGACTTTAAAGAAACATTTTTAATAA
Organism: uncultured SAR86 cluster bacterium; assembly: GCA_902526535.1. Lineage (GTDB taxonomy): Bacteria > Pseudomonadota > Gammaproteobacteria > Magnimaribacterales > TMED112 > TMED112. The sequence continues at coordinate 14,348 of CABZLG010000003.1, forward strand.
AAGCAAATAACCTCAACACTGTGCAATCAAAATTATTTAATAAGAAGAATGAGCTAATTTCCTCTTTAGAATTTTGGGATAAAAATTGCCATGCATTGACGGGAGGAGAAGTTGATTCGGATTATATAATTTTATTAGAGCTCGTCTCCCAAGAGAAAAAAGAAATTGAAAACTTTTTAGAAAATATTTCTGAAAAATTTGGAGATTCGGTAAGTCTTCTTAACTCAAAACAAGCGACAAAGATGTGGAGTGCAAGAGAAAACATACCTGTTCTTTTATCAGACATGAATGCTTATAAGTTAGATATCTGTGTTCCTATTAAATCACTTCAGAAATATTTAGAAGATATAAATGCTTTAAACCTAGAAGTAAAAATTTATTCTTTTGGTCATCTTGGTGATGGCAATGTCCATATAAATTTAGTTGGCGATGAAAAAATAAATGAGAGTAAAAATAAGATTTATGAAGTTACAAAAATGCACTCTGGATCTCCCAGCGCAGAACATGGCATTGGTCAGAGAAAAAAATACATTTGGACAACTTTTTCTGATTATTCTGACAAACATGAATTGCTTAAAACCCTGAAAAAATCAATAGATCCAGAGAATATAATGGGGCCAAAAGTTTTTTTTGATTAGTAGAATTCTTATAGACGAAGTATAAATAAGGGTTTTAGCACTTTTCTTAGTTCATAATAGTTATTTATATCTCTCCATACCCGTATTAATTGAAATAGTTCGTCAATTTAAATTAATTTGTCAAAAGCACCCTATTTTGTACCATATCCTTGAACTATTTCATGGGGGAATTATGGATAGTGTTATGAAAACAGTAAGAGACTTTATTACAGGTCTCACTGGTGTTTTAGCAAGTGTAATCGGTCTTGGGATCGTTGCAGCAATCGTCTTTGGTGGCGAAGTTTATTTCTTCGGAAATGTAATTGATACCATAATGGGTTACGTCGTTATGTTAGGTGATAATGGATTAGCTGGTCTAATCGTATTACTTATCGTAATGGGTGTGCTAAACATTAAATAACGATAGTTTGCATGGGGGGTAACCCCCATGCTCTTTAAGGTATGAAATTTTTCGATTTCAATTTCAAAAAAATAAAAGATTTTCTAAACTCTTTAACTGAAGTTTTACTGGTTCTGGTTTCAGCTTCTTTATTATTAGGCATTATTTTTGGTCCGGAAACTGCGTTTGTTGGTCAGGTCTACACAAATTTTGTCGCAATTTTAGATATGATTGGACAGCAAGGATTAATAGCTTTAGTTTCTTTAATAATAATCTTTAGTATTCTTAAAAAATAGCTATCGATTGGTGGCTATGCTTGGACTTGAACCAAGGACCTCAGCATTATGAATGCTGCGCTCTAACCAGCTGAGCTACATAGCCAAGATTCTGATAATAATAAGTTTTTATTTAGTGTCAATCCTTTCCCGAAGATTTAAATAATTCAAAGAGAATGTATATATAGCAGGTACTAAAATAGCTAAATATACTCTTGAATCAACCTTTGGAAAAATAATGAATTTTATAATAATTGCCACTGACAAGCTTAAGGCAATGAGATTAATCCATTGAGATTTATTTTCTATTACAAAATAAGCACTCAAGAAGATTATGATAAAAGTTAGAGAGAACCAACCTACATAATTAATATCATTCAGAACCCATAAAGTATTTCCGATTAAAATTTCAAAATACTTATTTAAATCAAACGATGGATCAAAAAGATTTAAATTGCTTTGTGTGCTGACAAGACTTGTATAAAAATGACTCCACCAACCATTGTGTGAAATACTAGCTGATATCAAAAAGTATATTGATAAGAACATAATTGAGTTAAATATTGGCATTCGAAAATCTTTTTTTATTAGTGGCAATAATCCTGTAAGGCCAGCTGCCACAATCATGTCAGGTCTAAATGTAAGTGTTAATCCCATAATAAGATAAGAGGCATAAAGTTTATTTTTTATTAAAAATATTACTGAAATTAAAAACAGCAATGCGGTGATTGCATCAGGAGTCATGAGTTTCGCAAGAAATAAAAATTGAGAAAAGAAAACCAATGGAATCCATAAGAATTGCAAGAAGTTTTTTTGAAAAAAGAAAGTTATATAAAATAATAACGTCATAATTAATGTAGAAAAAATAGAAATATATTTCATGGATTGATATTCATTAAATCCTGTAAAAAACTTCACTGCTTTAATTAGAGTAATATAGCCTGGTTTTAGTGCATACATTGGCATCATAGACTTAAGGTTTTCTGGGCTATCAAACTGATCTTGTCTATATTTTCCAGTACAGCAAAGTGCTTGAAAAAGACCAGGATCAACTTCGTCTTTTAAAGTTTTATATGTGTATCCGTGAGCTTCATTAGTAGATTTGCCTTCATCAAGCTGAACTGCCATGGTGTAGGCTATTGCATCCCAATTATAGAAGTTTTCTGTATTAGCTTTTTGATAAAAAAAACTTAAAGTTATAAGTAAGAATGTAATATTTAGTACTCTTAAAATCATTTTTTAAAGACCAGACTTACACTAAGAAAGTAATTCAATATTAGACCTGCCAATATCCCAAATAAAGCAGATGCAATTACTGAAAATTCACTTAGATAAAATTGTGATGCTACACCAATATTTGCCAGGATGGAGAACGAATTTGCAAAACAATATTTAATTAATCCCTTAACTCGTTCCATAAATAATTTATGAATATTATGAAAGGTCAGGTAATTATTGAGAAAGTAGTTTGAACACATTGCTAGCACTGTGCTTAATGTATTCGCTACGATAAAACCTATACTTTGTGTCACAAGAATATTTAGCAAAACTAAATGGACAAATACCCCCAAAGTGCCTACAAAAGCAAATACTACAAAGTTCGCAGGAATGAATCCTCTAGATATATTCTCAAATATCTGCCCAACTAAATTAAATACAGTTGAGATGTTAAGCTTGCTTTCACCAGCTATTCTGCTTCTAAAATCAATTCCAACTTCTTTTACCCTCAATTCTTTATTTAGCATTAGAAGGTCAAATAGAATTTTAAAACCATCTTTATAAAGTTTCTCTTGCAGATCGCCAAACTTTTGATTCGTTATCATAAAAAAACCAGAAAGAGGGTCTGTAACTTTTTTACTTAAAAAGAAATTTGTAATTTTTATTCCTATATTACTTAATGTATTTCTAGCAGTTGATAATCCATGTGTTTCACTTTTATTCAAGAATCTTGAACCAATTACAATATCTACTTCATTATTCTCAAAGGCTTCAACGAAAAGCTCCAAATTTTTAGGATCGTGCTGTCCATCACCATCAATTACACAAATATGTTTTTTTGTAGATAATGCGTAACCTTCTACAACTGCTGAAGAAAGTCCTTTTTTCCAAGTTCTTTTGATGCAGGAAACTCTGTTATTAGATTTTGTGTATTTCTTTACTGTCTCAGCAGTTCCATCTGGGCTGTTATCATCAACAACAATAATTTCATAATCACAATTTTTCAGAGCATTCTCTATTTCATTGATGACTCTGAGAATATTCTGCGATTCATTGAAAGTTGGGATTATTACGCTAACTTTAAACATTAAATTTAAACTCGATTACATCTCCATCTTGAACGAGATATTCTTTTCCTTCAATCTTTAGTTTTCCTTTATCTCTTGCTGTTTGTTGACCACCACAGTCAATATAGTCAGAGAATCCTATTACCTCTGCTTTAATAAATCCTTTTTCAAAATCACTATGAATTTTACCTGCTGCATGGGGTGCTTTTGAACCTCTTTTAATTGACCAGGCCCTCACTTCCTTTGGTCCTGCCGTAAAATAAGAAAAAAGATTTAATAACTCGAAACCTTTTTTTATTATTACATCGAGTGTGGGCTCTTTTAAGCCAAGCATATCAAGATATTCAAGCCTTTCTTTTCCATCGAGATCTATTAATTCTGCCTCAGCCTTTGCATACACTTTTATAAGTTCTTTATTAGTTTTTTTAGCATGCTCTTCGAGTTCAGAAATATAGAGATTTTTTTCATCATCTTCATGAAGGTTCGCAATATAAAAAAAAGATTTTGATACAATGAGCTGCAAGTTTTTTAAAAAGTCCTCATCACTATTTGAGCTTAAATCAGCATTAAAACCTTTATCAGATAATTCTTTTTTAATTTTTTCTAAATACTCATATTCATCTTTGAGGACTTTATCTCCATTTCTTAATTGTTTTCCTACTTTTTCTATTCTTTTTTCAACTATTTCAAGATCACTAAGAACTAACTCAGTCTCGATAGTTTCTAAATCATCAATAGGAGAAATTTTACCCTCTACATGAATAACATTGGTGTCTTCAAAACAACGTACTACATGTGCAAAACATTGTGTTTCTCGAACATGAGAAAGAAATTTATTTCCAAGCCCCTCCCCAGAGTGTGCACCTTTTACGAGACCAGCTATATCCACAAATTCCATGTAAGAGGGAACAACTTTTTCAGGATTATTAATTTCTGCAAGCTTATCTAGTCTTGAGTCAGGTATATTTACCCTAGCAATATTAGGTTCAATAGTACAAAAAGGAAAATTTTCTGCTTGGATTTTTTGAGATGTTAAGGCGTTGAAAAGAGTTGATTTGCCAACGTTGGGCAAACCTACAATACCACATTTAATGCTCATTGGAGTGGAGGTCGTTCATTATTATCATCCAGTCTTTGTGCAAGATTTTGCCGATATTATTTTTAGCCTTCTCGAATGCGATAGCCATTTTTTCTTTTTCTTGTGGGTTTGGTTTTTTTATCACCCAAGCATCTGTCTGCTCTTTATTGGGAGGATGTCCTATACCAAATCTTAATCTGACAAAATCGCTTCCTATTACCTTTAAAATATCTCTTAGACCATTGTGTCCAGCATGACCTCCAGATAGCTTTAACTTCACATCACCTGGTTCAAGGTCCATATCATCATGGACTACCAATATATCTTTAGTGTTTTTAACCTTATATTTCCTGACAAGTTGGAGTGTTTTACCGCTTCTGTTAATAAATTCTCTTGGTTTTATCAAAGCAATTTTCTGATCTTCAAAATCAATCTCAACATAATCTGCATCAATTTTTTTTAAGTAATTAAAATCTGTATTGAACTCTTTGGCAATTAAGTCAAGGAAGTCATAACCTGCATTATGTCTTGTTTTTGAGTATTTATCGCCTGGGTTGCCTAAACCGACGATACAAAGATGAAGCAATTTATTCTGTTTTCTCCTCAGAATTATCTGACTTATTTTCTTCAGGAGCTTTTTCATTATCACCTTCCTGTGTTGTTAATTCTTCCCCTTCAACAGCACCCTCCTCAATTTCATCTTCAAGAAGCATTGCACCACCTCTTGCAGTTAATACTGAAACAATTACAGGATCTTGATTCTTTAAAGTTTTTGGAAAGCTGTAAGAAGAATTCTTATCGAGTGCACTAAGCCTTACCTTTTCTTTAGATTTAATTTCTTCCATATCTAATTCTATAAATTCTGGAATATTATCTGGATCAACTATTACAGAAAGTTCTTTTAAAACATGGTTTATTACTCCACCCTCAATTTTTACACCAAAGCATTTTTCTTGATTTGTCAAAACAATCGGAACAGTAACATTAATTTTTGTTCCTTTTGAGACTTTTTGTAAATCGAAATGGATAAAAATATTCTTTGATGGATGTTTTTGCACATCTTTAAAAACAACATTATGTTTTTTATCAGCCAACTCTAATTCAACTAAAGAATTAAAAACTGATTCATTATTTATTATTTTAAGAAGTTCATTATTTTTTACTTGTATTGCAACTGGAGCATCTTTCCCCCCATAAACAACTCCTGGCACTAATTTATTTTCATAAATAGCCTTTTTTGATGAGAGCCCCCCTGTTTTTTCTCTTATTTCAGCTTTTAATTTTAAAATTTCCATCATTTAAAAAGTTCGCTTATTGAATCGCCTGTTGTAATCCTTTTAATTGATTCAGCTATTATTGGCGATATATCAAAGACGTTTATTTTAGGACATTTTTTTGATTTGTCACCAATATCAATAGAGTTTGATACTACAAGTCTATCTATGGCTGATTTATTTAAATTTTCAATTGCATTACCTGAAAGTACAGGATGAGTTATATATGCTATAACTTCTCTTGCACCCTTAGCCTTCAAAGCATGGCTTGCATTACTTAGAGTGCCTGCTGTATCAATTAAATCATCTGGAACTATACAAACTTTATCTTTTACGTCACCAATTAGATTAATCACTGCTGACTCATTAGCTTTTTCTCTTCTCTTGTCTATTATTGCTAAATCTTTTACACCAAGAGTTTTTGCCACTGATCTTGCCCTTATAACACCACCAGTGTCAGGTGAAACTACCTGCAGATCATCAGCTTTATATTTCCCAATTATTTCCTTACACATAATATTTGATGTATAAATGTTATCCACTGGGAAAGAGAAGAAACCTTGAATTTGCTCAGAATGTATATCAAGAGTAATAACTCTAGAAATACCAACATTTGTTAAAACTTCAGCAATTACACGAGCACTTATCGGAACTCTCGCTGATCTTACTCGTCTATCTTGTCTGGCGTAGCCGAAATAAGGAATTACGGCAGTAATTGAGTTTGCTGATGCTCTTTTTAAAGCATCTGCAATCAAAACTAACTCCATTAAATTTTTTTCAGCTGGTGAGTCCGTAGATTGAATTATAAATGTATCAGAGCCTCTAACATTGATGTCAATTTCAACATTTACTTCTCCATCACTAAAAGTGCTTACTTTGATTGGAGCAAGTTTTTTATCAAGATTTCTTGCAACTGACTGTGCTAGTTGTTTATTTGAGTTTCCACTAAAAAGTAATTGCTTTTCCATCATTCACTGGCTGGGGTGGTAGGATTCGAACCTACGAATGGCGCCACCAAAAGGCGCTGCCTTACCACTTGGCCACACCCCATTGTTATTAAAATCAATTGTATTCTAAACTTTTAGCAACAAAAATTCTAAACTTCTTTTTAGTATTTCTTTTAAATAACTCAATATCACTTCTCAACGGATTTTCTAAAAAAACACTTGAGCCAGTGCCGGTAAGTTTTAATTTATATTTAAATCTTTCGCCACCTATATCAATTAAATAATCATAAAAAGCTTTAAATTCGTGTGATTCTTGCTTCAAAGGCTCAAAAAACGAATTAGTTTTTTTATCGGGTTGATAATTTGTTTGAAGAAATTTTGAATTATAAAGATCTTTAGTTGAAATATTGAAATTTGGAGAAATTATTAAATATTCACTTTTAAAAGAGTATTCTTTTTCAAATACCTCACCAACCCCACTAGCAAAACCACTTTTTTGCTCTAAAAAAATAGGAACATCAGCACCAAGTTTTTTTGAAATTTCAGTTTTATCTAAATTCTGAATTTTTTCCCCATGATACATGCAAAGAAATCTTAGCGTTGAAGCTGAATTTGAGCTTGCAGAACCAAGTCCAGAGCCATAGGGAATATTTTTTTTAAGGTTTATATTGAAAATTTGTTTTTTATTATAAACTTCATTAAACCAATTACAGGTTTTCTGAATAATATTACCCTTAATCAGACAAGGATCGTTACAAAAAAATGAGTTTTTGGTGGATGGAACAAAATTTATCTCATCAAAATAATTTATTAACTCGAAATGTGTATAAATATCGTGATAGCCGTCATCTCTCTTAGACAATACATTTAAAAAAGTATTGATTTTTGCAGGTGATTTATATTTAAATGAGTCCATACATTGCTAATTTTATTATTTTTAGAGTGAGAATTCAGTTGCTGCATTGAACAACTCAATTCAAACAGATAAACTTGCACATCCGTTTATAATTTATATATAAAATAAGGTCAAAAAGATGGAATTACATTGTTGGGGCATAAGTCACAAATCTACTTCATTAGAAGTAAGGGAAAAGTTCGCTTTTAATAAAAGGGAAATAGATGAAGTTCTCACAAACCTTAAGATGACCAATACATTTGATAATGGGATCTTGCTGTCAACATGTAACAGAACAGAATTTTACTCAGTCTGCTCAAGGTCTGAAATAAAGAATTTTGAAAAGGTTGTTTCTAAGATTTTAAATAAATTTGAAAATCTCAGAAAAAATGACCAATATCTCTATGCAGGCAATGATGCATTTAAACATTCATTAAAAGTAATGACAGGCATAGATTCAATGATAATTGGTGAGCCAGATATATTCGGTCAAGTAAAGAAATCACTAAATAATTCACGTTCAATGGGTTTTTTAAATACTGAGTTGGAAAATACTTTTAATAATGCAATAAGATTTTCAAAACTCATAAGAACTGAAACTGATTTATCAAAAAATCCACTTTCTATTTCAACAATAGTCGAAGGATTTATTTCAAATAAGGATGAAGTTAACTCCGTCCTTGTTATTGGTGGTGGTGATATTGCTAGAAAGTTAGTACCAAAACTTATAAAAAAAGGAAAAGAAGTCTTTTTAGTCAATAGATCTAATGTAGAAATAAGTGGGATAAAAAGCGATTCACTCTCGAAAATTAAGACTTATTTAAAAAAATCTGATGTAGTTGTTGTAGTTGCATCATCTGAAAAAAGTTTTATTGAAGAAGATTTTCTAATAAAAATTCAAAAAAATATTTTAATTTTTGATTTAGCAATTCCCAGAAACATATCTTTTAAAATTCCAAAAAATAAAAATGTGAATCTTATCACTCTAGATGAATTAGGAGAGATGTTAAAGAAAAATGAGGACAATAGAAAAGAGGAAGTAAATGCTGCTAAAGAAATTATTAAGTTAAATGCTGATAACGAATTTAGAAAACTCAAAAATAAACAAATGATGGGTAAAAACCAAAAGGAAGCTAGAGAGAAAATTTTCAATGCAAAAAAAGAAGCGCTTAAAAAAGCTAAAAGTAGTTTAAAAAAGGGTATTGATGTAGAAAAAGTTTTAGAAGAGCTTGCTAATGAAATTGCATCAAAGAATGCTCATGAATTATCAAAAATTATCGATGATCCATCAATTATAAGCTTTATTAAAAAGGCCAAATGAGAGATTCAATAAGAGTTACTTTAGAAAACTTAAAGAAAAAAGAAAAAGAGCTAAATACATCTCTTTCAACCCCAGAAATTACAAGCAACATACAAAAACTTACTTCACTTAATAAAGAATTATCTGAAATTTCAAACATCGTCGAGGATTATGAAAAGTATTTGATGCTTGAGAAAAACTTAAAAGAAATAAATGAATTGCTTTTTGATAAAGATATGAAAGATCTCGCTCAAGAGGAGAAATCATCAACAGAAAACCAGCTTACTGAACTAGAGGCAGACATAATGTTTAAAATGTTGCCAAAAGACGAAGACGATGCAAAAGATATTTATCTTGAAATAAGAGCTGGTGCTGGAGGTGATGAAGCAGCAATTTTTGTAGGCGATCTTTATCGAATGTATTCGAGATTTTCAGAAAGGAATAACTGGAAAGTTGAAAAAGTTAAAGAGGTTATATCTGGTCCTGGAGGTTTTAAAGAAATTATTGCGATGATTTCTGGAGAGAAAGTTTATGAGAGAATGAAATTTGAATCAGGCGTTCATAGAGTGCAACGAGTTCCTGAAACAGAATCACAAGGTAGAATCCATACTTCAACCTCTACGGTTGCAATTTTGCCGAAAGTTGACGACATAAAAGAAAGTGAAATTAATCAAAGCGAAATTAGGATTGACACTTTCAGAGCATCTGGTCCTGGAGGTCAATCAGTAAACACTACAGATAGTGCAGTAAGAATTACGCATATCCCTACTGGAATAGTTGTTTCTCAACAGGATGAAAAATCACAACACAAAAATAAAGCAAAAGCCCTTAGTATCCTTTCCTCAAAAATCCATGACTTTGAGAAACAAAAATTAGAAAGTGAAAGAGCCTCCAAAAGGAAAAATATGGTGGGAACTGGAGATAGAAGTGAAAAAATTCGGACCTATAACTACCCTCAAGGAAGGGTAACTGAACACAGAATTAAATTGACAGTACACAACTTAGAATCAGTGATTGATGGAGAATTGAATGAAATAGTTGATTCACTGATAACTCAAAGTAATGCTGAAAAACTTTTAGAAATTGAAGAACAGTCACAATAAATTTACAACTATTACAGATGCTTGGCGTAATGCTTATGGTAAGGACTATGAAGAGGGTCTTCATTTTTTATTAAATACAAGTGATCTTTTAGAAAGAGATATAGAAAGAATATGCTTAGAGATTTCTGAAAAAAGACCTATTCAATACATCATTGGAAATTGGGATTTTTACAATGGGAATTATGAAGTCAATTCGGATATCTTAATTCCAAGACCTGAAACAGAGACTTTAATTGAGCATATAGAAAATTCTGAATTACAGCCAAAAAGCATTCTTGATTTAGGCACTGGATCAGGATGTATTGCAATTGAACTCTCTAAAATATTTCCAAAAGCAACCGTCGATGCAGTTGATCTAAGCATAAGGGCAATATCTATTGCAAAGAAAAATGCTAAAAATAATAATGCAAGAGTCAGATTTTTAATTTCAAACTGGTATCAGAAAGTATCGTTGAAGTATGACTTGATCGTCAGTAATCCACCGTATTTAGATAAAAGTGTCAACTTTAATGACAGTTTAAAATTTGAACCAGAAGAGGCTATTTTTTCAGGTGAAAATGGTTTAAAGGATCTAAGAATAATAATTTCTCATTCAAAAAATTATTTAAATTATGGAGGAATTATTTTCTTGGAGCATTCTCCTGAACAAAATAAGATAATAAGAAATCTATTTAATAAAAGTGGCTTTAGAGATGTCACTTCGATTAAAGACCTTAAAAGGAGAGAGAGGTTTACTTTTGGCAAACTTTAATAGAATTCCACAAAGGTATTACTCACAACTAGTCTTAGATGATTTTTCTTATGAGGATCAAAAGAAACTTTGTGAAAGTGATGTCACAATTATTGGTTGTGGCGGTCTAGGTTCACCATTAGCAGTCTATCTTGCAGCTGCAGGGGTTGGAAAGATTAATCTTATTGATTTTGATGTGGTCGAAGAGAGAAATCTTCACCGTCAGGTTTTCTATGTAGAATCAGATATTGGTAGAAAAAAAGTTGAAGCCCTTAAAGATTATTTAATTAATTTAGATAGAGAGGTTGAAGTCAACATCTATCCTGCAAAGTCATCAGAAATAGACTTAAAAAAAATTAATTCTAATTTATTCTTTGATTGCACAGACAATTTAAAAACCTCATTTGAACTGAATGAAGAAATGGTGAATTTAAATAAACCAATCTGCTTTGCCTCAGCCTCTGAGTTCAAAGGTCAAATCATAGTTTTTAAAAATTCAAAAAAAGAACATTGTTGCTACTCTTGTTTATTCAAAGAATCGGGTGATTTAGAGACTAACCATTGTGTAAATCTAGGTGTTTTAGGCCCTGCTGTAGCAGTAATAGCCTCCATGCAGTCGCTTATTGGAATGAGGTTTATTTGTGGAAAATTTGAAGAAACTGAAACTCTGATTAGAATTGATAATTCAAAATTTGAAATCAAGAAAAACAAAGTTTTTCCTGACAAATTTTGTAGACTTAACCGGCTATGAAAAAATTAGGTATTGTTGAGGGTTTTTATGGAAGCTTAATGAGCTTTTCACAGAGGAATGCTATTGTTGAGTCATTGAGCAATAATAATCTTAACTTTTATTTGTACGCTCCCAAAGAGGATCCCTTTATTAGAAAGTATATTGATTTAGACCATTCAAAAGAGTGGCAGGAGCAATTTCAAAATTTTTGTCACAACGCACATGAAAAAAATATTCAAATCAGTGTTGGCTTATGTCCAAAAACTTATGATTATGATTCACTTGCTAATAAGATAAATAAATTGAAATCTCTTGGCTGCAATCATTTCGCAATACTTTTTGATGATACTGAAGATTATGATTTAAAAAGCCAACTTGAAATTTTTAATAAAGCAGAAAATGAATTTAAGGATAGCGAAATTATTTTTTGTCCAAGTATATATACTTCTGAACTTATAGATCAAAACCAAGATACTAAAGGATATTTTGCTAGTTTTAAGAATAATTTTCCTCAAGATAAAACATTTATCTGGACTGGTCCTAAGGTTATTTCTGAAGAGTTAAATGATGAAGTAGATACCGATCTTGAGGATATGAAGAATATTAACATTGCAGTTTGGGACAACTATTTCACAGTTGACTCATGTCCAGAAGTATTGAATTACAGTTATTTTGATCATTTAGATATTCAATATCTTAAGAAAAAAGAAATGTATTTTATTAACTTAACGGGAATGCAGTATACAGATAGTTTAATAATTAATACTTTTGGACATTTCATAAACGGCAAAACAATTTCTTTTGAAGAATTGCTTAAAGAAAACAGGCTTGATAAAAATCTCATTGAACTTATCCATCTATTTAATCCTAAAAATAAATTAAAAATCACTGATTCAGAAAACATGAAAATCAAAAAAATTCTTCAAGAATGGTTTTCTCCTCTGAAAAATGAATGGTATCCTTATCTACACTACTTAAAAAAAAGGGGCGAAAAATGAGTAATATGCAAAACTGGAATCAAAATGTAGCTAGCATTATTGATTACGCACAAAGAAATTTTCCTGAAGTTGAGATTGTCTCAAGAACACTTGATGGAAAAATACATAAATCAAATTATGGTGAAGTTGCCAAACGATCTAAAAAAGTTGGTGATTCACTAGAAAAATATGGAATTAAGAAAGGTCAAAATGTTGGCTCTTTAGCACTTAACACTTACAGAAATATGGAGCTTTATTACGGTATTTCAGGGATGGGAGCTGTAATGCATACTATTAACTTTAGGCTTCATCCAGAGCAGGTGGTCTACATAATAAATCATGCTGAAAATAGAATAATTTTTACTGAGACAGTTTTTGCACCATTGTTAGAGGCTGTTCAAGATAAGTGCCCAACTGTGGAGCAATATGTTCTTTTGTGCTCAAAAGAGGAAATGCCTGAATCAAATCTTAAAAATGCAGTTTCTTATGAGGAATTTATTGAAAAGGGCGATGAAAACTATAATTGGCCACTCTTGGATGAGGATGCAGCATGTGGTTTATGTTATACATCAGGTACAACTGGTAATCCAAAAGGAGTTCTTTATTCTCACAAATCAACTTTATTACATGCTTGGGCTGGATCCTCTGCTAATGGATTGGGCTTTACAAGAAGTGACTCTATTTTAATGGTAGTGCCAATGTTCCACGTTATGGGCTGGGGACTTCCATATATTGGTGCCATGAATGGTATTAAGCTTGTTCTACCAGGTATGGGCATGGATGGAGCTGCGTTGGTTGAATTAATCCAAAAAGAGCAAGTAACTTTAGCTTTCGGAGTACCAACCATATGGTTGGGATTACTAAATTATTGTACAGAGCAAAAAATTACACTTGATAGCGTAAAACAAACAGTAATTGGAGGTTCTGCGGTGCCATATTCTATGATTAAGCAATTTGACGAAGAACATGACATAAATGTAGTTCAAGGGTGGGGTATGACTGAAACAAGTCCCCTTGCCACTGCTAATCTTAGAACTAAAGAAATGGAAGCGATGCCAAAAGAAGATATGTACAAGCTTCAAACTAAGCAAGGAAAACCAGTTTATGGAGTGGAGCTAAAAATTGTTGATGATGATGGCAAAAGATTACCCGAAGATGGAGAAGCATTTGGCAGACTTTTAATTAGGGGACCATGGGTAAACAAAAGATATTACAAATTTGAAGAAGATGCTGTAGATGCAGACGGATGGTTTGATACTGGTGATATATCAAGTATAGATCCTGCTGGATATATGACTATTGTTGATAGAGCGAAAGATGTGATTAAATCAGGAGGAGAGTGGATTAGTTCTGTTGATTTAGAAAATGTTGCACAAGGACATCCTGATGTGATGCAAGCATGTGTTATTGGAGTAGCCCATCCAAAATGGGATGAGAGACCACTTCTATTAATTGTTGCATCAGGAGATAAAAAAGATAAAGAATCTGTATATAGTTTTTTAGAAGATAAAATTGCTAAATGGTGGAAGCCAGATGATATAGTATTTGTTGACGAGTTACCTTTAGGAGCAACTGGTAAAGTTCTGAAGGTTAACCTTAGAGATCAATTTAAAGATCATCTAATCAAATAGGAGAAAATAATGGAAGCAATAAAACCTAAAGATTTACACAAAGAAATCGGAAAAGTACAAAGTACATCTTGGTTTGTAGTTGACCAAGGTATGATAAATACGTTTGCAGACGTCACAGATGACCCACAATTTATTCATGTGGATCCTGAAAAAGCTAAACCAATATTTGGAAGCACAATAGCTCATGGAGCTCTTATGCTTTCACTATCTGTAGGAAAAGGTTATGAAACAGCAATTCCTATTGAAGGTACCAAAATGGCTATGAACTACGGATACGACAAAATTAGATTTGTCAGTCCAGTTCCAGTTGACTCAAACTGCAGATATAACAGTGAATTAATCGAAGTAACTGAAAAAGAAGGTGGTCGCTGGCTACTTAAATTTAAAATTGAGCTTGAGATTGAGGGTGCAGATAAACCAGGTTTTGTTGCCGAAAACCTCGCAATGATATTTGTATAAATACCTAACAAAGTTAGTTCTTATATTTTTTGTGATCACTGGATGTTCTGGCGATTACAAGAATATCAATGACTGTAAGAGCCTAGGCACTCTTGAATTAATTTGCAACCTACAAAATCCTGAAGATTTTGCCAAAATTCCTGAAGAGGAATCTATTGTGGTGTCCCAATTTGCTGGTCTACCTGAATTAAACGAGGGAAGGGTTTTGATCGGTAAACTTTCGAAGCTTGATCTAAAAACTAACGAGATAGAAGATTTTGATATAGAGTTTTTAGAAAAAAATAGTTTAGGCATTGGTGATAAAAACTGCGAACCATATAAGGAATTTTACCCACACGGCATAGATATACATGAGGGAATAAAACTTACTGGTGAAAACTTAAGTCCTTTTTTAGAGGAAGCTTCTCTACTTGCTGTAGTGAACCATCAAAAAGTTAGCAGTATAGAATTTTTTTTAATTTTTCCAGATTATGTAACCTTCTCAGACAAAGCAAACCCAACATTAATTTGGGTTGGGTGCACAAAAGCACCAAAAGAAAATACCTATTTTAATGATGTTGTTGTTTACGATAACGAAGGCTCATTTTTCGCTACTCATCAATATGACAAAGATCTCGGCTTTTACTATCTCTTTTTTTTAAATATTTTTAGATTTGATACTGGTCATGTGTATGAATGGAATTCTAAAGATGAATATTCTATTGTGCCGAATTCAGCCGGTACATGGCCGAATGGCATTGAAATGATTAATGATGATTTATATGTTAATTACAGAACGAATGGCATGATCTCAAAGTTTAGTAATGGCATTCGAAATGACTTAGTTTTAAGAGGTTATTTAAATGGTGGTCCAGATAATGTCATCGCTGTAGGTGATGAACTTTGGATTGGTGGACAAAATACTGATCTTGGCCAGCTGGCATGTATTAAAGAAACAGTTTTACAATGTCCAACACCTTTTTTTGTTATTCACGCCGATAAGGATTTGAACGTTATAGAAGAATATAATTTTGAAGATGTTGCTTTCGGTGGAGCCTCAGTTGCTTATCCATTTGAGGATAAGGTTTTTGTTGGAGCTTATAAATCTGATCGAATTGGAATTTTTAAAAGATAGGATTAAAATAGATATTGGGAGAAGAGAGATTGCAATCAAATATACTTAAAATAATATATTGGGTAGACAGCTGCTGGAAGTTGGTTATGGACCACAGATATAATCCTTTGAGACACATTCCAGACCCATCTATTCAGGCGTATTTTACCCTTGTTCTTTTTACGATGTGGAGTTTTTTCTTTGGGCTAATAGCAACTTATTACCTTGGCTGGTACGGCTACAATGGTTTTGTCTCATTCGTTGTCCATGCCAGTTTACTGATTCCATTACTCTTTACCAGAGCAGCATTTATAGACGCAGAACGTGATGGCGCCAAATGGTTACTGCGATTAAAGAAAGAAAATAAAAAAGATTAATTCAATTTTTTCTTCAGAAGTTGATTAACTAAACCTGGGTTTGCTTTCCCTTGTGTGGCTTTCATTACTTGACCAACAAAGAAACCAAATAGTTTTTCTTTACCAGATTTGTAAGCCTCGACTTGGCTTGTATTCTCTGCAAGAATTTTATCAATGATTTTTTCTAACTCACCTTCGTCTGAGATTTGTTGCATGCCTTGGCCTTCTATAATTTTGGCTACATCCTCTCCTGATTGCCAAACTTCATCTAAAACATCTTTCGCTATTTTTCCTGAGATGGTGTTGTCAGAGATATTTTGAATAAGTTTTGAAAAATTAGCTGCTTCAACTTTGCTTTCTTTGAGACTGATATCGTTTTTATTTAATAAAGCATTGAGATCACCAATTATCCACTTAGCTGTAAGCTCAGCATCGGCCTCCTTTACAACTTCTTCAAAGAAATCAGCAGTTGATTTGTCAGCACACAATACTCCAGCATCATATTCATTAAGGTTATGCGTTTCCATAAGTCTTTTTTGCTTCTCCTCTGGAAGTTCACTTAAATTATCATTAACCTTTTTGACTAAATCTTTTGATATTTCATAAGGGACTAAGTCAGGACAAGGAAAGTAACGATAGTCATTAGCAAATTCTTTTGTTCTCATCGATCTGGTTTCGTCTTTTATAGAATCATAAAGTCTTGTTTCTTGCTCTACCTTATCTCCTGATTCTAAAACTTTAATTTGTCTTTTAATTTCAAAATTAATGGCTTTCTCTACAAATCTGAACGAATTAATATTTTTTATTTCTGCCCTGATGCCAAACTCTTTATCGTCAGGCTGCATAATTGAAACATTTGCATCACAACGCATTGAGCCCTGTGACATATCTCCATCAGAAATATCTAAATAAGTGATAATTTGATGAATTTTCTTTAAGTACTTTACAGCCTCTTGTGCTGAGCGAATATCAGGTTCAGATACAATCTCAAGGAGTGGTACTCCTGATCTATTTAAATCTACAACTGACTCACTATCATAAATATCATGCATTGATTTCCCTGCATCTTCCTCAAGGTGAGCTTGATGAATCCTTACTTGTTTGCCTTCAACATCAACGACACCATTTTTTACAATTGGATAATGCAGTTGTGTAATCTGATAGCCTTTTGGCAAATCTGGATAGAAATAATTTTTTCTATCAAAGACCATTGTTTTAGCAATTTCTGCATTTGTTGCTAAACCAAAAGCTATTCCCTGTTTAACAGCACCATCATTAAGCACAGGTAAAACTCCAGGTAGACCCATATCAATCAAGTCTACAAGAGTATTTGCTTCTTCACCGAATTGGTTTTTAGCAGGAGAAAAAAGCTTGGTATTGGTTTGTAATTGGACATGAATTTCAAGACCAATTACAGGTTGCCAGCCGTTAATTAAGGTGTCATTTTGTGCCAATCTGTCACCTCCTGCATTTTATGAGCGGTATTTAGCAATAATTCTTCTGAGAAATAATTTCCAACGAATTGTACACCTATTGGAAGGTTCTTAGAAAAACCATTAGGCAGGGACATAGCTGGTAGCCCTGCAAGGTTCGCTGGAATTGTTAATAAATCTTCTTTATACATTCTATTTGGATCTGAACTTTCTCTATTCATTTCGAATGCTTGGTCTAAAGTTGTAGGTAAGAAAACTAAATCAACATCCATAAAAAATTCATCAAATTTTGATTTAATCATTCTCCTTACTTTTTGTGCTTTTCTATAATATGCGTCATAAAAACCGGCAGATAACACATATGACCCTATTAAAATTCTCTTTTGCACTTCATCACCAAAGCCTTCAGCTCTTGTTTTTAAATACAGTTCGCTTAAATTTTTTGCCTCAGATCTATATCCGTATTTAATACCATCAAATCTAGACAAATTTGAAGAACACTCAGCTGGAGCAATTACATAATATGAACAAATACCACTCGATAATTCTGTAAAATCTAATTCAACAAAACTATGTCCTAACTGCTCAAGTATTTTTTTTGAACTTTCATAAGCCTTTAAGACTTCCTCTGATATTCCTAGATTTTCAACACCTTTTAAGACCCCAATCTTCAATTTACCAAAATCTTTACTTAATCCTTTTTCATAATCAACAGATTCTCTTTTTGAGCATGTGGAGTCTTTGTCATCATAAGACGCCATGGCATTCAATAATGCTGAACAGGCAAAAGCATCTCTAGCTATAGGGCCAGCTTGATCCATACTGGAACAAAAGGCAATCATACCCCATCTAGAAACAAGACCGTAAGTTGGTTTAAGCCCTGTAATTCCACATAGAGCAGCAGGTTGTCTTATAGAGCCACCAGTATCTGTACCAGTAGAAATTGTTGTAATGTCAGCAGCTACACATGCAGCTGAACCGCCTGAGCTTCCTCCAGGAACTAATGAATCGTCCCAAGGGTTTTTAACAGGACCAAAAAAGCTCGTTTCATTTGATGAGCCCATAGCAAATTCATCCATATTTGTTTTACCAATCATAATGGAACCAGCATTATTGCAATTTTTAGTGACTGTAGATTCGTATGGCGGTACAAAATTTTCTAACATTTTTGATGCACATGTAGTTTTTCTTCCATCTGTACAAAATATATCCTTGTGTGCGATAGGAATTCCACCGAGGGGTTTATCTATATACTGATCAAAGTTTGTATCAATATATGATGCTCGTTCTAATGCATATTCTTCAAAGTGACTTATAAACGCATTGAGATCACTTTTATCTTTTGCCTTTTTTAGACTTTCTTCAGTAAGCTCTTTAGCAGAAACTTTTTTATCTCGAAAGTTATTTCTTATTTCTTGGAAATTCATTCAACTATTTTTGGTACAACGAAGTAATCTTCGTCAGATTTGGGTGATTTTTCTAAAAATTCTTCCTTTTTATTCCTATTTTTTTCTTTATCTGAACGGCTCACATTAGTAAGCTCAAGGGGATTATTCAGCGGTTCAAACTTATCGAGGTCAAGATCATTCATTTGGTCAATCATTTCGAAAGTATTTTGCAATTTTTCTATGGTTTTATCTTGATCCTCCTCATTTACTCGGAGTCTCGACAAAAATAATAGATTTTTTAACTCGATTTTATTCATTAAAAGCCTTATTCTATAAAGTTCTCAATATTATAGAGATATATTTGAAATGTTAAAATTTTTAAAAGGTTTATTTTCTAATGATATATCGATTGATTTAGGAACCGCCAACACTTTAATTTACACAAAAGAAAATGGAATCGTCTTGGACGAGCCTTCTGTAGTTGCAATTAAGGAGTCAAATGGACAGAAATCTGTCATTGCTGTAGGGCATGATGCAAAAAAAATGCTTGGAAGAACTCCGGGTCAAATGGACGCTATAAGGCCATTAAGAGACGGAGTTATAGCTGACTTTAATGTAACAGAAAAAATGCTTCAGCACTTTATAAAGAAGGTTTCAAACAACAGCATTTTATCTCCGAGCCCTAGGGTTCTAGTTTGTGTTCCATCTAAAGCAACTCAAGTTGAAAAAAGAGCTATCAGAGAATCAGCATTATCTGCTGGTGCAAGCGTTGTAAAGTTGATTGAGGAGCCCATTGCAGCGGCACTGGGTGCAGGAGTAAATATTGATAAACCTAGAGGAAGTATGGTTATTGATATTGGCGGTGGAACTTCTGAGGTTGCTATACTTTCTTTAAATGGAATTGTTTATTCAGAATCTCTTAAAGTTGGTGGAGATAAATTTGATGAGGCAATACAAGCTTATGTTAGAAGAAAATTTGGAGTAGTAATCGGAGAAACAACTGCTGAATTAATAAAACTACAAGTTGGATGCGCAACATTAAGCTGTAAAAAAGAATTTGAAGCTTATGAGTTCAGAGGAAGAAATTTAGCTGAAGGCATACCTGAATTAGTAATTTTTGAGAAAGAAGATGGTTTTAGAGCGCTTGAAAATCAAACATCAGCGATAGTAAGATCTGTCAGAACTGCACTTGAATTAGCACCCCCAGAGCTTGCTGCAGACATTTCACAAGATGGAATTGTTTTAACTGGAGGCGGAGCACTCTTACATTGCTTAGACACTTTAATTGAGCAAAGTACAGGAATACCTACAACTGTTGCTGAAGATCCTTTAACCTGTGTTGCAAGAGGTGGTGGAATTGCCCTAGGCTTAATGGACAAAGATTTTGATCTTTTTGCTGATGAGTAATGCCAAGAGAAATATTTACATTTAGAAAAAAAATAATTCTCACATTTTCTTATATTCTTTTAATAGTCGCCCTTGTTTTAACTTCGTACTACTTGAATTTAAACGAAACTTCACAAAGATATTTAGTCAAGGCATTAAAGATACCTGAAAACTTTATTGAAAACATTTCACAGGAATTTAAAGAATACGAAAGTTTAAAAATTGTTGAGCTCGAAAATGAGATCATAAATTTAAAAAATGATATTTATGAATCAGAGTTAAAGGTAAGATCTTTAGAAAATTCAAAATCTTATAATACGAATTTAAATTCATCTAAAAGTACAAAAAAATCTTATGTCTCAGCATTTGATCAAGTTAATTACAGCTGTTGTAAAAAACATGTGATTTACCTTCAGGCTGAGAATCCTATAGATAGTCAGGTTTTTTCAGTCTCTCAAGGAGATTTTATTATTGGCAAAACAAATGGATTAGTTGCTAATGAATTTAAGGTAAGATTATTGAGTGATCCTGAAGAATTTATCTCTTTAAGGAATTCAAAAAATTTTTATTGTATAGCTCAAGGAAACGGACTACCACAACAAACAGTTTGTTTTAACGAATCAAAAGCATCTAATTATGAAATAGGAGATACATTTTTTTCAACAGGGTTTGACGGAATTTACCCAAAAGACTTAATTGCTGGAAAGCTAATAGATATTGAAATAGTTAAAGGTAATATGTTTAAGGAGAAGCTAACACTTGAGCTTTTCTTTGACCCTTATCAATCTATAGACAAAGGAGTAACTCTGTATGACTGATATCTTCAGAATTTTACGGCTTATACTTCTTATAGTTATAAATTATTTATTATTAAGCTTTAATGTTTGGAAATGGACTCCTGATCTTTTTTTAATACAATCATTATTGGCAATTGTTATTCTTAAAGTTCCTCCTGGTATTTATTATTTTGTTTTTAAGGGATTTATAATTGATCTTTTCTTCAGCAACCTTTCAATTCCTTATACTTTAACATTTTTTATTATCGGGCTTTTTTTTAAATTCTCAAAAATAAATTGGATTCAAAAATCTTTAGTTGAGCAAGTAACACTAATTTTATTGATAAGTTATTTTCTAAATTTATTATTAAGTACAGTAAATACTTATTCAGCCGAGAATGAGCTAAGATTTTTGATAAATCCATTTATAAATGCATTTGTTTGGATTTTAATTTTCCTCAATCAAAGAAAAAAATGGTTAAAAAATATTTAATTGGAATTTTAAGGATTTTCCTTTATTTACTAGCAATATTTCTGTTAGTTTTTCATTTTTTTGGTATTTCGTTAAACTTCTCAAACATAAACTCATTTTTTATAAATAAAATTTTTGCAGGTAAACTTTCTTACGAAGACATTTCTTTTAGACAGAGTTTAAAAGGAATTGATATAAATCTTGAAAATTTTAATTATGATGGAGATATAAAAGTAGAGGGACAAAATCTATTTTTAAAACTTAATCTTCTAAGCTCTTTTTTATCAAAAGAAGTTTACATTGATTTTTTATTTTTTGATGAGGCCTCAATTAGAGTTAATCCCTCTAATGAAAGAAGAAATGCCGTTAATTTTTTTGTAAAAGAGGGGAGTATAAAAAGAACATCGTTGGGAAAAGCAAATATTGAAAGTCTAAATATTGCTGATCTTAGAACAGAGGGTAGAAGGTTTGGTTTCAAATTTAGAGAGTCGAGTATTTCTTTTAATAATGAGCTTAAAAATATTTCTGGCCTTAGTGGAATTGCTTCTTATGAAAATCAAAAGTTAAAACTTTTAATCAATTCCAACATAGCACTATTTAACTTAGATATTTATCAAGAGGAGAAAGTTTTAAGTGATTTGAAAGGAATTCTTTCACTTGATTTTAAAGATAAATTTAAAATTCTTCCCTCCTTTCTAAATGCTGAAACTACTAATTCTCAACAATTTTTTAATATTAATTTTGACGAAGCATTTAAATTTAATGTGCTTACAATCGGAGATAGTAGAGATATATATTATTGGGCCCCATCAAATCTAGCTGCAAATGATTCTTTTAGGCAAAGTAATATAATCTCTGAAGATGTTAAATCTATTTTTTCCTTCACCTCATTGAATGCTAACAGGTCATTAAGCGGGAAAGTTTTAATTTCAAATCCTGAACTATCGTTTCTTCCTGGTAGTTTTGACATTAATAGTCTGGAAATAAATTTAGATAATTTTAAGTTTGATGCTGTTGCTAACGGTTCTATTCCGTATGCTGGAATCGAAAACTTTTATTTAGACTATTCGTTTGCTGAAAAAGTTTTTAAAGCTAGTTTTTTAGATAATTTTAAAAATCCTTTCTCAATATCTTTTGACAATAAAGGCTCAGTAAAGGAAATTAATGGTTCTCTGAAGTCAAAAAACGATAAAGGCTATTATATCAGTTTCTTTAATAACCAGATTTTTATTAATTCTGAACTTCTAAAACTAAAGTTTATATTTTCTAGGAACTTAAATATTTTTACTGATAATTATCTATTTGAAATAAGTCAAATTGATTCAAATTTATTTACATTTGAGGAGGAATACCCGTCTGAATTTATTATTGATTTATCAAATCCGTCTGTTAAGAATTTAAATACTAAATTTTCTGTAAATTATTCGGACTACGTGCAGGAAAATTTCCCAAATTTAACTTTTGAAAAATTTTCTATTGAAACAAAAAATATCTCTGCAAATATTTCTTCAAATAGTATTGAATTCTTTGGCAATTTACTAGTTGATGGGGAAGATATTAAGTACTCTGATGCCTCTTTTGATTTTGACGCTTTGAGGGTGCTTTCATTAATTGATTTGAGAACAAGTTTTTCAAGTTTTTTAAACCTTAATTTTGAAAAATATGAAAGAGATTCTTTCTATATTGATAAGCTTGATGGAGAAATGATAATTGATGGAAATGATTTTTTAAAAATAAGTAATTTGGAGTTGGATTTTGGCCCAGCTAAAGCAGAAATTAATGGGTCTATAATGACTGATATTCTTTTGTATGATTCATATGATCTAAATTTAGATTTCACTACAAAAATTTCTCAGGCTCTTCCATGGTATGTAGCAATATTTGGTGGCATACCTGCTGCTGCAGGAGCTGCACTCGTTACTGGAATTTTAGACGATAATCTTAATGAAATTACGAAAACAAGTTACAAAATCAAAGGCAATAATAATAATCTAGAAGTTTTAAATAACTAATAAACTCACTATTCCAAGAAAAGTAACAAATCCAACTAAATCTGTAATTGTAGTGATAATTACTCCTCCAGAAATTGCGGGATCATATCCAATTTTTCTTAGGATGTATGGAAGAAAAAAGCCACCCACAGCAGCCATAATTAAATTTAAAATCATCGCAATTGCTATAGCTATTGCAAGATTGTAGTCAGAGAACCAAAGGTAAGTAATTCCAAAAATGAAAATTGAGAAAAAGATTGCATTTACTATTGAAACGATAAATTCTCGTCTGAATAAATATCTAAAATTTTTCCTATTTAATTTTCTCATTGCTTCTGCTCTAATATAAATACCAAGTGTTTGTGTTGCTGCTATTCCTCCCATGCTTGCAACTATTGGCATAAGAACAGCAGCATAGATAACTTTTTCAAAAACATCAGCAAATAGATTAATAGAAGCTGCAGCTATAATTGCAGTTAAAAGATTAATAGAAAGCCAAAAAATTCTATTTTTTATTGATTTTTTCGGAGATGAAAAAATATCTTCTTCGATTTGTGCAAGTGCTCTAAAATCTTCTTGAACCTCATCTGCACCAATTTCTATAATATCGTCTACAGTAATTCGACCAAGTAGCTGATTTTTTTCATTGACTACGGGTGCTGAAAATAAATCCTTTGCTTTAAATAAGTCATACACATCTACTTCGTTAAGACTAGAATTTATTGGTTGAAATTCTGTATCCATCACTTCTCTTACAGTCATATTTTGATCAGATGTTAAGATTTTTGTTATTGGTAAAATGCCTAAATATTCATCATTTTTTGTTACTACGTAAATATCATCGGTATTTTGGGGCAAATTTTTTAAAAATCTTAGGTACCTTGAGACAAGTTCAATGGTATTTTCAGCCCTGACTGTAATGACATCAGTATTCATTAATCCACCAGCCGATTCCTCTGAAAAATCAATTACATTTTCAATCCTCCCTCTATCTCTTGAATTCATCAAGGCAAGAACATCATTAGTAATTTTTTCTGGGAGTGCTTGCAATATATCTACTAAATCATCAACTTCCAAATCACTAATTGCTAATGAAATTTCTTCAGGCTCCATTTCTTTAAGCAATTCATCTCTAAGCTGCTCATCAAGCTCACCAAGAACCTCACCTTCATTTTCAAGCTCAATCGAATCCCATATTATTTTTCTTTCCTGAGGAGGAGAATTCTGAATTAAAGATGCAAGATCATTAGCTGACATTTCCTTTAAAATATTGCTGAGTTTTGATTTAAATTCAGGATTTTCAATCGTTTCTTGAATTAATTCAAATTTAGAAGACGAAAATTTTTCAGCCATCAAATTATTTTACTTTATAAATATTTAATTTATTTCGCCGAAATATAACTTTTGTGCTAGTCGGTCATTTTGAACTATCTCTGGAGGCCCATTTAGTAAGATTTCACCCTGATTCATTAGAATTATCTCATCACAAACTTTCATAACATCACGAAAATTATGGTCGCTAATGAAAATTGTAAGGTTTTCTTTTAATTCTTTGAGTATTTTAATTATTTCTTCAACTGAAATTGGATCTACCCCTGCAAAAGGCTCATCAAGAAGAATACATTTGGCATCTAAGAGAATAGCTCTTAGAATTTCCGTTTTTCTCTTCTCTCCTCCTGATAAGAATTTAGCCTTAGTGTTAGCTTTATTTGTTAAATTCATCTTTTCAAGATAAAAGTCAATTTTCTCTACATGCTTTTTCTCTATTTTTTTAAATTGAAGCTCGAGGGCAACAGTTAAATTTTCTAAAAGGCTCAACTCCTCAAACAAAGAATCTTCTTGTGGAACATATTTAAGACCCTGTAAAGACCTTTTTTCAATATCATCTTTTGACACCTCCTTTTTACCAAGATAGATTTCTCCTGTATCTATGGAAGAGAGTCCTGCAACTGATCTAAAAAGTGTAGTTTTTCCTGCCCCATTTGCGCCAAGTAGGCCAGTAATTTTTTTATTTTTTAATTCAAAGCTAATAAATTTTAAAAGCATTTTTGAGGAAATTTTCTTCGTAATATTTTTGACTTTAATCATTTTTTTTGAGAATAATTTTTAGTTCTTGCGTTTTGATTTCATTGCCCTGTCTAAAAATAATTACGTTATCTCTCAGGAATAGAGTGTTTTGAATTATTTGTAATCTATCAGCTTGACCATTTATCTTTTCACCCCTTTCTGCAAAACTCACCTCTATTGGAGATCCTGAAGCATCAATCTGCTCATTATTCTGATTTACGATTAATTTATTTGCTTTGAATGAAATTTCATCTGAATTAAAGGTTACTTTTTCTAGATACTTTACAAGATTATTTTGTGTATCAATTTCAACCACTTCAGCCTTAATCTCATATTCAGTTGCAGGTGCGTTTGATGCAAAAAGAAATAACAAGAATAAAAGAAAATTTCTATAAAACATTAGCTTCCAAGATTTCATGCATGGTTATAAACCCTTGAATCTTACTCTTCTGATTTACAGCTAAATAATAGACCTTATTTTTTTTCATAAACTTTGCTGCATCAACAACTAAATTTTCTGATTCAATAGATTTAAATTTTTTAGTCATTACTTTAGAAACCTGCACATTATTTATATCGATATTTTTTTGTAATTGTCTTCTTAGATCTCCGTCTGAGAATATACCAACTATTTTCTTTTTAGCGTTTTGTATGAGAGCAAAGCCCTGTTTTTTTTCTGATATTTTTACAATTACATCCTTTATAAGAGTCTTATTATTCACAACTGCTGCACTTTTTATTGGAATCATTAAATCTGTAACTTTAAGTGTAAGTTTTTTTCCAAGCTTACCTCCAGGGTGTGATCTAGCAAAATCTTTTGATGAAAATCCCTTTGCCTTTAGCAAAGAAACAGCAATTGCATCTCCTAAGGCAAGCATTACAGTTGTACTAGCCGTTGGGGCAAGGTCATTAGGACATGCTTCTTTTGAAACTTTCACTTTCACATGAACTTTTGATTCTTTAGCAATTGAAGAATTTTCATTTTCTGTAATTGAGAGAAGCGGTATTTTTTTTGCCTTTATTGCAGGTATGAGATCGATAATCTCCTTACTTTCACCTGATTTCGATAAAACAATTATGCAATCATTTTTTTTCTATCATCCCCATATCACCATGTAAGGCTTCTGCGGGATGTATAAAAAAAGATGAGGTTCCAGTACTTGAAAAAGTTGCTGAAATTTTATTTGCAATATGACCAGATTTACCAACTCCAGTTAGGAAAACTTTCCCTTTACAATTTAAAATTTCTTGGCACAAATCACCAACATTGAAATCTTTTGATGAATAAAAGGCCTTAAGTTCATTCAATTCAATTAAAAAAGCCTTTTTTGCTTCTTTTTGGAAAATATTTTTTTTCATTTCAACTTATAATCTACACATGATACGATTTTTTTTAACAAAAATATTTATCATTTTTTTACTATTCCAACCTTTAGCATCAGATGATAACGAAAATGCATTTAATTTTATCAATGAAAATGCAGTTTATTTTTTGACAATTATTAAGACTGAAGGTTCAAAATACAAGGAAAGACCTGAGGAATTTAAAGAAAAATTAAAAAATATATGGGAGCCTATGGTTGATGTTGGTTTAGTATCAAGACTTATATTAAGCAAAGCATACAGTACTGCAACTGAAGAACAAATTTTCCTTTTTCAAACTAGAACAAAAAAACTCCTACTTGACACATATATCACTGCACTTCTTGAATTTGAAGATTATGAGTTAGAAACAAGTAGAAAAATAAAGAAAAATAAAAATAAAACACTTGAGGTAGAAATAAACTTTTTTTCTGCATCAGATTCCTTTAAAGCAAAATTTACTCTTTATAAAAATAAACAGGGCGAGCTTAAGATTATAAATATTATTATTGACGGTATTAATCTTGGACTTACTTTCAGAAATCAATTCCAGGATAATTTAAAAAACGAAAACTATGATTTAGATAAAGCTATTGATACTTGGAAACCTCTTTACATTGATTAAACATGGAAAGATTAATAATTAAGGGAGGAAATCAACTTCATGGTGAAGTAAACTGTTCAGGTGCTAAAAATGCTGGATTGCCCATAATTGCTGCAACAATTCTTTTAGAAAAAACCATTGAAATAGAGAATCTGCCCCATCTTAAAGACATTTCTACAATGCTTGAACTTCTCAATTCCATGGGGTCTGAAATTAATTTTCTTGAGAGTGGAGGCATAGAGATTAATTCCTCAAATATTAACTTACCAGAAGCTAGATATGAGCTTGTTAAAACTATGAGGGCATCAGTCCTTGTTATGGGGCCTCTTTTAGCAAAGTATGGAAAAGCGAAAATTTCTCAACCGGGTGGTTGCAATATTGGCAAAAGACCAATCGATTTCCATTTAAAAGGGCTTGAAATGATGGGGGCTAAAATCGAGTCCGATAAAAAATTTATATATCTTAAAGCTCAAAAACTTAATCCAATTGATTTTACATTCCCAAAGATCTCTGTGACAGGTACTGAAAATTTAATGATGGCAGCATCTTTAACAACTGGCAAAACTGTCCTAAGAAATTGTGCTAAAGAACCAGAGGTTGCTGAATTGGCTAATTTTTTGAATTCATGTGGAGCTAAAATCTCCGGTGCAGGTAAATCTGAAATTGAAATTAAGGGAACAGATATTCTTAATGGTGAAAAATGGAAAATTCTTTCAGATAGAATCGAAGCTGGAACATATTTAATAGCAGCTGCAATGACAAATGGACATGTAAAAGTAAAAAATATTTCCCCTTCTACAATAAAGATTATTCACAAAAAACTCTCCGATACTGGTGTAAAGATTAAATTAGAGAAAGACGCAGTTGAAGCTGACGCTACTACAACAGACCTAAAGGCAACAGATATATGCACGGAGCCTTTTCCAGGATTTCCTACTGATATGCAGGCCCAATTTATGGCACTAAATTCAATATCACACGGCACTTCAATAATTGAAGAAACAGTCTTTGAAAATAGATTTCAGCATGTTATTGAATTAAGAAAAATGGGAGCTAACATCAGCCTTGAAAAAAATAAAGCAAAAATATTAGGAGTTTCAAACCTTGTAGGATCAGTTGTAAAAGCATCAGATTTAAGAGCATCTGCTAGTTTAGTTTTAGCAGGGTTAGTTGGTAAAAATCGTACTCAAATTGATGATATATTTCATATAGACAGGGGTTATGAATGCATCGAAGAAAAATTAAATAAATTGGGAGCTGAAATTATTAGGGAACCAGTAATCTAGCAGGTATTTCAGTTGTTTCGATTAAAACACTTCTTTTTTGTCCATCTCTTACTATGCCAAGTTCAAGAGAATCACCAGGTGTAATACTATTTATTGATGCTTTAAGTGTTGACCAAATTGCTTCAGAGCCTTTAATTGAAGTAATAATATCTCCATTAATAAGGCCTTTTTTCTTAACCTCTGATTCATTTGAAATTACGAGCAAGGCTCTTTGTGAAACATTATTATCGTCAGTATAGACAAAAGGTCGAAAAGAAAAACTTCCAATCCATGCTCTTTTTACCTCACCATATTTAATTATTTCTTCAGATATACTTAAAATTTTATCAGATGGAATTGCAAAACCTACACCATCTGAACCACCAGATAAGGTTGCAATAGAGGTGTTTATTCCTACAAGCCTTCCTTTTGAATTCACCAATGCACCTCCTGAATTACCTTTATTTATCGAAGCGTCAGTTTGAAGAATATCAAGATAAGGATTACCAAAATTTCTACCTGTTGCACTTAAGATTCCTGATGAAACTGATATTCCTACATTGAATGGATTACCAATTGCATATACTCGATCACCAATTTTCAAGTCTAATTCAGTCTCTATTTGTATTGGTTTTAATCCAGTAGCATTTACCTTTATAACTGCTATATCAGAATATTCATCAAAACCAACGATATTTGCGTTATATCTATCTCCAAATATGTTTACTGATATATTGAATGCACCTCTCAACAAGTGATAAGCAGTAACAATATAACCATCTTGTGAAATAATTATTCCAGAACCAAAATTTTTAGAGGTCCTTGCAGTCGTTGTTTCTAACTTAACAATTGAACTAGAAACATTGTCAAAATTAATTTCAGATTTATTAGAATCGTAGTTTTGATAAAGTACAATTTGAACACCTACGAAAAGACCCAATAATAAAATTGTTAAAAAAAAGTATCTCATGTTTGAAAACCAAAACCTTTATATTAATATATACCGAACCGAATTTTAGTATTTTATGAAAACTTCTTCTTTAACTACAAAAGATATTACACAAAAATGGTATCTGATTGATTGCTCAGGAAAAAAGCTGGGTCGTTTATCTGTGCAAATTGCAAATTTATTAAGAGGGAAAAATAAACCCGAGTTTACTCCTAACTCTGATGTTGGTGATTTCGTAGTTTTAATAAATGCTGAAAGGATTGAAATAAGTGGAAACAAATCAAAAGACAAAATTTATTTCAAACATACCGGTTATCCAGGTAATCTTAAGGAAATTAACTTTCAAGATTTATTGAATAAAGATCCTGAAAAAGTTTTAAGAAATGCTGTTAAGGGAATGTTGCCAAAAAACAGACTAAATAAGAAGATTATTAATAAACTAAAAGTCTACAGTGGAGAAAGTCACCCGCATGAAGCACAAAATCCAGAGGTAATTAATTAGATGAATATTTTTACTGGAAGAAGAAAAGAAGCAACAGCAGTTGTGAAATTAAAAAAGGGTAAAGGAGCTATTACTATAAATAAAAAATCAATCGATGAATATTTCGGAAGAGATGTTGCAAAAATGATAGTGAGACAACCTCTAGTTTTAGCAGATGTAGAACAAAACTTTGATGTAGATGTGAAAGTAAATGGAGGTGGTTCTTTTGGTCAGGCGGGAGCAATAAGATTGGCAATTTCAAAAGCCTTAATAGATGACAATGCTGAATTGAGAGGCCTAATGAAGAAAGCTGGATACCTCACTAGAGATTCAAGAGTAAAGGAAAGGAAGAAAGTAGGTCTCAAAAAAGCAAGAAAAAGTCCACAATTTTCTAAAAGATAATTTTTTGAACACAAAAAAGACCCTTTTTTTTGTGTTCAAAATTGTTAATTAATAATTTCCATAATATAATGCTCCTGAATCTTCGTTGAATCGTTGATTAATTAGGGTTTAAAAGAATTATAAAAACTTTTTTGAACACTAATTTGATGTTCAAAATGCAAGGAAAAAAAGCAAAACATATACATATCTCAGAGGGAATGTCTCTATACACAAGAGACCGATCTCCATTTTATTGGGGATACATAAATGTAGATGGGGAAATTTTCAAAAAAAGTCTTAAAACCGACGACAAAGATGAAGCAATAAAACTTCTCACCCTATGGAAAAACCAAATCTTAGGCGAAGGAAAAAAAGTTTTAGCACAAAATGTACAAAAAATTAGCTCATCATCAAAGAAAACTCTTATTTCAAGTACAAAACCTATCCCAAAAGAAAAATAAATACCACTAGAAGAAAAGCATTGCAGATAACTTCGTCTGTAGTTGGAGCAGTAACTGTTGCAGGATTTGCAGTACCATTCTTAAGCGCATGGCAGCCAAGTGAAAGAGCAAAAGCACTTGGAGCAAGTGTTAAATACGATTTGTCAAAACTTGAACCTGGTGCTATGGCTGTTGTTGAATGGAGAAGAACTCCAATTTTTATAGTTCATCAAACTACTGAGGCTATTAAAAATTTACCATCTTTAAATCAAAAAGTTGCAAATCCGGCATTAGAAGAAGGTGTTTCAAGAACGATCAATGAGAAATTTTCAATAATTAAGGGAGTTTGTACTCATTTGTCTTGTGCACCAAAATATTATCCTGAAATAGAGCCAAAGGCTTGGGATGAAAATTGGAAAGGTGGCTTTTTCTGCCCTTGTCATGGTTCAAAATTTGATCTTGCAGGAAGGGTTTATAAAAATGTTCCCGCCCCTACAAACTTAGAAGTACCCCCTCATTCTTTTGAAGGTGATACGTTAATAATAGGAGAAGCATAATGGCGAGCAAAAATTCTTTAATGACCTGGATAGATAGAAGACTTCCAGTTACAGAAAATCTTGAAAGACATCTTACAAAACATCCAGTTCCAAGCAAAGTAAATTTCTTTTATCTATTTGGAGCATTGTTAATGGTAGTTTTCATGATACAAGTTATAACAGGTATCTGGTTGATGATGTTTTATACCAATACAGAAGAGGGTGCCTTTGCAAGTGTTGAGTACATCATGAGAGATGTTGAATATGGATGGTTAATGAGGTATATGCACAGCACTGGAGCTAGTGCATTCTTCTTTTTAATGTATTTCCATATGTTTCGAGGCTTGCTTTATGGCTCATATCAAAAACCTAAAGAATTAGTGTGGTTATTTGGTTGTTTTTTACTATTTTTACTAATGGCTGAGGGTTTTTTGGGATATGTTCTTCCATGGGGTCAAATGTCATATTGGGCAGCAAATGTAATTCTTTCACTTTTTGGTGCAATTCCCTTTATAGGTGAATCTTTACAAGTTTGGATTCAAGGTGATTATGTTTTATCTGGAGCAACATTATCTAGATTTTTTGCATTGCATGTAGTGGTAGTTCCTCTGTTAATGATAGCACTGGTAGTTTTTCATATTTTCGCGTTACATGAAGTAGGCGCAGGAAATCCTGAAGGTGTTGATATAGAAAAATACAGAGATAAAACTGGCATGCCTTTGGATGGCAAGCCATTCCATCCATACAAAACATTTGGAGCTCTCCCTGCAATTGGGATCTTTTTTATAGTGTTTTTTGCAATAGTTTACTATGCACCAACAGGCGGTGGGTATTTCATAGAAAAACCAAATTTTGAAGAGGCAAATTTCCTCAAAACACCAGAGCATATTGCACCTGTTTGGTATTATGCTCCTTTTTATTCAATTCTTAGAGCTGTAACTTTTGGCATACCATTTTTAGGTATTACTAGTAAATTTTTAGGATTTATAATTTTTGCTGCAAGTATTGCGATTTTATTCATCGTTCCTTGGTTAGATCGGTCTAAAGTTCAAAGCATTAGATACAAAGGTATCTTCAGTAAAATTGCAATGATAATGTTTGCAACTTCTTTCATTACATTAGGTTACCTTGGAACAAAACCAGTTAATGAAATTAGGACTTTTATTGCTCAAATATGTACTGTTTTTTATTTCTTGCCGTTCCTACTAATGCCAATTTACACAAAATATGAAAAAACGCTTGAGGTACCAGATAGACTGTGAAAAACTTAATTCTCTTTGCTTTTTTTTATTTCACTCTTTGGAAATACAGCAGGAGAAAATAAATGTGGAGAACTCGAAAAGTGTTATTCATTTAATTCATCAGTCCATGACAGGGACTCGCTCCAAAGAGGTCTAGGTGTTTATAAAAATTATTGTTCAAGCTGTCATACGCTCAGATATCTAAGATGGAACAGACTTCAGAGAGATTTAGATATTCCTGAAACAGTATTAGTTGATGATCTGATTTCTAACGAAAATGTAAAAACCTCAGATTTTGTTACCTTCGGCCTTCCTGAAATTTCTCCAATTGGCGCACCTGATTTAACACTTCGAACAAGAGTGCGTGGAGATGATTGGATTTACACTTATTTACAAACATTTTATCAAGATACATCACAAGCAACAGGTTCAAATAATTTAGTTTATCCAGGAACTGCTATGGCAAATATCCTTATTGGCTTGCAGGGATCTCAAGAGCTTGACAGCGATGGTAAACTGGTACTTTCAAGCAAAGGAGCTCTAGAACCAGAACAATTTGATTCTGCAATGGAAGATCTTGTAAACTTCTTGGCTTATGCCTCAGAACCGGCGAGAGTTGAAAGAGAGAGGAACGGAATATATGTAATTTTGTTTTTTGTTGTCTTTACTGCGGTAATGTGGCTTTTATATAGGGAATATAAATGATTTTTTATTCAGAGGAAAAAGGACATTTTAGCCATATGGTAAGAATAGTACTTGCTGAAAAAGATATTGCTTGTGAGATAAAAGAGCACGATCCTGATGGAAAATTACCTGAAGAATTAGCTACCTTATCTCCGTATAATAAACTACCAGTCATTGTCGATAGAGAGGTAACAATTTATGAACCAAGAATTATATTAGAGTATCTTGATGAAAGGTTTCCTCATCCACCATTGCTTCCAATCTATCCTAATGAAAAAGCTGAGTGTAAGCTTCTAATACAAAGAATCGAAAATGATTGGCTTCCAATAATTGATAAAATGATGGCTCCAAATGTTTCACAAAAAGATTTTGATGCAAACAAAAAACTACTTGCAGCACTTTTGTCTGGTATTGTATTAATTCTTAAAGAGAAACCATACTTCATGAGCGATGAATTTACACTTGTTGACTGTTACATGTCTGCAATTTTATATCGATTACCATATTTAGGAGTGGCCATTCCAAAAAGTAAAAATTTTGAAAGTGTTAAAAAATATCAGGATAAGCTTTTCTCACGTCCAAGTTTTGATCTTTCTTTAACAGATACCGAAAGGGATTTAAAATACTCTTTTAGTTAAGATCACTCTACAAATTTGATTCGCTGCACACTCATCTCATAGGGATCAAATTCTTGCTTGTAATACTCTCTAAGAGTATTAATTTCATAATCTAGACCAAAATTAAAACGTACATATGCAGCTATTTGGTAAAGCTCATATTCATCATTTGAAATAATATGGATATAATCGAAATCTTCTCTAACTCTATGAACTAATCTTAA
This sequence comes from uncultured SAR86 cluster bacterium, assembly GCA_902526535.1. Classification (GTDB taxonomy): domain Bacteria; phylum Pseudomonadota; class Gammaproteobacteria; order Magnimaribacterales; family TMED112; genus TMED112. The sequence goes on from CABZLG010000003.1 coordinate 48,795, forward strand.
TTTTTCTATTCCTGAATTCAATAGTTCTTCATATTTCAATTCTCCAAGAGAAATGTTTAAAAATTCACTAATTTTTGAATCTAAGTCATTTTCAACAACAAGAATTTCAGAACTTATATCATTATCGTTCAGTCTTTTTTCTAATGCTTCGAGTTGACTGGACATTTTTTTGTTAGCAATAATTGCAATTTTAGATTTATTTAAATGTTTAATGTTTTTTGCTAATTGTTCATATTTTTCGTTAATTTTTGAATTATTAAGTTGATTGCTTTTTAATGGCTCAGCCAATATGTAGGATGAAAAAAATAGAACTGATATAAAATAGATTTTTTGCATATGAACTTTTACATTATACCCACTCCAATTGGCAACCTTAATGATTTCACTGAAAGGGGGAAAAAAATAATAAAAAATTTAGATGTTTTAATAGTTGAGAGTAAAAAAAAATCAAGAATACTTCTGGAAGAAATAAATGTTAAAGATAAGAGAATATTAATATATAACGATAGTTCTGATGCAAGTAACAGAAAAGGAATTTTAGATATTCTGAAAGCAGGAAAGGTTTGCGGGTTAATTTCTGACGCAGGAACTCCATTGATTTCTGATCCTGGCTATAAGTTAATAAGGTATTTAATAGATAATCATATCAATGTAGTGCCCCTCCCAGGAGCCACCTCTATAACAACTGGGCTAATAGCTAGTGGACTTCCTACAGATAAATTTCAATTTTTGGGATTTTTCCCCAAAACAGTTAAAGATAAGAGAAGTTTTTTCAGTGAACTAAATAGAAAAAATATAACTTCAATTTTTTTTGAATCCTCGCATAGAATTCAGCAAACACTCGAAGATATTTTTTTAGTTTATCCAAACTCTGAGTTAGTGGTTGCTAAAGAATTAACAAAAATACATGAAAAGTTTCTTAGAGGTGCCCCGGAAAAAATACTTAATGAATTTAAATTAGATAAAAATTTAAGTTCAGGTGAATTTGTAATCTTATTTTATAAGGATGATATTGTTGAAGATTTCTCAAATGCAGATTTGTTATTCAATTTGTTAAAGGATAAAGTTCCCTTAAAAGAAATTGCTAAACTCTCTGAGAAATTATTCAAAAATAACAAAAATAAAATATATAAAAGATATTTGTCTTTTACTAAAAAGAGTTGATATTATATTGTGCTGAGTTGGTCGAGCTATCGCTCTATTTAATAGAGAGGAAAGTCCGGACTTCAAAGAGCAGAGTGCCAGTTAACTGCTGGAGAGCGTGAGCTCATGGAAAGTACAACAGAAAATATACCGCCGAAAGGTAAGGGTGAAAAGGTGAGGTAAGAGCTCACCGCTTAAGATAAAAGTCTTAAGGCACTGGAAACCCCACTCGAAGCAATGCCAAATAGAGGTTATATCATGTTGCTCGCATGTGATCTGGGTAGGCAGCGAGAGCATTTTGGTGACAAAGTGCCAAGATAGATGATAGCTAAAACAGAATCCGGCTTATAGACCAACTCAATTCTCTCGATTAAAATTTCAATATGTCTACTTGGAAGATTCTAGATGAAGACTTTGATAAAGCAAAAATAATGGCTTTAGGTGTTGGAGGGTGTGGAGGAAACATTATTAGCAATATTGCAGACTCAGGAGTCAATGGAATAGAGCTCGTTTCAATAAATACTGACAGCCAAGAACAAAATATTATTCATAAATCAAAAAAAATTAGAATAGGCGATGGGCACGGGGCTGGAAATAACCCTGAATCTGCAAATAAAATTGCTCAAGATTCAAAAGATTTAATAACAAAGATTTTTGATGAAAAGCCGGAAGTGTTATTTCTTGCAGCTGGAATGGGCGGAGGAACAGGTACAGGTGCAACACCAGTAATTGCAAGAATTGCAAAAGAGTTAGAAATTTTGACTATTGCACTCGTTACTACCCCTTTTGAAAGTGAAGGAGATAGAAAAAAAGATCAAGCCCAACAAGGCATTGATAGTCTAATTAATCTTGTTGATTGTTTGATTGAAATTCCAAATCAAAAAATTTATGAGGTAAGTAAAGACAAAATTGGAAATACAGCAGCTGCATATAAATTATTAAATGACGAAATAAAAAATATTATCGAAGAAATCAGTAGTATGCTTCTTCATCCAAACAAAAAAATATAGATTTTTCTGATCTGAAGTCTGTAATAAAAGGGAATGGTTATGCAATAGTTGGTCTAGGTGAATCTTCTGGCCAAAATAGAACTAAAAATGCAATCGACAAAGCATTAACAAATCCTTTTTTTAATCAAAGAGATATTCGTGATGCAAAAGGAGTGATATTTTTTATGAAAGGAAGTAATGATTTTTCCTTTAATGAATTTGAGGAAGGAAGGAATGCTGCAAAAAATCTCGCTGAAGGAAACGCCCAATTTATTAATGGATTCTCAACAGATGAAGAAATGGGTGAAAATGTTTCAGTTATGTTTATTGCTACAGGGTTGCGAAGAAGAAGAGGGAGTTTCATAGATCAAAAAGTTCATATAGCAATTGATAACATTGGAAAGCTCGAAGAGGAAACAGGCGAATTTGTAAATATTGATGGCATGCCAAAAACTGATGTTAAAAAATTTTTGAAAGGAGCAAAAAATTAAACATTTTCCTGTACTTCTCAACGAATCTATTAAGGCATTATCAGTAAAAAAGACAGGAAATTATCTTGACTGTACCTTTGGAAGAGGTGGTCATTCTAAAAAGATTCTTTCTTTGCTATCAACTGGAAAACTCACATCTTTTGATTTAGATCCCGAATCTGAAAAATCAGCCGCTGAAATTAAAAGTTCTAAATTTAATTTTATAAGAGCAAATTTTTCTGAAGTTTCTTGTTTCTTTCAAAACTTATCTTTAGATGGTGTAATTATTGATTGTGGTGTGTCATCACCTCAAATTGATCAGCCTGAAAGAGGTTTTAGCTTTCAAAAAGACGGGCCACTTGATATGAGATTTGGCGATTCTACTTCTAAAACATGCTATGACGTAGTTAACTTTTATTCAGAAAAAAACTTAGCAAAAGTATTCAAAGAGTTCGGAGAAGAAAAGCAATCAAAAAAAATTGCGAAAGCAATATGCGAACAAAGAGAAAAACTGAAATTTGAGACAACAATGCAGCTTGCAATTTTTATTAAGAAGATAAAAAAAACAAGAGAAAAGAAAAATCCAGCTACAAAGACCTTCCAGGCGCTAAGAATGGAAGTCAATTCTGAAATAGATAATCTCCAAAAATGTCTGATTTCACTAAAAAATCTCATGAAAAGAGGTGGAAAGATTGTAGTTATTTCATTTCATTCTATTGAGGACAGATTGGTAAAAAATTTATTTAAACATAAAGAAAATATTCACGAAAAAAGCATCCCTATTAAAAAAGATCCTTCACCTGAATTTGCAGTGAGTAAACTGATAACTCCTTCAGTTCAAGAAGTAGAAATGAATGTAAGGTCAAGAAGTGCTAGGATGAGGATAATTACAAAACTATGAGTAAGAAAACTATTATTTTTATTTTTCTATTATTCCTTTTTTCGGCATTAGCATTTTATAAAGTTAAGCTTGTCTATGACTATAAAAAAGATTTCGAACAACTATCAAAAATCGAAAGAAAAATATCAATTCTTAAAGATCAAAATGCCAAACTCAAACTTGAAATATCTCTTATTGACTCCTCTCCATATATTTATGAAAAAGCATTGAAAATCGGAATGATCGAACCGCAAAAAATTAATAAGCTATGACTAAAATAAAAATAATTTTTGTTTTAATTTTCATACTATTTATTTTTCCTCTCGTAAAATACTTTCAACTTAAAGGTCAAGAGGAAAGAATCCTCAAAGAGGGAGTTTCAAGAGTTTATACTGAAAAAGAGTTCACAACTCCAAGAAGAAAAATACTGGATCGAAACTCAAATGAACTTGCCACCGACATCAGAAGAGATACATTTATTTTTTCTTCAAATGCAGAAAAAGAAAAAATCATTGAATATTCAAATATAAAGTCAATTGAAATTTTTTTGAACGCAAATAAAAGGATATGGTTTCAAAACCCTGTAACTAGTAGTTTCTACAATGATTCAAAAGAGTATTGTAATTGCAGAATAATTAGAGAAGAAAAGTATCGTAGATATTACCCATTTGGAAGTGTTGCAAGTGCCCTGATAGGCTTTGCCGGAACTGAAGGTGGTCTGGAAGGTGTTGAGAGAATATTTAATAGTAGACTTTCAACTAAATCAGAAAAACGAAAATTTATCAAAGATGCAAGACAAAGAATTGTTATGGGCGATATAAATGATTTTATCGATAATGAGGAAAATTCACTTACTTTAACTCTTGATATAAATCTGCAATACAAATTACAGGAGGAACTTGAGAAAGCAGTGGCTATGTCGGAATCTATTGCTGGGGCTGCAATTTTACTTGATTCTAGCAATGGAGATATTTTAGCTGTTGCTAATTTTCCTACTTATAATCCGAATGACCCTGAAAGAGAAATTACAAAAAATATTGCTTTTAACCAATTTTATGAACCTGGTTCTTTAATGAAGCCAGTCACAATTGCAGGAGCTATCAAGTATGGCCATGTTGATTTTCAAACTTCAATTGATACAAATCCTGGAAGGTTAGCTATACCTGGAAAGGTAATTACGGAGGCAGGGGGGAAGAATCATGGTGAAATTTCTTTGACTGAGGTAATTACTTTATCTTCACAAGTAGGGACAACAAAGGTTGCTCTTCAATTTGATGATAAGCAAATTCTTGAAAATCTAGAGAATTTTGGTTTTGGAAAAAACTTTAATAATAGTTTCACAGACGGATCTGGGAAAATTCTAATTAGAGAAAAATATCAACCAACAGAAAAGGCTGCAATTAGCTATGGATATAGTGTGGAGGTAAATACAGTTCAGTTAGCAAGAGCATATACTGTTTTTGCAAATGGAGGCGTTATGGTTGAGCCAAAAATACTTTTAGAGGAGCCTGTAGCCAAGAGGCAAGTGATAACTTTAGAGAATGCAAAATTTATTTTAGATGCGCTAAGAACAGTAGTAACTCAAGGCACTGCTCAAAGAATGAAAAATCTTGATGTAGAAATTGTTGGAAAAACCGGTACAACAGAAAAGTATATTCCTGGAAAAGGTAAGGGATATACAGATGGTAAGTATGTATCAAGCTTTGCTGCAATTTTTCCTTACAAAGATCCAAAATATGTTTTGGCTATCACATTTGACGAGCCAGATCCTAACAATTACTACGGTGGTACTATTTCAGCACCACTTGTAAAGTCTTTTGTTAGTTATTTAAAGAGAACTAACTATTTATGAATCCTCTAAAAAATTTTCTCTTAAAAAATAAATCTTTTATCTCAAATACTAATCAACTTGAAGATGGCGATACATTTATATCTATAAATTCTGGTCACAAATTTCTAAGTGAAAATGATCAGAAAAAAGTTAGATATATTTTGTGTGACTCAAGTGAAGCTGATGGTGAAAGTTTAATAAAAATTCCTGGATTAAATCAAAATTTAATTAAGTGGGTAGACGATATTTATAATATTAAACACAAAAAATTTGAAAACTTCTTTGTAACAGGAACAAATGGCAAAACAAGCTCAGTTCACTTTTTGAGTGAAGTTTTTAAAAAAATTGGTGTTGTATATGCCTCTATGGGTACTCTAGGTTCGTATTTGGAAGAAAAAAGAATTGAAGGCCAAAAATTAACAACGGAAAATCCACTCTTTATTAGAAAATTTCTTAAAAAAGTTCAAAATCATACCAAGCATATTTTTTTTGAAGCATCTTCAATAGGTATTAATCAAAAAAGACTTGATGGCCTTGAAGTTAAGCATGCTGGTTTTACAAGTTTTGCAGAGGATCATCTTGATTATCATCAGACCACTTCTAATTATTTAGGTTCTAAACTTAAACTTTTGGCAAATAGAAGTCTTGAAACATTGGCGTTTAATGATGAGATGGACATTACAAAAGAAATTAAAAAAAATGCAAATGCTAAAAGTATTTTTTCAATATCTTCTTTAAATAAAAAAGCTGAAATCTATTACGAAATTTTAGATATCAATGAAAATGGTTGGATAAGATTTAATACTTTTACTCCATGGGGACATTTCTCTTCAAATGTAAGGTTATGGACTGATTATAACGTTTTGAATTTGCTTATATCTTTACCTTACTATAATTACTGCTTTGGGGAAGCAAAATCTTTTTTTGAGAAAATCGAAAACATCTACCTTCCTAATGGAAGGTTTGAAGTTTTAGATTTTAAAACCAAACACAAAAAAGTAATTATTGATTTTGCACACACTCCTGAAGCAATGGAAAAACTTTTATCTCAACTATCTAAAAATTATAAAGAAAATATTTATTTGGTCTTTGGATGTGGAGGCGATAGAGATAAAGGCAAAAGATCAAAAATGGGTGGTATAGCAGAAAAATATGCAACACAAATATTTTTAACTTCTGACAATTCTAGAAATGAATCTGCAGATCAAATAATCAATATGATTGCATCAGGCATTAAAGATAAATTAAAAATTCAAATTAATACAAATCGTGAAAAAGCTATTCAATTAGCCCTAGATTCTATAGGCAGTGATGATGTTCTTGTTGTTGCGGGGAGAGGACACGAAAATTTTCAAATTGAGCAAGGTATTAGGTTAGAATTTTCTGATCGTGAAATTGTAGAAAAATGTTTAGCGTAAAAGGTTTAAATTCACTTAAAGACTTTTCAAAGTTTTTAGATGGACAAATATTTGTAAATGATCATGAGATTACTGGAATAAATTTTGATTCCAGACACATTAATAAAAATGAATTATTTATTCCATTAAAGGGGGATAATTTTGATGGCAATAATTTTATAAATGAAGCTGAGAATAAAGGTGGCTTCGCTCTGTCTGACAGAAAAGATGTGAAATGTTCAATCTTGGTTGAGAATGTATATGAGTCTCTTCTAAAGCTTGCTCAAAAAAATCTTGAAGAAATTAGACCAAAAATAGTATTTATAACTGGAAGTCACGGAAAAACTACTATTAAAGACATGCTTAAATTTTCATTGGGAAAAAAATGCCATGCAAGTAAAGAAAATCAAAACAACCAATTTGGCATACCTTTTACAATCTTACAGATGCCGCATACTGCAGAGATAATTATTGTCGAATGTGGCGCTAGAAACGAAGGCGATTTTGATGAAATTGCTAAATATCTTTTTTGTGATATTTTTATTTTAACAGACATCACTCACAACCATATAGAAACTTTTAAATCCATTGAAAATATTGAATCAACAAAATTAAAATTACTCAAAACATTGGTAAAAAAAGAGAATTTTATTGATGGAAGAGAAATTGAACAACAAAATTATTTGCAAAAAAACTTACTAATAAGTAAGAGAGTTATAGAAATGCTGCAATTAAAAGAATCAAGCGAGCTATATAAATTTGTTCCTTCAAAAGGTAGAGGGAATAGAGTGAAATTTAAAAATGCGGAAATAATTGACCACTCTTATAATGCTAATCCAAAAGCCATAATTGAAACCGCAAAATTAGAAAATCCAAATAAAACAGTTCTGATTATTGGTGATATGGCCGAACTCGGCAAAGATGAGTTAAAAATTCATTGTGATCTTTTAAATAAACTTGAAGGTTATGAGATATTTATTACTGGAAAAATTTTTTATGAGTGTTTTAAAACTCAAAAAAGAGATAATTTATATTTCTTTGAGAATGAAAAAGATTTCCCAAAAAAAATTCTTTCAACTAAGCTTGATCAAGGTATAAATCTTTATTTTAAAGGTTCAAGGTCAAGCAAGATGGAAAGATATATTGATATAATAAAAAATGCTTGATTTCTTTCTAAGTTATTTGCCTGAGAAGTCCTCTTTTTTAAATCTTTTCTCTTATCTTTCTACGAGAACAATTCTTTCTACTTTATCAGCTCTCATGATTGTTCTTTTCTTTGGAGAGAAATTTATCGAATTCGTAAGATCTGTTCAATTTAGGCAAAAAATCGATGATAGAGGGCCTACAAGCCATAAAGTAAAAGATGGAACCCCTACAATGGGCGGGCTGCTGATTATAGGTAGCGTTCTTTTATCAGGACTTCTATGGGGAGATTTGCAAAATAAATATCTTTTAATTTCACTCTTTACAATATTCTCTTTTGGATTGATTGGTTTTTTTGATGATTATAGAAAAGTCAAAAGTTTGGACTCAAAAGGTCTTTCTATGGTAACAAAAATTTTCTTCCAAATAGTTTTTGCCTTCATTGCATCATCTTTACTTTATTACACTGCAAATAGCACTGTGGAGACCAACTATATTGTTCCATTCTTTAAAACTGTTTCCGTTGACTTGGGTATTTTTTTTATTTTTATCTCAGTTTTTATACTTGTAGGGAGCTCAAATGCGGTGAATCTCACCGATGGATTAGATGGACTTGCAATTTTACCTGTAATCATAGTTACTGCTGCTTTGGGGTTCATAGCATGGTCGGCAGGAAATTTAATAGCGTCTGAATACTTATACATACCATATGTAGAAGGAACAGGAGAGCTATTAGTTCTTTGTGGAGCAATGATTGGAGCAGGGATTGGTTTTTTGTGGTTCAATACATATCCAGCCCAAATTTTTATGGGTGACATAGGTTCACTCTCTATGGGCTCGTTCATCGCCTTAATAGCAATTATTGTTAGGCATGAAATAGTATTTGCAGTAATGGCAATGATTTTTATTATTGAAGCAATGAGTGTAATTCTTCAGGTGGCCTCATTTCGCATAAGGAAAAAAAGAATTTTTAAAATGGCTCCATTACATCATCATTTTGAATTAATAGGATGGAAAGAACCAAAAATTATTGTACGTTTCTGGATAATTACTTTTATTTTTGTTTTGTTAGGACTTTCTCTTTTAAAGATTAGATGAAAAAATCACTGATCCTCGGTTATGGCATTACTGGAAAATCTTTTGCAAATTATTTAACTAAAAAAAAATTAAATTTTGAAATTTACGACAAAAATCTTAGAGGAAAAAAGTTTATAGCATTTCCTGAATATAATAATTTAAAAAGATATGAGAATATTTATGTTTCTCCTGGCTTTAAATTAACTGACCACCTTTCAGAGATTGAAATATGCAGCTTAGAGTTTCTAACTGATTTAGATATATTCTTTAAGCAGAATAAATCATATAAAATCGGAGTTACAGGAACAAATGGCAAAAGTTCATTAGCTTATTATCTAGAGCAAATTCTAAATCAAGTCTCGAGCGGAATTATTGTTGGAAATTTTGGTAATCCTGCCTTAGATTTCCTTCACCACAAAAAAAAGTACTCAATAATTGAGCTTTCAAGTTTTCAACTTGAAAAACTAAATAAATCATTTCTAGATTTATCAATAGTTACCAATATTTCGCCAGATCATCTTGATTTTCATGGTAATTACGAAAATTACAAAAAAGCAAAGCTTAAAATCTGTAACAATGAGGCAAAAACTTTTTTTGCGAATAATGATATTTGTCTTAAAGAATTTGCATTTGAAGTTGCATCAAGTTTAGAAAAAATTGACTATAAAACTTTAAGCTCACTAAATGATCTTCCACATAGACTTGAGGTGGTTGTTCCAGGAATAATAAATGATTCAAAATCAACTAATTCAGCTTCTTTATTGTACGCGATCAAGAAATTAAATTTTGATGGCAACCTAATTATTTGTGGTGATCCAACAAAAGAACCAAAATCCTTTGAAATTCTTGGGCCTCAGCAAGTGTATATTTTTGGTAAACATAGAAATGAGCTTAAAGACAAAATTAAATGTAGTAGAGCAAAGATTTTTTCAAATTTAGATTTAGTTTTACACGATATAAAGCAAGGCGATATAAAGCCAAATATTCTTTTTTCACCGGGCAATTCTAGTGGTGAGGATTTTAAAAATTTTGAAGATAGAGGTAATTTCTTTAAAGATAAAGTATTAAAATATTTTAGTGATTGAAAAGCATACTTTTTTTGATAAGTATTTAGTAGTTCCAATTATTATTCTTACACTAATTAGTCTTGTCTTCATTTTTTCTTCTTCAGCCCCTTATGCAGGTGAAAAATATCTTGATCCATATTATTTTTTCGAAAGACAAATCATCGCCCTATCAATAGGAATTTTGATAAGTTCTTTTATTCTTTTTATTCCAATATCTTTTTATAGAGAAAATGGTGCCATTTTTATTTTTATATCACTAATTCTACTTGTTTTAGTATTAATTCCCTCAGTGGGCACTGAAGTAAATGGAAGTAGAAGATGGCTCAGAATTGTCTCGTTTAATCTGCAGCCTTCAGAGGTTGCAAAAGTTCTTGTGCCTTTGTACTTGTGCGGATATTGTCTCCGAAGAAAAAGGCAACTTGAGACATCCTGGTGGGGATTTTCCAAACCTCTAGTTCTAATTTTAATTCTATGTATTCTTTTATTTCTTGAACCAGACTACGGAGCAACAATAGTTTTATTTTGTGTCGGAATGGTTGTCTTATTTTGTGGTGGAGCAAAAATATCACAGCTTTTGATATTGTTAGTTTCATTCTTTGTTTTAATGTCAATTTTAATTTATTTCAATGAAGAGAGATTTAGTAGATTAATAAGTTTTGCAGATCCTTTTGATGATATTGATAGGACTGATTATCAGCTACTTATGGCATTGATTGCCATTATTAATGGAAATTGGTTTGGTTTGGGTATCGGTGAAAGTACTCAAAAGTACTTTTTTTTACCTGAGGCACATACAGACTTTATTTTCTCAATATATGTCGAGGAAACAGGATTTGTTGGAATATTAATACTATTTACTTGTTACTTAACTATGCTTTACAGGATATATAGGCTTGCGTACATCTCGTACAAAAAAAATTATACTTTTAACAGTTTCGTAATAATTTCATTTGGCTTTCTTTTTTTTGTGCAAACACTCGCAAATATATTAGTTAATGTAGGATTAATTCCTACAAAAGGATTACCTCTTCCTTTTATAAGTTATGGAGGATCAAGTGTCATAATGAACTTTATATTTCTATCCATTGCAATGAGAGCTAGTTGGGAATTTAGGAATGGGATCAAATGAAAATTGCAATCTTTGCTGCCGGAACAGGTGGCCATATTTACCCAGCATTAACAATTGCTAAAGAATTTGATAAAAAAGATATTATCTTTTTCGCGTCATCAAGAGAGCTTGAAAAAAAAATATTTAAAGATTCAAAATTTAAAACAGTTCATCTTAATATTTCTGGTTTTAGAGGAAAAAGTTTATTAAAAAAATTAGTGTGGCCTCTGAGTTTTTTTTTTAAATTTATTTGATTTTATAAAAAACTTTATTGAATTTAAGCCTGATAAAATTCTTGTTATGGGTGGATATATATCAATTTTTGGCATCCTCGCTGCTCTGATATTTAGAAAAAAAATATATGTACATGAACAAAATTCAGTTATTGGCACGTTAAATAAATTTGCAAAAAATTTTAGTTACAAATTTTTTTCCAGTTTTAAGAATATTTCGAATGATGAAATTTATACTGGAAATCCAATTAGAAATCAAATTTCTTCCAGAGGTTATGAAATAAATAAAGAAAAGAAATTCATCCTTGTGCTTGGTGGTAGTCAAGGCGCAAAATTTTTTAATGAAAAGTTAATGAAAGTATTGGAGAAAGCAAATTTTTCAGAAGAAATTATTTTTCAAACAGGCAGGAAAAATACCATTAATTCTGTGAAAAATATTAAGCAAATTGAATATATTAATGAGATAGAAGAAGTTTTTTTAAAAACAAAATTTATTATCTGTAGAAGTGGTGCATCTACTGTTGCTGAGCTTCAAACATATGCTATGCCAGCAATTTTTATACCAATTCTTAACTCAATTGATGATCATCAGACATTCAATGCAAAAAATGCATGTAAAAATGGTGGCGGAATATATCTAAGTGAAAAGAATTTTTCTGAGGATTTATTTCTTAAAAAAATAACTTCCTTTTATAATTCTGACCTGAATAAAAGAAGTAAAAATATGTACAACGATATTCATATAGATGCAGCTTCAAGGATAGCAGATGAAATTAAGCAAAATTAAATATATTCATTTCATTGGAATTGGAGGGGTTGGTATGGTAGGAATTGCAGAACTTCTTCTAAATCAAGGGTATAAAATTTCTGGAAGTGATTTGTCAAAAAGCAAAAATACGGACAGGCTAAAAAGATTAGGAGCTGCTATTAAAATTGGTCATACCAAAGAAAATCTTAAAAAAGCTGATGTAGTTGTTTTTTCTTCGGCAGTTAATAAAACGAATCCTGAAATAACTGAAGCCAAAAAACAAGGAATCACCTTAATACCAAGAGCTGAGATGTTAGCTAGTATTATGCGTGGTTTTCAAAGTATTGCTGTTGCAGGATCGCACGGAAAAACAACTACAACCAGTATAATTGCTCATATTTTTACCGAGGCTGAGCTTGATCCAACATATATTATTGGAGGCAGAATTTTAGGAATGGAAGATAAAAGTATTCTAGGTTCAAGTGATTATATTATAGTTGAAGCAGATGAAAGTGACGCGTCATTTTTGCATCTTAATCCAGAGATATCAGTATTAACAAACATTGATAACGACCATCTAGATTTTTATGAAAATAATCCAAAGAAAATTAGTGATACCTTTTTAAAGTTTCTCGAAAAACTCCCATTTTTTGGCGTCGGCATTATCTGTACTGATGATCCAAAGTCAAAAAAACTTTATCAGAAACTATCTAGAAGAAAAATCTCATTTGGATTTGAAAGAACTTCAGATTTTTTTATAAAAAATTATAAACAAACAAAAACACTTCAAGAATTTATATTGAAAGATAACATTAAAAAATTTGAATTCGATATAAAACTTAAAATTCCTGGCAAACATAATGCTCTGAATGCTGCTGCTGCTTTTATTGTTGCTCAACAAGCAGGAATACAAACTAATGTTATTAAAAATTCTTTGAAAAATTTTTCTGGTGTTTCGCGAAGATTTGAAGAAAAAGGGACTGTAAAAATAAATGGAAAACAGGTATTAGTAGTTGATGATTATGGGCATCATCCCACAGAAATTAAATCTACTATCCAAGCAGCTAAGTCAAAATATAAAGGCAAGCAAATAAATATGATTTTCCAACCACATCGCTATTCCCGATCATCAATATTATTCAGGGAATTTATATCAGTACTTTCAGAAACTGATTCAGTACAGTTAATGGATATTTACTCTGCAGGAGAGGCAAATACGTCAGGAATTTCTAGTTACGACTTTGTAGACTCTTTATTAAGAAAGGGTATAGATGCTAAATATGCAAAAAATCTAAATCAAATAAGAAAGAACTTAAATGAAAGTATCAAAAAAGAAAGTATTCTTATTATTCAAGGAGCAGGCAATGTTTCAGATATAACAGCATCTCTTATGGCTATAGGAAAAAAATGAAAAGGGTAGAAATTATTTATGGTGGAGCATCAAATGAAAAAGAAATTTCACATCTTACAGCCAAATCAATTTATGAACATATTAATACCGATTTATATAATCCAGGATTAACTGACTTATCTGAGTTTGATCCAGATAATTTTGATGACGAAACTATTTTTTTTATAGCCATACATGGGGAAGGTGGTGAAGATGGAAAAATTCAGACGCTATTAGAAAATAAAAAAAGAAAATTTACTGGATCTAGCTCAGAATCATCTATTTTAACTTGGGATAAAATAGCTACAAAAAGAACACTAATAGAAAATGGCATACTTACTCCTCAATTTAAGTATATAAAAAATAATGAACATTTTGATTTTAACGACAGTTTTTTTTCAGAGAATGAACATTATTTTGTAAAGCCAAATTTTAATGGCTCTAGCTATGGTATTTCAAAAGTTTCAGATAGAAAATTCAATGAGGCTGTAAAGGAAGCCAAAAATTACTCGAGTGAAGTAATAATTGAAAAAAGTTTTAATGGAGCTGAATACACAGTTGCTCTGTTAAAAGGACAGGCTTTGACACCACTGCAAATTTTACATGACCCAATCAGGGGATTTTATGATTATGAAGCGAAATATAATTCACAAAATACACAAAAAATAAAAATTGAAGATAAAAGGATTAAAAAACATTTAAAAGAGATTGCTGAAAAAGTCTTTGTGTGTCTAAATTGCAAAACTTGGGCAAGAGTGGATTTTGTTTCTGAAAAGGAAAATTTGGCTGTAATAGAAATTAATTCTGTACCTGGATTTACAGCTAAAAGTCTTTTTCCTTTAGCGGCAAAATATTCAGGTATAGAATATAAAGAACTCATAAGCTTGATCATTGAAGATTGTTAAACATTTAATTTTTTACCTACTATTAGTTTTGCTAATTTTTTCTGTATTTTTTGCGTTTGATGTAAATGAAAAAAAGTATAAAGTACATTTTTTCACATCATATAGCTGTGATTATTGTGAAAAAGTTTTAAAAAACGCTTTTTTTCAAAGCAGTGAATTTGAAGTATTTTTAAAAAATATTTCTTGGATTAAAAAAGCTGAAAAAACAAATACTTCTCATGGAACAGAATTTTTTGTAGAAGCAAAAAAACCTCTTTTTAAAATTTCGTCTCATGTTTATTATGATGAAAATTTTAAACCATTTTTTTCGTTGAGAGAACATAACAAGATTATTCTCAATATTCAGAACAAAAATTTACCATTGAGCACAAAGCAACAAGCAATTTTAATTTCAAAATCAGATTTAAGCAAAAAAATTAAGAGTTTAAGTTTCTTCGAAACAGAAGGCTGGATATTAGATTTTGATGATTACAAAGTATTAGTGGGAAAAAAAGAACTACAAGCAAGATTAAAAAAAATAATAAAATTAACAAATAAAATAAACAAAAAAGATTTGAAGAATAAGTTTCTAGATTTAAGATACCCAAAGGGTTTTGTTATTAAAAATTTATGATTTCAATTCTTGATTTAGGTACATCAAAAATTAGTGCAGCTTTAGCATCTAATGAAAATAATAAATTAAAGATTTTAGATTTTAGTACAGTGAAATCAGAGGGTTTTCAGAGCGGAACCATCGTAGATCTGAATCTTGCTTCACAATCTATAAAAAACTGTATTTCTGAGCTTGAGTCAAAGTCTCAACAAAAAATTAAAAATTTATATGTTTCATTTTCTGATGAAAAGATAATAGGCAACGAAACAACTGGACATTCAACAGGAAATGAGCGTGAAATTGTTATCAAGGATATGAAGCAAGCTATGAAATCCTCTACAGAATATTTAGTGCCCGAAAACATTGATCTTTTATATCCTGTTTTTAAAGATTTTGTAATCGATGGTAAGGAGGGAATTGCAGACCCAAGGGGAATGAGGGGTGTTAGATTGCAGGCAAAAACACATTTGATTTATTGTTCAAAGAATATGAAAAACAATATCAAACAATGTGTTGAAGAGAGAAACAATTTGAAAATTCAAAAATATTTCTTTAGCCAACTTGGCTCTGCTGATTGCACTTTATCAAATGATCAAAAAAATTTGGGAGTATGTTTGATTGATATTGGTGCTGGAACAACAGATATTACCGTTTATAAATCTGGAAAGATAATATTTTCAAAAGTTTTTGATAGAGGTGGGGATTATTTAACAGACAGAATAGCCTTTCATCTCGAGATACCAACAGATAAGGCTGAAGAAATGAAACTTAAGCATGGTACAGCCCTAGAAAATCAAGCCAGTAATGAAATTCTAAAAGTTGGAAATCTTAATGATGGCATCCAAAAAGAAATCTCTCGGAGAGATCTTGCAAAGGTAATTGAAACGCACCTATCTCTTTTATTTCGTGAATGTTTAAGAATTGTTCAAGATGGTGGGTTCGATGACAAAATTCCTGCTGGCTTTGTTTTTACAGGTGGCACTTCAAACCTTGATGGAATTCAGGAGTTAGGTAAAGAAATAATGCAAAAGAATGTAAAAATTGGATCACCTGAATATAATATTCCGGAAATATCTGAGAGTTTACTTAAGCCTCAATATTCTTCTTTTGTTGGGATGTTAAATTTTTGTGTAAAAGAAGAGAATAAACACTTTAAATTTAATAGTAGCGAGGGTATGATAGACCAGATTCGTGGCTGGTTAGGTCTAGAAATGTGATGCAAAATTATGAGTTAATGTTACTTCTCAATCCCAATACAGTGGATGAAGTTGATGTTTTCCTGGCATCACTTGAAAAGATCATTAAAGAAAACAAAGGAAATCTTGTTAATACAAAACTTTTAGGGAAAAGACAGTTGGCTTATCCAATAAATAATATGAATTATGCTAACTATGTGCACTTAGATGTTGAATTAAAAACGGGGACCCTTGAAGTTCTTGAAGAAAAATTTAAATTTGACCAAAACGTCTTTAGGCATTTAACAGTTAAGGTTGATCAATAGTGAGCGAAGAAAAGAAAAGAGTTATTGATTACAAAGATCCTGATGCATTAAAAGCATTTATTTCTGAGAACGGCAAAATCAACTCATCAAGATACACAAGACTTTCAGCAAAAGAACAAAGAAAACTAAATAAAGCAGTAAAAAGAGCCAGATTGTTAGGGCTACTTCCCTTTACGGATAAGCACAAGACAGAGGAAAAGAAATGAAAGTTGTCTTAGTAACTAAAATTAAAAATCTAGGAGAAATTGGCGATGTTGTAAATGTTAAATCAGGGTTTGCAAGAAATTTTTTACTTCCATATCATAAAGCTCTCCCCGCCACAGATAAATACATAGAACAATTCGAAAAAGATAAAGAAAAATACCTAAAACAAGCAAATGATGAATACTCATTGGCCGAAGCAAATGCTTTAAAGTTAGAGAAGGTAAATCTTGAAATCACTGCTAACGCTCAAGAAAGTGGTGCTCTTTTTGGTTCAGTAGGCGTATCAGATATTTTAAGTGAACTTCATGAAAAAGGTTTAGATTTTTTAAACAAATCAAATATTATTTTAACCACAGGACCAATAAAAGAAGTCGGTGAATTTGAAGTAAACGTTGAACTTCATCCAGAAATAGTTAAATCTATATCTATTGAAGTAAAATCAACGTAATGCCAAGTAATAATATTGAAATTGAACAAGCAGTACTAGGCTCTTTATTGCTGAATGTGAATGCTTATCCAGAAGTCGACGCAAAATTATCTGCTGAAGATTTTGTCTCAGAGGTTCACTCAGACATTTATAAGTGTATAAAATTCCTTGCAGAAAGTGGGAAAGGAACAGATTATATAAGTGTTTCAAGAGAATTAGATAGAAATAATTTATTAGAAAGGATTGGAGGGGTTGATTATTTAAAAGCACTTCAGGACACACCTGTGACTGCAAGAAATGCAGAAAATTATGCAGAGTCAGTGAAGTCACAATCTCTTGATAGAAAATTTAAAATAGTACTTCAACAGCTGCTCAAAATTTCCGAGAATCCAGATGGCAAATCAAGTAATGAGATTTTAGAGGAAGCTGAGACAAAAATTTTTGATTTAGCACAAAACAGAATAAATAACGAAACCATGAGACCAATTGATGAGTTGGTGGGTGTTTCTATGGACAAAATTGAGGACTTAATGTCAAAAGATGGTGATTTGGTAGGTCATTCATATGGTTATAAAGATCTTGATGCACTTACTCTAGGATTGAAGGACGAGGAGTTGATAATTATAGCAGGAAGGCCAAGCATGGGGAAAACCTCACTTGGAATGAATATAGCTGAACATGTTGCAATGAATGAAGAAGGATGTGTATTAGTCTTTAGTTTGGAAATGTCAGCAGAATCTCTTACAGCAAGAATGTTGGGTTCTAGAGCTGGAGTTTCCATGAAAAATGTATATTCGGGAACAATATCTGATCAACAACTTGAAAAGCTGACTAGAATGGGGGATGAGCTCTCAAAAAGCAATTTATTAATAGACGATGCAGGAAATATTACTCCTCCAGAAATTAGAGCAAAATGTAGAAAAGTTATGAGATCTTTTCGGGAAAAAGGTGGAATAAAGCTTGTATTAATAGACTACATACAATTGATGCAAATGCCAGGTCGAAATGATAGTAGAGTGAATGAGCTGTCAGATATTTCAAGAGCTCTAAAACATTTGTCCAAGGAATTGAAGTGTCCAGTCATTGTTCTTTCACAGTTAAATAGAAACGTTGATGCCAGAGAAAATAAACGCCCAAGAATGTCTGACTTGAGAGATTCAGGAGCAATTGAACAAGACGCAGATTTAATTTACATGCTGTACAGACAATGGGTTTATCAGAAAGAAGAAGAATATAGAAATGTTGCAGAAATAAATTTAGTCAAACATAGAAACGGACCAATTGAAAATGTTCTTTTATCTTTTGAAGAGAGCAATACTAGATTTGCAGAGCTTCACCCATCTGCAAAAAAAGATTACAGAGACTGGTTAAAAGCTGAATCTGATTGAAATCTAAAATGCGTGATACTGAACTGCAAGTTAATTTGAATAATCTCAGTCATAATATAAAAATTGTTAAAGAAAAAACAACTTCAGAGATACAAGGGGTTTTAAAAGCTTTTTCTTATGGTCTAGAAATTAATGAAGTGGTAGATGTGATTGATGAGCATGTCTCTTGCTACTCTGTAATGTCTATAGATGAAGCCATTTTAGTAAGAAATAAAAGTTCCAAGCCAATTCTTTTGCTGCAGGGGGTATATGACTTAGATGAATATAAAGAGGTTTTAAAATACGATTTAGATGTTTTAATTCATTCAGACTGGCAGCTGAAAGACCTTGACGAGCGATTAAAGAATAATAGACTTTGGTTAAAGCTTAATACAGGTTTAAATAGGTTGGGCTTTAATGCAGAAAAATTTGAAAATACAATAGAGTTTTTGGAGAAAAAAGGTTTTAGTAACCTTGTATTAATGTCACATTTTGCATGTGCCGATGAGAAAGGACACTCATTAAACGACGAACAACTTCAACTATTTGAAGAGGTAACAAAAAAATTTAGTTACAAAAAAAGTCTTGCAAATTCTGGGGCTGTCTTTAATTATCCAAAATCACATTATGATATCGTGAGACCAGGTATTTCAGTTTATGGTGGTGGTTTTTATGAACATGGGATTAAACCTGTTACAAATTTCAGATCAAAGATAATTTCAATAAGAAATGTAAAAAAAGGGGACTCTGTTGGATATGAAGCAAGCTGGATAGCAGATAAGGACTCATTAGTGGCAGTAATATCGCTTGGATACGCCGATGGATATCCATTAATCTACAAAGACGTCCCAGTTTTTGTGAATGAAAAACAATTCCATACAATTGGGAGAACAAGCATGGATATGGTTTGTGTTAATTTAGGCGATGATTCTTCTGTAAAAGTAGGTGATTGGGTAGAGATGTGGAACTTCAAAACCCCACTGAATACACTAGCTAAGAGCATAAATACAATTTCATACCAATTATTAACAAATATCTCAAGAAGAGTTCCAAAAAATTATTTAGAATAGTCACTTAATTTATTAAATTATTTTGCTTAAAGATACGCGATTTATTTTTGTTACTGGTGGAGTTGTTTCTTCTCTAGGGAAAGGAATCGCTTCAGCATCTATAGGATCATTGCTTGAATCAAAAGGATATACAGTAACTGTTATAAAGCTTGACCCCTATTTTAATGTAGATCCTGGAACTATGAGCCCCTTTCAACATGGCGAAGTATTTGTGACTGAAGATGGGACAGAGACCGATCTTGATCTTGGACATTACGAGAGATTCATAAATCATAAATGCACAAAAGAGAATAATTTTACTGCAGGAAAAATCTATTATTCCGTTTTAAGAAAAGAAAGAAAAGGAGAATATCTTGGCAAAACTGTTCAAGTCATACCACACATTACAGATGAAATAAAAAGGAAAATTATCAAAGGCTCTAAAGGATATGATATCGCTATTGTTGAAATTGGAGGTACAGTTGGTGACATAGAGAGTCAGCCATTTATTGAAGCTATCAGACAACTTGGACTTGAATTAAAGAATTATCAAACATCATTTATACATTTAACTCTTGTTCCTTTTTTAAAAAATGCTGGAGAATTAAAAACTAAACCTACACAACATTCTGTAAAAGAATACAGGTCGCTTGGTGTTCAGCCTGATATTCTTGTTTGCAGATCGGACATCAAATTACCGCAAGAAAGTAAAGAGAAAATAGCTCTATTTTGTTCAATGCCATCAAATGCCGTTATATCCTTGCCTGATTTAGTGACAATTTATGAAGTGCCATTAGCTCTTGATGAAGAAGGAATAGATAAAATCATTACTGACAAGCTGCAACTTGAGAAAAATAGACCAAACTTATCAGCGTGGAAAAAAGTAGTTAAAAGAAAAATTAAACCCTCCAAGTCAATTAATGTCGCTTTTGTTGGAAAGTATGTAGATCTAAAGGATGCTTATTTTTCTTTAACTGAAGCTCTTGACCATGCTGGAATTAATAATGATACAAGGGTAATTATTAATTTTGTAAATTCCGATGAGCTCAATAGTAAAAATTACACCTCGAAATTAAAAAAATCAGATGCTGTTTTGGTGCCTGGAGGATTTGGGGGAAGAGGAATCGAGGGGATGATTCTTGCAGCAAAGTATGCCAGAGAGAGAAAAGTTCCATATTTTGGAATATGCCTTGGTCTTCAAATAGCAATAATTGAAATTGCCAGAAATCTCTGCGGATTGAAAGATGCAAATAGCACTGAATTTGAACCTAAAACAAAACATAAAGTTATTTCATTAATAACTGAGTGGAAAAATGAAGACGGGTCAATAGAAAAAAGAAATAAAAACTCTGATAAAGGTGGCACTATGCGTTTGGGAGCTCAAAAAGCAAAATTGAAAAAAAGTTCACTTGCTCATAAGCTTTATAAGAAAACAAACATATTTGAAAGACATCGTCATAGATATGAGGTTAATCCTGAATATATTTCTGAGCTTGAAAAAAAAGGTTTACTAATTTCTGCAAGGTCAGAAATTCATAATCTAGTCGAAATTATTAGTATGAAAGATCATCCTTGGTATCTTGGTTGTCAATTTCATCCAGAATTTACATCAAAACCCAAAACAGGACATCCATTATTTAATGATTTTATTAAAACAGCGGTAAAATTGAAGAAATGATTAAGCTTAATAATATTAAGATTGGAAATTCAGAGAGACTAACTATTTTTGGGGGAGTAAATGTAATTGAATCAAAAGAGCTGATTTTCCAAGTTGCAGAAGAATTTATAAAGAATTCTTCAAAATTACACTTTAATTTTGTATTTAAAGCCTCTTTTGATAAAGCTAACAGATCTTCACTAGATTCCTATAGGGGTCCTGGGTTAGAAGATGGATTAAAAATACTCTCTGAACTTAAACAAAAATATAACCTTCCTATTTTGACTGATATTCATGAACCACATCAAGCAATGCCTGTTTCTGAAGTATGTGACATTATTCAGATTCCTGCTTTTTTATGTAGACAAACTGATTTAGTAGTTGCAGCAGCAAAAACAGGAAAAATTATAAATCTAAAAAAACCACAGTTTATGTCAGCAAAAGAAATTTTTCATGTCGTTGAGAAATGTGAGTCAGTAGGGAATAAAAATATTATTTTATGTGAAAGAGGAAATATTTTTGGATACAACAATTTAGTAGTAGATATTTTAAACTTTCAAATCATGAAAGAATCAAGCAAACCTGTTTTTTTCGATGTTACACATTCTTTGCAACAACCTGGAACACTTGAAAAGAGTACAGGTGGACGAGGAGAATATGTTTTAGAACTTGCAAAAGCCGGTATCTCACAAGGAATTGCAGGTTTATTTCTTGAAACACATCCTGATCCCTCAAAGGCATTATGTGATGGTCCATGTGCGCTTAAACTTTCAGAGTTAGAGGCTTTTTTAGAGCAAATTTTTGAACTAGATTCTCTGATTAAAAAAATTTGATGATTAAGATCAAATCAATTGATGCAATTGAGATACTTGACTCAAGAGGTGTTCCCTCAATTCATACATCTGTGGTTTTAAATTCAGGACATAAAGGAGATGCAATGATTCCTAGTGGAGCTTCAACAGGAAAAAAAGAGGCATTTGAACTTAGGGACAATGATGAGAGATTTGATGGAAAGGGCACTAAAAAAGCAATTGAAAATATTAAAAATTTAATACAACCTGCTTTAATGGGCAAACCAATTGAGGATCAAAAAGAATTAGATCAAATAATGATTGATCTTGATGGCACAAAGCAAAAGAAAAAAATAGGTGCAAATTCGATCCTTTCAGTTTCTCTCGCTTGTACAAGAGCTGCTGCAAATGCAATGAAACTTCCTCTCTATGACTATATACGTATTCTTTTTGATTCAAAATCAAATGAAAGTTCGACCCTCTCAATGCCTAGGCCAATGCTTAACATTTTTAATGGTGGAGCCCATTCAAATAATAAGATAGATATACAAGAATTTATGATTATGCCTTCTGACGATGTAAGTTTTTCTGACGGATTAAAAAAATGTGTACAAGTTTACACATCATTAAAAAGACTGCTTTCATCTAAAGGTTGGAGTACAAATGTTGGAGATGAGGGTGGTTTCGCTCCTAATCTTGACTCAAATGAAGAAGTCATAGAGTACCTTATAAAAGCAATTAAAAGTGCAAATTTTTCATACGGCAAAGATATTTTTATCTCTTTAGATTGTGCTGCTTCAGAATTTTTTGATGGAAAAAATTATATTTTAAATGCCACTAATGAAACTTTTTCGTCAGATGGTTTGATTGATTACTATGTCAAACTTATCAAAAAATTTGATATTAAATCAATTGAAGATCCATTACATGAAGATGATTGGGAAGGATGGATTAAATTAACAAGAGAACTAAATGGAGTACAAATAGTTGGAGATGATATTTTTGTAACTCAGAGAGATTTGTTAAAAAAAGGAATAGACTCGCGCGCAGGAAATGCAATTCTCATAAAGCCCAATCAAGTAGGAACTCTCACCGAGAGTTTAGATAGTATTCAAATTGCAAAAGAAAACGGATTTAATACTATCATTTCACATAGGTCTGGAGAAACTGAAGATTCATTTATAGCTGATCTTGCTGTTGGGGTAGATGCAAAGCAAATAAAGACAGGCGCTCCATCTAGATCAGATAGAAACTCAAAATACAATAGACTACTTATTATTGAAAATGAGCTCTACCCAAAAAAATAGAATAAATAGTTTTATAACAGCAATTGGAATAATTTTTTTATTAATTATTATTGCCTTTATTTTGCATGATATTTTATTAGGAACTTACAGCATAAATTCAAATAATAAAATCTCTAATGTTGTCATTTCAAAAGAAAGGGAGCTAACTAAAATTAATAATGAAAATACCAAACTTATAGAAAAAATTGACTCTGTCAAAAATGATGAAAGTTATGTAGAAAATATAGCTCGTGAAGAGTTTGGATTAATAAAAGAAGGTGAGGAGTATTTTGAAATCGAACCAGAATAATCACAAAATTTCATTAATCATTGCAGCTGCCGGTCTGGGAACAAGATTTAGTTCTGAAAAGCCAAAACAGTACTTCAAAATTGATAATCAAACAATTCTTGAAAAGACATTGAGTATCTTTAGAAATATCTCTGAAATCAAAAAAATTATTATTCCACTCCATAAAAATGATAAAGAATTTAAACAATTAGATCTGCCAGATGACCTCAATATAGTTACAGTTACAGGAGGTGAAACAAGAGCAGAATCAGTAATACAAGCTCTTAAGTTAATTAATGAAGATGATTATGTAATAGTACATGATGCAGTAAGGCCATTTATAGATGAGAGCGATATTCACTTTTTAATTGAACAATTTGAAAATCAAAATGAGGATTGTTTAGTTTATGGACTGCCTGTATATGAATCATTAAAAAATATTAATCGAGAAACTTTATTTGTTAAAAAAAGTGTAGATAGAAATGATTTTTATCTTGCTCAAACTCCACAGATTGCAAAAGCAAAATTATTAGAATCATCGCTTGAGATTTGTCTGAAAGAAAATTTCATTCCTAGCGATGAATCAGAAGCAATTGAACATTCAGGAGGTACTGTCAGATTTATTCCTGGAAAGCGTAAAAATATAAAAGTTACAGTTTTTGAAGATGTAAGGAACTTTAATAAACTACAAGAAAAAGTTGGTTTAGGTTTTGACAGTCATAGATTTAAAGAGGGTGAATATTTAATTCTTGGTGGAATAAAAGTTCCTTTCAATAAAAGTTTCGATGCCCACTCTGATGGAGATATAATTTTTCATTCAATAGTTGATGCCATGCTTGGCTCAATTGGGGATGGAGATATTGGAAAACATTTTCCAAATACTCCTGAATGGCAAGATGTTGAAGGATGTAAACTTTTTGAAATTACAAATAATCTACTTGCAAAAAAAGGCTTTAAAATAATTCAAGTTGATATAGTTGTGATACTCGAGAAGCCAAAGCTCAATAAATATAGGGCTAAAATTATAAAAAACTTAAGTAAAATTCTTAAACTAAACGAGGAAAATATTGGTTTAAAAGCAAAAACTTCAGAAAAAATGGGTTTTATAGGTAATAATGATGGTGCAGCTGCACAAACAATTATAAAAATCTCAAGGTGAATATTCTTTTAACAAACGATGATGGAGTCGATTCAGATATTACTTTAAGATTATTGAAGGCTCTTGAAGACGATGGCCATTGTGTAACATTAATTGCACCATCAAAAGATAAGAGCGGACAGGGTGCTGCTATAACTCTTAGATCTGATGTAAAAATTCAAAAACTTTCTGACAACATCTATTCTGTTGATGGAACGCCAGCTGATTGTGTCTTCATGGGTCTGATGGCTATTTTAGAACAAATTCCAGATATTGTAATTTCCGGCATTAATAGAGGGGCAAACATGGGAGATGATGTTATTCATTCAGGCACTCTTGGTGCAGCTTTCACTGCTAGAAAACTGCACTATCCACCTTTGGCAATTTCTATTGCAGGAAAATCCTTTGAGGAATATGAATCATCTATACTTGCCACAAAAATGATGCTTAAACAAATAGTTGAGAACTATAAAGATAAGCCGAATGATGGTGTTGTTATAAATATGAATGTACCAAATATAAAATTCAATGAAATCGAAGGCTTTAAGCTTACTAAACTTGGAAATAGGGGAGTGCCTCTTGCACCAGAATTTAAAGGTAATGAAAATTCAATAAGTTATAAAATTGGAAAATCAGGGCCTCCTGCTGGAAATCTTGAGGGCACAGATTTCGATGCAATTAAAACGAACTATATTTCCGTAACTCCTTTATTTTGGGATATGACTAGCCTTTCAAAATTTAGAGGAAAACTTCCAGGTGTATAAATTTTTTTACAGATTTATATCCGGTTTTTTTATGGGGTTGGCTGAAATCACTCCTGGCATTTCTGGGGCAACTATAGCTGGTTTATTCAATGTTTATAATGAATTTGTAAAAATAATATCTTTTTTTAGCCCTTCTCAATTCATATTTTCTTTTGAAAAAATAAGAGAAAAAATCAATCTGGGGTTTTTAGTTCCTCTGATTTTAGGCATGTTTAACGCAATTTTTTTAGCTGTAAACTTAATTAATTATTTAATTACAAATTTTTTATACGAATTTAAAATCCTTCTTTCTATTATTATGATTTTAGCTGTATTAAAAAATTGTCTATTAGATCAAAAGTTAATTGTCTCGGGAAAATTTCCATTTCACTTTTTGTTTGGAATTTTAATTGCATTCTGCATAAGCCTAACTTTAATTGAATTTTCTTATTCAAATTTTGCCTCTCCGTTAAAAATCCTTTTTTTAGTTTTTGCAGGATTTTTAAGTTTTGCAGCATTTATACTTCCAGGAATTTCCGGCTCATTAGTTTTAGTTCTTCTGGGTGTTTATCAAGAAGTGATAATTTCATTAAAGAATTTTGATTTTTTATATCTTTCTCCACTAATACTTGGGCTACTGATATCATTTTTAATTGTTCCAAATGAAATTATTAAAGGTTTTAAAAAAAATGAAAATTCATTAAGGGTATTTTTTTCTGGTTTGATTTCTGGATCAATTCCTTCTGTATGGTTACATTTAAACTAATCTTTCTTTAAAAGATCAATTTTATTTTTTATAGAACTGAATTTTGTAGCCTCTGGTAAAGCCTCTTTTTTTTGCGTTATATTTGGCCAAACCGCAGACAAATCGTCATTTATTTCAACAAAATGTATTTGATCTTGTGGCAATTCATCTTCCGCGTAAATAGCATTTTCAGGACACTCTGGTTCACAAAGACCACAATCTATACATTCATTTGGATTTATTACCAAGAAATTTGGACCCTCATAGAAGCAATCTACAGGACAAACTTCTACACAATCAGTGTGCTTGCACTGTATACATGATTCAGTAACTATAAATGCCATTTCAGTATTTTACTTGATATTGACTCTTTTAAAAAAATAAAGAAAAAAGTGCTTTTTTTCTTGATTAATTAATAAAAAATAAGTACTGTATATATATACACTATTGAGGAAAAATATGTCAGATAATAAAAAAACGTCGTTAGAAGCAGCACTTAAGCAAATTGAAAAAGATTTTGGCGAAGGAACTATTATGAAGCTTGGAACAAGGGATACTGTTGAAGTTCCGTCTATTTCAACAGGTTCTTTTGGTTTAGACAAAGCTTTGGGTATTAACGGCTTGCCTAAAGGTAGAGTAGTTGAAATATATGGTCCAGAATCCTCTGGAAAGACAACTCTTACACTTCAAATAATAGCAGAATGTCAAAAAGCAGGTGGAACTGCTGCATTTATTGATGCAGAGCATGCATTAGATCCAGAATATGCTAAAGCCTTAGGTGTTGATATTGACGAACTGCTTCTTTCACAACCTGATACAGGTGAACAAGCCTTAGAAGTTACTGACATGTTAGTTGAAAGTGGAGGGCTCGATGTGATAGTTGTCGATAGTGTTGCAGCTTTAGTCCCAAGAGCCGAATTAGAGGGAAATATGGGTGATTCACATGTTGGATTGCAAGCAAGATTGATGTCACAAGCACTAAGAAAGATTACTGGTAGCATCCAGAAAAAAAATACGCTTGTTATATTTATCAATCAAATAAGGATGAAAATTGGAGTAATGTTTGGTAGCCCTGAAACAACTACTGGAGGAAATGCATTGAAATTCTATTCAAGTGTAAGATTGGATATTAGAAGAATTGGTGCAATTAAAGATGGCGATGAGGTTATCGGAAATGAAACAAGAGTAAAAGTCGTCAAGAATAAAATGGCACCTCCATTCAAAATAGCAGAATTTCAGATTCTTTATGGGAAGGGCATAAATAGAAAAGCTGAAATTATA
Organism: uncultured SAR86 cluster bacterium; assembly: GCA_902526535.1. Taxonomy (GTDB): domain Bacteria; phylum Pseudomonadota; class Gammaproteobacteria; order Magnimaribacterales; family TMED112; genus TMED112. The sequence goes on from CABZLG010000003.1 coordinate 76,246, forward strand.
GAATATGCAGTTCAAAAAGGAATAGTTGAAAAGGCTGGATCATGGTATAGCTATAATGGTGATAAGATTGGCCAAGGAATGTCTAAAGTAATAGAATTTCTTGATGAAAATCCTAATATATTTACCGATATAGAAAAAGTTTTATCTGAATAATATTAAATTTTATTTTTTTCTATGTAGTCATTAATGACGGACTCTAAAACTGTAAGTGGCAAAGACCCATTCATTAAAACTTCAGTGTGGAAATCTTTTATACTAAATTTATCTCCAAGTTCCTCTCTTGCTTTATCCCTGAGTTCCATGATTTTAATTCGACCAATCATGTAAGCACAAGCTTGTCCAGGCCAAACTATATACCTCTCAACTTCTGATATTGCTTCGCTCTCTTCAGAACCCACATTCTTAATCATATAATCTATTGCTTTTTCTCTTGTCCATTTTTTGCTGTGTATACCTGTATCAATAACAAGACGTACGGCCCTAAACAATTCAGATTGTAGTGACCCAATTAAGTCATATGGATCTTCTACCAAACCAATTTCTATTGCTAATCTCTCAGCATATAACGCCCATCCCTCCCCATAAGCTGAAGTCCCATATCCAAATTTTTTCCACAAAGTTTGAGTGCTATTTTCTATATTTAAGGCATTTTGAAAATGATGTCCTGGTATAGCCTCATGAAATGATAGTGCAGGCATTCCAAACTTTTTAGTTGCTCTAATATCATATAGGTTCGCGTAAAATACCCCAGGTCTTGAGCCATCTAAAGCAGGACTCTGATAATAACCTCCTGCAGCACTTTGCTCAGAGTAAATTGGAACTCTTTTTACAATTACCTCTGATTTAGGTAATTCGTTAAAATAATCAGGCATTTTTTTCATAGCTTCATTTTGAATTTTTGTATAGTCAGCAAGTATTTCTTCTCTGCCTTTATCTGAATCTTCGTAATAAAATCTTTCTTCATTATTTAATGCTTCATACAGTTCTGGTAAGGGTCTTGAAATATCGTAACCCTCGGATTCTAGAATGCTTCTGATTTCATTTTGAATTTCGCTTACCATCTTAAGGCCTATGTTATGTATTTCATCTGAAGAGTAATCAGTAGTTGTATATATTCTTAGTCTGTGCTTGTAGTAATCATTACCATTTGGCAAGCCCCAAACCCCTACCATTTCTCTTGCATTTTTGGTTTGACTTTCTAATGTGTTGAAAAGTCTTCTATAAGCAGGTACAAAAACCTCTTTAATTAAATTCTTAGCATTAACTAAATAATTTTCCCTTTTATTTTTAGACAAATTAATTGCATCAATTTTTTTCTCAAGTGTTTCATACAATGGATGTTCCTCAATTCTCCCAGTGGAAAGAGTATCAATTTGACTCATAGCTTTTTTATAGACGAATTCCGGAGAAAATATCCCATTCTCTGCTCTTTTATTCAAGAAGCCTATAATTTCATTAATGACCCTTGGAACCTCATTAATACGATCAAAATAAAATTCAATATCTCTTTCATTATTTATCTTATGTTGATCTGTGAGAAATTCTACTAGACTTAAATGCGCTCCAAAAAATTGCGTTACAGGGCTAGAATGAAACCTAAATGACTCATAACCTCTAATATCATTATCAAGACTAAATCTTTTTATTTGTAAATTATAATTACCCTCAGGCATGTCATTCTGATTGAATCTGCTCAGGTACTTTAATTGCTTTAAGCTATCTTGATAGTCATTTTCAGACTTTTCTAAACTATAGTCGCCTAGTTTTGATTTGTGCCCTGTTAAAAAATTTAGAGAATCAAGCCCTAAATATGTTAACGCAAGAGGTGAATCAATAGCTCCGTCGATGATAGTTTGATCAAGAAACTTATCAACCTTATTCGTAGAGGGAACTCCAAAGCTTTTAGCACCATAACCTAAAACTTGCTTTGTTAAAAAAGATGGATTCAATGCAAAAATAAGTAAAAGCGTAATGAGTAGTGAGCCTAATAAGAACCCGCCTATGGTAGTAAAAAATCTAATCAAATTTTTCTCCTAAATATTTTTTTATATCATCTAACTTCATATCAATTTTTTCATTTTGCGCTCTAATGCCAAACTCTAATTTTGTATTTTTAAAATTATTAGGCCCAACGATAATTGAATATGGTATACCTAATAATTCATGTTCTTTAAATTTTATTCCGGCCCTTATATCTCTGTCATCTAATAGTGGATCAAAGCCAGATTTTCTTAAGATACTATAAATTTCTGAACAAACTTTTACAATTTCATTACTTTCGGGATCTAAACAGATAATATTTACTCCAAATGGAGTAATTTTGGTTGGCCATTGGATTCCTTTATCATCATAATTCTGTTCAATTGCAGCAGCAACAATTCTAGACACTCCAATTCCATAACAGCCCATAAAAGGATGTATAGAGTTTCCATTCATATCTTTAACTCCAACTTTCATTGCTTGGCTATATTTTTGACCTAATTGAAAGATATGACCAACTTCAATTCCCCTCTTAATTTTAAGTTTACCTTTCCCATCAGGAGATTTTTTTCCCTCAAGTTCACTGGGATCTTTATCATAATTTAAAACCTCTACATTTGCTGCAAAATCACTACCATCACTTACAGCAATCAAATCTTCACCTGAGTCAGCAAGAATATGAAATTCTTCACTTATATCTCCACCAATATTTCCAGAATCTGCTTTAACAATTCTGTAATCTAAACCTATTTCATTAAATATGCTTATGTAAGCATTCTTCATTTTTCCATAACTCTTAACCAACCCTTTTTCATCAATATCGAAACTATAAGCGTCTTTCATTAAAAACTCTCTTGATCGCATAACGCCGAACCTTGGCCTAATTTCATCTCTAAATTTTGTTTGTATTTGATAAAGGTTTACAGGCAAATCTTTATAACTTTTTGGGTGAGATCTAAAAATTTCACATATTATTTCTTCATGGGTTGGGCCCAATACAAACCCCCTATTTGACCTGTCATCAAATTTGAGAAGTTCTTTGCCATATTCATCATATCTTCCTGACTCTTTCCATAGTTCTGCAGGCTGAACCATAGGCATAAGAACTTCTTCAGCATCGAAGTTATTTAAATTCTTTCTGACTATTTCCTCGACTTTTTTAAGAACTTTAAGACCTAAAGGTAACCAGCTGTAAATACCAGCTGCAGTTTTTTTTATCATTCCAGAACGCACCATCAACTTGTGACTTATAAGTTCTGCATCTGAAGGGTCTTCCTTTACTGTTGGGACGAATAATTTCGAGAAATACACTATAATCTCCAATGTTAATTATATTGTAATTTCTTTTATTTATGCCGATTTATGATTATTACTGTGATGTATGTAAACCCAATTTTGAAGCACTTCAGAAAATAAAAGAAAAACCGTTAAAAAGTTGTTTAAAATGTAAGAAATCTGGAGGAGTTATAAACTTAATATCTGTTCCAAGTTTAAGATTAAAAGGTGATGGTTGGAATAAACTTATTATAAAAAAGTGTTAAATAAAATATCCCTTCACCAAAAAAAGAAAAGCAAAAAAGATGAGAAGTAATTATTGCGGAGAGCTCTCTAAAAAGTACATTAACAAAATTGTTACTATCTGTGGTTGGGTTCACAGAAGAAGGGATCATGGTGGTGTAATTTTTTTAGATGTAAGAGATAAGACTGGAATAGTACAGGTTGTTGTAAATCCAGAAAACAAGAAATCTTTTTCATTTGCAGAAAAAGTAAGAAGTGAATTTGTTTTAAAAATTTCTGGAAAAGTAAATGAGCGTCCCGAGGACGCGGAGAATGAAGAACTTACAACGGGAGTTATTGAAATTATTGCTGATGAAATAATTGTTTTAAATGAAGCAGAAACCCCAGCATTTCCATTAGATCAATCTGCAGAAGTTAGCGAAGAGGTCCGTCTAAAAAATAGAACTCTTGACTTAAGAAGACCAGAAATGCAAAAAAATCTTGAGACAAAGTCTAAAATTTCTCAAATAGTCAGAAAAGCTCTTGAAAAAAAAGGCTTTATTGATATTGAAACGCCAATTCTTACAAAAGCGACTCCCGAAGGAGCAAGAGATTATCTTGTGCCAAGTAGAACAAATAGAGGAAGTTTTTTTGCACTTCCACAATCTCCACAGCTATTCAAACAAATGTTAATGATTGCAGGTTTTGAGAAGTACTATCAAATAGCCAGATGCTTTAGAGATGAGGATTTAAGAGCAGACAGACAGCCAGAATTTTCTCAGCTTGATATCGAGTCATCATTTGTGGAGGAAAAAGACATCATGGGTCTTACAAATGACTTAATGAGACAAGTTTTCAAAGAAATTGCCGATGAAGACTTGGAGAATATTGAAGTTATTAAATGGGATAAAGCAATGGAAGAATATGGCAGTGATAAACCAGACTTAAGAAATCCTTTGAGGCTAATAGAAGTAAAGAAGTTTTTTGAAAAAGAAGAATTTAAAGTTTTCTCTGAACCTGCAAATGATGATGAATCAAGAATAGCAGCATTGGTTATAAATGATGGAGAAAAAATAGGAAGAGGACAAATTGATAGATACACAGATTTTGTTAAAGAATTTGGAGCTAAAGGATTAGCTTACATAAAAGTAGAAAATGTAAGCTATTCAGGAGTCAACTCACCCATACTTAAATATTTATCTGAAGAATGTATAGAAACTTTGATAAAAGAATTAAGCCTTAAAAAGAATGATCTTGTTTTTTTTGGAGCTGGCAAAAGCAGAATTGTAAATGATTATATGAGTAGATTAATAAATAAAATTGGAAAAGATTTAAATTTATTAAAAGATGGCTATCAAGCATGTTGGGTTACTGAATTTCCTATGTTTGAAAAAGATAATGATGGTAAGGTATCTGCATTACATCATCCTTTTACTAGCCCTGCTAAATCTGACCTAAAAGAATTGCAAAAAATTGATATAAATTCTATTAAATCAAGAGCATACGACTTTGTTGTAAATGGAATAGAGCTTGGAGGAGGTTCAATAAGGATTCATAACAAAGAAATACAAGAGCAAATATTCAAACTTCTCAACTTAAGTCCAAAAGAGGCAAATAATAAATTTGGATTTTTTTTGAAAGTACTTGGCACAGGCTGTCCTCCTCATGGAGGTATTGCATTTGGTTTAGATAGAATTGCGATGATTCTTACAGGTGTAGATACAATTAGAGATGTTATTGCGTTTCCTAAAACTCAATCTGCAATGTGCTTACTTACTGAAGCACCAGGAGAAGTTCCCAAAGAGAGCCTTGAAGAGTTAAATATAAAAAAAATTGAGGAATAATGGCAGGGCATTCTAAGTGGGCAAATATCAAACACAGAAAGGCAAGACAGGATGCCAAAAGAGGAGCTGTTTTTACAAAAGTAATTAGAGAATTAACAGTTGCAGCAAAGGAGGGTGGCGGAGTTATAGAAGACAATCCAAGACTAAGACTAGCTTATGAAAAAGCTTTATCAGCAAATATGGGCAAAGATACAATTAATAGGGCAATTCAAAGAGGTGCAGGAGGACAAGAAGGGCAAAACTTAGAAGAAGTAATTTACGAGGGATATGGACCAGAGGGAATTGCTGTATTTATCAAAACTTTAACAGATAACAAAAATAGGACCGTTTCAGAAATTAGGCATGCTTTTACAAAATCTGGTGGGAATTTGGGCACATCTGGAAGTGTTGCCTATATGTTTAAATCTATAGGTAAAATTTTTGTTAATAACAGTTCATCTGATGAAAAATTTTATGAATTAGTTATTGAGAGTGGCGCTGATGATATTTTTGATTTAGGCGATGAAAAAACAGAACTTCATTGTGATCCAAAAAATTTATCAAAATTAAAGGATGCGATTGAAAATAAAACATTTAGTGTTGAATCTACAGAAATTTTAATGGAATCTGAAAATCAAATTAAACTAAACTTAGAAAATTCTGAAAAGATATTAAAACTTACCGACTCTCTTGAAGACCTAGATGATGTTCAGGAAGTTTTCACAAACGCTGAACTTGATAGTGAGGTATTTGAAAAATGACCATTAACCAAAGGAAAAAGGGGCACGATTTTGAGAGGAAAATTTCAAAAAAGTTACATGAAGATCTGGCTCTTAAAAGGCCTGTAAGAAGAATTCTTACCCAATACCAAGAAAAAAATCACCCAGATTTAAAGCTTGGAAGATGGAATATTGAATGTAAAGCATATAAAAAAGGATTTGAACCTCCTATTGCGTGGTGGAAGCAAGTACTCGGAGTCACACCTAGAGATGAATTTCCTGTTTTAGTATACAAGTTTGACAATAAACCAATTAGAGTTAGGCTTCAGACCCGTTTGCTTAATAAAAAGCTAAGCAATTCAAAAATGCTCATTGATTTGAATTGGGATAGCTTTATATATCTTCTTGAAACAATGTATAGAGAAGATTTTGAATCATTTTTATAAATAAACTTTAATTAAATTAATTTGGACTTTAAGACATTGTTGTACTGGTATAAAATACCTTTTTTCTGGGTCGTTAGCTCAGCTGGTAGAGCACCGGGCTTTTAACCCGTTGGTCATAGGTTCGAATCCTATACGACCCACCAGCTTTTAAAAAATAAACAAAGTTATATTAGGATATATCTTTAAGAACTTACTTCTTTAATTTATGAAAATTAGCTATTGGCAAAGAATTCTTCTTGGTTTTGGAGGAGGGATCAATGCCATAAAGACTGATTTTTTTTCATTTTTTCTTGGCTTTTTTTATCTTACATTTTTGGGACTAAATCCACTTCTAACTGGCTCTGCTGTTCTCCTAGCTCTTTTATTTGATGCCTTTTCAGATCCAGCTATTGGAACTTTTTCTGACCGAACGAAGACAAATTTAGGAAGGAGATATCCTTATATGTTTCTATCACTACTTCCAATTTGCATTTGTTATATGATGCTTTTTATTCCAGACCCTTCCTGGAGTGAAAATCAGTACCTTCTATTTTGTTGGTTACTTTTCTTTCTAATTCTAACAAGATTTTTTGTAAGTATATTCGATGTTCCTCATAGAGCCTTATTTTCTGAATTAGGTGGAAATTATGTTAATAATTCAAGAGTCATGTCAATGAGAGAGGGATACCAGTGGATAATAGGAGCCGGACACTCTCTAGCGGTTTATAGCTTTTTAGGTTACTACATTAGCGACCCGTATAAATGGCTTTATATAGGTATTTTTGGGAGTTCATTTATGTTAATTTTTGGAGTGATTTCTCTCCTTGGATCGAAAAAAGTCATTCCAGAATTATATGAGTGGAAACCTAAACAAAAAAAAGCTGACTTCACTATTTTAAAAAAAGAACTGTCATTTGTTTTGAAAAGCAAAACATTATTACTATTTATTTTTGGCTCTCTTTTAATTCAAGGAACTTGGGGATTGGCAAACAGTCTAAGTTTTTTAACTTACACAAAATTTTGGCAATTTGATCCGTTGGATTTACGAGTTCTAATATATTTTTACATTTTTGCTGCAATTGTGAGTTGGTTTGCAACTCCCATTATTACTAGATATCTAGATAAAGAAAAAATTGTAATAGCAAGTTTGATACTCCTATCTTTGACACATTCACTTCCATTCATTACGCATTACTTAGGTTTATTTAAAGAAATGGAACAAAGTAAAATTCTTAACTTTATGTCAGTTATGATCCTATTCTCATCAATATTCTCACTCATATCACTAATGACAAGAGAATCAATGGTTCCAGATATAATTGATGAAATTGAATTTCAATCGGAAAAAAGACAAGAAGGCGCTGTTTCCTCCTTAACATCGTTTTGTTCAAAATGTATGTCTGGTCTAGGACAATTTATATCTATGTTTTTTTTATGGTTTATTAATTATCCTCCAGGTGGAAGTGAGCCGTCTACTCAACAGCTTACTTCTTTATTTACATTACACGGTCCAGTAGTTTCATTACTTTTTCTATTTCCCATGTTGATTTTTTTAAATTATAAATTGAGCAGAAAAAGACATAATAAAATCAAAAATAAATTAAAACTAGCTGACTAGATAGTTATAAATTTAAATAGTATCAGTTTATAATCTCAATCTATGGATATATTAGAGGCAATTAAAAAAAGACACTCAGTCAGAGGTTATTTAAGTAAGGACGTCTCTGAAGACCTAGTTAAGGAAATACTAGAAACTTCAAAATTTTCACCATCTGGAGTCAACTCCCAACCATGGAAAGTTTATGTTGTAATGGGCGAAGCAAGAAATAAATTAGTCAAAGAAGCATGTGAAAAATTTGATAAAGGCGAGATTGAAACAGAGGAATACCAAGTTTATCCTTCCAAAGAAAGTATGCCTGATTGGTATAAAGCAAGGCAAAGAGCATGCGGTTTTGGATTATATGGAGCATTAGGTATAGAGCGAGATCAAATGGATAAAAGAATGGCTTGGGCTAAGAAAAATTACGAATTTTTCGATGCGCCAGTTGGTATTTTTATAACAGTTCACAAATCTGTTGGCCCAAACGGATGGGGTCATGTTGGACACTTTATTCAAAGTATATGTCTTGCAGCTGTGGGAAAGGGGCTTGGCACGTGTTTACAAGAAGCATGGGCAGGATTTCCAAAGTTATTAAAAAAACATCTTGAATATGAAGATGATGAAGTTTTATGGTGTGGGATTTCTTTAGGCTATGAAGATGAAGAGCATCCAGCTAATTCTTTTAGAACAGAGAGAGAGCAATTTGATAGCTATGCTAAATTGATCAAGTAGTTTCTTATGAAAGAATTTTCCATAAAAAGTGAACATGGAAATCTGAGAGGAGCAAAATGGTTACAAACAACAAAACCCCATTCAACAGTTCAAATAATTCATGGACTTGCAGAACACCATAAAAGATATGATCTTACTGCTCAAGCACTAAATAATCAGGGATTCCATGTTTATTGCAATGATCATCTTGGACATGGATTACATGTTAAAGATGGCAAATTGAGGGGATATTTTGATAAATCTAGTGGTTTTGAAAAAGTTGTTGATCAAATTATCGAACTTAATTCGTATATTAGGAAAGAACATTCTACCAATAAGCATTTCCTACTAGCCCATAGTTTAGGAACAGTGATATGTTTAGCAGTGCTTAGAAAAAAAATTCATTTTGATGGAATAATTTTAAGTGCAGCTTTTAGTAGGAATAATGTTGAGATGTTTTTAAATAATCTAGTTTTATGGCCCGAATATAAACTTTCAGATCCTAAAAAAATCAATAACACAATGGAGGAGTTCACAACAAAGAAACATAATTATTTTTTTAAACCAAACAGAACTACACACGACTATATCTCAAGTGACAATATGAATGTTGATGAATACATTGAAGACGAACTTTGTGGGTTTCCCATGACTAATCAATTTTGGATGGACTTAAAAAATGGTTGTACAAATATTTGGAAAAAGGATACATATAAGAAATTTAACAGCAAAATCCCCTTTTTCTTTATTACAGGATCCTTTGACACGGTAAATAATATGGGTAAACAAGCATTTGATATGCATCAAAAGTTTCTTGAACTAGGGTTTAGTACAAAATTTAAAACGTACGAAAAATCAAGACATGAACCTTTGTCTGACGTTGAAAAAGAAACAGTCTGGAAAGATATTTCCAATTTTTTTAAAGCTA
>CABZLG010000004.1 GCA_902526535.1 uncultured SAR86 cluster bacterium
ATGAACCAAATAAAATTCGAAAATTTTTAATTAACTTTATAGATAACTTTGAATAATTATTTTTTAAAAGCACTTAATCGAGAAAATGAAGCTCCATATATTCCTGTATGGCTCTTGAGACAGGCCGGCAGATATATGCCCGAGTACAGAGAGGTAAGATCTCAATATGAAGATTTTTTTGAGATGATTAAAGAACCTGAAATTTGTAAAGAGCTTACTTTGCAGCCTTTAAACGTATTTGATCTTGATGCAGCAATCACTTTTACAGATATTCTCACTATTCCAGATGCTTTAGGTTTAAAAGTAAATTTTGTAAAAGGGAAAGGTCCAATATTTGAGAAGTCACTTTCATCAATGGAAAGGATAGATTTAAACACCAATGAATTTCATGACAAAATCCAATATGTTTATAATGCAACATCCCTTATAAAGAAAAATGTAAATGTTCCTCTAATAGGATTTACCGGAAGTCCTTGGACACTGTTTGTTTATATGTTTTATGGACAATCACCAAAAGATTTTAAAAGCATTCAATCATACATATCTGAAAATACTAGAGATGCTGAAACATATTTACAAATACTTACAGATTGCTGTATTGAATATGCAAAAAAGCAAGTGCAACATGGCGCAGACTGTATTCAAATTTTTGATTCTTGGGCAGGAATTCTTGAAGATAATTACATAGATTTTTCTCTGAAGTATGTAAATCAAATTTATGAAGCTCTTAATGAGGAGGTTCCCTTAATTCTATATAACCGCGGCAAACTTCTTTCTTCTTTTGTTGATGAATCTTCTTTTAAAGCGTATAGCATTAATTCTTCTGATCAAATCGAAAATTATATTGATGGAAATATAACAATACAGGGAAATCTAAATCCAGATTTTTTTAAGAAAAATAACGAAGAAATCGAATTAAAGGCACATGAAATTTTTACAAAATTTAAAGATAGGAAAAATTATATTTTTAATGTTGGTGAGGGACTTACTCCTGATTTAGATCCAGAAAAGATTAAAATTTTCCTTAAAACATTAAGGAGTCTTAATTCTCAATAAACCTTCTTGAGTTACAGAAGAAACAACATCACCTTCTTTAGTAAAAAAAGTGCCTCTCCCCAGCCCTCGCGCATTACCAGTATATGGGCTATCTGTTGAGTAGAGAATCCAATCATCCCATCTAAAGTTTTGTTTATGAAACCACATTGTGTGATCTAGACTAGCCATCATTAAATTTGGTGACATATAACTTAACCCATGTGGATACAAACAAGGAGCAAGTAAACCCGAATCAGAAACATATGATAAAAACGCATGATGTATTTCATTTTTATCAGGTAATTTTCCATTTGGCTTCATCCATAGATTTCTTACCGGAGGTAGTTTTTGTGGATCAAAAACATCATTCCATTCAACAATTTTTAATGATATCTCTCTCTCCTTTAAGAAAAACGGCCTTAAATCTTCAGGGATTAAATCTATGTTTTCTTCTCGCATTTCAATTTCTGTTTTTAACTCGTCAGGTCCAGGTATATCTGGCATGTCTATGCTATGTGAAAAACCTTCTTCGTGTTTATGAAATGAGACTGACATTGTAAAAATAACTTCATTATTCTGTATTGCTTTTACTGTTCGAGTAAAAAAGCTTCTACCATCTCTTATAGGGTCAACACTAAATAATACTGGTTGTTTAATAACTCCTGGACGAAGAAAGTAGGCATGTAGTGAATGTAGATGAACATCTTCATCTAGTGTTGAGTTTGCAGCTATGTATGCTTGCGCTATAACTTGTCCACCATATATTCTTTGTATACCAGCATTTTTACCTTTGAATCTATATAAATAGGTATCAAGTTTTTCAAGAGAGAGTCTATCAAGAACGCTTTGGAATCGATTGTCTATTTTCTTTAATTTTTCTTGATCCATTATTGAGCTGACAAACCTCCGTCGATAACAAGTTCTGTGCCTGTAATCATCTTTGATTCATCAGATGCCAGAAATAAAATTCCATTAGCAACATCTATTGATTCTGCAAATTTTCTTATAGGTATTTGTTTTTCTAACTTTCCCAATAACTCCTCGCTAGCATTTTCAAAAAAAGCTTGCATCATTTCTGTCTTAGCAAATACAGGGTGTATGCTGTTACACCTCACTAGATCAGTTGTTCTTGCGCAATGCAAAGCCACAGACTTTGATAAATGTCTTACACCTGCTTTAGCACTGTTATAAGCAGCAAAATTATGACCAGCAACTATACCAGATATGGAGGAAATATTTATGATCGAGCCATTTCCTGATTTTCTCATTAATGGCAAGGCATATTTACATCCTAAAAATACTGAATCTAAGTCTACTTTATGAACAAGCTCCCAATCTTCCTCACTTGTTGACTCAACATCAGATATAAAACCTATACCAGCATTGTTGACTAAAATATTTAAATTGCCAGCTTTACTTTCAATTCCATTTATAACCTCCTCCCACCTTTTCGAATCAGTTACATCATGCTCAAAAAAATCTATATCTAATTCCTTAGCTACAGTCTTTCCACGTTCAGAATTTATATCACTTATAAAAATACTTGCGCCATGCTCTTTAAACAAACGAGCTGTTTCTTTACCAAATCCAGAGGCTCCTCCCGTGATAAGTGCTACTTTATCTTTTAATCTCATTTCCATTATTCAACTATTGAAGCTTTTAAAATACGGATTGGTTCTACTGGCACATCTGAGTGTGGTGGAAAAACTCCTGTCTCAGTCATTGCTATTTTATCAACAACTTCCATTCCCTCTGAAACTTTTCCAAAAACTGCATACCCCCATCCCCTAGATGTTTCAGAAGTATGATTTAAAGTAAAATTATTTTGTAAATTTATAAAAAATTGTGATGAGGCTGAATGAGGTTCTGCAGTTCTAGCCATTGCAATAGTTCCTCTCTCATTTTTTAAGCCATTATTTGCTTCATTTTGAATAGGCTGAAGATCTCTATCTTTTATTGACATGTCTTCATTATGGCCACCACCTTGAATTACAAAATTTTCTATTACTCTGTGAAAAATAGTTTGATCGTAAAAACCAGATTCAATATATTTAACAAAATTTTCAGTTGTAATAGGTGCTAACTCTTTATTTAGTTCTATTTTTATTTCTCCAAGAGAAGTAGTTAAAAGTACTGTAACAATTCCTTCTTTAATCATCTTTGTTGCTCCTTCGTTTTTTTAAATAAATATAAATTGCCTCTGGAACCCCAAAAAGATTTACCAGTATAAAAAATACAAACCAGAATTTTTCACCTCGTCTAGCTGATATCCACAGTGCAAAAGCTTTTAATATAGTTGCTAAGATTATTATTGGAATATAGAGGTAAAAGAAATTTGGCATCTCAAATAATGTCTCTAGGTTTCGAACTGGACTATATCCCATCATCTATTCATTTTACCATTTATTGATTTTTTAATAATTAAAAATAAATCTCGCCTTGCAAATAAAGTTTTGCCTTACCAGTTATTTCTACATGATTTTCTAAAACTTCACAGATTAACTCGCCTCCCCTTTTAGATGCTTGTCTCGCTTTCATTTTTTTTAAATTAAGAACATCGCTCCAATAAGTTGCCAGTAAAACATGTGCAGATCCAGTCACTGGATCTTCATCAACCCCTACATTTGGACTAAATACTCTTGAGGTAAAATCAGTAGCTATGCCTCTAGCAGAGACGATTAAACCTCTCGAATCTAATTCCGCAATTTTTTCTATATTCGGATTAATTTTTTCAACAATTTTTTCATCTTTTACAATCGCAAGAAAATCATCAGTACCCCTAAAAACCTCAGTTACCTGACAATTTAGTGCATCAGAAATTCTCTCAGCAACATCTACCTTTTTTGGTTGATCTTTAGGTAGTGACATTACTAATGAATCCTCTTTTTTGATTATCTTTAGTTCGCCTCTGTTAGAGTTAAAAATGGTGTCTGTTGCATTTTTATCTATAAAGTTGAAGAAAATAAATGCTGAAGCTAAAGTTGCATGTCCACATAAATCTACTTCTATTGTTGGACTATAAAATTTAACTTCATTTTCTTTGGCAGTATTTATAAATGCTGTTTCGGAAAGATTATTTTCAAATGCTATATTTTGCATTGTGTTTCCATCTATTTCACCTTGATGGAAAACAACACCAGCGGCATTCCCTGAAAAAGTTTTTTCAGTAAATGTGTCTACAAAATATATTGTTTGATTCATTTTAAAATGGTGGAGCTGAGGAGAATCGAACTCCTGACCCCCTGCGTGCAAAGCAGGTGCTCTCCCAGCTGAGCTACAGCCCCACAAGAACACAAATAATATATAGCATTCTTGTTAATTACAACATCCTAGAGTTAAAATGCTTAATCTGTTATGTCTAAATTACTTGAAATAAAAAACTTGTCTGTAGATTTTAAGTTACGAGAAAATATTTTTAGAGCAGTAGATAATATTTCGTTTGAGATTAATAGAAATCAAACATTAGCGTTAGTTGGCGAATCAGGTTCTGGAAAATCTGTAACAGCTATGTCAATTCTAAAACTTCTTCCTTATCCAAAGGCAATGCATCCAAAGAATTCAAAAATAATATTTGAGGGGAAAAATATTTTAGAATTCGACAACAAAAGCCTAAGGCAAGTAAGGGGGAATATTGTATCAATGATTTTTCAAGAGCCTATGACATCATTAAATCCATTTCATCGAGTTGGTGATCAAATTATTGAAGCTATTATCACTCATAGTAAAACCTCTAAAAAGGAGGCAAAGAATAATGCATTTGAATTATTAGATCTTGTTGAAATCCCCGATCTCTCAAGAAGATTTAAATCTTTTCCTCATGAACTTTCAGGAGGTCAAAGACAAAGAGTTATGATTGCTATGGCTTTAGTAAATAATCCGAAACTACTTATTGCAGATGAACCTACAACTGCGTTAGATGTAACAATTCAAGCACAAATACTAGACTTAATGTCTAAACTTCAAAAAGAACTTGGTATGTCAATTCTTTTCATTACTCATGACCTTGGTCTTGTTGATAAATTTTCTGACAAAGTAGCAGTAATGAAGGAGGGAAAGATTGTTGAAATAGGTGAAACAAAAAGAGTTTTTGCTAATCCTAAAGAGGGATACACTAAACTTCTCCTTGCATCAATTCCAAAAGAAAAAACTAAAATTAAATCAGAACTCAAACCTTTAGTTGAAATAAATGATCTTGATGTTTTTTATAGAATCGAGTCTCAAAATATTTTTAAAGAAAATTATTTTCATGCAGTAAAAAATGTAAATCTTAAAATAAACAAAAAAACCACTATTGGTCTTGTTGGAGAGTCAGGTTCGGGCAAATCTACACTTGGAAGGGCTATTGCCAATTTACTTCCTTATAAAGGTTCAGTTATTTTTGATGGAAAGGAAATTTCATCTATTAAAGATCGAAGCGTCAGAAAAGATATCCAAATTATTTTTCAAGACCCTTATGGATCACTTTCCCCAAGACTTACTGTAGGAGATATTATCGGAGAAGGTTTAGATATTCATATGAATCTGAGTAAAAAAGAACGAAATGGTTTGATAGAACAAACCATGAGGGAGGTTGAGCTTGATCCAAAATATAGATTCAAATATCCACATGAGTTTTCAGGAGGTCAGCGACAAAGAATAGCTATAGCTAGATCAATAATACTTAAACCTAAATTTATTATTTTAGATGAGCCAACTTCTGCGCTGGATAGGTCTATTCAGATTCAAATTATTGATTTACTAAAATCACTTCAAGAGAAATACAGTTTGACTTATTTGTTTATAAGTCATGATTTGAAAGTAATTAGAGCAATGTCTGACAGGATTCTTGTAATGCAAGACGGCGAAATGATTGAAGAAGGCAATGCCAAATCTATTTTTGAAAAACCCAAAGAAGAATATACTAGAGAGCTTTTATCTGCAGCAATCAAATATTCTTAATCTGAATCCTAATCTGAAGAGGTTTTTGGATCTAAAGCATCTCTAAGGCCATCACCAAAAAAGTTTAGAGAAAATAATGTCATGGTGAAGGTAATTCCAGGAAAAACTAAAAGCCACCAGTATTCTTCCATAGATTCAACACCATATCTTATTAGTGTTCCCCAGCTGCTCATTGGTGGTTGAATCCCTAACCCTAAGAAACTTAAAAAAGCTTCTAGAAGCATTACTTGTGGAATAGTTAAAGTAGCATAGACTGCAATTGGTCCTAGAACATTTGGGAAAATATGTCTTCTAAACATATAAAAATTTGATACTCCCATTGCTTTTGCTGAGAGAACATATTCTTGGTTTTTTATACTCAACACCTGCCCCCTTATTATTCTTGCCATTGTTAACCATTCAACTGCTCCAATAGCACCAAAAAGAAGCCAGATGTTTCTACCAAATACAACCATTAATAAAATGATGAAAATTATGAAAGGTAAGCCATATAAAATATCTACTATTCTCATCATTACAGCATCTACTTTCCCTCCGTAGTAGCCAGAAACAATCCCCCAAGTAACACCTATAACTAAAGCTACAGCTGTTGCTACAAAACCAACCATTAGAGATACTCTAGAACCATAAAGAAGCCTGCTAAGAAGATCTCTTCCTAAAGTATCAGTACCCAATAAATGTGCGCTTGAAGGAGCTGATGCTCCAAGTTCTAAATTTTGGTAATCATATGTATATGGAGATATAACTGGAGCTAAAATAGCTAAAATAATCAGAGATACAAGAATAAATACCCCAAACATTGCTGCTCTGTTTTTCAAAAGCTTCCTTAAAGCATCAGACCATAAAGATGAATTGCTCATGAATCTCTTGCCCTAGGATTCAAAATTAAAACTAATATATCTGAAACTAAATTAAAAAATATAATCATTGCAGAGAAAAATATTGTTGTACCCAATATCATTGTGTAATCTCGATTGAAAGCTGCTTCTACATAAAATTTCCCTAAACCAGGAATTTGGAAAATTGTTTCTACTACAAAAGAACCAGCTAAAAGACCTGCAATAGCTGGTCCTAAAAAAGATACAACAGGTAAAATGCCGCCCTGCAAAGCATGGTTAATTACAACCTGTCTTTCAGTAAGTCCTTTAGCTCTTGCTGTTCTAATAAAGTCTTGGCCTAATATTTCTATCATTCCTCCTCTTCCTAATCTGGCAATATATGCTGCATAAGCAGCACCTAAAGTAATTGAAGGAAGAACCTTGTCTCCAGGGAGGGTATCCCAACCTGATACTGGAAGAAGTTCAAAATTAATTCCAAAAATAAGAACTAAGAAAGGACCTAATAGGAACGTAGGCACGCATATTCCAAGCATGGCAACAGCCATTGGAAAATAATCAAGGAAGGTATTTCTTTTTAAAGCAGCAATTGTTCCAGACAAAAGACCAATAAAAAGCGCAAATAAAATTGCATAGAAAGCTAACTCAAAAGTCACAGGTAGTCCTGTGGAAATCATTTCAGTTACTGTTCTTCCTGGGTATCTAAAAGATGGACCAAAATCACCAACCAGTATATTGGAAAAGTAATCAAAGAATTGCTCATATAGAGGTGCATTAAGGTTATAGACTTCATTAAGATTATCAATTACTTCTTGGGGAAGTTTTTTTTCTGCATCAAATGGCCCTCCTGGAGCCAGTCTTGTTAGAAAGAAAGTTATACTCGCGACAATTATTAATACTGGAATTGCAATTAGAATTCTTCTAAGAATTATTCCAATCATTAAATTAGTCTCTCTCTAAATAAACAAACTTTGGATGATGATGATCAAGAATATTAGCATCCCAACCTTTTACATCAGGATGAATTTGAAATTGCTTGACATAGGTATAGATTGGAATGATTGGCATCTCATTAATTAATATTCGCTCTGCCTCCATCAACTTTTTATATCTATCTTCTTGATCAGAAGTTCTATTAGCCTCTGCAACTAATTTTTCATATTCATAGTTTGTCCAACCTGTTTGATTATTCCCTCTTCCTGGTCTCATTATTTCAAGAAATGTATTTGGATCTTGATAGTCTCCTATCCATCCAGCTCTTGAAATTTGATAGTCTAAATTATCTTGTCTGCTTAAATAAACTTTCCAATCAGTATTGTAAATTTCAACATTTATACCTAAATTAACCTTCCACATTTGTTGGATTACTTCAGCTATCTTTCTATGGCCCTCCTGAGTGTTAAATAGAATTTCAATTGTTGGAAATCCCTCTCCATTTGGATATCCTGCTTCTGTTAATAATTGTTTAGCCATCTCAGGATTAAATTCAACTACTGTATCAGGGTAGTATTCTGATGTTCCTGGAGGAGTAAAAGAGTATGCAGTTTTTTGCCCACATTTAGATACTTTTTCAACAATTAATTTCCTGTTAATACCCATTGCTAATGCTTTTCTTACTCTCGAATCTGATAAATGAGGCAAAGTCGTATTCACTCTGTAATAATAAGTACCCATATAAGGATCAATTCTTAAGGAAGGGTTTTTATTTTCGAGATAAACAGGACATTTCTCTTGTGGCACTACATTTGTGACGTGTAGAGCACCTGCCCTAAACATTCTATCTTCTGTAGATTCATTTTGAATTGGGTAGTAATGAATTTCATTTAGTTTAACTCTATTTGCATCCCAGTAAAATTCATTTTTCTCTACAACAATCTTTTTATTTAGCTCCCAACTTTTTAACTTCATTGGACCATTACAAACATGATTTCCAGGCCTTGTCCATTTCATACTCCTATCATCCATTTCACCAAATTTCAAAACCGTTTCTTTATGTACTGGCCATGTCGAGTAATGAGCAAGTAGACCTACAAAAAATGGTGTTTGGTTTTCAAGTTCGACTTCGAGTTTGTAATCTGAAATTGCTTTCACACCAACTTCAGAAAAGTCACTAATTTCGCCATCATAAAATTCTTTTGCATTTTTCACATAAAAAAGCATTTCTGAATATTGTGATCCAAGTGTTGGAGTTAATGCTCTTTGCCAAGACCAAACAAAATCTTCAGGTGTGACGCGATCTCCATTTGACCATCTAGCATTTGGATTGAAATTAAAAACATATGTTTTTTGATCTTCTTTGAGAGTCCAACTTTCTGCAACCCCAGGCAGGTTATCTCTTCCACCTTTAGGATCAGTTATTGTAAGGCCCTCACAAACACCAATTAAAATATGATGTTCCGGTACACCTGTAACAATATGTGGGTCAATACCTTGTGGTTCACTACCGTTTCCCCAATGTAAAATTTGACTTTCAAGTCCCTCTTCAACTGGAGTTTTTCCGCTTGAGCAACTTACTATTATGAATATGGATAATATAGAGATGAAATTTTTCATAAACAAAGGTTAAACCCTTATTATATTAGTATCAATCTACGAAATGCTTTTCTTTTTCTTCGTTTATTGATTTTACTTCTGCACAAAATTCCGCTGTTGGCCTAGAAATAAGTCTCTCCAAGCCTATAGGATCACCAGTCTCTAAACAGTAGCCATAATCACCAGCTTTTATTCTAAGAAGGGCTTTATCGATTTTAGGCAGAAGTTTAGACTCACGTTCAACTATTCTGAGAAATAACATAGAATCTATTTCATGTTGTGCACGATCCACTTCATCGCTGCAAGCAGGCGGATTACTAAGTCTATCTTTAGCGTCTTTTATATGTTTTAAAGTCTCTTTTTTAAGTTCGTTAAGCTGACTTTTGAAAAAGGACAACTGTTCTTTATCCATATAATTTTTCTTAGCAGCTCTTAAAATTTTTTCTTTTGTAAGCATAATGTGAACGGATATTTTATGTTTGAATTTAAAAATTTCAACTAATTCTTAAGATTAATTACTTAGATTTCACAACACTGACACTTTTAGAAATACCGAAACCAAGATACATAAGATAAATTCCAAGAGGGACAATGGCTAGTGGAGCTATATAGGCAACCATCCCTAAAGAAAACAACATATTAAAAAGCAGACCTCCTGAGGCATCACCAAATCTATTAGTGAATGTATCAATGAAAACTGTAGATTTATATTTTTCTTTTGAATTAAGTGTGGTGTAGACAGCTTCACGAGCTGGTTTATTTAACGCATACTCAAATGGTCGCATCACTCCTTGCAAGATTAGAAAAATAAGTACCCCAGAAGATGCCAATAAGTAATCAGATAAATATCCTGAAACAGCGAGGAAAGCCAAAGAAAATATCAAACCATAGATAGTAAGGACAAATTTTATCCCAAGAAAATTGGATCTAAGAATTAAAGCGGTAAGAAATACTTGAACGAATAAAGTGATTAAAGGAACAATTGAGTCTGCTCTTCCAAATATCCTAGTTTTTTCAGCTGAATCGTTTGTGTAGTTGTTGATAATTTCAAGTTGAAAAAACCAAAGTGCTGTTGATAGACACGTCCAAACGAACGCGTAAATAACAAACTGCCTGATCAAAGGATTCGTTCTTATTTGTGAAAACTGCTCAAGTGTGCTCGATAGAGTATTATCTCCTGATGTGTTTAAAACAATCTCCTCTCTTTGAACACGAGATGAAAAGAAAATTGCAAGTAATAAGGACGAAACTGCTATTAGGAGGGAAAGATTCTCCTTATCGTAAAGAAACCCATCAACTAAAGCACCTCCGCACGAAGCACCTAAAGAGCCAAATCCACTAATAATTCCAAAGAATTTTTTTCCATCTTCAATATCAAAAGAGTTAACAGTCATTGCCCAAAAAATAGCTACTACAAAAAAATTAAATACGTTGTACCAAACATAGAAAAATGTTTTAACAGCAAGAATTTCTGGAAAATAGTTATAAGTTAAGAAGAAACCACACAAACATAAAATAAAGAAACCATAAATAGATGGCACAAGTTTTGTAAGACGAACTTTAGAAACTATCAATGAATAAATTGGGTTTACTAGCAACATAACAATAACAATTATTAGCAAATAAAATGGCAGATCACTAGTTCCAATATTAGCTGCTATTGTGTTTCTAAATGGTCTTAGCACGAATAATGAAAAAAGAACGAAAAAGAAAAATAAACCCGAGAAAATAGTGTTCTTAGAAAAAAATGAAGTCATTATGAAATGCCTATTTGCACTGATAGTCCTCAAGATTATCTAACCCTAATGCCTTTTTTATTGCAAAAAATACATCTGTATTATCCATTACACCAGAGAAGTTTTCTGCTCCCGGCCCTTGGGCAAATACCGGAATCATAATTCCAGTATGAGTACCCCTACCTATGGCTGTATTCCATGAAATTTTCATTTTTCCTGTCTCCCTATAGCGTGCATCATCTTGTTCAATAAGAAGCCCTCCCGTTTCATGATCTGCTGTGACTATTACAAGAGTATCATTATTTTCTTTAGCAAAATTGAGAGCTTTCTCGACTGTTTTTTCAAATTCCTGCATTTCTTTTAAATAATATTCGTAATCATTATCATGTGATGCCCAATCTATCTTTGAACCCTCAGCCATTATAAAAAATCCTTTACATCCGTCTTCAAGCATCCTTTTAGATTCTTTAATAGAAAAATCTAACATTTCTAATAAATTTGGTTCAAATTCTGTTCTTTCTAAATCATCTTCAGCAAACAAACCAAATATTCTTTTTCTATCAATGTAATTAAAATTGTCTATGTCTTTTTTTGTTTCAAGATAATGGAAATTCTTTTTTATTTTTTTAACAAAATTTATCCCGTCCTCTCTTGTCCCTCCTTCCTCAATTGGAAGAAAATAGTCTGTCCCACCGCCAAGTACTATATGATTTTTTGAGTTGTAAATATGTTCGGCTATCTCTTCTTTTTTATATCTTGAACTTACATGAGAGGCAAAGGCTGCTGGTGTTGCATGAGTAATTTCTGAAGTAGAAATTATTGTATTTACAAAGCCCTTTATAAATAGCATTTCAGTTATATTTTTAATGGGTTTTTTATTGTGATCCACACCTACATATCTATTTATAGTTTTGATACCCGTACTGAATGCTGTCGCAGAAGCGGCTGAGTCTGTAACCAAAGAATTATAAGCATGAGTTTTTACGAATCCTGAAAAATCAAATTTATCAAAAGATAGCTTATGGTTAGGTCCTCCAAGAATATTCCTATAAACTGAAATATGTGTTGGCCCCATTCCATCACCTATAAGTAAGATTATATTTCTAGCTTTAACGTCAACCTGTTTCAATTCTTTTGGATTTATATCTTTTTTAAAATCTATAGGAAGTATTTTTTTATCTTTTTCAGGCACCTCTATCAATAAGGGCGCATATTCATTAATTATCAAAAAAGTAATTATTGATGAAATAATAGCTACCAAAAGATACTTAAAAAAATTATTCATTTTTTAAATCTAAAGCATCAAGCTTTTGCTTTATTTGATCGTTTTCAGATTGTTCATAATCAAAATCAATCACAGAACCTTCCCAGTCGCCATACGTTGGATTTGCAATCATAAACCATACAAAACCCCAGAAGGAGTCTGTTTGCTCTACTATAGAATTTCGAAATTTAGATGATTTCTTATTTTGTTGACCATCGATAAAATCTCCAAGATTATCTCCAATTATTTGTAGGATTCTGTAATTTTCTGCAATAAGAGCTACTCGCGAGGATTTATTTCTATCCCATGATGGTTTCTCATATCTAGTTAAGATTTGATCTATATCATCTGATAAATCAAACCCTTCTTTAACAAGATTATTTCTTGTGGCTGGTTCTAATTCATTGAGTCTATTTGTTACAAAAAAGATTTCAACGCCAAGTTCTTTTGCTGTTTTCATGTAGGATAAAGCTCCTGGTAAAAAAGTGGCTTTCTCTTCTTTTACCCACTCTATCCACCCATCTGGATAATTAGTATTATTTACTATTAAACGAGCTTGATATGCACTGTTACTAAAGACCGTTTCATCAATATCCAGAATGATTGCAGGTGGCTTATCAAAAAAATTCTTCTCTCCGTTCATTTGATCAATTGAGGCTGAAATTTCCTTTTGTTTCAGAAGAAATGGAATTGTAGCTTCGGCAGTTTTAAAAGTTGTTCTAATGTGAGCTTTATACTCTGCAGATTCTTGTATATAAAGAGTTGCCATTAGAGATTCATGTTCCCTATCGTCAGCCAGAGAAATAAAACTTAATAGCAGAAGAGCTAATAAATTTTTCATTGGTAAATAATATACTATTTTGTTGTTACAAAAATGTGAAAATTAATTGTCGAATATTAGTTGAAAATTCACCCTTATCATTCTTCCTCTTGGATCATGTAAGCGTGAGTCCCAACTAAAATCTGGTGCATTGTATAGTCTTGGAGCCTTTTCATCGAAAAGATTTATTATTCCAATAGAAGTCTTTAAATCATAATCACCAGAATTATTATTAATTTGTAGATATTGTGAAATTGGTAGTTCTAATGAAATGTCAAAAATTAAACTTGAATCAACTTTATTTTTATAGCCAAGTGATAAAGCTTTAGATGAAATTGTTCGGTTATTTATGTATCCATCTAGATACCTTGCAATTAGCGAATACTTTGATTTATTTTTTTTGAAATTTATAAAAGTATTTATTCTATTTTTTGGCAATGAATGAGTATGTGCATCAAAATTATGCTTGCCAACACGGTTAATCATAGTGATGCCATTTTCATTCTGCTCTGGTGTTAAAAATTCAATCAAGTTTGTTCCTTGTAGAATGAGTTCAATTTCGCCATTAAAAAAGTTCTTAACTGTACTTAATCCATAATCGATGCCACTTAGAACTGTTGATTCTTCGTTAAAATAAGTTGTTGTGACACCTATTAAATCTCCTAATTCATTTCTTGTTATTGATGGGCCAAAAGGATCTTCGCTTAATAAAGCTTGGGCACTTTGTCCTTCAATCCTATTTTCAAAGTCTATTTCCCAATAATCAAAACTAATTCTATTTCCATTATTACCATAAATTAAACCAAGATTAGTATTTGTTGATTCTGCTGGTTTAAGATCTGCATTACCTATTTGTGCCTGTCTTACAAAAACTGAACTTTCAATATCTCTTACACTGCCCAATTTAATATCACTTGAAAACATTTGTCCCATAGAAGGCATAGTAAAAGAAGTGCCAGATGAAATTCTGAAAGAAAAATTTTCAAAAAACTTATATTTAAAAGATAACTTTGGGTCGAAGGAAGAGAAATTTTCAGATTTTTCAAACCTCCCAGAAAAACGATAATCAAAATTTGGAAGGAATGAGCTATCTAATTCGAAATATAAAGAATACTTATTGCGACTCTCATTTACATTTTTTCCTCCTCCAAGGAAAAATAGATCTGCTGTTTTAATAATCTTGCCATCTGAGTCAAATTCAGCTCGTGAGATTTCATTAAAGTCTATATCTAAGTTTTCCACACTAGCTTGAGTTCCAAAAGCTAGATTTATATTTCCATATGAAGTTTGGGTAAGAATATCAAAAGTTGTGAGATCACCGATTTTGTCTGATATCTCTGCGCCTTTAATATGCTCTACAAGTTCGATTGAGTTTTGAGATGGATCAAAAATATTCCATTGTAAATCTCCTGATTCACCTCCATTTCCATAGAGTGCTGATAAAAATCTAGAATCTACAATATCAGGTCTATTATGAAAGTTTTCGTGCTGACTATTAGTGACGGAAGTTTCTAAACTAAAATTTTCAAAATCTATAAGAAAACTGTAATTAAAATGATATTGAGAAATATCTTTTGGAGATTCTCTCCAAGGATACCTGCCCCCTAATGGCCTTCCATACCATCTTACAGGAACATTGAAGGGACTACCTCCTACTCCTGGCTCAATATCTCTAGCAAGAAATGGAAGTGCAGGATACGATGGGGATTGAGGATTATCGTTTACCTTTACATTCGAAAAAATTAATGAAAAATCGTGATTTCTATTACTTAATCTTGTGTAGAACTTTTCGTGTGACTCATCATTTACAATATTAAAACCCCTTCCATAAGCAAAACGACAACGTCCATCTAATATTCCTCCATTTTCGATGCAATTTGGATCAGGAATTGTTTGACCATTTGAATATTCACCAGCATACAATCCACTTTCAATTACGTCATCACCTAAAATTTTAAAAGAGTTACCTAAACCACTCACGCTCAATTCTGAAATTTGATCAATTTCATAGGCTTTAAGTGGGGTTCTTTCCATTCTTTCAAAACTAAACACCAAATTAAAATTCTCAAAATCTTTTCCATAAAGAAAACCAAAACCAATGTCATTTTGGTTGTAATTTGTAGAGTATTGGCTATCTAAATCTAATTTATAGCCGCTAAATTTTTTTACAGTTATAAAATTTATAACTCCTGCAACAGCATCAGAACCATATATCGAAGTAGCTCCCTCTTTAAGAACTTCCATTTTTGTAAGAGCAATTTTTGGAATAATATTTGCATCTACATAGCCCTCTCCGTTGTATGAAGGAGTGCCAGTAAATGTTTGTCTCTTTGAATTTATAAGAAGCAATGTAGAAGCATGATCAAGACCTCTGAGAGTAATAGCGGACATTCCCTGATCTACTCCATCCATTGTATTTGTTTGAAAATGTGAACCAGAGGATGCAGATAAATATTTACTTATTTCAGCAATAGTTGAAACACCAATTTCATCGAATTTCTCTGCTGTAATTATTTCTACAGGGGAGAACTTTGATTTAGATTCTTTAAGAAGAGTGCCAGTAGTGATAACCTCCTCTATTTCCTCATTTGAGAAAATAGAAAAGGATATCAATATTAGCAGGAATAATTTGATCATTAATTCCTAATATATGGACGAGTTTTAATAACCCATCAATATATTAGAAATTTAATTTCAACCTAACTCCTACGTTCCTTCCTGGTAAAGGAACTTCGTTTTTAACAAAAGACGTATGGTTTCTTGCTACCTCATCAAGAATGTTATTAGCAAAAACAGAAACTGATATTTCTGAACCAGCTGCGAAATCAAATGTTTTCATTGCTTTCAAATCTAACATTCGAAACCCACTTGTAACTGTTTCGTCTTTACCTATGTCATCTTGTTTCCCGACATCTTTGAGAGTAACTTTCAATTCATAAGCATCATTATTTGCATACTTTACAGAATAGATATTTCTAGCCGGCACTACTCTTGATACTTTTGTACCATCAGCGAATTTTCCATTCACTGCGTCTCTTCCAAAACTTAAATCTAAATAACCATTTGCAAGATCAATTTTTCTTCCAAATTGGAATTCATATCCGTTAAATTTTGCATCTTTCTGCATGTATTCTGCTCTTTGAAGTCCACCATGATCATCGTGTTCGTCTTCATGTTCATCTTCATCATGACCGTCTTCATCATGATCATCTTCATCATGATGTTCTTCCACATCTTGAAGATATAAGAATTTATTTATATCATTCCTAAAGACTGCCATCGATCCATAATAATCACCATTTCTATAATCAAAAGTAACATCAATATTATTTGAATTTTCAACATCTAGATCTGGATCACCAACTTCAAATCTTCCTCTCGCTAAGTGAGGTCCATTCATGAAAAGTTCCATGGCACCAGGCGCTCTAGCAACAGACGCAAAATTAATACTTGCTCCAAGATTATCAGTGAATTCTCTACCTAGACTGAATGAATAACTATATTCATTAAAATCAAGATCATAGTAGTCAATCTCTTCTTCATGCTCTTCTTCTTCACCATGATCATCTTCCTCATGATGTTCCTCCTCATGATGAATAATGCCGCCTTCTCTATTTATTTTGTCAAATCTAAATCCAAATTTAACGTCATAAACATCGAAGTTTGTACCAGTGTAATAACCTAGCATAAACATTTCAGATGTCACTGGAGCCATATGTGCTTCTGATCCAACAACAGCCATATCGCTATTAATTGAAGACATCATTAGCTTTCTTGAAACTACATCATTCCCAAAATCGAAAACTGTAGAAAACTCAGTTGCATCATTTAGAAAACTTGTAGGTCCTCCATGGCCACCATGTTCATCATGCTCTTCCTCATCCTCATGTTCATCATGGTCTTCTTCCATCTCCATATGTTGCTCGGTATGGATATAATCAGTATCTCTAAAATTGAACATAATTTTTTTCAAGACTTCACCTTTAACCATGTAGGCACCCTGAATATCAAAAGCTTCTGAATTTGTTGATGAAAAAATTCGTTCTTCTCCATGCTCATCATGATCGTCTTCATCACCGTGCTCATCTCCATGTTCATCACCGTGCGCTCCGGGTGGTTCAACGTGGTATGGAAGTCCAAAAAGGCTTTCTTGATCTCTGAAACCAACACCAAAGTACCCCCAGTCACCTGTTTTAGAGATACCAATCCTTTGAGCAGTTTTTGCAGCATCAGAATTTGCTAGAAAACTTGTTTCTTCATCTTCATGATGATCTTCCTCATGGTCTTCATCATGGTCTTCATCTTCATGATGTTCTTCCTCCATATGAATTACAGCTCCATCAGGAATGTCGTAATTGCCAAAACTTGAATCCTTGAAAGCAAGACTTACATTAAATCCAGCAATATTATTCTTGTAAGAGAAACTCTGTGAATCTCCTTCACTTACGCTTTGTGTTTCAAGTCCAAGGTTAATTTCCTGTTCATTAAAATCCTTCTTAGCTATTAAATCATCAACAATATTAATAATTCCTCCAACAGTACCTTTTGCATAAAGCAAAGATGAGGGTCCTCTTACTATCTCAACTTGTTTAATATCATTAAAGTCAATTTCATTAGTATGGTCACCGCCCATTCCAGATACATCCTGAACTACAAAACCATTGTTAAGAATCTTTACCCTTGTGCCTGTCATACCTCTTATTACAGGTCTACCGACAGCAGCTCCGTAATCTTGAGATGAGACTCCCAGAAGATCATCTAAAGTTTCACCAAGACTTTGTGTAGCAGAACTGTCGATATCATCACCTTCAACA
Organism: uncultured SAR86 cluster bacterium; assembly: GCA_902526535.1. Lineage (GTDB taxonomy): Bacteria > Pseudomonadota > Gammaproteobacteria > Magnimaribacterales > TMED112 > TMED112. Next base: position 17,976 of record CABZLG010000004.1, read on the forward strand.
ACGTGTAAAGGATCTTCTATATCTGCTAAAGCTGAAGATGTAAGTGATGAAGTAACAACTACTTCTTCTACGTCTTCTTGTGCATGTAAGCTATTTACTATAAAAACACTCATTAAAAGTGTAAAAAAATAATTTTTCATTTTACCTCCTTTAAAAAATTAAAATTTAAATAATTGGGATCTTTATTTTTGTGGTGGGGCTCTTGTAAGAAAGTTATTGAAATCGATAGCTAGAAGATATTCTCCAAGATCAAGTTCAATAAAATAAAGTTTAGTGATTAATTTTTCTACTTCAACAGAAGCGGTAGCCTCAATTTCGGTATGACAAACATAACACTCAACTTCTTCATGATGATCAATATAATCATCTGCATGGCTAAGTGAGTCAAATGTAATGGTTGCTACAAAAATCATTGCAGCTAATGATATGAATGAAAAACTCTTCTTAGACATATCGAAATAGTATCTTATTATTCAAAAATTAAAAGTGTTTGAGTAAAAATGGTGGGTCTGGCTGGATTTGAACCGGCGACCTCACCCTTATCAGGGGTGCGCTCTAACCAACTGAGCTACAGACCCGAGGAAAGACATTATATGGTTTTTGATCGTATTTAGGTAGAGTAAAATAATTTAATCTCATGAATCTTAAATTTGGTTTGATAGCACTATTAATTTCATCTTTTCTTGCTTCTATTGTGCAGTTCAATTTTGGTAAAACAGAAATTACGCTGGAGAAACTAGATACAGGCAAAGGCCAATATATTTATTACGATCTATATAAACCTAAGATAGCCTCTGAGAAGAATAAAGTCCCCTTCATAGCTATTATTCCTGGCTTCCAAAGATCGAAAGAAGCACTTTCTAACATCGCAATAGAGCTTTCTCGAAGAGGTTATGTTGTGGGTTTAATAGATCCATATGCGCAAGGACTTTCAAGTTCTTCAAGGAGTAGGATTGCAGCAACAACACAAGGCTATGGTATGTTCGCTTTAATAGAACATGTGAATGAAAGCTCTGACTTTAATTTCATCAATAAAGAACTTTTAGGCTCAACTGGACACTCTATGGGAGGGAATGCAGCAATTAGAGGTGCAAATTATTTTGGAAAGAAAGCAGACGAACAAAATAAGAAGAGTCTTCTGCATTCTGTTTACGTTTCCGGCTATGTTTTAACACTTCGAGATGATGTCCTAAAAGATGTTAGATCAAATGTGGGGGTCAGTTACGCATTGTACGATGAGGGCTCATTTAGGAATGAGTTAAAAAATTGGGATGCGGCAAATATGAAAATCGCTCCAGAATCTTTACGGACAGTTAACAGCGGTTTAAAGAAGGAAGAGCATATTTCTGAAGTTGAATTAGGGAAATATTATGGTGACTTGGAGTCAAATACACTCAGAGTAATTTTTAATGAAGAATTACTTCATCCATTTCAACCCTACAATGCGGAAGCAACTGCTAACCAATTAGCTTATTTTGAGAATGTATTTGGTGCCCCAATAAAACTCGATACATATGATCAAATCTGGCAATGGAAAGAGTTCTTTACTTTATTAAATATGATTATTTCCTTTTGGCTTTTAATTCCCTTAACAAGAACACTATTAAAAATTAATTTCTTTAAGACACTGGTTAAACCTATACCTGAAGCTTTACCAGTTCAAAATAGAGTAGGAAAAACTATATTTTGGTCAGTCTTTTTTATTAGTGCTGCAATAGCATGTGTAACTTTTATTCCTCTTGTTGAAGTAGCAAAAATACTATTTCCAGAAGCTGCCACAAGACAACTTACTTGGTTTTTTCCACAAAGAATGAATAACTCAGTTATGCTCTGGGCGCTCTTGAACGGCTCAATTGGAATATTGCTTTTCTTTTTTTCATACTATTTTTTTGGAAAGAAACATGGAGTAAAAATTAATTCATGGGGCTTAGAGCTCTCTTTCAAGGACATATACAAAACCATCTTACTGGGTTTAATTATTTTTATTGTGTATTTCTCTTTACTCTTTTTAATTTACTTCTTGTTTCACATTGATTATAGATTTTGGTTTATGGGTGTAAGGATTTTTCAACCTGAAATGCTTTTAGTCTTAGCAATTTACTTCCCTTTCTTTTTTGTCTTTTTCTTTTCAAATTCTTTAAGAGTAAATGGTGGTATGAGATTTAAAAATCAGCCCGAATGGCTATCAAGGTTAATTGCAGGATTTGCTAATTCTGGCGGATTAATTTTAATAATAGTTATTCAATATATTACTTATGGTTTTACAGGTGAAGTTTTTTGGACTACAAATTGGCTAAGTGTGAATTTATTATTTGGTATCGTTCCGATAATGTTTATTTTGCCTTATTTCAATAGGATCTTTTTTTACATGACTGGTAGATCTTTGCTTGGCCCTATAGTTACGTGTCTAATTTTTATAATGATCCTCTCAACAAATACGGTGGTGTATTTACCAATTTAAGGCCTTTAATTATTATTTTTTAATAATATTTAAGAGTTATGAAAAAAATAATTTTAATTTTACTTTCTATGTTTTCATTCTATATTTCTGCAGATGAAGCAAAAGATACAAAGATCAGCGACATAACTGTTGAGCAATTAACAGATATCGTCAGACAGATTGTTCAAGAGACAATTGAAAAATGTATTGTTACAGGAGATATGGAAGGAAGGGCAAAACTAAATCTTGCAGTTGAAGGTGAAGTTGTTGCTCAAATGGTTTGTAAATTTGAGGAAGAAGAACAGCAAGAAACTGAATAAATAATTTTTAGTCGACTTCAGTAAAAGTCATTACATTTTTAGCTTCTAACCTCTCAATCAATTTAGCACCAAATGCTGGTGCAGTCGTATATATTCCTCCCTCAAGATCTGAACAATGATTTAATAAACAAAGTGCTGATTCTGTTATCATTTTTGAAGTAGAAGAATAACCAGGATCGCCCTGACCTTTGACTGATACTTTTAATTTAATTTCATTATCTTTAAGGCCTAGAAATAACATCTCATAATATCCTGAATCTCTTACTTCTTTTGAAGGTCCCTCTCCAGGCTTTGGCGCATTTCCAAGTGGATTATGTGAGGCTATAGCTTTAGCAACTTTTTCACCTTCATCACCCTTGCCTGCTGGAATCATTTCTTCATAAATAAATTCTTCGCCATATGGGAAATTCAACATTAAATTTGATCTATGCACATTTTTTGTATTTATGGGAGCCATAAAAAAAGGAGCGACCCATTCTTCAGTAATCTCATCAAAGTAGGGTTTATTTCCATGTGGCTGATCAGCACCTTTAAATCCCTCACATAATGCAAAAGGATTTATCAATACTTGAAATAAATCAGGATTTGTCTTCAATTTAGACATTGTCGCTTTTAAAGAAGCTAATGTACCTCCTGAAAATTCTCCTTTTAGAGATACAACTCTACATTTAATCTCTTTCAAGCTCACACCAAACTTTTCTTGAGCTAGATTTTGCGTGTAAAAAACGCCTAAATCGGATGGAATGGAATCATAGCCGCAGCTGTGTACTATTCTTGAACCACTTTTTTTAGTTTCAGGAATAAATTTCTGCATTTCATACATCCATCCAGGCTCACCGCATAGATCGACATAATCCACTCCAAGTTTAGCGCACATTTCAATTAATAAATTTCCATACAACTGGTAGGGTCCAACAGTTGTAATAACTAATTTAGTTTTAGATAAAGCATTTTGAATATCATTTTGTGATTCTGAATCAATAATTAATATTGGTGTATCACAGGATAACTGTTCTTTAACTGCTTCAAGTTTATCTTTACTTCTACCTGCTAAAGCCCAGCTTATATTATCCTTGTAATTATTATCTAAATACTCCACAACTAGCTTTCCTGTAAAACTGGTTGCGCCAAAAACAATTAGGTCAAAATCTTTGTTACTCATATCAATGTTTTTTTAAAGTTAAATATATAAATTTTTTCTTTCCTATTTGAACTAATTTTTTTTCATCTAAACCAAAATCATAATCTTTCGATTCAATTTTCTGCTGATCAATTTTTACTGCTCCTTGATTTATTAATCTTAAAGCCTCAGATGTGCTTGATACCATATCAATATCTTTGAGAATATTTGCTAGTGGAATAGCCTCTTTAGTCTTAAGAATTTTCTCTGGAATATTATCTGGTATTTCATTTTTTGAAAATTTCTTTAAAAAGTTTTCCTTTGCATTCTGGGCACTCTCTTTACTTGAAAATCTCTCTGTAAGTTCAAGAGCAAGAAGAATTTTTATGTCTCTTGGATTATCGCCTTTAGAGATTGCTTTTTTTAAAGCAGCTATTTCATCTAAAGGTTTTAAACTAAGTAAGTCAAACCACTTAAACATTATCTGATCTGGAATTGACATTGTTTTGCCAAAAATTTCATCAGGATCTTCAGCAATACCAATGTAATTATCTTCACTTTTTGACATTTTCTTTACTCCATCTAAGCCCTCAAGTAAGGGTAAGGTAATTACAGTTTGAGGCTCTTGTTGTGCATTTTTTTGTAAGTCTCTTCCTACTAAAAGATTAAATTTTTGATCAGTTCCACCTAGTTCTACATCAGTTTTTAAAAAAACAGAATCATATCCTTGCATAAGAGGGTACAGAAATTCATGTATTGATATTGGCTGATTATTTTTATAACGTTTTGAAAAATCATCCCTCTCAATCATCCTTGCAACAGTTGACTGTGCTGCGAGAGTTATCATCTCAGTAGCAGTGAGTTTATTGCCCCAACGTGAATTAAAATCAACAATTGTTTTTTTGTCATCTAAAACTTTAAATACCTGAGATTTATAAGTTTCTGCGTTATTTTTTATTTCTTTTTCTGATAATGGAGGTCTAGTTTTATTCTTACCACTTGGATCGCCAATTTTTCCAGTAAAATCACCAATTAAAAAAACTACATTATGACCGAGGTCTTGGAATTGCCTCATTTTTCTAAGAATTACAGTATGTCCCAAATGCAAATCAGGTGCAGTGGGATCAAAGCCAACTTTAATATTAAGTTTTTTTCCTTTCTTTAATTTTGCTATTAATTCTTTTTCACCAATAATCTCATCGATGCCTTGTTTAATAATTTGAAGTTGTTCTTTGTAATTATTCATAGTGCTTTATATATAATATCAACATCATGAATATTGATTATCGCTTAAAGTTTGCATTGTTTCTAATTATGGCAGCAATTGTTTTTTTTATGTTCAAAGCAAACAACATTTTTGAAAACAAAATTGTTACCCACCAAAGCAAGAGTATAACTTTCAAGGATGATACAAAGCCAATTCAAATAGGTTTTACTGACGAGACAACATATAAAATTAAAAAGGGGGATACTTTTTACTCACTTTTAAAACAATTAAAAATTAATCCTTTGCTAATAAATAAAATAGTAAACGATGAGAACTTAAATTCTTTTAAAACTCTTTTGCCAGGCAATGAAATAATATTTTCAAATATCGGTAAAAAAATATTCTTGAAAAAATTTGATGGAAAATCGGCAGTAGATCTAATAGAGATTTCTGGAGATGAATTTAAATTAAAAAAATTAACAAACCTCAATTCTTACCTTGCTTTTAAAGAATACAAAATTGAAAGATCATTGTATGAATCTGCTTTAAAAGCAGAGGTTCCAAATAATATTATTGATGAATTAATGATAGTTTTTGGATGGGATATAGATTTTGTTTTTGATGTAAGGGTTGGTGACAAAGTTAAGGTTTTATATACAGAATTTTATCTTGAGGGAAGACTTCTTGGGAATTCAGATATTTTAGCTGCGACATTTATAAATAATGGAAAAGAATTCTCTGTTTTTAGATTTTCCCAACAAGGAATAAAAGACTACTTCTCTGCGGATGGTAAAAGTGTGAAAAAATCTTTCTTGAAAACTCCTATTGAATTTGCCGCTATTACATCGCCTTACAATTTAAAAAGGAAACATCCAATCTTGAATACAATAAGACCACACACTGGGACAGATTACAGAGGAAAAACTGGGACCCCAGTAAAGGTTACAGGAGATGGAATTGTAATCAGAGCAAACTTTTCAAACTCATATGGAAATACTATTGATGTTAAACACTTCAATAAATATTTAACAAGATATGCACATTTAAATAATTTTGAAAGAAGTATCAAAGTTGGATCAAGAGTGAAGCAAGGACAAGTAATTGGTTATGTGGGTTCTACTGGATTAGCTACTGGACCACATTTACATTATGAATTTCGAATTAATGGAAAGCATACTAATCCAGTAAATGTGTCTATGCCCGATGCTCAGCCTATAAACCAATACAATAAAGCTGCATTTAATAAAGTAACTAAGGGGAGAATAGATTTAATTAATAATCTTTCATCAATCTAATGGGAAATAATTCAGCCTTTATTGGAATAATGTCTGGTACAAGTAAGGATGCTTTAGACGGTGGGCTTTATGTTTTTGAAGAAGAAAAAAAATCATTCAAATTTCATCATTTGCAAAGCATAAATTTTTCAAAACAGTATAAAAATTTGCAGAGTACTGAATTAATAAATGAGGAAATAACCAATAAATCCATTAAGCTTGTCGAGAAAATACTTGAACAAGTTAAATATACCCCAGATGGAATTGCTTTTAGTGGACAAACAATTAAACATACAGATTCAAAAAGTTTACAAGCCGGAAATCCACAATTAATTGCAAACTCTACAGGAATAAAAGTTTATTCAGATTTTAGAAATTGGGATATCAAAAATGGTGGAAAAGGAGCACCATTAATACCTGCTTTTCATGAGTTTATATTTTCAGAGGGTTCTGAAACAAAGCTAATTATCAATGTTGGTGGAATTGCAAATGGCACACATCTTGTTGATACAGGTATTAACATTGCTTCCGATATAGGGCCGGGAAATTGTCTATTAGATTATGCAGCATCTAAAATTGTAAATATTGATTTCGATAAAGACGGCAAAATTGCATCAAGAGGAAAAATCAACAAAAAATTATTTGAGGAATTAATCAATAATTTTCCTGAAAACATATATCCCAGGGCAGATGATCTTAAGGTCTACACAGATTATTTTTTTAAAAATTTTGAAAATTTTAAGAAATTACCTCAAAACGATGTTTTTAGAACGCTTACAGAAATAACTGCTGAAATGATATTTAAATTTTTTGTATTTTGTAAAAAGCCTGAAAAAATAATATTACATGGAGGTGGAACTCTGAACAGTTTTCTTATGAAAAGAATAGAACAGAAAATTGAAAAGAAGATACATACAACAGATGATTTCGGAGTTCCTTCAAAATATGTTGAATCAGCTGGTTTTGCCTACTTAGCTTATAAAAAAAGGTCTGAGATTTTTTTCCCTAAATAGAGAAAGACGCTCCGCATCCACAGGTTGATTTAGCATTTGGATTTTCCACTGTAAATTTCGCACCCATTAAATCTTCTTTATAATCGACTATAGATCCAGCAATATACGGATATGAAAGTTCATCAAGAAGAATTGAAAGCTCATTATCAAATTTTAAGATATGGTCTTCATCTGTATCTAGATCATCAAATTTAAAACCGTATTGAAATCCTGAACAGCCTCCACCAGTAACATATACTCTAAAGAGTTTCTTATCTTCATTTGTTTGAAGGCTTAAGATTTTCTTCTTAGCACTGTCCGAAAGGGCAAATGGTGTTGCTTTATTTGATTTTACTTCCATAAATAAATATTAACTTTGCATAATTCTAACAAAAAAAATTAATGAACTATAATTCAGAAAGACATGTCAAAAAAAATACTTTTAATACACTCTAGTGTTGATGGTCACACAGTCAAAATTCTTGATGAAATATCTTCTCTGATTGGGAAAAAAAGAAATATAACAAAGAAATGCATTTCAGATGTAAGTAGAGGCTTAATCAAGCAAAGTGATTCTATAATTATAGGGGCTAGCATAAGGTATGGAGATCATCGAAAAAACCTTTATGATTTTGTCGATCAAAATAAGGATCTGCTTGATGAAAAAGATAATGCATTCTTCAGTGTGAATGCAGTTGCAAGAAAAGATGATAAGAATACCGCAATCACAAATCCATATATTGCAAAATTTTTACGTAAATCAAAGTGGAAACCAAAAAAAATTGAGGTATTTGCTGGGAAAATTGATTATCCAAAATACAATGCTTTCGATAAGTACATGATTAGATTAATTATGTGGATTACGAGTGGCCCTACAAATATGGATGAAAGTTATGAGTTTACAAACTGGAATCAGGTTAAAAAGTTTGCACAAGAGATTTGTTAAAAATGTTAAAAAATATTCAATCTGGTATATACGCAATAACTCCTACATACCTAAGAGCTGATGAGCTTTTAAATGCTGTAGAAGATACGCTTTCATCTGGTATTGAAGTCATACAGTACCGCTTTGATGATTCCATAAATTTTGATGAAAGATTGAAAACTGCGACAAAATTAAAAAAAATATGTATAGAAAATAATACCTGCTTTATTATCAATAATGACTACTTACTTGCAGAATATTTAGGTACGGGGTTACATGTAGGACCAGATCTCAAAGACTTAAGTTTTCTGCTAAAAAGTGAAAATATTGAGCTTACTGGTCTTAGTTGTAAGTCTGATATTTCAGCTCAAAAAAATGATTTAAATAATATCTTCTCTTATTATTCTTTTGGGCCTACTTTTTATTCACAAACAAAAATGAGTGAAAGAGGTGAGATTGATTTAAAATACGTATCAAAAAATATGGATGAGAACTCAATAAATATTGCTATTGGAGGAATCAATAACACAAATCTCTCACAAATTAAAAAATGTGGTTTTCAAATGGCTGCAATTTGCGAAGGCATTTACTCGGATAAATTACGGATTAAGGAAAGAAGTAAACAATTATTAGAAATTTGGAATGAAAACTAAAAACTCCAAGGAACTATTTAAAAAATCTAAAGAACATATTGCAGGAGGTGTAAACTCCCCTGTTAGAGCTTTTAAAAGTGTTGGTGGAACGCCTATTTTTTTTAAAAAATCTAGAGGTTGTTATCTTTATGATGAGGATGGCAATAAATATTTAGACTTCGTTGGCTCTTGGGGGCCAATGGTTTTAGGGCATTCAAATAAAGCAATTGTAAGTGCGATAAAAAAACAAACTTCAAAAGCAATTAGTTTTGGTGCCCCAACAAAAAATGAATTAGAAATTGCAAAAATAATAAAGAGCTATATTCCTAGCATAGAAAAACTTCGTATGGTTAATTCAGGCACAGAAGCTACTATGAGTTGTATAAGATTAGCCAGAGGTACAACTGGTAGAAAAAAAATCATTAAATTTATAGGTTGCTACCATGGGCATGTAGATTCATTACTTGTAAAAGCTGGCTCAGGTGCTGCAACACTTGGTGTACCAGACTCACCAGGAATACCAGAAGAACTATCTAAATTAACAATTACACTTGAATACAATAATACCTATGAACTTAAGAAGGCTTTCACTAAATTTGGAGAGGATATTGCAGCAGTGATAGTTGAACCAATTGCAGGAAATATGGGGTTTATTGAACCTGAAGGAAACTTTCTTAAAACTTTAAGAAGTCTTTGCACCAAAAATAAATCAATTTTAATTTTTGATGAAGTAATGACAGGCTTTAGAGTTGCCAGAGGTGGGGTTCAAGAACTTTTTAATATAAAGCCAGATCTAACTGCACTTGGAAAAATAGTTGGAGGAGGATTGCCAGTTGGAGTGTATGGAGGAAAGGCCAAAATAATGAATAATATTTCTCCTGATGGACCTGTTTATCAAGCAGGTACATTGTCTGGTAACCCTGTAGCTGTAAGTGCTGGAACAGCACTGCTGAAACAATTAAAAAATAAAAAAATGTTTAGTGAATTAGAAAAAAAGGGTGAAATATTCCTAAAAGGTCTTAAAAATGAGGCAAAAAAAAATGGCATACCATTTAGCTATAACATAAGAGGAGGTATGTTTGGTTTCTTTTTTTCTGATAAACTTCCCAGAAATTTTCAAGAAGTTTCTGATTCAAATATAAGTATGTTCAATAAATTTTTCCGACTGATGTTAGAGCAAAGTGTATATTTACCTCCTTCAGCTTTTGAAAGTTGTTTTTTATCTACTGAACATACACAAGATCAATTAATGAAAACTGTTAAGCTATCGTCTAAAGTTTTCAAAAATCTAAGTAATGGATAATTTAGATATTCTTGGTGTAGGCAATGCTCTTGTTGATGAAACTTTTTATATCGAAGAGGATTTAGTTAGGAAAACAAATTTAAATTTCAATCAGTTCAAACAAATAAGTTACTCTGAACAAAAAAAAATAAAATCATTAATAGGAAATCAGGATCCTGAAATAGTTTGCGGTGGATCAACAACAAATAGCCTTGTAGCAGCTTCTAATTTTGGCTCTAAATGTGGACATATATGCCAACTGGGAAGAGATTCATTGGGTAATTTGTACGAAGATAACTTAAAGGAAAATAATATTGAAGTTATTAACTCCTTGAGACTAGATAAAATAAATACCGGTAGATGCTTGGTTTTAATTTCACCAAATAGCGAAAGAACAATGGGCACTTATTTAGGCGCGTCCGAAAATTTACAATTTAATAAAGATTTTTTGGTTGCTCTGGAAAAATCACAAATTTTGTTTTCTGAAGGATATCAATTTACTTCAAATCAGAACTATGATGTTTTTTTACAGATTATAAAAATGGCAAATCATGAGATTGATTTTGCTCTAAGTCTTTCAGATCCAAATGTAGTAAATATTTTTAAAGATCGTTTTTTAGAGGTCCTTAAAATCAAACATGCTAGATACTTATTTTGTAATAAAGATGAAGCAATTGCCCTTGCTGGCGAAAATTTTAAGAATGAATTGCCAAAGTATGCTCAAAATTTTGTTGTCACAGATGGTGCAAATGAGTCCTTCATATTCGAAAATGGCCAGTCATCTAATATAAAAGCATTTAAAGTTGATGCTGTTGATTCAAATGGTGCGGGTGACATCTTTGCTGGTAGTTGTTTACATGCAATTGTATCTGGTGAAGATTTTCATGAATCCTGTAAGTTTGGTAATTATGCTTCGTCTAAAATAGTTCAAGAAAGAAGTCCAAGACTTTCACAAGAAGGATATGTAAAGCTTAAGGAAAGTTATCTAGAATTATGAAACCTGCAGTTCTTAATCATAAAAGCTTTAATTTGAATACAAATTTAATTTCAAAAAACTGTTTATCAATTATCTCAAAACTACATAAAAAAGGTTACCAAGCATATATTGTGGGAGGGGGTGTTAGAGATTTGATTCAAAAACTTGACCCAAAAGACTTTGATATTGTTACAAATTGTGAGCCAACACAAATAAGAAAAATTTTTAAAAACTCAAGAATTATTGGACGTCGTTTTAAATTAGTTCATGTCACATTTTCAGATGAAATTGTAGAAACTACTACTTTTAGATCTGACTCTAAAGATAATGGGGAATCAATAGAAGTAAATGAAAAAGGAAGAATTCTCAGAGATAATAGCTGGGGAACTCAGGAAGAGGATGTTAAAAGAAGAGATTTTAAAATTAATTCGCTTTACTATGACCCATTTAAAGGAGAGATCATTGATTATTTTGGAGGAGTTAAAGATCTAGGGAGTAAAAATGTTACGTTTATTGGCGATCCTGAAAAAAGAATTTTAGAAGATCCTGTAAGAATACTAAGAGCAATAAGGTTCGCGGCAAAATTAAACTTTAATATCGAAAAGGGTGCAAAAAAAGTCATTCTTGAGCAAAAACATCATCTGTATGAAATTTCACCTGCAAGGATTTACGAAGAAGTTATAAAATTATTTTTATCTGGACATGCCGAGAGATCCTATAAAATTCTTAATGAATACAAGGTATTTGAAATTCTTTTCCCTCACGTCTCAGATGTTAAACATGAGTTTAAAAACTTTTTTTTAACAGCATTTAAAGAAACAGATAGGAGATATAAAGTAGGGAAAAAACTAAATCCTGGGTTTGTTTTTGCTCTTTTACTGTGGCCAAAAGTTTTTAAAAAGTCGAATATATCAAATCAGATAAATTTTAGAAATTTTTATCAAGCAATTTCAGAAGTCACAAGAAAACAGCAAATTATAACTTCGGTACCAAAAAGATTTACAAGCTTTATAAAGGATGTATGGATGCATCAACCAAGATTTCAAAGGACGGGTAGGAAAACACTTAGATTCTCAAATAATTTGAGATTTAGAGCTGCATTTGATTTTTTTCTTCTCAGAGGTTCTATTGAACCAAATCTCAAAGATGATATTGAATGGTGGACAGAGTTTAGAACTGCAAATTATGATAAAAAAATAAAGCTTTTAAACTCAAGAGGAAGAAAATTTGTCAAAAATTAAATTACCAAGCTATATTGCGATAGAGGGACCTATAGGTGTTGGAAAAACCTCACTGGCACAAAAAATTGCCAAAGAGTATGATTATGACCTCTGTCTTGAAAAACCAGATGATAATCCCTTTTTAGGATCTTTCTATAATGACCAGCAGAAATATGCTTTTTCCACTCAAATGTTTTTTGTTATGCAAAGATCACAACAAATTAATCAATTCTTTTCTGAAGATTTATTGAAAAAAAATATTATTTCCGATTTTATCTTTCAGAAAGAGTCGCTTTTTGCAGAAGTAAATCTTTCTGATGAAGAATTAAAAATTTTTGAACAAGTTAAATCTAAATTTTACGAAAAATATCCTAAACCAGATCTTTTAATATATTTACAAGCATCTCCCAAAAGAATTTTTGACCAAGTCAAAATGAGGGGAAAAGAATATGAAGAAAGAATTAATTTGGAGTATTTGGAGAAGATATGTTCCAAATACTCTGAGTTCTTTTTCAGTTACTCTGAATCTCCCCTATTGGTATTAAATGTAGATGATGTTGATTTTGTCTCAAATCAAATGGACTTCAACCTAATAATAGACTGTGTCAAAAAAAATATTATAGGTCGTGAATTCATAAACTTATCTCCAAGTTTCTTCTAGTGTTAATAGATATTACTGAAATAGAAAAGACAAAAAAAATTGCAGCAAATTTTGCAAATCTTATCAAGTGTAATAAGACTTTCTTTGCTTTTTATTTGAACGGCAATTTAGGGGCGGGCAAAACAACATTTGTAAGATTCTGTTTAGAGGCTTTAGGGTGGCAAGGCAAAGTAAAGAGTCCAACTTTTGGTTTGATTGAAGAATATCAAGTGCAATCAATTAAATTAATTCATACAGATCTTTATAGGTTGAACTCTCCAGATGAATTTGATTATTTTGGAGTAGATTTAGATTTTCAATTGCATGGGGCTATATTCATTGAGTGGCCAGAAAAAATAGAAAAGTTTGATTGCAAAAATGAAATAGATTTTCAATTTGAAAACTCAAAATTGAAAAGGGTAGTCAAGATCACTTCAAATAATAGTGAAATATCAAGTCACATTAATAGGATCGACGTCTAGTACCCAATGTGAGATAGTTCTTTTTTCTTTATCCAATGCATTAATTAATCCTAAAGCAGAATTATGTAAGTCTTTATCATTGCTAGATTGAATAATACAAAACATTCGATATTTATATCCAACCTTACTGACCGGTCCTTCAAATGGTCCATAAACCTCAACATTATTTTTCGAAAGCTTATCTTTTGCTCTAATTAGAAATTCATTTATCTTTTTCAAGTTACTATCTTCAGCCTTCAGATAAATAAGTTTTGTGAAAGGAAATAAATTTAATTTTTCTCTTTCGTTGAGGATATCTTCAGAAATTAGTTCATAGCTACCAGTTCTAATTTTTTTAAAAAGAGGGTGATGTGCAATTCTTGACTGTAAAATAACTTCACTCTTGATGCCTGATCTACCTGCCCTTCCAGCTGCTTGAATGAGCAGTTGGACTGTTTGCTCTTGTAAATGGACATCTGCACCAAATAAACCAAAATCTAAATTTAACATTATTATTAAAGAAATTTTTTGAAAATCGTGCCCTTTGGCCAAAAGTTGAGTGCCAATTAAGATTTTAGGATTTTTATCTTCAATTTTTTCTAGAGTACTTTCTCTTCGCAATTTACCAGAAACTGAATCACTATCTATTCTCAAAATATCGATATTTGGAAATGTCTGTTTAAGATTTGATTCTACTTGTTGAGTTCCAACACCCTTTACCTCAAAATCATTTTTATTACATTCAGGACAATTCTTTGGCAATCCCCATGAACTTTGACATCTATGGCATTTAAGTCGCCTTTCTTCCCTATGGTAAACTAAAGATGTATCACAGCAATTACTCTTTGCTACCCAACCACAAGAATTGCATAGGAATACAGGAGCATAGCCTCTCCTGTTTATTAAAATTAGACTTTGGTTTCCAGCTTTATGATTTAAATTAATTTTGTTTATTAATGTCTCAGAAATGCCACCAACTAATTGTGCTTTATTAACTGATTCAATAAAAATATCTGGTGTTGGAGATTCTCCTATTCTTTTAAATAAGGTGGAGACATCAATTTCCTTATCTTTGGCTTTTTTTAACAATTTAAATGAAGGTGTTGCAGATGAATATATTATTTTTGAATTCTGATAAAGCTCTTTAACTAGTGTTTTTGCATCATATCTGAGTTTATCCTGTTGTTTAAATGATTGATCATGTTCCTCATCAAACACAATAATATTTGTATTTTTTGGCATTAAGAAGAGTGCTGATCGTGTTCCAACAATAATTTTTGGAGAATTTTTTTGGCAGTTAAGCCAAATTTTATATCTCTGCAATTCTGTAAGATTTGAATGGTATAAAAATACATTTCCCCCAAAACTTTCTTTTAATTCCTCAAAAACTTTCGGGGCCAAGAAAATTTCTGGAACAAGAACAATTGCAGAATTATTTTTCTTAAATTCGTTATAAATAAGATGTTTATAAACTTCTGTTTTACCTGAAGAAGTTACTCCAAAAATTAGATGTTCTTGTTTATTAGATTTTTGAATATTTTTAACGACTAATTTCTGCTCTTTTGTAAGCTTTTTAAAATGTTTATTAGTAATTGCAAACTGAGTATCATCAATTTTATATTTTTGTAATTCATCTGATTTCTTTGGTCTTCTTATAAGGTTTGGAATGAATAGAGTTAGCAACTCTCCCATTGGAAAAAAGAATTTTTGTGAAATTTCAACAATTCTTTTCAAGAAATTACTCTCGAATAGGGGAGCTTCATCTAATACAGAAATTATTTGTTTGATTTTGAATTCTTCATCAATATGGCTGCACATTTGAACAACTACACCAACGATTTTTTTTCTGTGGAACTCAATGAAAACTCTTTTTCCTACAATATTTTTATTAGGAAGTAAGTTTTTATATGTAAAAGTTTTTCTAAGTGGGCGAGCAAGTGCTACTTTTACAAATTTCATCAATTTATTGTAATAGAAAATTTATTTGATATTATTTCCTTCACAATTTTGTTATATGAAAAAAGATATACATCCAGAATATAGAGAGGTTTTATTTCATGATACCAGCGTGGATAAATATTTCCTTATTCGATCAACACTTAAAACGACCCAGACTAAAGAATGGGAGGACGGAAAAACATATCCTTACTATGCTATTGAAACATCTTCAGCATCTCACCCCTTTTATACTGGTCAACAGAAAATTCTTGATACAGGTGGCAGAGTTCAAAGGTTCGAGAAAAAATTTGGAAAAAAATCTAACTAATTCCAGTGCTGCCAAATCCCTTACCACCTCGATCTGATAAGTTAAATTCCTCAACTTGCTCTAGTTGAACTTGATTAACTCTTATTACCACAAGTTGAGCTACACGATCCCCAGGAGTTATCTCTATATCTTCGTTTGATCTATTCCATAATGAAATCCCAAGAGGACCTTGATAGTCGGAATCAATTAAACCTGTAAGGTTTCCACAAACTAATCCTTTTTTTGCGCCAAGTCCTGACCTTGGTATGATTATGCCAGCAAATTCTGGATCCTCTATATGAATTGAAATTCCAGACTGAATAATAATAGAATCGTGTGGTCTGAGTACGAGCTTTTCCTCATTGCAAGCAATTAAATCCATTCCAGCTGAACCAGTAGTTTGATATTTTGGCATATCAAATTCTGTTCCAATTCTTTGGTCTAAAATCTTAAATTTGAGCTTCATCGATAAATGTAAATTATTGCATAAAATAGATTACTATTTTATCATTTGCGTTCTTATGAGTAAGGTTTGTCAAATTACAGGGAAAAAAGCAATGGTAGGGAATCATGTCTCTCACGCAAAAAACCGTGTAAAAAGATTATTTAAACCAAACCTTCACAAACATAAATTTTGGGTCGAGTCAGAAAAAAAATTCATCACCTTAACGGTATCAGCAAAAGGAATGAGAATTATTGATAAAAATGGCATTGATACTGTTCTTAAAGATCTAAGATCTAAAGGTATTAAAATCTAATAGTGCTACTGCTTGCTTCTGCATCAGCTAGAAGAACAGAGCTTCTTGATTTGATTAACATTAAACATAAAGTAGTCAAACAAGACTTTGATGAATCTTCAATAATTGAAAATGACCCAATTGAATGCTCTAAACTAATTGTAAAAGGGAAGAATCAAAGTGCCAGGTCTCTATTAAATGACAAAGATTTAGAGTATCCAGTTTTAACAGCAGATACGCTTGTATTTTCTACTGATAAAAAAATATATGGAAAACCAAAAAATTATGAAGCAAATATAGCTATGCTTAAAGAATTTTCAGGAAAAGAGCATAGTGTTTTTACATCAGTAATGATTACAACTAAAGAAAAAATAGTTACGAAGACTTGTGAAACAAGGGTAGCTTTCTGTGAAATGTCAGAAGAAGAAATAAATGATTATGTTTATTCTGATGATGGCTTAGAAAAGGCTGGAGGTTACGGAATACACGGACCTGCAGGAAAATTTATAGCGAAAATAAATGGAAGTTATACCAATGTAGTTGGACTTCCAGTTTATGAAACTTATGAGCTAATTAAAGGAATACAAAGAAGTTAATTCTTATTAGCAAACTCAATAATCTTATTCTTAATTTTTGGAGTACTATCTAAAAATTTCATTCCACTATCAAGTAAAATTTTCATAAAACCTCTAGAATTTGAAAACATTGCATATAGTGATTGAATAATCCATGTCATCTGGATATTTTTTTGAGTTCTAATATTTGAATAAGCTGATATGGCATCATCTTCTAAAGCTATAATTTCTTTAAGATTTTTCTCAATCTCAATAATATCTCCTATACCAAGGTTCAAGCCTTGGCCTGCCATAGGATGAAATGAATTTGCAGCATCACCACATAGAAAAACTCCATCCTTATATAATTTTTTTGCCCTTGAATGGCTTAATTCTGCAGAATTTTTTAGCGAAATATTACTGAGATTGAGTTTAATTTGAAAATTCTTAAAAATTTTTTTTAGTTCAGTTTCAGGATTTTCTTTTGAATTGGTGCAAAAAATTACTGAATAATATTTCTTTTTACCAAGGTTAATTGGCAAGAAAGCCAAAGTACCTGTTTCAAGAAAATATTGTTTGGCCTCGAAGTTGTGGCTTGCCTCTATTAAGAAAGTATATGCCTTTTGATCATAGAACCATTTTTCAATATCAAAATTTATTAATTCACGAACTTTTGAATTACTGCCGTCAGTTGCAAAAACAACATCAGCAATAATATTTTTTGTCCCAGTTATTTCAATTTTGTTTTCCTTAGAGTCTATTTGTTGAATTTCATTGTTCCAAATAATATCGTCTTTAAGTTCATCTATTAAATTTTTATTTAGCCAGTCAAGAAGACATATGCTTGTGAGCTTATCTATCTCATCAGATTTTAATATCAGATTCTTTTTTGACTCATGAAATAAAGACATCTTACTTACAGGAGTTGAACATTTATTTATATCTATATCAGGAAATAGTTTATTTAACAGAATTATTGACTGCTTGGTTAATGCTACAGTTCGATCTCCTTTTTTTTGATATTTAGGTGACCTTTCAAGAATTTTGAATGGGATGCTATTATTTTTTAATATTTTCCCTAATAAGCATCCAATTACACCCGCGCCTACTACTACTACCTGCTTATGCATTTTTAAGCCATTAATTTTTCGATTTCATCTGGAGAAGACGGCGCTTCATCAGTTAAATTAACAGGTCCTTTGTCTGTTGACAGAATATCGTCTTCAATTCTGATTCCAATACCTTTCCACTTTGAATCTACAGGTGCTGACTCATTAATATATATGCCTGGCTCAATTGTCATAATCATATTCTCCTTAAATTTAATTTCTTCATTTTTAAATGTGTAAGGACTATCGTCATGGACATCTAGCCCAATCCAATGACCGATTTTATGATAATAAAATTCCCTAAATAATTTCTTTTCAAGAATTTCTTCTAGTGGCTCTTTTAAAAAACCAAGATCCTTTAATCCTTGTGAAATTACTTCTTCTGAGGTTTTTTGGGGATTCATACATGAATTTCCTACAACAATAGCTTCAGTAGATTTCTTATGTGCTTCTAAAACAACTTCATAAATTGCTTTTTGCTCTGCTGAAAATTTTCCACTAATAGGAAATGTTCTTGTTATGTCAGAAGCGTAGTAATTATATTCACAACCTGCATCTACTAAAACTAGATCAGATTCCTTAATAGTTTGATTGTTTTCAATGTAATGAAGAATGCATGCATTACTTCCACCTGCAACAATTGGGGTATACGAAGGAAAACTCGAGCCCCCTTCCCTAAAATGATTTAAATATAAACTTTCTATTTCAAATTCTGACATACCTTTCTTTACACTCATCAAGACCTTTTTATGCGCTTTTGCAGCAATTTCACAAGATTTTCTCATCAAACTTAATTCATGTTCATCTTTTATAAGTCTCATCATCCCAAGTTCATTTGAGAAATTTTTTATGTCAATATTTGCCTGATGTCTCTCGAGATTATTTGCCTTATTTACCCATGAGCTAACAGAAGCATCAAAGTTTTTATCTTTACCAATTAAACAATAAAGATTTGTTTTTCCCTTAATCATTTCAGGAATCAAATTTTCTTTTTCTGTAATATCAAAACATTCGTCAAATCCAAAGGTTTTTTTCGCACCATCAACCCCATGCATAAACCCGTCCCATTTTTCTAATTCAAGATTTCTTTCTCTACAAAAGAGCGTTGATTTGCCATTATTTTCTATCATTATTAACGAATCAGGCTCAACAAAGCCAGATAAATAAAAAAAGTTACTATCTTGTCGAAAAAAATAACTGGAATCATTGTTTCTAAATTTGAGATTTGCGGAGTTAATTAAAAAGCATGAGTTGCTTTCCATAAGTTTTGAAATCTCTTTTCTTCTTTTTACGTATGTTTTATTGTTAAAATCATCCATTAGCACGTAATATTATGCATGAAAAAATCAAAAATTTATCAGAACTTGTAGATAAACTCATAGAGCTTAACTTCAAGGTAAAAACAGAAAATAAATCGCTCGAGGGGAAAATAACTGAACTAGAACAAAAAATTTCTAATTTAGTTAAGGAAAATCAACTATTAGTAATAGATTCAAAAGATAAGAATGAGTGAGCAATTTTCTGGAACTAAAGAAGTATCAGAGAAGCTGGCATTTAATCTTGAAGATTTAAATATTTATTTAGAAAAAAAAGATATTAATATTGGAAACATATTAAGATATGAACAATTTAAGGGTGGTCAATCTAACCCAACATATCTTTTAATCACAGAAAATAACAATTATGTTTTAAGAAGAAAGCCACCAGGTAAGCTACTTAAATCTGCACATGCTGTTGATAGAGAATATAAAGTCTTAACATCACTTCAAAATACAGAAGTACCTACTCCTAAAACAATTCATCTTTGTGAAGATGAATCAGTAATAGGAACAATTTTTTACATAATGGAATTTTGTGATGGGAATATTTTTTGGGATCCATTTGCATCTGAAATTGATAAGGGAAGAAGGTCACTTGTCTTTGATCAACTTAATCAAGGAATATCTCTTTTACACATTCAAGATATTAAAACTTTAGAGCTTGAAGATTTTGGAAAAACTGGAAATTATATTGAACGTCAAGTCTCTAGATGGACAAAACAATATTTTGATTCAGAGACAGAGAAAATTGAGTCAATGCATAAGCTAATTGAATGGCTACCTAAAAGAATTCCTAAACAAAAATATGTTTCCATTGTCCATGGTGATTATCGATTAGATAATGTGGTTTTTGATAATAATGACAATAATATTGCCATTTTAGACTGGGAGCTTTCGACACTTGGAGATCCTCTTGCTGACTTTGGCTATCATTGTCTGTTGTGGCATATAGGAAAGATTGATAATGATGTTGCCAAAGGGTTAGGAATACCAAATGAGGATGAATACCTGAAAAAATATCTTTCCAGAACGAAAATGCAGCTTGATAGTGATTGGGAATTCTATATTATTTTCTCACTTTTCAAAGTAGCTGGTATATGTCAAGGAATCCTTGGAAGAGTAAGGGATGGAACTGCTGCAAGTGAATTTGCCATACAAATGGGGAAAAGAGCTATAGAATATGCTAACTTGGGCTGGGAAAAAGCAAAAAATATAAGTTGATGGATATTGAATTACTCTTAGACAAAATGTGGAAAATGTATACAAGCTATACTCCTTCAGCAAATCAAATCTCAAAATTATTTAATGAAGAAATTACAAATGATCATATAGCTTTCCGAACTTTTAATACCGAGCATCTCAGTATAAACAGACAAGCAAAATTTCTTGAACAATATGGTTATTATCATGGAGGTGACTATGACTTTAAAGTTAAAAAACTTAAGGCAATTCATCTTGAAAATGATGACGAGAATAGACCTAAAATATTCTTATCCGAGCTCTTATGTGAAGAATTTTCTAATGAACTGCAAAATGTAGTAGATGAAATTTCAGAAAAAACTAAGGATTTATCTCCAGAAGAACTTTTGCTTGGCGGAAGAAAGTGGAATATTGATTTAGATGCATATAATAATTTAGCTAAAGAGTCAGAATATGCTTCTTGGCTGTATATTTGGGGCTTTTGTCCAAACCATTTTACCATTTCAGTTAATCATCTAGAAAATTTCTCCAGTTTGGTTGAAGTAAACAATCTTCTTAAAAAAAATAATTTCAAATTAAATACATCAGGAGGGGAAATAAAAGGATCAAAAGAGGAGCTTCTTGAACAATCATCAATACTCGCAGATGAGATGCCAGTATTTTTTGGAAACTCTAAACAAATTCTTCCAAGTTGTTATTATGAATTTGCAAAAAGGTATCCTGGTAAAGATGGCAAAACCTATCAAGGGTTTGTTGCAAAGTCAGCTGATAAAATTTTTGAAAGTACGAATAAAAAAAATTAGTCTTTTATCTCTGAATAAGGAATTTTAATAAAATCATGCTTTTTTATATCTGGGTCGGGCATTTGATACCCTTCAATTATGGCTTCTTCACTGTTCCAATCAATAATATCTAAATCTAGAGTTCTAGGTGTAAATTTATTATTGGGATCTCTTATCCTTCCGCAATTTAACTCTATTTCTTTTAATTCAGAAAGAGTTTCTCTAAATGATAATTTAGTTTTGCATTTGAGCACCATATTTATAAATCTATTTCCGTCCATTCCAACCGGATCAGAATGATACTCTTTGCTCATTGACTCAATTTCAATAATATTTGAGTTATGAATCAAATCGATTCCTTTCTCAATATTTATTTGTGGCTTGATATTTGAACCAACTAATACATAAAACTTATTCATATGATTTAGAGTTTCTCTCTATAATCACTCCGACATCTTTTGAAAATCTTAATGCACCAGGTTTTGAAACTCTTAGCTTAATCCATTTAACTTTATATTCTTTAATGACCATCTCTGCTATTTTTTCAGCAAAAGTTTCAACAAGTTCAAATTTATTCTCTTCGACAAAAGAAATAATAGCTTTAGTTATAGATTTATAATCAGTGGCGGCTTCAATAGTATCTTTTTTAGCAGCAGCTGAGTTATCTTGGTTTATTTCATAGGAGATGCTAATTTTTTGTTTGATTTTTTTCTCCCAATCAAAAATTCCAATTGTGCCCATTACTTCAAGGTCTTTTACGTAAATTTTATCCATGGTTATTAAATTTCCTCCACTGCCCATCTTGGCCTAGGAAAAATATTCTTCTCAATTGATAGATTATATTTCTTTCTTATAAAACCTGCATATGCAATCATTGCAGCGTTATCGGTGCAATATTCGAATTTTGGATAAAACACTTCAATACCCTCCTCATCTGCAATTTGTTTTAAAACTTTTCTAAGGTTTTTATTTGCAGCAACACCCCCAGAGCAGATAATTTTTTTTATTCCTGTTTGCTTCGATGCTTTAAAAAGTTTAAAAGCTAAAATATCTATAACTGCTTCTTGAAATGATGCAGCTACATCAGGGTAATCACTAACCTGTAATTCTTCTAGTTGATATAAGACCGAAGTTTTTAAACCACTAAAGCTAAAATCCAGATTGTTTTCAGATTTTAAAGCTCTTGGAAAGTTAAACTTTTTTGAATCTCCATTTTCAGCAAGTTTTGAAACTTTTGGACCGCCTGGATACTCTAAACCAAGTAACTTGCCTACTTTATCAAATGCCTCTCCACATGCATCATCAATTGTTTCACCAATAACCTTATATGTCCCAAAATTTTCACAGACAATAATTTGTGTATGCCCTCCTGAAACTAAAAGACAGATATATGGTGGTTTCAGTTCACTATATTCCATACATGGAGCAAGTATATGGCCCTCTAGATGGTTTATGGGAATTAGATCGACATCTAATAACTTCGACAATGTCTTTGCAACAGTATCACCAATTAGAAGTGATCCAATTAATCCTGGCCCAGCAGTATATGAAATGAAATTTATATTTTTCAGCTTTTCACCAGACTCATTTAAGAGATTTTCTAAAAGTGGAATTATCTTTAAACTATGGTCTCTGGCAGCAATTTCAGGCACAACACCTCCATATTCCTTAAATAAATCTACTTGTGAATGTACACAATTAGCTATAAGTCCATTTTCCTCTGAGTAAATAGCAAGTGCGGTTTCATCGCATGATGTTTCAATGCCTAATATATTCATTGTTGATTCTTATCAAATAACCCTTAAAATACTCTCTACATTATGCCAAGTATAAAAATTAAAGAAACTGAATCATTTGATGTTGGTTTAAGAAAATTCAGAAGAGCTTGCGAAAGAGCGGGTGTCGTTAATGAAATAAGAAAAAGAGAATTCTATGAAAAGCCAACAGAAGAGAGAAAAAGAAAAGCAGCTGCGGCTTTAAAAAGAAACTATAAAAGAGTTATGAAAGACTCATTTTCTAAGCTTAAATAACTTGGAATCATTAAAAGATAAAATCAATTCAAAATTAAAAGAAGCAATGTTGGCAAAAGACGTTTTTGTCCGCGACACACTTAGACTCATAACTTCTGAAATTAAAAGATTTGAAGTAGATAACAGATCTGAAGTAAAAGACGAAGATGTAGTCTCTATTCTAAAAAAAATGTCGAAGCAAAGAAAAGATTCAATAGAGCAATATTCAAAAGGAGGCAGACCAGACCTTGAAAAAATTGAGTCCGATGAATTAAAAATAATCGATGAATATTTGCCAGTGGCAGTTCAAGGTGAGGAACTTCAGGCAATCATAAAGGAAATTATTGCTGAAAAAGGTCTTGAAGGCATGCAAGGAATGGGTATCTTAATGAAAGAACTGAAAAACTTGCATCCCAATGCAGACATGTCCCAAGCAAGCAATTATGCCAAAGAGTTTTTATCTTGATCTATAAGAATTAGGTAATTCTTCTTCTTTTGTATATCTCTCAGTCAATTCATCATACCTATTAGATAAATCTTGTTTTGAGCCGTCTATAAAAACTTTTTCCACTTGTGTCATAAGTTCTAGTGGATCATTATCCCAAATAGTCAAATCAGCATCATAACCAATTGCTATAACTCCAACATTTTTAATATCAAAAATTTCTGCAGGATTTGATGTTACTGATGCAAGTGCCTCATTATAATTAACTCCTAATGCAACTGCATTGCCAGCTGATTGTGTAGCTAAATATGCATTATGAGCACCTGATGATTGATCATAATAAAAAGCTAATTTAACTCCAGCATTATGAAGGCGTGAAACATTTTCATAAGTAGCATTTAATGAATCAAATGTGCCGGGTATGTTATTTAAAGGATCCATAATTACAGGAACTTCTGCTTTCGAAATTTCTTCAGCTACCATGTGTCCCTCATTTGCTTCCCATAAGACAAGATTTATATTTTCTGATTTTGCCATTTCCAAAACTTTTAAAATATCTGTAGCTTTGTTAACTCGCACAACCAACGGCATCTCTTTATTAATAACTTTCTGAATTGCTTCTAAATCTCTTTTTGTAAATCTATATTCGTTATCAGTCCCATAAAAAAATTGGATTTGATCTGCTTTCATAGAGTCATATCCATTTCTTACATAGGAAAATAAATCTTTTATAAACATTAAATTTGCAGCTCTAGAATCATCGTATGACTGGCCGTAACTTGTAAGCAACCCAAGAGGTCCTTGTTTTTTTTGTTTGATGCCATTGTTAATTTTTGTATATGACAACAATCCAGCAAAATATCCAGAAGCACTTGGTATATTTACAGTTGATGTCACGCCTTTTGATCTATTTAGTCTAATTCCTTGTGAAAAGGGATTGAACGCATCGCTTGGATCAAACCCAGCATTATATGTTTCAGAACGAGTATCAATAGTTTCTGGTAAAGCTCCTATTTCAATTAAACCTAATGCAGAAAAAACAATTAAACCAGGCGTAATATATTTACCGTCAGAATTTATTACATTTTCTGAAATGCTTGAATCGATTTCATCCTCAATGGAAATTATTAAACCCTCATCAACTAAGATATCTTTTTTTACAAATCCTACGTTTGGTAGAAATACATTTCCTCCTTTTAATAGGTACATATCATCAGCATGAGGAAAAAGAAAAAACGAAAATAAAATTAACAATTTTATTAATCTCATTATTTTTCCTCCCATTCTTTTATTCCAATGTCAAAATCTGTATGTGGCATAAAGTTTGATGCTTTATCGAATGTTAAAGCTCCATCGATATATACTTGTTCGGCTTTTGTATAGACGCTAAATGGATTGCCGTCCCAAATTACTAAATCAGCATCTTTTCCTAAGTCCAAAGTTCCTGTCTTATCTAAAATTCCTAGTGATTTCGCAGGATTTTTTGTTAGCCAAGTCATTGCTCTAGCTTCTGAAATTTCAAACCCTGCTCTTCTTCCTGCCGCTAATGCTTTAGCAGCTTCCTGATTAAGTCTTTGTATTCCGCTCTCACTATCTGAGTGTACTATTGCACAGCCCGTACCACCTCGAGCTTGATCTACTATTGCTATATTGGCAATAGTCATATCATATGCTTCATGTTTAAACCCCCACCAATCTGCCCAAAGGGCTGCACATATTCCCTCATCTGCAAGAAGATCAGCGATTTTATATGCTTCTACAGCATGATGAAAAGTTGAAACTTTGTATCCAAACTCTTGGGATATATTAATCATGGTAGCCATTTCGTCAGCTCTATAGCAGTGATTGTGAACAAGAATTTTTCCATCTAATACACCTACTAGAGTCTCGTTTTTTATATCTCTGTGTTCTGGATCTCTTTCTAAACGTTTTTTATGATTTTCTGCTCCTATCCATGCTTTTCTATAACCAGCAACATTTCCCATTCTTGTTGAAGGCCCTCTTGATCTATAAACTCTTTTGGGGTTTTCTCCACATGCCATTTTAAGTGAATGAGGTGCATCAGGAAATTTCATATCAGGAACAGTATTTGCGGAAACATTTTTAAGAGTAACCCCTCTTCCACCAAATAAATTTGCTGAACCAGGCAAAACATGGAAAGTAGTTACTCCTCCAGCTAAAGCTAGTTTATATTGTGGATCTTGAGACCAAACACTGTGCTCTGCCCAGACTTCAGCTGTAACTGGATTGGTTGCTTCATTACCATCACTACTTGTTCTTACACTTGGAGCAGGATAAACACCCATATGCGAATGATTATCAACTATTCCTGGAGTTACATATTTGCCAGTTGCGTCAATCTCTCTCGCACCTTCAACCTCCAAATCAACGCCAAGGTTTTTAATTTTCCCATCAGAAAAATACACATCGTAATCAAGAAATTTGTTCCCATTACCATCAAAAATTGTCGCATTTCTTATTATTATATTTTCAGGTTTAAGTGGGGTATATGTAGAAGCATATGTTCCATGAATATCATCTTCAAAATTTTTAGCTGAGCTCTCCATCTTAGATTTAAAAATTGATGGAGTATCGGAACCGCATCCAAATAAAATAAATATTGTAAGCAGTACAATTAATTTTTTTATCATGACTTTTTTCCTTAGATGTATAATAGTAAACAACTATTACACCTATGCAAAGAACTGATAAACGTAACTTTGATCAACTCAGAGAAATAAGCATAACTCCTACATTTAACATTCATGCAGAAGGTTCTGCTCTGACTAAATTTGGAAATACACATGTGATTTGTAATGCAACTATAGAAAAGGCAATTCCTAGATGGATGACAGATGTGAAAACAGGATGGGTTACTGCTGAATATGGGATGTTACCGAGATCAACTAATGAAAGAATGAACAGAGAAGCACAGAGAGGCAGGCAGTCTGGAAGGACTCTTGAAATACAAAGACTAATAGGCAGATCTCTTAGGCAAGTAGTAGATTTAAAAAAACTTACGGGCTACACAATAACTGTAGATTGTGATGTTATTCAGGCAGATGGTGGAACTAGAACAGCTTCTATAACTGGCGGCACCGTTGCATTATGTCTTGCTCTTAAAAAAATAAATATGGAAGACGCAATAAATAATTTAGTTGCAGCAGTAAGTGTTGGAGTAAATAACAAAACCTGCCTTCTAGATTTGAACTATGAGGAAGATAGCAGTGCGGATTCAGATATTAATATTGTCATGAATGAAAATCTTGATTTAATTGAAGTTCAAGGAACTGCTGAAGAAAAACCATTCTCTAAAGAAGAATTTAGTACTTTGATAAATTTAGCTGAAAATGGGATTAAAGATCTCATTTCCCTTCAAAGGGAGATCATAGAGGATAAGTGAAAAAATATCAGAAGAAATTCATCGAATTATCATTACAAGCAAAAGCACTGAAATTCGGAGATTTTACGCTCAAATCTGGAAGACAAAGTCCGTACTTTTTTAATGCAGCATCATTAATTGAATACGGAGAATTATCAATATTAGCTAATTGTTTAAAGACAAAGGTTAAAGAAGATGGCCTTAAATTTGATATGATTTTTGGACCTGCATATAAAGGTATTTTTTTAGCTACTCTACTAGCAAATAAAATGAGTGAGAAAAAAAGAATGCCAGTTTGCTTCAACAGAAAGGAGATTAAAGACCATGGAGAAGGTGGAATGCTCATTGGCGCAAAACCAAAGGGCAAGGTTTTAATTGTTGATGATGTCCTGTCATCAGGACTAGCAATAAGCGAGAGTGTAAATTTTCTTTCCTTCTATGATGTGGAGATAGTGGGTGCTTTGGTAACCCTTAATAGACTTGAAAAAGGACTCAACACAGATAACACGGCCTCAGGCGAATTGGAGCTTAAAGGAATAAATATTTTCCAGATTATATCTTTGGATGACTTATTAGAAGCAGATGACTTGATTAGTAAAGAAAATACAAAAAAAATGAAAGAATATAGAGAGAACTATAGAGGTAATAATGTTTAGTGGAATAGTTCAAACAGTAGGAAAGATTGAATCGATTAAGGATAAAAACCACATTAAAACAATAAGAATTGAAACACATGGCAATTATCCTGAAGATATTGCTATAGGGCAAAGTATGTCAGTTGATGGGGTTTGCCTGTCTTTAGTAAAAAAAAATAATGAATACTGCGAGTTTGAAGCAGTTGAAGAAACAATAGATAGGACGACTTTAGGAAGTTATAAGAAAGGCACAAAAGTAAATTTAGAGAAATCTCTTAAATTCGGTGATACTGTTGGTGGACATTTTGTTTCAGGACATATTCACACCAGAGGCAGGATAGTTGAAGTAGAGTTAGTTGGGGAATCTAAAAATATTCTTGTTGAAATCGAAGAAAAATGGATAAAGTATTTAACTGAAAAAGGTTACATTTCTGTTAACGGTGCCAGCATCACAATAGGAAAGGTTTCAAAAAACACCTTTTATATTCATCTTATTCCTGAAACATTAAAGACAACAAATCTTGATGAACTTATTTACGACAATTATGTAAATTTAGAGTTTGATCAAACAACAATAGCTATTGTTGATACAACTGAGAGACTAATCAATCAAAAGAGATAAGATTCCTGCTCTAATATAAAGACCATTTTCAACTTGATCCAAAATTATAGAATTATTTGAATTAGAAACAGATTTTGTTATTTCATAATCAAGGTTTACAGGGCCAGGATGCATAATCTTTCCATGGAAATTAGTAAATTCAAGAAACTTTTCATTTATTTGATAATTTTTTATGTAGTTTTGTAAGTCCAAATTTTCGTCTTCAAGAAACCTTTCATTTTGAATTCTAAGCACATAAAGAAAGTCGAAGCCCTCAAGACAATTTTCAGTAATATCATTTTTCTGAGGTGTAAAATTTAATGGAATTAATTCTTTTGGACCGAAGAATTCTATTTTTTTGCAGTCCATTTTTTTAAGTCCTGAAAAAAGAGATGGAATTACTCTCGAATGTTTAACATCTCCTAATATTGCCACCTTAGAATCAGATATATTTTTCAATTTTGAAATTGTAAATGCATCAAGAAGTCCCTGTGTTGGATGCGCATGATTACCATCTCCAGCATTTATAAAAAAAACTTCTTTTGGTAATAATCTTGCTATTTGTTCTGATATTTTGTTTTCTGGATGTCTCATTACGATCCCATCAATCTTCAGAGATAACAAGGTATTTACTGTGTCTTCTAATGATTCCCCTTTTTGAACTGATGAAAGTGATGGTGAAAAATCTAAAACATTAAAACCTAAAGCTTTAGCTACATGCTCAAAGGAAAGTTTTGTTCTTGTACTAGGCTCCCAAAAAAAGAGGCAAATTGTTTTATTTTCTCCAACTTTCTTTAAGTTTGGCCAAGCTTTTTCAATGTTTAAGGCCTCAGAAAAAAAACTTTCAATTTGTTTTTTATCGAGTTTTTCAACTGAGGTTAATTTTTTCATGCCATTCTTCTCTTTACTTCAGTAACAGTTTTATTTTTTCTTAAAAGACTGGTAATTTTACTTAGATGTTTAATATTTTTCACAGTATATTTTATGTTGAGTTCAATAAAGTTCTCATCCAATTGCTGTGTTGCAACACCTTGAATATTTGAATCGTTCTGTGAAATAATTTTTGAAATCTCAGCAAGTACGCCTGGTTCATTCCTAAGAGTAAGTTTCAATGTTGACGTAAATTCTGCGTCTGGATCTTGTTCCCAAATAACTGCCGAACAACTTCCTTGTTTATTTATAAGAAATTTTAAATTTTTGCATCCATTTCGATGAACAGATATTCCTAATTCATTATGTACGGCCAGGCATGGGTCTCCTGAGACTGGATAGCAACATTCTGGGAAGCTTATAGCGCCGTATTTTTTTGAGGAACCTATTTTTATTTTTGATGTAATTTCTGCTTGCCTTTTAAATCCTCTCAAACCCTCTGCAAAACTTTGCAAAACAATATTACTTCTTCTTTTACCCGAACCAATATCAACCAAGAGTTGGTTAAGGTTTCTTACTCCTAAGACCTTAAAAACTCCTTTTAGACTTTCATCAGGGTATTCTTTTAATTCTATCCCAGCGTCTTCCAATGAATTTTCTAATAAATCTTTTCCAAGAACTCTTAGATCAGCTAGCCGCATATTTTTTAACTGTCTTTTTATCGAATGAATTGCTTTTGGAGTAACTACATAGTTGAGCCAATCAGGATTAACTGTCTTCTTCTTGCCCTTGATAATCTCAATTGTTTGTCCACTTTCAAGTATTGTTGTAACAGGTGAAAGTTTTTTGTCTATTTCGCAAGACAAGCAGTAATTTCCCAGCTCATTATGTACTGCATAAGCAAAATCAATTGGGGTTGCACCTTGATTTAAGGAAAAGATCCTCCCATTTGGAGAGAAAACATAAACTTCTTTCCCCTTTAGATCTGTTTTTAAGTTTTGTAAAAATTCTTGAGACGAAGAACTACTCTTAGACATTTCTGTTAATCTCTGAACTAATTGTCTAGATTTTGCCTGTATTAAATCATCACTAACGTTAGTCTTGTAAAGCCCATGAGAGGCTATTCCATAATTTGCAAAAGTTTCCATTGCGGAACTTTGAATTTGAACTTCCATAGGAACGCCATCAAAAGTCATCACTACAGTATGTAATGCCTGATATCCATTAGCTTTCGGTACTGCAACATAATCTTTAAATCTCCCAACTAATGGAGTAAAAATACTATGAATAAGACCCAATGATCTGTAACAATCCCCGGCATTTTTAACAACAACTCTAAAGGCAAAAACATCATAAATATCAGAAAAAGAAGTCTTTTTAGCTTTCATTTTTTGATAAATACTAAAAATTCTTTTTTCTCTTCCTGTAATCTTTACATCTATATTGTTTTCACGAAATTTTGTTTTTAAAACTTTCTTAACTTTTGAAATCATGCTCTTTCTACTTAAATCACTTTTCTTTAATGCATCTTTAATTAATTGGTATCTTATTGGATGTAAAGTTTTAAAAGATATATCTTCAAGATCTGTAGCCATTTTGTGCATTCCAATCTGGTGAGCTAAGGGTGCGTAAAGCTCTAAAGTTTCTTTTGATTTTTTTATTTGTTTATCTCTAGGTAAATGCTCGATTGTTTTTAAGTTATGCAATCTATCTGCTAATTTAATTATGACTACTCTTACATCTTCCGCAGTAGCTAAAGCCATTTTTTGAAAATATTCTGCTTGTCCTTGATCAATTAATTTTTCATCTAGTTGGAGTAGCTTTGTAACCCCATTCACTAGATTGCTAACATTTTTACCAAATAATTTTTTTACCTCTTTTAGAGATATTTCACAGTCCTCTACAACATCATGCAGAAGACCTGCAACAATTGTATCTCCATCCATTTTTAATCCTGCTAGAATTATTCCAACATTTATAGGATGTATGAGAAACGGTTCTCCACTTTTCCTAAATTGGCCATCGTGAGCTTTATCAGCAAAATCAACTGCCTTTTGTATATTTTTTCTTGCACTTGTTGCTAAATATTTTTTAGATATGTCGTCTAACTCATAGCTAAGTTTTGAGGTTTTAGGTTTTTTAAAGATATTTAAAGACTCAAGCAAACAAAACTCCTACTCATCATTTTCATTATCAAGAATTTCAGCTTCAGTGTCACTAACGTCTTCTGAAGAAATATTCTCCTGATCTAGCAACCCCTCTTCAATCTCTCTTAATGCAATGATAGTAGGCTTATCTTCTTCAGGGTCTACCAAAGGTTCAGAACTTGTTGAAATAAGATCTCGTGCTCTTTGCGCAGCTTTAAGAACAAGTTCGAATCTACTTTCAACTTGTTTTAGACAATCTTCTACTGTAACTCTAGCCATGGTTTTATCTGAAGATGATATTAATAAGCTTTTTAGTAGCTGTGTCAAGGGAAAAGTTAATAATTTCGTGTTTGAAGTTTGTTTTTTGCGAAATTTCCTTTTCAGCTCCGCTGACTCTTTGGTTTATTACGTCCTCTGAATCTAATCCTCTATCTAGCAGTCTTTGTCTTAAATCTTCTATAGAAGGAGGTGATATAAAAACACTTTCAGCCTTTGGATAAGCTTCTAAAATTTTTAAAGCTCCTTGCCAATCTATTTCCATCAATACAACAAAATCATCTGCCAAAAAAGCATCAATAGAATCTTTTGGTGTGCCATATAAATTTCCATGAACCTCAGCATGTTCTACGTATACCTTATTGTTAATGTTTTCTTTAAATGTATTTTCGTCAATGAAACAATAATCAACACCATCTTTTTCTCCTTCTCTTGGTGTTCTGGTTGTATGTGAGAGTGTTAAATGAACTTTATATCCGTTACTCTGCGCATAACTTAAAACATTTTTAATTAAACTAGTCTTTCCAGCTCCAGATGGGGCAGTAATTATAAAGAGCTGATCTTGATTATCACTCAACATTTTGTGCGTGCTCTTTAATTCTTTCAATATAACTTTTAAGCTCAACAGACTCGTTTTTAATATCAGCAATTAATGCTTTCGATGACATTGTGTTTGCCTCTCTTAATAACTCTTGAGTATAGAAATCTAATTTTTTACCAATTGGTTGCTTCAAATGGATTAATTCTTTTACTAAATCTAAGTGTGAAAAAAATCTAACAACTTCTTCATTAATATCTGACTTATTAATATTTGAAAAAACCTCTGAAAAGTTAATCTCTTTCCCCTCTGCATTTAACTCTTTTCTATATTGTTTAAATTTTTTAAAGATTTGTTTTGAATTTACTTTTTCTAATTTCTTCACCCTTTTTATAATTTTTTCCATCTCCCCGATAAGTTTTGCTAAATCATTTTTAATATTTTTTCCTTCTTTATCTCTTGTAATTTTCAAATTAAAAATTGCTTTTGAAACAAGATCTTTTAATCCAGATGGGCTTT
This sequence comes from uncultured SAR86 cluster bacterium, assembly GCA_902526535.1. Taxonomy (GTDB): domain Bacteria; phylum Pseudomonadota; class Gammaproteobacteria; order Magnimaribacterales; family TMED112; genus TMED112. The sequence goes on from CABZLG010000004.1 coordinate 50,833, forward strand.
CAGAAATTTGTCTTGATGAAAAATCTTGAATTTTTATTAATTGGGCTAAGGAAGAGGGACCAACATTTACTCCTTTCGATTTCAAATCTAGTTCACTATTCTTTATAAGTTTTATAAAACTTTTATCTAAGGAGAGGTTCTCTGTTTGTTTATTTGAGCTAATTATCTCAATTTCGATCTTCCCTCGAGAAAACTTATTATTTATTTTTTCTCTAATCCAACCCTCATTCTCTTTAAGCTCTGCTGGGAGTTTAATTGAAACCTCTAAAAACCTACTGTTAAGTGATTTAAGAATACACTTATATTCAATTTTGTCTTTAGTAAGTGTTTCAACACTAAATCCTGTCATGCTTTTCATATATCAAACATTTTCAAAAATTAAAATTTTCTCCACTATTATATAAATATAAACATAATAATAAGTAGCAAATGTCTGAAGGAAATAAAATAAATGCAACATCTTTGCCAATATCGTCTATAAAAGGGGTTGGTGAAAAACTTTCAAATTCTTTAATAAAACTTGGAATTAGAAACCTTGAAGACTTATTATTTCATTTTCCAATTGATTATTTAGATAGAACTAAGCTAGAACAAATAGCTGACTTAACTCCAGAGAAAGACTTTGTTATTAGGGGTGAAATAGAGAAGGTTTCACAAACTTTTGTTCCAAGAAAGATGTTATTGGTAAAAGTCAAAGATTATAGTGGGCACATCTTTTTAAGATTTTTTTACTACTTCCCTAGTTTAAGAAATATATTTAAAGAGGGCGCAAATATCCAAGTTGCTGGAAAAAGTAGATTAGGGAGATATGGTTTAGAAACAATTCATCCTGATTATGAGATTTTAAATAATGAAAAGTTTATTCCAAAGATTCTTCCAAAGTACCGCTTAACAAAAGGGATAACACAACAAAAAATAAGAAAAATAATATCTCAAACATGTCAGCTTTTAAGAGATAAGAAAATTGAGATAGACGACTATATTAAACATCCAGATTTTGAAACCCTTAACGATGCCGTTGTGGAGATTCATCAACCTGATCACAAAAATGATATTAATGACTATTTAATTGGAGGAGAATCAAAAGCAAGGCTGAGAATTGCTTTAGAAGAAATTATTGCAAATAAGATAAGTTACCTATCAATTAAAGAACAGAATAAAAATAGGCTTGCTGAAAAATTTGAAAACGGCACACTTGCAAAAAATATTAAAGAAGATTTACCTTTTTTTTTAACACCAGATCAAAAAAGGTGCTATCAAGAAATTGCTAAAGATATGGCATCTGGATCGCCAATGTTAAGACTTCTACAGGGAGATGTCGGATCTGGTAAAACAATTGTCGCTGCGCTTATTGCTGCACATGTAGTAGAAGATCGAAAACAAGTAGTTATTCTTGCCCCTACAACCATTCTTGCAAACCAACATTATGAGAGTTTTCGTGAATGGTATGGGGATAATGTAAATATAGTTTTACTCACATCTAAACTTCCTGTTAAAGAAAAAAGAGAGATTTATAAAAAAATAAGGGATGGTGTTGTAAAAATAATAATTGGCACACACGCCGTATTTCAGGATGAGTTAATTTATCAAAATTTATCGCTTGTAATATACGATGAGCAACATAGATTTGGTGTAAATCAAAGACTAAGGCTAAAAGAAAAAGCGAATGAAAATCCCCATCAACTACTTCTTTCGGCAACACCAATACCAAGAACTATGGCAATGGGTGTTTTATCAGGTTTAGATATTTCTACAATCAGATCTCTTCCTCCTAATAGAATTCCAGTTACAACGTCAACCCTTTCTAATTCAAAAAGAAATGCATTAATAAAAAGAATTCAAAATGCTATTACAAATGATTCACAAGTTTACTGGGTTTGCCCATTAATTGAAGAAAGTGAAAATGAACTCACAGGTATAGAAGAGCTCAAAAAAATCTTAGAGAAAGAATTTTCAAAAACTGATTATGAAATTATCCATGGAAAAATGAGGGACGAAGAAAAGAAAGTAATTATAAAAAACTTTAAAGAATGTAAAACTAAAATTCTTCTTGCTACTACCGTGATAGAAGTTGGAATAGATGTACCTGATGCAAACATAATGGTAATTGAAAATGCAGAGAGATTTGGGCTTTCGCAATTGCACCAATTAAGAGGAAGAGTAGGAAGAGGAACAAAAGAGAGTTTCTGTATATTAATGCATGATGAATCTCTTTCTGATATGTCAAAGGAGAGACTAAAAATTATTACAGAAACTTCAGATGGTTTTACAATCGCAGAGTCAGATCTTAAATTACGTGGCCCTGGTGATATATTGGGACTTTCTCAAACTGGATTACCTAGTTTTACTTTTTATGATCTATTAGCTAATAAAGAACTGAAGAACGAAGCAGATATATATGCAAAAGAAATTATTAAACTACCAGTTGAGTCACAAAGAAAAATTATCGAGAGGTGGTTCCCAGCTCATCTAGAGTTATCTGATGTTTAGTTATGAGCAATTGAATAAATAGTAATAAATAAAATTCCTGTTCCAAGTGTTCCAAAAATTAAAATTAAATAATCTACAAGAGTTACTGCAAACAATTTTTTCCAACTCTGGTCAGATTTCACTTTTTTAAATGCAGCTATTTTAAAAAAAGTGAAATTAAATAAAAATACAACAGCTCCAAGAATAAAAATACTCGTCATTAGAGTAACGGAGCTATCACTAGACTAACAATAGCCATAACATTGATTAGTATATTCATTGAAGGTCCTGAAGTATCTTTAAAAGGATCACCAACAGTATCACCTACAACGGTAGCTGAATGTGTATCTGTACCCTTCCCACCAAAGTTACCTTTCTCAACAAATTTCTTGGCATTGTCCCAAGCACCACCTGCATTTGCCATCATTAGTGCCATAAGAACACATCCTAATAATGCTCCAGCCAACATGCCACCAAGATGTATAGGTCCTAAAACAAAACCTACTAAAACAGGAGATAGGATTGCGATGGCACCAGGAAGTAACATCTTGTTAAGTGCAGCTTTAGTCGCGATGTCAACGCATTTAGCATTATCAGGCTCAGCTTTTCCTTCTAACAAACCTGGAATCTCTCTAAATTGTCTTCTAATTTCTTCAATCATTTCGAATGCTGCCTCACCGACTGCAGACATGGTTATTGAAGAAACAAGAAATGGTATTGTTCCACCAATAAATATGCCCATAAGAACTCTTGGGTCATTTAATGATAAATATTCAATTCCTGTTGCTAACATATAAGCAGCAATAATTGCTAATGCTGCCAACGCTGCAGCCCCAATAGCAAAACCTTTCCCAATGGCTGCTGTGGTATTTCCTAACTCATCCAATGAATCTGTTATTTCTCTGACTTCTTTTTTCATGCCACTCATTTCTGCAATGCCGCCAGCATTGTCTGCAACAGGACCATAGGCATCTATTGCCATTGTTATACCTACAGTAGCCAACATCCCAACAGCTGCGATGCCTACTCCGTAAAGACCTGAAAAATGAGTTGATATACCGATAATTGCTGCGATAACAAATAGAGGTAAAACAACTGACTGCATACCAACACTTAAACCCGTTATCATGACAGTTGCTGGACCAGTTTCACCAGACTTTGCAATGCGACCGACAGGTGAATTCTCTGTTGATCCTCCTGTATAGTATTCCGTAATGAGGCCAATAAGCATTCCACCAACAGCACCTGTTAAAACTGAATAAAAAACTTCTATTTCTATTCCTGGTGAATATTTAATAAAAAAATATGCAATTACTAAGAACAGTACTGGTGAAAAAAATGTACCCCATCTCAATGCAACAGCAGGAGAGCGCGATACTTGTGTTCGTACAATTCCTATTCCAATGAGTGAACAAAATAGCCCAAATGTAGCTAGTGAAAGGGGTAGAAACATTAAGCTTTCATTTCCTAATGTTGCTGCAATTGCAATGGATGCAATCATTGCGCCACAGTAAGATTCAAAAATATCCGAGCCCATACCTGCGATATCACCAACATTATCCCCAACATTGTCGGCAATAACTCCCGGGTTTCTTGGGTCATCTTCGGGTATTCCAGCTTCTACTTTCCCAACTAAATCAGCACCAACATCTGCACTTTTTGTATAGATGCCTCCACCAACTCTAGAAAACAATGCAACTGCTGAAGCTCCAACTCCAAAACCCTCTAAAGATTTTGCTATTTGGTCTGCATTAGATAAAGATTCAGTAAAATAAAAATACAATCCACCTAACCCCACTAAGCCCATAGAGGCAACACATAGACCCATAATAGAGCCACCGAAGAAAGAAATTGACAATGCTTGTTCTTTACCAGAATTTTCAGCTGCTGTTGCAGTTCTAACATTAGCTTTTGTAGCTGAATACATTCCTATAAAGCCAGCTATAGCCGAAGATAATGCTCCAACTCCAATGGCTAAGGCTGTATACCAACCTAAAGGTGAAAGACCACAGGCAATAATTAAAACTAAAACTACAGGGGCAAGAATTTTGTACTCAGTGAACATAAAGACTTTAGCTCCAAGATGTATTTGATCACCAATTTTAACAACTGAACCCTTTCCAGCAGGATATCTCATAATCAAACCATAGAGAATAAAGGCAAAAAATAAGCCTATAAAACCAGTAATAAGCGGACTATAAGATGTCATTCCAACAGAAAACTCAGTCATATTATTTATTAAATATTTTTTCGTTTAATTCTTTTTCAGATTTAGCTACTATACATGAGACTGCTGCATCTCCGCAAACATTTACTGCGGTTCTAATCATGTCTAAAATTCTGTCTACAGCTAAAATTAAACCAATTGCATCCAAAGGTAATCCTACTGATCCTAAAATGAGAGCAAGAGTCACAGTTCCTGCCGATGGTACTGCCGCAGTACCAATTGAAGTAACCATTGCTAGCAATACTATTTGTCCATACTGAACAAGAGATAGATCTACTCCAACTGTGCTTGCAATAAACATTGTAGCGAGACCCTGCATTATTGCCGTTCCATCCATGTTTATAGTTGCTCCGACAGGCACAACAAAAGAGGCAACATCTTTTTTAACACCTAAATCATCAGACACTGTTTTCAAAGTTACTGGAATTGTTGCAGCACTTGACGATGTTGAAAAGGCGAATAAAGCAACATTTCTCATTTTTCCAAAGAAAACAATTGGATTTAAATTTGCAAAAATTTTAAGAATTAATGAATAGGTAAAAAATAAATGAAAAAATAAAACAAACATTAAAATTAGAACATATTGAGCAAGATCTCCGAAAACATTTAGTCCTTTTGCCATTACGTAACTTCCGATTAAGCAAAATACCCCGAAAGGTGCAAAATTCATTATCAATAAAACAATTTTCAAAAAGACAATATTCATTTTTTCAAATGCTTTTGAAAGTCCTGAAGTCAAATCATCTGTGAGATTTAGTGCAATTCCAAATAATATACTTATGAAAACAATACCCAACATATTATTCTCAACAAAGGCACCAAAAATATTGCTTGGAAAAATTCTTAGTACAGTTTGATAAAGATCTGCACTTCCTTGTACTGGTTCATAAGATTCAACTTCTCCTTCGTAACCAGACAAATTAAATACCCATCCAAAAAATAATGCTAAAGAAACAGCTAATCCTGTAGTCAGTAAATACAAACCAATTGTTTTTGTTGCTATAGAACCAAGCTTTACCATGTTTGAAAGAGAGGATATTCCCGATACCAGTGAGAAAAATACTAAAGGTACTACGATTAATAAGAGTAGATTCTTAAATACTTGTCCACCGAGGTTAAAAATATATTTCTCAACATTGTCGAAGAAAGCAACAGGTATTTGAGTTTGGAAATAGAAAAACATGGAAGCAATTAATACTCCAAGCGTCATTCCTAATAAGACATTTCTTGTTAAATTTTTTGGTGCATCTAATGTTTTCATATTTCTACCATATCAAAATCTTCTTTGCCTACCCCGCACTCTGGACAAACCCAGTCTTCAGGTACATCTTCCCATTTAGTTCCAGGTTGCAAACCATCCTCTGGATGTCCCTTTTCTTCATCATACACCCAACCACATACAATGCATTCCCATTTTTTGAATTCCATAAATATCTCTTTTCTAAGGATGGTATTATAATCAATCCTCACATATTTATGGCACCTTTAATTGAAACAAACTGGAAGCTTTTTGATGAAAAAAAGAATGTAGACTTTAAGCAAATGAACGGATGGGTAAGTGAAGATAAATCGCTTATTAATCGCCTTGAAAATAACTACGGAATAATAAATTTAGAGGTTCTTAGTGAGGAAGAGACTGAATTCTCAGATAGTGAATTAGACTTTGAAAAAGTAAAAGGAAACTTAAGAAAAGTTTTTCTCAGAGCACAAACAAATGTTGTTTATGCGGAATCTTTTTTTAGTTCAAGAGTTTTCAAGAAATTTCCTAAATTTAAGAGACTAGGTAGAGAACCATTAGGCAAATATCTTTTTGATAACCCTTTGATATCAAAAAAAGAAACTTATGTTGCAAAATATTCCTTAGAAAATAAAAGTTACTTAGGTAGAAAATGTATTTATGATTTAGATGGAGAAAAGTTTTTTGTAATAGAGGTTTTTTTATTTCATGAATAAATTAAATGCATATTTGAATCTTATAAGATTTTATAATCCAATTGGTTTTTGGTTATTGCTGTGGCCTGGCATGTGGGGCCTTTTTATGGCTGATAATTTTGAAATTAAGCACTTTGCTATAGTCATAGCAGGAGCTTTTCTAACGAGATCTTTAGGTTGTGCAATAAATGATTATTTTGACATTGGTTTTGATGGTCAGGTTAAAAGAACAAAGAACAGACCACTTGTAAATAAAACATTAACTAAAACTGAAGCCTTAATTTTTATTATTTTTTTGGGAATAGTATGTTTACTTCTTCTCTATTTAACAAATTTGTTTGTAATCTTATTTGTTCTATTTGTGGCTGCACCTTTAATAATTGTCTATCCACTTACAAAAAGATTTCTTCCTATACCTCAATTATTTTTGGGTTTAACATTCGGTTTATCTTTGCCAATTTCATATGCAATAGCAGAACAAAATATTTCTTTTGATATTCTATTGATATATTTTGCATGTGTTTGTTGGATTACTGCATATGACAGTCTCTATGCAATGAATGATATAGAGGACGACAAAAAAATTTCTATTAACTCACTTCCAATATTTTTTGGAAAAGATAAATACATTGTTATACAAGCTTTCTTTGGAATCTTTTTGGTAATTATGTTTTTTATTTCGCTAAAGAATTCTTTTAGCATTTTATCGGTAGGTATTTTGTTCATCATTTACCAAATTTATTTTCAAGTTAAATTGTCGAAATCTGGTCAACATATTGAAGCCTTTCAGTCTAACAGCCATATAGGTCTTGTTATTGCTGCTTTGATATTTTTAGAAAATCATCATGAATTACTCTATTAAAAAAAATTGCAAAAAACTTAAAGCTGTCATCAGTCAGACCCAAAAGAAGGAGGACATTTTCTTTTCATATGAATTCTTAAGTGCCTTAGAGGAGTCAAACTGCTTAGATGAAGATTCAGGTTGGTCACCAAATTATTTAGTTCACGACACAAATACAATTATTCCATTTTACGAGAAAGAAAATAGTCATGGAGAATTTGTATTTGATTATGCTTGGGCGAATGCTTATTTCAGATATGGTCAAAGATATTATCCAAAACTTGTGATGAGTGTACCCTTCACACCAGTAGATGGTAATAGAATTTTTTCTAAATCAAATGAAGATGGTAGAGCTGCCTTAGATAGTCTTGTTGATTATACAAGACAAAATGATTTCTCATCATTACATGCTTTATTTGTTGCAAAAGAACAAAGAGATATTTTTAGCTCTCAAGAATTTATAGAAAGGAATGATTGCAATTTTGTCTGGAAAAACAAATCTTATGATGATTTTGATGATTTTTTAGAGGCTCTCTCTTCCAGGCACAGGAAGAGCATTAAAAAAGAGAGAAAATTTATCAACTCTCTAGGAGTAGAGTTTGAGATTGTAAAAAATATTAAAAAGGAGGATTGGGATGATTTTTATCTTTTCTATGCACTGACATATGTTAAAAGAGGTCAAAAACCTTATTTGAATGAAGACTTTTTCTTAAAATTATCTAACCTTAAGCCTCAAATTATTTTTGCTCACAAAGGGGGCTATAGAATAGCAGCAGCCCTCTTCTTTAATAATAAAGATACTCTTTATGGAAGATACTGGGGAGCTAAAGAAGAAATAAATTATCTACATTTTGAAATGTGTTACTACCAGGGAATTGAACTGGCTATTAAGCAAGAAAACCAAAGTTTTGATCCAGGGATTCAAGGTCATCACAAACTTAAGAGAGGCTTTGAGCCGATAATAAATACGTCATTCCACTGGATAAAAAATTCAGAATTTCGTAAAGCAATAAGAAAATTCTGTGATGAAGAGTCAAGAAATATCTTTAAGTATTTTGAACAATCAAAAAAATTTTTACCTTTTAAAAATGCAGGAGTATGAGAAGACAAATCATCATATTATAATTTGTTCAGCAAATTATCTTAGGTTAAAAAAAATTTTAAAAAATTTCTCCAAAACTAAGGTAGAGTTGAATAAAAAAGAAAAGAAAAGTAGATTTAAAGCGAAATTTTTATTAAAAAAATTATCAAAACATACGTCAGATTCAATTCTTGAGTTTTCAAATCTTGATTCATCCTTTTTAAACGTCTTCAATATTGGAATTAATATTTATCATGATGTTGAACTTGCAGAGGTCAAATCCCTTAACGGTTTTTATCCAAATAAATTTCCATTCCAGAGTGAAAGCATTCCTAAATCTGAAGATGAAAAATCTCAACAAAATAGATTTTTAACCGAGGTTCTTGATACCATCCTGACAGGAGATTTTTATGAAGAATAAAAAACTAATTATTTATGTACATGGTTGGAATTCGCATGAGAAAGCACGTAAGGCAGTTCTTATTGCAGAGGAGCTCAAATTAAATATTAATTATGAAGTAAGTTCTCTAACTCTTCATCACCATCCTAGAGAGGCAATAAACCAACTTTCAGAAATTATAAAAACCGAGAAAAAAAATAGAGAGGTTTTTCTTATTGGGAGCTCCCTTGGAGGCTATTTTTCTGTTTACTTATCAGAAAAATACAATTTAAAAGCCGCAATGATTAATCCTGCAGTTTGGGCGTACAAAATTTTTAAAAATAATATGGGAAAAAACATTAATGGCAATACAGGTATAGAGTACATTGTTGATAATGAATGGGTTAATAGCCTTGAAGAAATATTTATAAAAAAAATTACTCATAAAAATTATTTAGTCCTACTTCAAACCGGAGATGAGACCTTGAACTATAAGTTCGCTGAAAAATATTTTAAAGGTTCAAAAATAGAAATTGATAAAGGTGGTAATCATAGTTTTGAAAATCTAGAATCAAAAATACCTATTATTCTTGAACATTTCTCATAAAAAGTTCTAATACTTAAATTCCCTTGCTTATAAAGACAAAAAGTTTTAAATTTAAATTGCATTTAGACTTTGCACCATTCTCCTTATAACTTAAGGAGCCCTATAGGGTAAAAGGTTAAAATCGTTCATCTTCGAAAGAGGACGGAAGTAAGCGAAAGCTGAAGGAACGCGGCGTTAAACCCGATCGAGTTTAACTTCATTACTCCTGCAGATAAAAATGCAAAAAATTTTATTTTAAGGAGACTTTATGAGCGATATTAAAACTTATGAATACATTTGGCTTGATGGTTTTAAACCCGAGCCTTCTATGAGGAGTAAAATTAAGGCAACAACCGAAGATTCTGCTCCTGAATGGTCCTTTGATGGATCTTCTACAGAACAAGCAGAAGGGAGCAGTTCAGACTGTTTGCTTCTTCCAGTTCAGACTTACGATAATCCAACTTTTTCTGACAAGCTAGTAATGTGCCAGGTACATGCTGCAGATCATACTGTTCATCCCTCAAATACAAGGGCAGCAGCTGAGGCAGTTGTAAAGGACGATTGGTGGTTTGGCTTTGAGCAAGAATATTTTTTTACGAATAAAGACGGGTCACCTCTTGGCTGGGAAGAAGGTGAACCCAGACCACAAGGTGATTATTATTGTGGAGTAGGTGCTGACAATGTTTCAGGCAGAGAAGTATCTGAGGCGCATCTTGAAGCATGTCTAGATGCTGGAATTAGCTTGACTGGAACAAACGCAGAAGTTGCTCTAGGTCAGTGGGAATACCAATGCTTTGGGAAAGGCATCAAAGCAGCAGATGATCTTTGGGTATCTAGATATCTTCTATTTAAAGTTGCTGAAGAATATGGAGTAGGAGTGAATATTCATCCGAAGCCAAAAAAAGGTGATTGGAATGGTTCGGGTATGCATACGAACTTCTCAAATGAAGAAATGAGATCAAAGGGTTCGGAAGAGCTATTCTCTTCAATATGTGAAAAGTTAGGAAAAGTGCATCAGGATGGTATTGCAGCTTATGGTTCTGATAATGATCAAAGACTAACAGGACTGCACGAAACTCAAAAGATTACAGAGTTTTCATATGGTGTTAGTGACAGAGGGGCTAGTATACGTATCCCTGTGTATACAGTTGAGCATGACTGGAATGGATACTTGGAAGACAGAAGACCAGCTTCAAATGCCGATCCATATAAAATTCTTGCTCACATAGTAGGAACTTTAACTTAGTAAACTTTTTAGCCTTCTACTTAACCAGTGGAAGGCTTTCTTCTTGCCAAGAAAGAAGACCATGTTTGAGAAGATAAACCTTTTCTATACCTAACTTTTTCAACTCAACCCCCGCACTGCCAGAATCAATACCATTTTCAGAAACCACAATAAGCGCATTTTCTTTTTTTAATAAATGTTCTTGCTGTATGAACGCATCTTTTAATATATTTAAAGATCCACTGATATGGCCAGTTTCAAAATCTTCCTTCTTTCTAATGTCCAAAAATTTTGCTTCACCACTGTTTATAAGTAAAACAGCTTCTGCTGGAGAAATTTTCTTACCCCCTTTATTGCTTTCATAAACCCACCAGCTTATTAAAGTTGCAATAAGTGGAATTGAAAAATACCATCTAGAAATTAAGAAATCGAACAAATCCATATAAAATCAATCTTAAGCTTATACAATATATTTAAATATACTCAAATGGAAACAAATTATCTTGTTCTTGTAAGGCACGGCCAAAGTGCCTGGAATCAAAAAAATTTATTCACTGGATGGAAAGATCCAGGGTTAACAGAATTAGGTAAAGAAGAAGCATTAAATGCTGGCCAACAAATTAAAAAACAGAACATTAAATTTAATTTAGTTTTCACTTCTGCTTTAAAAAGAGCACAAGATACAGCTTCGATAATTCTAGAAGTAATTGAAGAAAGTAATATAATTTTTTTTAAAAATGAGGCACTAAACGAACGTGATTATGGTGACCTTACTGGATTTAATAAAGATATGGCTAGAAAAGAATTTGGTAAAGAACAAGTACGAATTTGGCGCAGATCTTACACAGATGGTCCACCAAATGGTGAAAGTCTTGAAGATACATATAACAGAGTTATTCCCTACTTTGAAAATAAGATTATGCCTGCTTTACAAAAAAATAAGAATGTCATTATTTCTGCTCACGGCAATTCATTGAGAGCTTTGGTAAAATTTATTGAAGAAATATCTGAAGAGGAAATAGTGAAGTTAGAAATTGCAACAGGCGAGCCGATTTTTTATGAATTCAGTGAAAATAAATTGCAAAGAAAGCTCAGTTGGTAAGCAAATAACAAAATGGTATAGGGCAAAGGGTCGGAATAATTTGCCTTGGCGAGAAAATATAACTCCTTACAGAGTATGGATTTCTGAAATTATGTTACAGCAGACACAGGCTAAAACTGTAGTAAAATATTTTGAAAAATTTATCTCCCGTTATCCTACTTTTGAAGATTTTAAATCTGCTTCCGAAGAGGACGTGCTTTCTCTTTGGAAAGGTTTAGGTTTTTATAGAAGAGCCAGTAATTTGCACAAAGCAAAAGAAATAATCCTCAAGAAATTTAATGGAAAGCTGCCAAATTCTTTTGAAAATTTAATTACTCTTCCGGGCATTGGTAAATCCACTGCTGGAGCTATACTTTCAATAGCCTACAAGCTTCCATATCCAATACTTGATGCTAACGTAAAAAGAGTTTTAACACGATTATTCTTCAAAACTGATAGTTATGAAAAAGAACTCTGGAATCTTTCAAGTCAGATACTTGATAAAAAAAATGTTGATGATTTTCAGCAAGGAATAATGGATTTAGGAGCAACTATATGTACACCAAAAAATACCTTATGTAGAGAATGTCCATTGAAAAAACAGTGTATATCGTTTTCCAAGGGGGCGTTACCAACTGTAAACGTCAAAAAAATTAATAAAAAAAATGTATATCTTGAATTCGAAATATATGAAAAAGATCAAAAAATATTTTTAATTAAAAATAATCAACTTGGTTTTTGGGATGGTTTATGGATTATGCCTATCGCAGAGACAAAAAAACTTAAGACAGAGCTTATTCATAAACTTTCTCATAGAAATTTACATATTTCATTTGCTAATAGATCAAAAGATGAATTAAAGAGTGAAGGAAAGTGGTTTGATATTGCGCAGTTAAGTAAACTTCCCACACCAAAACCAATATCTGATAAATTATCTGTATATGTCCAAAATTTTTTGTAAAAAATATCAAAAAGAACTAGATGCTTTAGATATTGCTCCAGTTCCTGGTGAGAAAGGTCAATATATAAAAGATAACTACTCCGCAAAAGCATGGTCTGATTGGTTAGATCTGCAGACTATGCTTATCAACGAAAATCAACTAGATTTGTCGAATAAAGAGAACAGAAAATGGCTGAATGCTCAAATGGAAGGGTATCTTAATAATGCTGACTATCAAAAACCCTCAGGTTATATACCTGAATAGTTAAGAATTTTCGGCAAGTCTTAATGATGTTGAAGATATGTCGTCTCTGAATATCTGCTCATCAAATCCTGTAAAACGTTCTTTTATAAACTCAGGTACATCAATATCGGCTAAAGTAATAAACTTTTCATTTAATTTCCTACCAAAAACTAAGAACTTATTATTATTCTCATTAAATATACTAAATTCGCTGAGCATATCCTTACGGCTAGGATAAAATCTCTCATCTAACATTCTGGTTAAAGTATCTGCTCCAATTACAAAAGTAGACCCTTTAAACATTTTGGCTTTGTCAGGAAATTTACCTGCTTTGGTTAAAACCCAGCGATCTTTGTCTGTGAATTGAGATAAGGTATCTTTGATGTGGTGATAGCTTAAAGGTGGCTTATCTGCATTCTGAATACAAATTTCAAAATAGGCTTTATCTCCAGTTTTTTTCTCAGCTAATTCCTGCATTTTTCTATGGCCTTCGTGAATAGGATTAAATGTTCCAGGAAATATTAAATTTGGCTTTTTGTTATTTGAAGAAACGAATATAGAATCATCACTCATAAGATCTATCCATTCCTTTTTGCCCTCAACTTTTTCTGCTTCAAACTCCTCTGAAATTTTTGGATATGGATATTCAAGTGCAGAAGACTCCGCAAGTAGAGCTATAACAAATTCAGTAACAAGTGCTTCCTCCTCCTCTCTTGTTCTTTCGCCTTTTTTCAAAACACATGAAATATTTTTTGAATATGTTTCAGTCTGCAAAGCAATATGGAATCTATGCTCTCCTTTTTTCTCATAAGTTGTTGATAATGTAGCTGTAATTGCTACCCCAAAAAGTTTACTAACATCAGAGTTAGGATCTATTTTTTTAGCAGCACTGTAAGCTCTTGCTGCCATACGCAAAGTAGTATCTTTAGAGCAGTAAAAATCTGGTTTTCTAAGAAGATAAAAATCCAATGATTCTTTAGCGTAAGGAATATATGCTTCAAGAACAGAATTACTAGCACCAGGAACTTTTAGTAAAGTGCCAACCGCATTGCTCCCGCCTCCACTTGAAACAATTACAAATTTAAAATCTGTCTTATGCAGTTCTTGTATTATTTTTAGATTATCTTTCATTTTTCTACATTCACATTTTATCAGGAAGTTGTATTATATTGAGCTTGTTAATTTTTTTAAATTAATTTGGTTTGCCCAGATAGCTCAGTTGGTAGAGCAAAGGACTGAAAATCCTTGTGTCGGTAGTTCGATTCTACCTCTGGGCACCATTAATATTAAGTTTAATTAAAGAGTCTTCGATTTTTAAAGAATTCTATCAGTAGAATATTCTACTTTGAATTCATCACATAAATTTCTAAGGTCTTCAACTGTAAATTTTTCCTCAAAATTAAATGCTTTCCAAAAACAACAGATAATAAACTTCGCCACATGTTTTTGATGAACTGTCATAAAATATTCATATTCATCAGCTCCCCAAAATTCTTTTACGCCCTCTCCCAGATCGTGTTCGCAAAAATGTAGGTTGCCCTGTTTATCAAAATCACAATGAACGTTATGATTTATTTTTCCTAAATTACATTTAAATACTTGCATATTTTCCTCCATAAATTACATGCCCATAATTAGGCAAATTGATGTGAGTAATGGGATTTGAAATAAGGATATATTTCTATCGTTACACCTTAATATATAAGGGTTTTATTAAGAAATTCAATGTTATTAGATATAATAATCATGTATGAAAAAATTTAAAATTCATTTAGCTACCTACGCATCAAAAATCCTAGTATTTATTATGAATATTTATATGAAACATAAAGCCAAAGCGAAATAAAACTATCTATGAATTACATAAATAATCGTTTTTTACTACATAAAAGACCAACTGGAATGCCTGAAGATAATTGTTGGGTTATGGATTCGGAAAAAATTTCTGAACTAAAAAAACAAGAGATTCTTATTAAGGCTGAATATCTCTCGATTGATCCGTATATGAGAGGCAAGATGAACGATAGCATCTCATATACTCCTCCACTAAAAATTGGAGAAGTTATGGTTGGTGAAAGTGTAGGGAGAGTAATTGAATCAAAATCAAAAAATTATACAGTTGGAGACTTGGTAACAGTACATCAGGGTTGGCAAACTTATATAAGAACTAAAGATTCAGATCCTTCCATTCTTAAAGTACCTGAAAGTAAATTAAATAGCAGTGTATTTTTAGGAACATTGGGTATGCCAGGTAGAACAGCATATTTTGGATTAAATTATGTTGGTAAACCTCAACCTGGAGAAACCCTTGTTGTATCTGCAGCATCAGGAGCAGTTGGAGGTGTAGTTGGACAACTTGGGAAACTTATGGGCTGCAAAGTTATTGGGATTGTTGGTGGACCAGAAAAATCAAAATACGTTACTGAAGAATTGAAGTTTGATCAGTGTATTGATTATAAAAACGAAAATGTTGTAGAGAAGCTGGAAAAATATTGTGCCAATGGAATTGATATCTATTTTGAAAATGTTGGTGGTGAAATTACAAAAATGGTATCTAAATTCTTAAATGAAAATGCTCGGGTTCCGATATGTGGTTTTATCTCTAAATATAATTCAACAAATATTGCTGGTGAGGAAACACCCTTTCATGTTCTTGGTGCTTTGAATCCAAAACCAAAACATAGATTTTTTGTTGTGACTGAGTGGTTAAATCAGTTTGAAAAAGCAACATCAATTCTTCACGAGTATGTTAAAAATGGTGATATTAAATTTAGAGAAACTATAACTCCTGGATTTGAGAATGCCCCACAAGGCTTAAGAGATGTTTTAAGTGGCAAAAACTTTGGTAAACAAATTATTAAAATTATCTAAAAATTAGGTAAGTTTATAATCTCAGATAAATACATTATGCCCACGACCATAAGAATGCTAAAAACAAGTACTGATATATCTATAAAAAAAAATGACCATCCCCTAGACTCTTTAGTAAGCTGTTCATGAATTTTAGATGCTTGTTTTTGCTCTTCAGTTGCAACAACATCAATTATTTTATCTATCCCATATAATAAAATTACAGTTATTAATGAAATAGAGCCAAAAATCACTACTTTTAGCTCCCAGTTTA
The DNA here is from genome assembly GCA_902526535.1 of uncultured SAR86 cluster bacterium. Lineage (GTDB taxonomy): Bacteria > Pseudomonadota > Gammaproteobacteria > Magnimaribacterales > TMED112 > TMED112. Next base: position 66,962 of record CABZLG010000004.1, read on the forward strand.
CATCCCATAAAAATAATCCTATAAATAATAACCAGGCGGGTAAACGCATTCTTCTATCTAAATCAAAATATTTCATTATTTGTAATTGCTATTCTTGATTAGATAATAACCTAGGAAAGCTGAAAAAATCTCAACGCCTGTATAGAAAAGAAATATTGGATAGGGAGAGCCGTCAATTATGATGCTTAGTATTCGTCCAAGAGCAATACCTATCATAAAAATTGTCATGCTCCAAAGTGCTGCTAGTCTCAAAGATTTCTTAAACGCACCAGCTACCCAAAAAATTGATAAAGCAATATATAGACCCATAATTGCTCGAAAAATATTGGCAAGATTTACACTGCTAACTTCTATATCGTAAAGATACTTTAATGTTATCTCAGGGTATAAACCATAGCTTAGCGAAACAGCTAACACACCGGGTGCAATTAATAATAAACAAAGTGATTCTCTGGTCATAATTATCTTTAAAAGCTTTCTTTTAACCATTTCTCGATGGCTTGATTAACTTCCTGAGGTTTTTCTCTTTGCATCCAATGACCACATGCAATTTCATCTTCAGTTAAATTTGTGCACACCATTTTATTATGAGTATTTAGATTCTTTGTTAAAACACTATCATACGTTGCTTGAATGAATAAAACTGGGCAATCAATAGTTGTAAAATTTTTTAACTCTTTTGCATACTCATCATTGGCTTTACCATTTACGTACCAAGAATTTGGACCAAAGAAACCATTGGTTTTAAGAAAATCACCATAAATTTTTATTTCTTCAGGTGAGATTACTTCTTCATCAACTGGCACTTCAGGTATTGTGTTGAGACCCTTAAAACCATAATGTCTGAACCAACCACCATTTTTAATTATCGATGCAGTCATTGATCTTGCACCTCCTTTTGTATTAAAAACTCCCCTAAATTCATCTGTTGGCTGAGTAAAATTTAATGTAAGCATTTTATGTGGATCTTCTTCCATTTGTTTGCAAGCTAAATCAAAATTTTCGTAATAAAAATATTGATAGTCCCATTGGCCATATGGGTATTCATCTTCTGGATAGAGGTTTCTATCAATATGGTCTAAGTAGCTGTTCGGATGGCCTCCCCAACCAAAAGGTACACATAGGCTTACTATTCCTTTGACAATTTCTGGATGATGAAGGCCTATATTCCAGACTACTGGTGAACCCCAATCGTGACCAATCCATATACCTTCTTTTACATTTAAGCTACTAAATAACTCAAGCATATCTGCAACAATTTCTTTTTGACAATAAGCCGATTTATCTTGGTGTATAGTGCTCTTGCCATATCCACGCATATCAGGTGCAATTGCATAAAATCCTAAACTTCCAAGATGTCTTAACTGATGATGCCATCCCAATGATAGATCTGGCCATCCGTGAATTAAAATTGCCAATGGTCCATCTTCAGGACCACATGATAAATAAGAAGTAGTATGCCTATCTGTCGATAACTTATTTTCTTTAATTTCCATATTAATTAGATCTAAATGAAAATTTTACTGTACATAATCAAAATGTCATGTATTGTATTTCACTAAGATTTTATTTTTTCGAAAATCTTAAGAGGAGAAAGTATGCAGAAAGGAGTTGTAAAATTTTTTAACAATTCTAAGGGTTTTGGTTTCATTGCACCTGAAGATGGATCAAAAGATGTTTTTGTTCACATAAGTGCATTACAAAAATGTGGAATCGATACTCTAAACGAAAACGATGCGGTTGAATTTACTCTTGAAGAATTTAAGGGTAGAGAAGGCGTCGGTGAAATTAAATTAGTCTAGTTTAAATTCCCAATTAGTTTTGAGCACTGTTTTCAAAAACAGAGGATATCTCTTGCTCGATTTCTTCCTGAGTCTCATAAGGCTTTGAAATCTCTGCCCAATCTACATTGAAGTTATTTTCAAGCTCTTGGTAGCTCAAAACACCAAGTTTTTCATATTTTGGTTTTACCTTATCAGTGATTAAGCCAATTCTAGTGAGGTTTGGAATTATCTTAGTGAAAAGTAAGTTTTTGAAATTTTCACCTTGTTCAGATTCTTCAGCTATCTTATGAGCTTCCTCTGGAGTGTAATCAAGAAATCTAGATATTACTTCGCCTGAAATAAGTCTGTCCCTCATTACAACACATGCTTCAAAGGCAAATTGTGCTCTATCTTCAATTTCGCTTTTGCTTAGCGTCTTTAGATAATCTTCAAGGTAATTTACTCCAAAAGTAACGTGTCGTGCTTCATCTCTTATCACGTAGTGAAGTAGTTGTTTAAGGAGGCCATCATTTAGAATTAATTTCAAATTGTTAAAAGCTGCAAGAGCAAGACCCTCGATAATAATTTGCATACCTATGAACTTCAGATCCCATCTTTCATCTGTGAGAATTTTATCCATTAAAGATTTCAGACCATCAGTTGACGGATACTGGAAACCAATTTTCTCTTTTAAATATCTGTTGAAGCAATTTACATGTCTTGCCTCGTCAAAAGTTTGTGAAGCTGCATAAAGTTTTGCATTGAAAGTAGGTGCACATGAAACAAGCTGAGATGCAACTAATAATGCCCCTTGTTCGCCATGAAGAAATTGACTTAAATTCCAAGACACCCTGTGTCTGTCCATTTCGATTTTTTTCTCAAAGGAGAGATCATCGTAGCCATCGAGCTCAACTTCAGGTGTTTTAAAAATATCTGAATTAATAAGAAACTGATCTTTAGGAAAGTCTTGAGACCAGTTTAAATCAAAGTCCTCATTCCAATTGAGTTTTTTGCCTAACTCGTAAAGTTTTTTTATTCTGTCATCAACTACAATATAGTCCCAGTTGTATGCGCCTGTTAAAGGTGTTTTAAATATTTCATTTACACTTTCTACAGCATCTTGTTCTTTTGGGTCTATTTCAGGGTACTTGGTAATTTGTTTTGGTTGATTTTTAACTTTTTTAATTTTCATGTTTTTACTATAGAACAGCTGCTTCGTTAATTCTAGTCTCTAAATATGGTTTGTTTTTTCTTTAAATTTGCTCTGTGAGTAAAAATTGCCAGCAGTAAAAAGAAAATACTCAATAAAATTCTAATATCAAAATTTAACCCGTGAACAAATTTAAGAATTAAAAAAGCAAATAACTCAAAAAAAACACATGCATAAAAAAATATTACAACTGGACCTAATGAGGATATAGGTCTTTTATCCTTGAGATAATTTATTATGAGTGCACAAAATGTCAAATGAGCAGATGATCTCATCACTTGTAAGTACATTAGTCTTGTGTCTTCTAGATCAATCCTCTCAAAGCTTAGCGGGAAATACCAAGCTAATCCAGAATATGGAGAAAATGACGTGATTAAACCATATATGACAATTAATATTAGAATTATTTTAATATTTACTCCCCCCGCATTTCTTTAGCTATGTGATAAAATTTACTGAATGCGCTATATATTTGTATTATTAGCCTTACTTTTTACCAATTTAGAAGCTAAAAATCAACCGAACTTTGTATTGATATTAATTGATGACCTAGGTCTGACTGATCTCCAGACTTTTGGCGGGGAAATAGATACACCAAATATTAATTCCTTAGCTGAAAAAGGTTTAATGTTCACAAATTATCATACTTCACCTGAATGTGCGCCATCTAGAGCAATGCTTCTTACAGGTATGGACAATCACAAAACAGGAATTCCAATGATTCCTGAGGTATTGCCTAGAAATCTAAGGAAAAATAAAGGCTACGAAGGGTATCTTTTGCCAGAAGCTTTAACAATTGCAGAAGTTTTAAAAAAGTCAGGTTATAGAACTTACATGACTGGAAAATGGCATTTGGGTTTTGGAGGCGAGCATATTCCGTCACTACCCATAAATAGGGGCTTCGATAAAACTTTTATTCTTGATGCAACAGGAGGAGATAATTACAGCAATCATTCTTATCTGCCCTACTACCTTGAAGCTCCTTGGTTCAAAAATGGCGAAGAGGTCGAATTACCAGAAGATTTTTATTCATCAGAATTTTTCATTGATCAAATGATTGACTTTATAGATGAAGATGAACCAAACTCACCTTTTTTTGCTTATGTTTCTTTTCAAGCACAACACATACCAGTACAAGCTCCTAAAAAATTTACCGAAAAATATTTAGATCTCTATCAAGACGGTTGGGGTGCTTTAAGGGAAAGAAGACTCAAACTAGCACAGCAATTAGGAATTTTTCCTGAAGATAAAAATGCTGTTGATTCCTTAAAGGATTACCCATGGGAAGAAGAGACTCAACAAGAAAAGGAGCTTTTAGTTAAAAGTATGGCTGTATTTGCTGGCATGTTAAATGCAATGGATTTTCATATAGGGAGATTAATAGAGTACTTAAAAAAAAATAGATTGTATGAGGATACAATTTTTATTATTACTTCAGATAATGGACCAGAAGGTAATGATCCCAGAGATCACGCTACCTGGAGAGCCTGGTATGAAACATCACGCTGGAATAACAATCTTGAAACATTGGGTGAAGAAGACAGTTATGTTTTTATTGGAACTGAATTTGCACAAGCAATGGCAAGTCCAAGCCATCTCTATAAATTTCATATGTCTGAAGGCGGCCTAAGAGTTCCTCTCATAATTTCTGGAAAAAATATTCCTTCAGGAAAATATAAAGATTTAACATTTGTTACAGATGTAGCTCCTACAATAGTTGATCTCGCGTCTGGCGAAAAAGAGGAACAAATGATCGGAAAGTCACTTAAGGCTATATTTAATAACTTTGATATCGATTTATATAACGAAAATGAACCAGTAGGTCTTGAGGTTTCTGGAAATTCAGCACTTTTTCTTGGAGATTATAAAATCGTAAAAAATAGACCTCCTGTTGGTGACAGTAAATGGAGATTATTCAATTTAAAAAATGATCCTGGAGAGACGAAAGATTTACAACTAATTGAGCCTGAAATTTTTGAAACCTTAGTTCAAAAATACACAGAATATGTTGAAAAAAACGGTGTGATTGAACTTAGCGAATCTTACAGATGGTACGATGAAATGACAATTAATACGGCTAAAAGGCACTTCATGCCATATGTATATGCGGGCTCAGCTTTCTTTTTTATGTTAGTAGCTGCATTAATTTATTTTTTTAGAAGAAAATTATGAAAAAAATACTACTTTTTTTATTAATTTCAGGATTATTGCTCGCTTTTTTTTGGAAAGAACTTTTTCTAAGCTTTGTCGTCGTGACTGGGAAGTCTGACGTTTCTGAAAATAAAGAGATTATTTGGGAAAAAGGCCCAGAAAATAGAATAGATGATCGACCTAACTTCATTGTTTTTGTTGCTGATGATTTAGGAATTAACGACCTAACATCATTTGGAAGTGGTATTGCAAACGGTAAACTACCGACACCTAATATAGATTTTATTGCAAATACTGGAATCAAGTTTTCAAATGCCTATGCTGGAACAGGAATGTGTGCTCCATCTAGAGCAATGATTGTAACTGGAAGATACGCTACCTCAACTGGCTATGAATTTACACCTTTACCAGATGGCATGGGGAGAAGTTTGCAATTGTTTGCCCCATTGAGAAGTGTTGAGGTGAATACGGAAGCTTTAAGATCTAACCCGAAATTTGAGCTTCAAGGCCTACCTAATGAAGAGGTTACATTTGCTGATCTATTGAGTAATGTTGGGTATCACACTACACACATTGGTAAATGGCATTTAGGTCGAGGTGAAGGTGAACATCCAAATGCCCAAGGCTTTAAAGAAAGTCTATTAATGGCGAGTGGATTATTTCTTCCAGTAAATGATCCTGATGTTGTGAACGCATATCTTGGTCATGATCCTGTTGATAAATTTTTATGGGCAAGAATGCAATATGCTGCATCTTTTAATCAAACAATAATTGGGGAGAATTGGTTTGAACCAAAAGGATATTTGACTGATTACTACACAAATGAAGCCAGAAAGGTAATTAGAGCCAACAAAAATCGACCATTTCTTCTATATCTAGGTCACTGGGGGGTACATACCCCTTTGCAAGCCTTAAAATCTGATTATGATGAACTCTCAGATATTGAGGATCATACAGAAAGAGTTTATGCGGGCATGATTAAGGCCTTAGATAGAAGTATTAAAGGAATTTTAGATGAACTTAATATTCAAGGATTAGCTGATAACACATGGATTATTTTTACGAGTGACAATGGAGGAGCTGGCTATCTTGGGTTGAGATATATTAATGCTCCCTATAGAGGATGGAAGCTAAGTCTTTTTGAAGGAGGTATTAAAGTACCCCTAATCTTTTGGAAAAAGGGAATATCTGAAAAAGAGATTTTTGAAAGAGCAGCACATATTGATATAGCTCCTACAATTTATGCTTTAGCCAAAGAAGTACCAGAACATAGCGTTGATGGAATAGACTTATTTAGAAACTCATCTGAGGCAAAAGACAGGGCCCTCTTCTGGAGAACTGGACATAATAAAGTTGTTATTAAAGACGGATGGAAGCTTCAATTATCCGATCATCCCAAGAGAGAGTGGTTGTTCAACTTAAATAATGATCCAACTGAGAAATTCAATTTATCTAAGGAAAATTTAGCGAAAGTAGGTGAACTAAAAACAATATTAAATGAACATCTTAAAAATTCTAAAGAACCTCTTTTTCAATCAAGTCTAAAAGCTAAAATTTCCATAGATAGAACTCTCAAAGAAGTAGTTGAGGATGGTTGGGATGAGAATGAAGATTATGTTATGTGGCCTAACTAACTTAATGGCTTTAGCTACTCTAGTCTTGAGATACTAAATGATAAAATAAAGATATGAAAGTTGATTTTTATTTCTCATACAGAAGTCCGTATTCTTACTTTATTCTTCCCAGATTAAAAAAATTAATAGAAGAATATGATGTAGATGTGAACTTTAGATTGGTTTATCCATTAGCTATAAGAAAACCCAGTTTTTTTAAAAATAAAAATATGCTGACCTACTTTTTTTGGCGTCTATTGGACTATCGTAAAGTTGCAAATAAACAAAGAATGCCTTTTTTTAGACCTAAACCCGACCCAATTGTGCAAAATATACTCACAGGAAAAATATCCTCGAAACAGCCTTATATTTTTTATATTTGTCATTTAGGTCAAGCAGCTCATTATCATGGCCAAGGAATTAATTTTGCACAAGCTTTATCTAATAAAATATTTGGCAGTAAAGAAGGTTGGCTTGAGAGAAAAAGCCTAAGCAAAGTGTGTGATTCTGTTGGTTTAAATTTAGAAGATTTGGAAAAAGAGGCTAATGATAAAGAAGCAAAAATAATTTCTGATATTAAATATAACCAAGAGCAGCAGTTAGCTGCAGGTCATCACGGAGTACCCTTATTAGTGCATGGTGACCAATATTTTTTCGGGCAAGATAAATTTGATGAATTCTTAAGCTTTATGCATAAAAATGGAATGCAAAGAACGTGAACAAAACCGTTTATGACGAGGGAGTTCAACACCTTCTTCAAGTTGAACCTAATTTTAAAAAAATTCTTCCAGAAGAAGAAATAAACTTCTTTGTTCGACCTCAAGGTTTTGCTGGTATATTGCACCTTGTAATTGAACAACAAGTTTCAGTTCAATCTGCTAATGCAATTAAAAAAAAGGTGCAGGCATTAATGAGCAATGTAAATTCTCAAAGCTTTTTGGAATTACCTATAAATAAATTAAGAGAAGCAGGCCTTAGTAGGCCAAAAATTTCCTACTTAAATGGCATTGCAACTGAAGAAATAAATGGCAATTTAAATTACTCCAATATTGCAAATATGGAAGATGAAGAGGCAAGAATTTATTTGTGCCGGTTTAAAGGTATTGGGAAATGGACAGCTGATTGTTATCTAATGGCCTCTTTAGATCGACCAGATGTTTGGCCGGAAAATGATATTGGTCTTCAAGAGGGGGTAAAAAGACTAAAAGATCTGAAAGAACGGCCAAGCATTGAGGATATGACTTCGATAGCAAGAGATTGGCGTCCTTTCAGATCGGTTGCTGCTAACCTTATATGGGCAGACTACGATTGAACTCTTATACTTATGTCATCTTATTAGACTGCTAGAAATAAAATTAGTTCAATTTTTTTACGACTTTTGAAAATATTTCCATACATCTCTCTAAATTTTCTAGATTTGGAAATGTTGGAGCAATTCTAATATTGCTATTTTTAGGATCTTTCTGGTAAGGAAAGCAAGAACCTATTGGCAAAAGCTTTAGACCTAACTTTGAACATTGTTCAATTATTTGCTCAGCATTAGAGTTTGATGATTCAAATGAGATAAAGTAGCCACCAGATGGCTGAATATAATCACACAAACCATCTTTTTTTAATTCATCAAGGTATTTTTCGACTAATTCAAATTTTGGCAGTATAACCTCTTTTAAACTCTCCATTTGACTTTGTAGAGAGCTTTTTTTGAAATAATTTACATGCATTCCCTGATTCAATTTATTTGGACCTGGAGTTAATGAATTTCTATATTCTATAAACTTTGAAATATTTACTTCACTACTTGAAAAAAAAGCTAGCCCTGAACCTGCAAGTGTAATCTTTGATGTCGAGCCAACAATAAATAAATTATCTTTTAACTCATACTCATCTGCTAACTTCATCACAGGGGTTTGGTTTATAGTTTCTCTGAAATCATGGCAAGCATAAGCATTGTCCCAAAGAATCATAAAATTTCTTTTTTTGTCAGCAATTAGCTCAAAGATTTCTTTTACATTTTGATCAGAGTAAACATGTCCAGTCGGATTTGAGTGTCTTGGGACACAGACTATTCCACTAATATCATCGTCTTTATTAATAAGGTCATTAATCACATTAACATCAGGGCCATTGTCTTGAAATGGCATTGCAATCATTTCAACACCAAAATTTTCAAGAAGTTTGAAGTGTCTGTCATATCCAGGCACAGGACACAAAAACTTAGTTTTTTTTGACAATTTACTCTTAGGAAATCCAAGATGGTAAGCGCATGAAACTAATTGTTGCATTATAGTTAAGGACGAATTGTCTAAAGCTATTGTTTCGTCAAAATCTGTTGAAAGAATTTGTGCACCAAGTTTTCTTGCAGAAGGTATGCCTTCCGGATTTCCATAATTTCTAAGATCAATTCCATCCATTTCAAAGGGAATTTCAATATGCTTGAAATTTTGTTGAGTTACATTAAGCTGATCAGCAGATGGCTTTCCTCTTGTTAAATCAAAAGAAACTTTATCATCAAGCCAAGGGAGTTCAGACCTAATTTGTTCTAAAATACTCATATGGAATCTA
>CABZLG010000005.1 GCA_902526535.1 uncultured SAR86 cluster bacterium
AGTTGATTTTATATCCCTAGAAAAAAGATACCTTTTTGTATCTATAAATCCAATATCCTTATTTTTTTTGAGCAACTCTATATTTTTTGTGACCTTAGTTTTCCTCAAAGGGGCCCCCTTTGTTCCATGATCCCTGTGTAGCTCATGATGAAATACATATACATTTGTGTTGGTAGAAAGTGCTTCATACAGAATAGAAACACTTTCTGGTGTAAGAAAAGTTATTTCACTTTTTTTAATCTCCGTAGTCAACCATTCATCAGAGGTGTCTTTCCAGTTAAAAAATTCAGCATTGCCTGGATGTTTAGGCATTTTAAGATCTGGTGATCTTGGAGAAGAAGTTATTTTCCACTGATAATTTTTATATTGGTCGTTCAAAAGCCATTCAATCTGCTTCATTAAAACCTTGGGCCTAAAATGATAATGCCTACTTTTGCCGCCGATTATAATAAGACCAGTCTTTTTTTTCGTGCCCTCTGTTGAATATTTCGATAATACCCCCCTTGTTGTAATGACATTTTCTGGAGTTCTGAAATAAAACTTATCTAAATGTGGAACAACTGCAATATCAAAAAGTTGAGTAGGTTTCAGAGAAGGCTTCATTAAAACAATACTTCTGGAGTTTGGAAAAAGTTTTTTTGCCAGTAGTAATTGATAGTGAGTTTTAGATCCAGCACCAATTAATAAGTCAGGATAGTTACCAAATGGTGTGATCCCTGAAGAAATTTCAAACCCTTCCATAACCCAATTATCAGTTGCCTCATCAATTTCTTTAGAGGGCACACCTTTTATATAAGAGAAGTAGCTTGAAACAAAGTTACTTTTTTGACAATCAACTGTAAGAAGTGAAATTTTATTTGATTTTCGTAGCTCATCTACTAATGCATCAATTTGCTTTTCATGTCCTTTCTTTCCATCTTTGAATACCCAAATATTAATAAGTTCTTTTTGTTTTAATGACATAGATTAAAATAATGATACATGGATAAAAATAATCAATACAATTCAGTTTTTATATCTGACGTACATCTTGGCTTTTTAGGCTGTAAAGCTGAAAAATTATATGAATTTTTGAATAAATTAAATTGTAAAAATCTTTTTCTTGTAGGTGATATCATCGATTTTTGGGCAATGAAAGATAACTTTTATTGGCCAAAAGAGCATCAAAAGGTTTTAAATAAACTAAAAGAGATAAAAGATAGTGGGACTGATGTATTTTATATTACAGGAAATCATGACGACCCTTTAAGAAGTCAAAAAGACGCAAATAAATTTATAGAAACTGATAAGAGGTTTAAAAAAATACTTGATAAGGCAAATACGTTTAAGGTTGTTGATTCACATATACATGAATCCCAATCACAGGGAAAAATACTTATAATCCATGGCGATCAATTTGATGTAGTTACATCAAATATAAAGTGGCTCTCTAAGTTTGGAGGTGTTCTGTATGAAATCTTACTAAAATTAAACCGCCCCCTTTCAAAAAAACTGAAAAGTTTAGCAAAAAAAACTGTGAACAAAGCTAGTAATTTTCAATTGAACGTACAGAGGTTATGCAAGAAAGAAAAATATACAGGTTTACTTTGTGGGCATACTCACTTACCACAAATAAAACAAAATTCTGATTATATCTATTTAAATACTGGGGATTGGATTGAAGCATGTACAGCCATCACTGAAGATCAAGAAGGAAGCTTTGAGCTTAAAAGCTTCAGTAAAAAAAAATCTGAATTAATTAATAAACTATGAAAAAAAATCTTTTAATCATATTAATGATTAATCTATGCACGCCATTATTTTCAAAAAATATTTGTGGAGAAAAAGTCTTTTTTAATGGAAATATTTTTATAGAAGCAACAAGAAGTATTGAAAATAAAGCTATCTCTATAAAGGACAAAAGAATCAATCATATTGGTGAGCTAGATGAATTTAAAATTTGTAAAGAGGAAAGGGTTGACCTCAAAAAAGGGTATGTTTTTCCAGGATTTGTAGATGCTCATGCTCATTTGAAAGGTGTGGGTTATAGACAGCTCAAATTAAACCTCTCTAACACATCAAGCAAAGACGAGATGCTTCAAAGAGTAAAAATTTATAACGATAACAATCGAAATATGCAGATAATTTTTGGAGAGGGATGGATAGAAAAAAATTGGAGTGATAAAACTTTTCCTACACGTTTTGATCTAGATGAAATTAATTCAAACATACCTATTATTCTTGAGAGAGCAGATGGTCACGCATTTTTAGTTAATTCAAAAGCTTTAACTCTTTCAAATATTGATTTAGTAACGAAAAATCCATCAGGAGGAGAAATAGAGAGACTTATCGATGGAAGAGCAAATGGAATATTAATTGATACTGCTAAGAATCTTGTACAACAGCTAATACCGACTCAAACAATAGAGGATGAAAAAAATGCTTTTGCATTAGGAGCCAAAATTTATCAACAAAGAGGCTGGACAGGAATGCATGACGCTGACTCATTATTTATAGAGAAAATCAAAATATTTGAAAAGTTAGATTTAGATTTAAAAATCCATTTTTCTCTAAATCAAAAAGATTTTGAACATTGCATTAAAGGTAGAAGGAGCATCAAGATATATGCTGATGGTGCAATTGGTTCAAGAGGAGCTGCTTTATTTGAAAATTATGAAGACAAAGATTCTAGAGGTTTGATTATCTATGACCAGAATGAGGTAAGGCAGTTATTACAAAACCTTTATGATCGTGACTGCCAAATTCAAATTCATGCAATAGGAGATAGGGGTAATAGTATGACATTAGACCTTTATCAGGAATTTCTTGAAGGAACAAATAAAGATTTGAGATGGAGAATTGAACACGCTCAAAATGTCACTGAACAGGATCAGCAACGATTTAAAAAATATAATGTCATTGCCTCTATGCAGCCATCACATGCTATTGGAGATCTTCATTTTGCAAAAGATAGGCTTGGTTTAGAGAGGCTAGATTATGCATATGCCTGGAAAAGCTTTATTGAAAAAGGAGTCATTATTGTGGGCGGTTCAGATGCTCCAGTTGAGTTTGGAGACCCATTGCAAGAATATTATGCTGCAGTTACAAGAAAAGATTTAAAAGGATTCTATGACGAAGGTTGGAATCTTCAACAAGCACTAAGCAGAGAAGAAGCATTAGATATTTTCACAAAATGGCCTGCTTATGCAATATTTCAGGAAAAAGATTTAGGCACAATTGGAGTTGGAAAGTATGCAGACTTTAGTGTTTTTGATAAAAATATTTTGACCATTGATAATATGGAAATTCTTGATACTAGAGTCGTTATGACAATAATAAACGGAAAAGTTGTTTACAGAAATGAGTAAAATTTTAATAATCACTGATGCTTGGGAACCACAAGTAAATGGAGTTGTTGTCACTATGACTACAATTGTTAAAAAACTCAAAGAGAGAGGTTACAAGGTCGATGTCATACATCCTGGATTATTTCACACCTTTCCTTTGCCTAATTATCCTGAAATATCTGTTGCATGGAATTTTTGGGACCTAAAGAAAAAAATACAGAAATCAGATCCTGACTTTATTCATATTTCTGTTGAAGGACCTTTGGGTTTAACTGGAAGGCATTATTGTTTAGAGCATAAAATTCCCTACAGTTCTGCAATTCATACCAAATTTCCTGAGTATGTGTATGAGAGATTTAATATTGGACTTGATGTTACAAAAGGTCTTTTAAAATGGTTCCATAATTCAGCTATAAATACTTTGGTTAATACTAAGAGTCATATGAAGGAATTAAAAAAGGATGGTTTTAATGACTTAGTGCTTTGGTCTAGAGGGTTTGATGAGGAGATATTTTACCCAGATAAAAAAGGGGGAAAAGGAAACTACCTTTTATATGTTGGAAGAGTTGCAATAGAGAAAAATATCGAGGAATTTTTAAAGATGGAAACAGATCTTAAAAAAGTAGTAGTAGGCGGAGGCCCAATGATGAAAAAATTTAAAAAGAAATACAAAGAGGTTGATTTTCTCGGTTACAAAAAAGGTAAAGATCTCGCAAATATTTACAGGGATGCAGCATGTTTTGTTTTTCCCTCAAAGACAGATACATTTGGTATTGTTTTAATAGAAGCTCTTGCTTGTGGAACTCCAATTGCTGGATTCGACGTAACAGGACCAAAAGATATTGTTATAGAAGGAGAGAATGGTTCATTAGATAAAAAGGATTTAGGTAAGGCTGTGGAGAGAGCTTTAAAAGTTGATAGAGTAAAGGTAGTTAAATCCGCAATAAAATATACATGGGATATATCAACCGATCAATTTATCGAGTCACTAGTTTCTATTAAGTAGATGTTTGTTTTTTTACCATTTTCTGACGAAAACCCAACAGTAAGAAAGCCTGTGGTAACTTGGGCCTTAATTGGTATCAATTTAATAGTATTTATTTTTCAAACGCTTTTATCTCCGCAATCAAATCAATTGCTCATAGATTCGTTTGGTGTAAGGCCCTCAGCTTTTTTTGAATTAGTAAATTTACATACCATTTTTACATCTGCATTTTTACATGGAGGTTTCATGCATTTTGGATTCAATATGCTTGTTCTTCATATATACGGAGATAATATCGAAAATTATTTAGGAAGAACTAAATATATTATTTTTTATTTCTTGGGCGGAATAGCTGCAGCGTTTTTTCAAGCAATATTTTCTAGAGGGCTAGACGTACCAATGATTGGAGCAAGTGGATGTATCGCTGGCATTATGGGAGCTTATTTTGTTCTATATCCAAAGGCAAGAATAAATGTGTTCATTTGGTTCATAATCTTCATTCAAACAATTAAGGTTCCAGCAAGCATAGTGATAGGTTTCTGGATAATAACTCAGTTAATCAATGCAACAGGATCAAGTTCAGATGGCGTAGCATATTTTGCACACATTGGTGGTTTTGTATTTGGATATATTGCAATTAAGTATTTTTTTAGGGGAACTAAAGCTAGAATATATGCTGATTTTGAAGAGGTAAAAGAAAGAGACATTCCTTTTTTTAGAAAAAATAGAACTTCTGGACTAAGAAAAAAAGATGACGATTGATGATATAAAAAAAATGCTTGAAGAGGGCTTTAACCTAAATCACTGTAAAGTAATTAATGAAAGTACAAACCATTCAAATTATTCTGGAGATTTATCACATATAAAAATAATAATTGTTTCAAATGATTTTATTGATGAAAGTTTAGTTCAAAGACATAAGCATGTATATTCAAAAATTCCTGAAGTAGTAAAAAAAATTCATGCAATATCTATTATTGCGAAGACAAAGACAGAATGGGATGAATCAAATGAATTTGCGGCTTCTCCACCATGCTCAAAAAATTAATTTCAAATTACTTTAATTCTATAAAGAGCAGAAAATTTCTTTATTCGGCAATAATTTTGCTTGCAATATTTTGCAGTTCTCTAGGTATTAATAATTTCAGATTCGATGCTTCTTCAGAGACTTTGATTCTTGATAACGATGTTGATTATCAGATATATGAACAAACCAATGATGATTTTGGTTCATCTGATTTTCTAGTGCTTGCAATTCAGTCTTCAAATGAAATTTTTACTCTTGATAATTTGTACAATCTTCAAAATCTCAGAGACAAAATTCAAGTAATTGACGGAGTTAATAGTGTTGTTTCAGTTTTTGATGCTCCAATACTTGAACAACCTAAATTATCATTAATAAAGTCAGCATCTAATGATAAGTATTTGCTTGAAGATGAGTTAAGCCTTCCTCTAGCAAAACAAGAATTAGTTGATAGTCCTATTTTTAGTGAACTAGTAATAAGCAAAGATGGTAAAACACTTGCGTTTCAAATTAATCTCGATGGAAAGGATAATTATGACCAAACAGTTATCGATATAAGATCTGAGATTCAGACATTTAAAAATTTCAATATAAATCTTGCAGGACCATCAATGATAGTTTTTGACACGATTAACTTTATTAAAAATGATGTCATTACTTTTGGTTCTATTACTGTTTTAGTTTTCTTTATTTTTCTCTACCTGATATTTAGAGATTTTTGGCCTGTAACCATAATACTTCTGAATGCATTGATAGTTATGTTCATAAGTATTGGTGTAATGGGACTAATGGATTGGCCAATAAGTATAGTTTCATCGAATTTTTTGGCCTTGCTGCTCATAACATCTATTGCGATTTCGATTCATATACTTGCCAAAGTTCAAACTGATTTAGACAAAAATATTTCAACGAGTAAATCTTTATCAGATATTTTCATGCCATGTCTTTTTACAGCATTAACTACGATAGTAGGTTTTGCTTCCTTAATTTTAAGTGATATAAAGCCGGTAATTGATTTTGGAAAGATGATGAGTGTAGGAGTGCTCTTAAATCTTTTGAGCTCATTTTTATTTATACCATTGGCACTAGAGCTAAAAAATATAAAAAGTATTACACAAAAAAATATTGCAGATTTTGTATACAAAAACGGTTATGTTCAAAGCAAAGGATTTATTAAAAAAGTATGGATGCCATTCTTGCTGATTTTTATTCCATTAATTATTTATCTACCAACTAATTTAAAAGTTGAAAATAAATTTATCGATTATTTCAATAAGGAAACTGAAATATATAAGGGAATGGAAACTATCGATAAAAATCTTGGAGGCACAACCCCTTTTGATATTATTCTTACTTTGCCTGAGGCAATAGAGGAAGTTGATGAACAAGATCTCTTTTTCAGTGAGAATTCCGAAACCGCAAAATATTGGTGGAAAAAAGATAATATGGACAAACTTCAAAAAGTTCAAAATGAAGTTTCTGAAATTGATGAACTGGGAAAGGTCTTGAGCATTGCAAATGGCATTGAGCTTGCGCAAAATTTAAATAATTATCAGCCGCTTGGAGATTTAGAATTAGCCTTTGTAAGAAATTCATTATTAGATAGTGAAAGAGCTCAAAAAGTTTTAGATACATTTATTGATGAAACAGAGAAAAGCACCAAAATTTTTGCAAGAACTATAGACTCGAGTCCAAATCTAAATAGAAATGAGTTAATCATCTCAATCGAGAAAATTCTCCAAGATAATTTTGAAGGTACAGAAATTGACTATCAAATTACAGGTTTAGGTGTTTTGTATAACAATTTGCTTCAAAGTCTTTTTTCCTCACAAATAAAAACACTTAGTTTTGTCTTGGTTTCAATCTTCTTAATGGTTTCCTTCCTCTTTAGATCTCTGTTGGTAGGTTTTTCAGTAATGTTTATACCTTCCATTTCAGTTGGGGTAGTCATGTCAACAATGAGTATTTTAAACATCCCATTAGATATCATGACAATAACTATTGCATCAATCTGTGTCGGAATGTCGGTAGATTATGCAATTCATTTTGCCTGGAGGTATTTAAAAGAAAATGATGAAAAGAAAACTCTTCTCTCCGCAGGTAGGGCAATTCTTATTACTGGATCTACAATAATTATGGGCTTTCTTGTTTTTCTTTTTTCGAATTTTAATCCAACTATATTATTTGGTGTTTTTTCTGGTATAGCTATCTTCTTTGCTATGTTCCTTTCAATATATCTATTGCCAAGAATCTTAGACTTACAAAGTAAATAATTTCTTAAAATTTTCAGTAGTATATTCAGCTATTTCAAAGACGCTCTCGCCACGAACATTAGCGATATGTTCTGCAATATGAGGAAGGTTCATAGGTGTATTTATGTTATTTGTTGTCTTTGGTTTTAAATTTCTTGGTATCAGATAGGGAGCATCTGTTTCAATAATTAATCTATCTTTAGGAATAAATTTTAATAATGCATTTAAGTCTGCTCCTCTACGTTCATCACAGACCCATCCAGTAATTCCAATGTACAGGCCTAAATCTAAGAAAGATAGTAATTCGTTTTTATTACCTGTAAAACAATGAACAACGCCACCAGGTAAATTAGAAAAATATTTCTTTAAAATGCTATAAAAGTCTTTAAAAGCATCCCTGTTATGAAGAAAAACAGGCATTTTATGATCATAGGCTAATTGTAGTTGCTCCTCAAATGATTCTTGTTGGGTAATTTTTTGCTGAAAATCTCTATAGTAATCTAGACCTATTTCACCGATTGCACTTATATCTTGATGAATAATTAAAGTTTCTAGTTTTTTTATTAAATCTGAATCTACTTCATTGGCATGATGTGGATGTATTCCAATGCCACAGCTAATTTCTTTGTAAGTAGAAGAAAATTTAATTACTTCATCAATATCTTTTTTCTCTGCTGCAGGACAAAAGAAATAATTGACTCCTAATTTTTTAGATTCATTAAGAATATCCTCAAAGTTTTCTTTAAAAGAGGTGTGTGTAATGTTAAAACAAGCGTCTGCTAATACCATTTCTAATATATTTTGGTAAACTCTAACCTAGTCGAAATGAGATTCCAAGGAACAAAAAACTATATTGCTACTGAGGACCTTAAATTAGCGGTTGATGCAGCTTTAAATCTAGAGAAACCACTCCTAGTGAAAGGTGAACCAGGTACTGGTAAAACAATGCTTGCAATTGAAGTCGCTAAATCACTTGGGTTAAGGCTTATTGAATGGCATATTAAATCTACAACCAAAGCTTCACAAGGCCTTTACGAGTACGATGCAGTATCAAGATTGAGAGATTCACAGCTCGGAAATGAAAAAGTAAAAGACATTAAAAATTACATTAATAAAGGCAAACTTTGGGATGCATTTGATTCCGATGAGCAGGTTGTTCTATTAGTTGATGAGGTAGATAAAGCTGACATTGAGTTTCCAAATGATCTTCTCCAAGAGTTGGATAGAATGGAATTTTATTGCTATGAATTAGATAAAACAATTAAAGCTAAGAAACGTCCTCTTGTGATAATTACTTCTAATAATGAGAAAGATTTACCTGATGCTTTTCTAAGAAGATGTTTTTTCCATTTTATCGCATTTCCTGATAGATCAGTTCTGGAAAGTATCATTAATGTGCATATTCCTAAAATTAAGAAGAACCTTCTTAAGAAATCTCTTGATATGTTCTTTGATGTTAGGAAAGTGCCTGGCTTAAAGAAAAAACCTACAACATCTGAATTAATAGATTGGCTAAAACTTATTGTTTCTGATGATCTAGCCCAAGAATTGATTGCAAAAAAAGATAAAGAACTTTTACCTCCACTTTATGGAGCTCTTCTTAAAAATGAGCAGGATGTCGAACTCTTACAGAGACTGGCATTTATGACAAGAAGAGAATCATAATGCTGATTAACCTTTTCAGCACAGTGAGAAATTATGGTGTCCCTGCTACTTTAAAAGAATTTTTAGATCTCCTGAAAGCATTAGATAAAAATCTGGCTTTTGCTAACTGGGATGATTTTTACTACCTTTCTCGAACAATTCTGGTCAAAGACGAAAAATATTTTGATAAGTTTGATAGGGCTTTTGACATCTTTTTCAAAGGTGTAGAAAACCTTGACGATATCTTTAAAATGCTGATTCCAGATGATTGGCTAAGAAAACAATTTGAAAAAGAACTTACTGAAGAGGAACTTAAAAAAATAAAAGATTTAGGTGGCCTTGAAAATCTAATGAAAGAATTTAAAAAACGACTGGAGGAGCAAGAAAAACATCATCATGGCGGTTCTAAATGGCTTGGTACTGCTGGTACTTCTCCTTTTGGGAACGATGGCCACCATCCAAATGGAATTAGGGTAGGTGGAAAGTCAAATAAAGGAATGGCAGCTAAAGTTTGGGAAGCAAGAGACTTTAAAAATTTAGATGATTCACTTCAGCTCGGAACAAGAAATATAAAAATTGCCTTAAGAAAGTTACGAAAAATGACAAGAAAAAGTGAAAACTTTGAATTTGATTTAGATACGACTATTAAAAGTACTGCAAAAAATGCAGGTTATTTAGAGCTTGAATATATTCGTGAAAAGATGAACGACATTAATCTTATTGTGTTTTTCGATGTTGGCGGATCAATGGATCCATTTGTGAAAGTTTGTGAAGAACTCTTTTCTGCAGCTAAGTCTGAATTTAAAAATCTGGAATATTACTACTTTCATAACTGTGTCTATGAATCTGTGTGGAAAGAAAATTACAGAAGAAATGAAAATAGAATTAATACACAAAATATTCTTAATAAATTTGGAAAGAACCATAAAGTTATATTTGTCGGCGATGCCAGCATGGCACCATATGAGCTTACAAATCCTGGAGGAAGCATTGAACATTGGAATAAAGAATCGGGAGAGAGTTGGATAAATAAAGTGAAAGGTCATTTTTATAAAACGGTATGGCTTAATCCTGTTCATGAAGATCATTGGGACTACACTTCTACTATAAAAATGATAAATAACTTGATGGATCAAAAAATGTTCCCATTAACAATAAGCGGAATATCAAACGCAGTAAGTTTTTTATCCAAGAAGCATTAATGAAAGCTCTAGAAATTAAGAATCTTAAAAAAACATACAAAAATAATGTCGTAGCACTTAAGGGCATCGACTTATCTGTAAACAAAGGAGATTTTTTCGCACTCCTAGGGCCAAATGGAGCAGGAAAGTCTACCACTATAGGCATAATTTCATCTCTAGTTGTCAAAAATGAAGGGAGTTTAAAAATATGTGGAATAGATGTAGATCAAGATTTTAATTCTGCAAAATTAAAATTAGGCGTTGTAAATCAGGAGTTTAATTTTTCTCAATTTGAAAAAGTTTTTGACATAATTGTCACTCAAGCTGGCTTTTATGGTGTTCCTTACAAAGTTGCTAAAGAAAGGGCTGAAAAATATCTTAAAAAACTTGGTCTCTGGGACAAGAAAGACGAAATTGCAAGAATGTTGTCAGGCGGTCAAAAAAGAAGAGTAATGATTGTCAAAGCACTTATTCACGAACCAGAACTTTTGATACTAGACGAACCAACTGCTGGAGTAGATATTGAACTTAGGCGAATATTATGGGAATTTTTAGAAGATATTAATAAAAATGGTACGACAATAATACTTACAACACATTATCTAGAGGAAGCAGAAAGCCTTTGCAAAAATATTGCAATCATAGATAACGGTGAGATCATAGAAAATACTTCAATGAATAAACTTCTCTCAAAATTAGAGGATCAATTTTATGTAATTGAGACATCTAATAATATTGATCAATCTTTTAAACTTGAAAATTTCTACTGCAAATTGGAAGACAAAAATAAATTTACTGTAAAAATTCCTAATGGTAAAACTCTTAATGATCTTTTTGTTGAAGATGAAATAAGTAAAATTAAGATCACTAATATTAAAAACCAAACTAATAGATTAGAAGAATTATTTGTAAGGTTAACTTCAAAAAATGATTAAATTAATTGGTCTTTTAACACTTTCTAATTATCAAATTAGAAGAATTTTTAGGATTTGGATACAAACCATTGTCCCTCCAGCTATTACTACTGCCTTGTATTTTTTAATATTTGGACAATTAATTGGAAGGCGAATAGGGGAGATGCCAGGATATGAGGGACTTTCTTATATTGAATTCATGGTGCCAGGGCTAATTATGCTCTCTGTTATTACAAATGCATATGGAAATGTCGCCTCAGGTTTTTATGGCGCCAAATTCCAAAAAGCCCTAGAGGAGATAATTATTTCTCCAATGCCTAGTTGGGCAGTATTGCTTGGATTTATTTCCGGAGGAATAGTAAGAGGTTTCATAGTTGGAGTTGTTGTTATTTTCGTGAGTATTTTTTTTGTAGATATAACAGTAGATAATATCTTGCTAACAATTTTCTCTGTTTTCTTAACTTCTTTGTTATTTTCTGTCTTAGGGCTGATAAATGGAATATTTGCCAAAAACTTCGATGACATAAGTATTGTCCCAACTTTTATACTTACACCTCTTATATATTTAGGGGGAATTTTTTATTCAATTGAAATTTTATCAAGTGAATGGCAATTTATTTCAAAACTAAATCCTATCCTATACATAGTTAATTTCTTTAGATTCGCTATGCTAGGAAGCTCTGAAATTGATCCTATGCAAGGGTTTGTATTGATACTGTTCTTTACCTTTCTTTTCTCAGTAATTGCTTACACTTTGCTCGTTAGAGGTGTAGGAACAAAAGAATAATGAAGGGACCCCTTGGTAAAAAGGTAGCAACTCCCAAAAAATTCGATCCCAAAGTATTATTTCCGATTTCAAGAACTGAACAACGCAAAGGGGTATTTGATAAGACAGATATTAATAATATTAAGGGCGATGATGTTTGGAACATCTATGAGCTTCTGTGGATAGATAAGAAAAATAATTCTCACCACAAGGAATTATCAATAAGACTAAATTGCACATCTAAAAATACTGTTGAATCAAAATCTATGAAATTGTTTCTTGGTTCTTTAGTTTACAGGCAATTTAAGAATATTTCGGATGTTAAAAAGGTAATTAAACGCCATATTGGAGCAGTGACTAAATCTAAAATTAAGATTGGCAAAATTTATACAAAACAAGATGCTGCTGAATGTGAAATAAAAATTCCATCTAAAGTCAAACCACTTACAGAATCCTCTTATACAGCATGTAAAAGGAAAAACTTTAAGACTTATGTGTTCAAGGCATTTAGATCATTATGTCCTGTTACCAATCAGCCTGATATTGCTGATATCTACTTGGTTGCAGATTTAAATTCACAAAATAAAAGAGATATTTCAGAGTATCTTGGCAGCTTCTTTGAAAAAAATGGGTTTCACGAAAGATGTGTTGAAGAGATATTTCTTGAGTTAAAAAGAAAAAAATATTTTATCAAAAGCATTGAAGGATACTTTGAAAGAAGGGGAGGCATTGCAATTATCCCTAGACGTTATTCTGTTTGATATAATTCAAAAATTCCGGAGAGATGGCAGAGTGGTCGATTGCGCTATCTTGGAAAGGTAGTGAGCGTTTATAGCGTTCCGAGGGTTCGAATCCCTCTCTCTCCGCCAGTATTTGTGATCCTCCTTTTACAGTAGCCAAAGAGTCTCTTGTTTAAAATCTATTCTTCGACGTTGAATAGTTTGTTGTAAATACTCCACTGATCATCAACTTTTATTAGTGATAAGGTATCAAGAAAAGTAATTCCCAAATATTTATCTCTAATTTTGACAGCAGCTGTTGTACCTTCAACATCAGTTGAGAGTATTTCATATTCGACATCAGCGGGTTCTTGTGCCGCAACAAATTCTGCAAAATCCTCCGTAGTCATTTCTAAAAAATCGCCATGCAGATGCCCTACAACTTTCGCATTTGGATGAAAAGCTTCTCTAACTTTATCTGCACTAGATTCTTTCATTGATTCAACGTATTTTTCGACAACTTTATTAACACTTTCTGAATTGCTCATAATTCTCCTAAAATTTAAATATAAAGGATTATTTTGGTATTGGGAAAAATTTATTTTCTTGCTCAAAAGAATAAGCAGCATTAATTAAATTTGCCTCATCCCAAGCAGTCCCCAAAAATGAAACACCAACAGGCAAATTATTTACGAAATCTAACGGAATAGTAATGTGTGGGTAGCCAGCAACAGCTGAGAGACCACCATTAGCCCATGAGATGCCGCCATCTCCTCTTGAATCACCATTTTCTAAATCTGTGAGCCAGCCAGGATTTCTAGTTAGCCCAATTATTACATCAAGGTTATTTTCCTCTAAAACACTATCAATCTGGGCTTTTGCAAGTTTGCCGATATCTTCACGTTCTTTTAAATATCTTTCGGTGTCTGTAGCTTTAAGACTCTCTAAAAATATTTCTTGTCCAAAATGTTTTAGTACTGTATCTGCGTTGGCTTTATTGAAGGCAACAATATCTTCGAGTGTTTCATAAGGCAGGTCTCTACCTTTCAGATAATTCTTCATACCCACATTAAACTCATAGAGTAAGACATAAAATTCTTTTGCAGCTTTGTAGTCGCTCGAGATATTAAATTCAACATCAACAATTACAGCACCTTTTCCCTCTAGTACCTTTTTAACTTTTTTGATTAATTCTTTTTCTATTTCTGACGACTCTGAGGAATTTAAAACGCCAACTCTCTTGGCTTTTAAATAGTTGGAGTCTAAATCAGTTAATTTCTCATAATCATAATCTTGTGGAATCTTTGTGGTATACGAATCTAGTGGATCCTTACCAGCTATAGCTTTCAAAACTTTAGCTGCATCCATGACATTTTTGGCCATAGGCCCAGCAGTATCTTGAGTTTCAGAAATTGGAATTACTCCAGTTCTACTTACTAGCCCAACCGTTGGTTTGATACCGACTACTCCGTTTACTGAAGCAGGGCAGGTGATTGAGCCATTAGTCTCTGTTCCTATTGAAACAGGAACTAAACCTTGTGCAATAGCTGCTGCACTGCCTGAACTGGAACCACAAGGATTATATTTTAAGTTAAATGGATTATTGGTTTGGCCATTAATACTTGTCCAGCCACTTGTTGAAGGATTACCTCGAAAGTTTGCCCACTCAGAAAGATTGGCTTTACCAAGAATTATGAATCCTGAATCCTTTAATTTACTCACTAATGGAGCGTCATTTTTGGGTAGGTTATTTTTAAATGCTAAAGAGCCTGCTGTATTAGCTATGCCTATTGAGTCTATGTTATCTTTTAAAAGAATTGGCACTCCATGAAATTCTTTTTCAACACCTGCGTAATATTCTTTTAGGATTTCTTGGTTTGAATACAAAGAGATCACAGAATTAACTTTTTGATCGTTAAGCTGGACTGACTTTACATATTCCTTAAAAAATTTTTCTTTATCTTGAGCTTCTCTCAGCTCTTCAAGAAAGTCATTAATGTTATTATGGCGAAAGTTCGCCTCAGCAATCATAAAAAAAGACAGTAAATAAATAAGATATATTTTCATTCTTCTAAAACATCCCTAAAATTAAGTTCTTTGCAAAGTACTGTTCTTTAAATATACACTACGAATTTAATAAATGAACCCAAAAGATTTTTTAATATTACTTATAGTCTCCTTCTTGTGGGGTGGTTCCTTTTTATTCATCAGACTTTTAGTTCTTGAAGGCATGGAACCATTGGAGATTGTATCAATGAGAATGTTGCTTGCTTCAATATTTATAATGCCTTTTTTATTAAACAGATCAAAAAAACACTCATTTAAAGATCATAGCCTCTCATTTCTTTTAATAGGAATTTTAAATACTGCGCTACCATTTACTTTATTTGCATATGCATCATTAGAGCTTGGGGCAGGATCTCTATCGGTACTTCAAGCAACTGTTCCAATTCTGACAGCACTAATTCTTTTTTCTTTATTCAAAAATGAATTTTCAATTTCAAAACTCACAGGTGTTCTAATTGGTTTTGTTGGACTTTATGTTTTAGTGGGACCAGGCAGTAATTTTGATTTATTCTCATCTATATTATGTGTCGTAGCCTCTCTCTCGTATTCAGTAGCAGGAGTCTATCTATCAAGAACATCAAATAAACTTAACAATACCTATATAGGCATGGGCTCAATTATTATCGGAGCTATTATTCTCTCTCCATTTCTTTTTTATTATTTTCCAAATTACGCAAAGCTTTCGGTAGAATCATGGCTTTATCTAGTTGCTCTTGGTGTGGTAAATACTGCATTAGCGTATGTGTTGTTTATTAAATTAATTAAAAGAATTGGGCCTATAAATGCCTCATTTGTAACTTATCTGGTGCCAATATCTAGCATTTCACTGGGAATTATATTCTTAGATGAGGAATTTTTAATTAACACATTTATAGGTTCATTGTTAATTTTTGTTGGTGTATTTTTTGCAAATAGAACTCAAAAAGACAAAAAAGTAGCTACATAGTAGCAAAATAATAGCTTATCTTAGTTTTTAAAATCTGTTGTACAAATTTAAAAATTGTGACAATATCGATATATTAACTATAAAAAATGAGGAATGACATGATGAAGAGGGAAGCCTTTGGGCTATTTATATTGTTATCGTTGCTTCTTTCTTTTTCGCTTACAGCGCAAGAAGAATCCAATGAGGAGTTGGCTGAAGAAGCAGAAGAAGTTGTCGTAACAGGTTCTCGTATTAAAAGATCTAATTTTGAGACCAATGCTCCTGTTACTGTTATAAGTTCAGAAGAAATCCAGGCAAGAGGCTATACAAAAGCTGCAGAAGCTTTATTTGCTTTACCTTTTGTAGCAGTTGGCGCCAGTAACTATGGAGATAGTGCCTATGATGGTTCAGAAGATATAGGGCAGAATATAGGTGATAGTTTTGGATTAGGAGCACAAAGAACATTAACTTTGGTTAACGGAAAGAGATTTGTTGCAGGTAACTCTGCAGCTGGTTCATTAGGTGCTGCAGTTGATACCAACAACATACCTAATGCACTTATCGATAGAATCGAGGTGAAATCGATTGGTGGTGCAGCTGTTTATGGAGCAGATGCGGTCGCTGGAGTCATAAACTATATTCTTAAAGATGACTACGAAGGTTTTGAATTTTCTTATGACTACAATTCTATTCTTGCAGATTTTGAAGGTGGTGAGGAAGCATTCAGAGGCTTAATGGGTTTCAATTCCTTCGACGGTAAAGGCAACTTTGTTCTTTCTATGGAGATGACTAAGACTCCAAGAATTGATGAAACAATGTTGCCATTTAGACAAAACTATTTATATAGAACAACACTTGCTGATGCGGCATATGCTGGACAAAGTGGTTTTTATGAGTCGTATAGACTCTATGGTCTAAGTGCTATGGGTTTTGCATCTTGTGGAAGTACAGTTCTAGGTAACAGAGGAGTTGGTTTATGTGATGATGGGCTAGCTTATCAATTTGATAACAGTGGAAATTTAACTCCTGGTGTACTGGGTGGTATAACAGGTAACGCTGTTTGGTCTGTTGGTGGTGACGGATTATATCTCGATAGATACGGCTCATTTTCAAACTCTTATGATAGATATAATGTTTCATCATTTTTTAATTATGATTTAGATTTCGCTGTGTTTAAGGCTGAAATATATTCATCAGCATACGAAACATTTCCAACTGTTACACAGCCACAATATCAGACAGGTTTATTCGGAGGAACGTCACAACCATTGTTTCTACCAAGTGATTACCCATTTTTCTCACAACAAGCTAGAGATCTAATTTCTACTTTGACAGTAGATGGTGATCCAGTAGAGGGTGTGTATTTACAGTGGGCTCCAATAAGTTGGGTTCCACGGCCTACAAACGATGCATCAACTGACAGCTATAATTTCTCATTTGAAGGAGTGTTGGATGCATTTGGTAATTCTTATGACTGGGTAGCTGGCTACTCTTTTGGAAAATCAGAAATGCTTGCTACAGAGGTTGACTATATTGATGGACGATTCTTTGCAGCGGTCGATGTTGGCATTAATCCAGAAACAGGACTTATTGATTGTAAATTTAACTATGTTGAAAATTACACCAATACATTCATAGGCCCTATTCTTGGTAATGTAGCAATAGATAATGCACTGCTTTTAGGTTCTCCTGGCGATTGTGTGCCCGTCCAACCATTCGGAGAATATGAACCAACTCAAGCACAGCTAGACTATGTAACAGCTAATATTTTTTCAAATAATAAAATTAACCAAATTGTTAGATTCGCAAATATTCAAGGGAAATTATTTGATATTCCAGCTGGAGAGGTTTTGGGGTTAGTTGGTTTCGAATCTAGAAAAGAAAGTGTTGACTACAAAGTTGATGGAGGGTCAAAAGCTAATATTTATAGAGGCGGATATTCTGCTGATATATCAGGCGCTTTTTCAACAACTGACACCTTTGTTGAATTGGTAGTTCCATTGCTCGGCAATGGTTTCGGTGAATTATCATTAGGAGGCTTTAGTCTCTTACAGGGTGCTGAATTAGAGTATTCATACAGAGAACTAGACAATAGTCTTGCTGGTGTTGACTCAGCTGATAATATTGGACTTAACATAAGGGTTAATGACGATCTTAGATTAAGACTTAACCAACAAAAAGCTGTAAGAGCACCATCAATGGGTGAGCTGTTCCAGCCAGTTGTAGGTACAGGTACATTTGTTAGTGATCCATGTGACCAGAGCTTCATTGATTCAGGTCCAAATCCAGCAGTAAGAAGAGCAAACTGTGAGGCGGACGCTGCAATATACGGAGTTGATATTTCAGCTTTTGAATCACTAGCAAAAAATGCATCAGTTCAGGGTTTAAGTGGTGGAAATGTAAATCTTAATAATGAACTTGCAGATGCAGAGGGATTTGGAGTAATTTATCAACCAAGCTGGATACCTGGCGAATTTTCAATTGCAGTAGATAAAATAGTAATTGATATTTCTGATGCAATTGTGGCTTACAGCCCAACACAGATTATGAACGCTTGTTATGACTCAACAGACTATCCCAATAATCAATTCTGTAATCAGTTCTTTAGAGGTCCAGATTTTCAGCTTTTAAGAGGAGCTGGTGAAATTGCTTATATTGCTGGACAGGTTAATGCTGCGATATTTGAATATGAAGCAACAATTTCAGAACTAAGCTACTCAAACTCAGTATCAGATTTTGTTAATTTTGCTTTTGGCTGGGCAGGGGCTGATTTAGGCGACGGATATGGTGATTTCAATGTAAACATGAAACATATTTACAACGAAAAAGATCTATTCTCAGCAACTGGTACAGATATTAACGATAATACAGGAGAATTTGGTGCAAATGCTCGAAATAGTTTTTATACACAAATCGCTCATTTCTATGGCTCATTTTTTTCATATATAGATATTTTCTATCATGGAGAAGGAAAATTTGATAATGACTGGGATTATAATGAGCAACCTGATAGATTTGTATATGCGGCAACAGGAGCTTTTCAGCCAAACCATATACCTGGGTGGTACATGGTAAATGCTGGATTAAATGTTGATATGGGTGAATTTGGCTTTGATGGCCTAACACTAAGAGCAAGAGTTAATAACTTGCTCGATTGGGAAGCTACAAATGTATGGCACAGAAACCAACTCAGAGAAGGTGGTGTTGCTGGAGACTATGGATTTGCTAATGCCGAAGGTGGAGTTATTGGTCAGAGGCTATCTTTTGGCTTTAACTATTCATATTAATAGATGATTTAGAATTTAAAAAAAGGACCCTCTAAGGGTCCTTTTTTTATGAAAGGGGAGAGTATGAAGAAAAATATAATAATTTTATTTCTATTATCGTTTGTATTATCTGCAAAAAATTTAGCTCCTGAAGATTATTGGAATATACAGAAGGTTGCTAATCCACAAGTTAATAGTACTGGTAATGTAGTTGCATTTCTAAAAACTTATATAGATAAGAAAAATGACAAATTTGAAAGTGAAATTTGGGTCATGAATTCTGATGGAACAAATAAAAGCTTTTTTGCCAAAGGTTCAAATTTTAAGTGGTCAAATAAAGGTAATACTTTGGCTTATTTGAAAGAAGATGAAAATGAAATTAATCAAATTTTCATTAAATCAATGGATAGCCGTACAGAATCAAAAATATCAAATTTTGATAGTGATGTAGAAGATTTTGCATGGTCTAAAGACGATAAATTTTTTGCCTTTTCTTCATTTAACAAATATGACGATGATTGGGTTGTAGAAATTCCAGGTAAGAATGACAGTGAAGATTATAATTGGACAGATGATCCCAAGGTCGTTAAAACCCTGCATTGGAGATATGATGGTGAGGGAGAATTAGAGAGCGGTGAAAATCATCTTTATAAAATAAGTGTTGATGGTGGGTCTGCTGCAAAAATATCAGATTGGGGATTAGACTACATATCAGACCTTCAGTTTAAAAATGAAAATACCTTAATTTTTGCTGGTAACGCAATACTTGATGATTTTCTTACTCCATGGAAACAATCTGAAATTTTCCAACTCAATATTGAGAAAAAGAAATTAACAAAACTATCACCAGAGGGAGGTGTCTTTACAAGCCCAAAAATATCTCCGGATGGAGATCAAGTTGCGTTTATTGGAAATCCAAACAGGGATTTCTCTTCTGTAGCTTTTAACATCTATACAGTTAAAAACAAAAGAACTAAAGTTCATACAAAGAATTTAAGCGCTTCGCCTGAAAATCTTTTTTGGTTATCTAAAACAAAATTAGTTTTTGAAGTCGACGAAAAGGGTTCGGCCAATATTAAAATTTTAGATATTCAGAGATCATCAGTTTCTGATGTTTTAAATAAATTTAAAGATCAATTTTATTTAACTTCAATAAATGAAAATAAACTTTTTGGAGTTTATGCCACATCATCAAGGCCTGGTGAACTGGCAACAGTAGAGGATGGAAAGATTAAAGTCTTATCAGAATTTAATGAAATAGTTCTATCTCAGTATTCTCTTGGTAAAACTAATGAAATAAACTATGAGGCGCCTGATGGTACAGATGTTCAAGGTTGGTATATTGTCCCACCAGACTTTGATAAAAACAAAAAATATCCACTAGTATTAATAATTCATGGAGGTCCGCATGCAATGTATAGACCTCAATTTAATTATCTATGGCACCAATTTGCGAGTGATGGTTATGTTGTCCTATTTACAAACCCGAGAGGAAGTACTGGTTATGGTAGTGATTTTGCAAATGTTATTGATAATGATTATCCAGGACAGGGTGATTTATCTGATTTATTAGCTGGAGTCGACTACGTCACTCAACTTGGTTTTGTTGATGAAGAAAATATGTATGTTCAAGGTTGTAGTGGAGGGGGTGTTCTTACAGCTTGGGTTGTAGGACATGATGATAGATTTGCGGCTGCAGCATCACTTTGTCCAGTTACAAATTGGATTTCAATGGTAGGAACAACAGACATACCGGCTTGGACATTTGAATGGTTTGACGTTCCTTTTTGGGACGATCCTAAGAATTGGCTTGATAGATCACCAATCATGCGAACAGGTTATATAAAAACTCCAACTTTATTCATGACTGGAGTATTGGATATTAGAACCCCTATGCCACAAACAGAAGAAATGTATGTAGCTTTAAAAGAAGCAGGTGTAGATACAGTTCTTGTAAGAATGAACGGTGAGTGGCACGGCACTGGAAGAAGAAAACCTACAAATTGGTTTAGAACTTATAAATATCTATCAGAGTGGTACGAAAAATATAGAAAATAGCTTATTTTTTTACAAATTCTTACGTTTTTATTTACAATTTTGTTAAATAGGTAGGAAAAATTAGCATATTCATTGATTAGCCTTTAAAAATGTGTCAATATTCTAATATAACCATAATTTATAGTATTCTATAACCTGGTTTATACAATCACAAAAAAATATTACCCCTATTGATTGTAGTTCAGTTAAAAGGCCCTTCGGGGCCTTTTAATTTTAAATGGTGCGCCTGGGAAGATTCGAACTCCCGACCCTCTGGTTCGAAGCCAGATGCTCTATCCAGCTGAGCTACAAGCGCATTTGCTTATGTTAATTAAAAAAATGAATACTGAAAAGACATCAATTAATAACCAGAGGCTTGGCCATCTTTTCTGCTCTCAGAGGCGCCATAGTAAACATCATCAATTAACATAATTGCTTGATAGCCACCATAACCTCCTTTTTCGTCTTTAATTGTATGGCCTAATTTAGATAACTGCTGCTTTATATCTGTAGAAAAGCCTGATTCTAGTGTCAGGTAACCACCATCTATCATTACTTCTCCAGTTGGCTCAGAGGAGCCCATATGACGAATACGTGGAGCATCGCCGGCCTCTTGTAAATTCATATCGAAATCTATTAAATTAACCACAATTTGAGCATGACCTTGTGGTTGCATAGCACCTCCCATTAATCCAAAACTGATAAATGGAACATTATCTTTGGTAATGAATGCCGGAATAATTGTATGAAAAGGGCGCTTACCACCTATTAATGAATTTTTATGACTTGGATCCATGTTAAACATTTCACCTCTATCTTGTAGCATAAACCCAGAATTATCAGGAACTATTCCAGAACCCATGCCCCTGTAGTTACTTTGTATTAATGAAACCATGTTTCCATACTTATCAGCAACAGTTAGATAAATTGTATCCCCATCTTCTAATCCTGCATCAAACCTTTTCGCTGCAGTACTCATATTAATTAATTTATTTCTTTCTAAAGCATATTCTTTTGAAATAAGTCTAGTGGTTGGAATAGAGGAAAAATTTGAATCAGCATAATATTTTGCTCTGTCTTCGAAAGCTAGTTTTTTGGCCTCAACAAATAAATGAATATACTCAGCTGATTCAAATCCCATATTTCTTACATCATAATTTTCTAAAATATTGAGTATTTGCAAGGCTGCAATACCTTGGCCATTAGGAGGTAATTCCCAAACATCATAACCTCTATAATTTGTTGAAACAGGATCTACCCATTCTGGAGAAAAATTTCTTAAATCATTTAAACTCATTGGATTACCATTCTCATTGAGGATACTTATAATTTCATCTGCTGTAGAACCCTCATAAAATGACTTTCCATTTGTCTTTGCAATAGCTTGATATGTTTTAGCTAGAAGTGGATTTTTAAAAATTTCACCTTTTTTTGGAGTGGAGCCACTAGGCATCCATACAGAGCTAAAATTTTCATAATCTTGAAATACAGAACTTGATCTATCAAGGTAATATGCAATTAATTCTGTAACTGGAAAACCGTCATTTGCATAATCTATTGCATTATCAAAAAGATTTTCAAATGGAAGTTTCCCAAATTTATCATGTAACGCTGACCATCCAGCTACAGCACCTGGAACAGTAACTGGAAGTGCTCCATAAGCAGGAATTTTTTCAAAACCTTGTTGTTTAACATAATCAATACTCATTTTCTCTGAGGCAGGACCTGATGAATTAAGTCCATATAGTTGATTAGTCTTTTCATCCCACACAATTGCAAAAAGATCTCCACCAATTCCACAGCCTGTTGGTTCAACTAACCCTAAAACTGCATTAGCTGCTATTGCAGCATCAATAGCGTTGCCACCTGACTTTAAGACATCAATTGCAGTTTGAGTAGCAAGTGGATGACTTGTTGCAGCCATGCCATTCTGACCTATGACTTCTGATCTTGAAGCAAAGGGAAGGCCAGTAATTCTGTCATAAGCAAATAAATTGCTAAAAATCAGTAGTGATATAACTATAATTTTTTTCATAATCTTTCAAATTTGGTGCGCCTGGAAAGATTCGAACTCCCGACATCTTGGTCCGTAGCCAAGCGCTCTATCCAGCTGAGCTACAGGCGCACATTTAAATTATAATAATGTTTTGTTTTTTTATCTTTAATTATGAGTATTAATATTTATGGAGCAGGCATCGCTGGATTATCACTAGCAGCTTCTTTATCAGCCAATCGTTTTGAGAATTACAAAATATTCGAAAAAGCATCAGAGATTAGAAAATCTGATACTGCAGTACAGTTAGGTTTTAATTCTTTTAAAGCATTAAAAGATTTAGGCATCATGGAGTTAGTAAAGAATAAGTCAATAGCAACAAATTCATTGAATATCTATAGTAAGAATAATTTTTTAAAAAAAACTTGTATAAAGGGCACATTATTAATTCAAAGAAATGATCTGATCGAAATTCTACTATCTAAAATTGATACAAATAAGATAGTTTTTAATAAAAAATTTAGTAATGAAAAAACTTCAAAAACAGACTTAAATGTTGATGCAACAGGCGGTCGAGATGGTGTGGATAGTGGTAGAATAGCCTCTTGGGGAGTTTCTAACTTAACTGCTGATAACGACAAAATTTTTAAGGAATTGAATCTTTTTATGTTTCCGGGGATGCATTTAGTGACCTATCCACTGATTGCTAACCAGCTGTCATGGACATATATAAGAAAATCAAATACCAAGAAAAATAATAATATTGTCAAAGATATTTTAAGTCCAAATAATGATGACAATTTTGATGCTTTAATAAACAAATCGATGAAACTTCAATATAAGAATAAATGTAACTACCTCAATGATAATAAAAAAGTATTAGAGATTGGTGATGCAGCACACCAATTTTTACCGCACCTTGCACAAGGAGCAACACAAAGTTTAATAGATGGTGTGTTCATTTCTGAATACCTTATAAAAAATAAATTTGATGAAAACATAAATAATCAAAAATTCTCTGACTTTGCTAGAAGAAGATTACAGTTACTAAATAAGATAAGTTTTCAATCAAGAATTAATGCTGAGGTGTTTCAAATAGAAAATAAAATTATCAGCGACATAAGAGATTTTGTTATTAGATTTAATACTCCAAGCTATAATTGGCTTTTCAATAGTTACTATGAAGCTTAGTGTAAATTTAAACAAAATATCACTCCTTAGGGAATCAAGAGGAGGAGTTTTGCCCTCATTTTATGATTTTGCGAAAATAGCTTTAGATCAAGATATTGTTGGTTTAACTTTACATCCTAGACCTGATGAGAGACATATTATTGAGGATGATATCAAAACAGCATTCAAACTTATTGAGGAATATAAAAAAGAGCTAAATATAGAAGGAAACCCTGTTGAAAGTCCCATCAATAACTACAAGGGATATTTAACACTAATTAGCGAGTACAAACCTCACCAAGCAACTTTAGTTCCAGATAGTAGCTCACAGCTTACATCAGACCATGGATGGGATATTTCACAATCTGAACAACTTGTAGATTTCACTACGGAAATAAGAAAATCATCAAACATATGTAGCATTTTTATTGATACAGATATGGCTGAGAAAGAATTTGAATTGATATTAAATAAAAATATAAATGCTATAGAGCTTTATACAGGACCTTATGCTGAAGCCTATTTGGATAAACGTGAATCGGATATAGCAAACGAAATTTCAAAAATTCAAAATTTAGCAAATATTGCAAAAGGAAAAGGACTTAAAGTTAATGCAGGACATGATTTAAATATAATGAATTTGCCTGCATTACGTGAATTAGATTTAATAGATGAAGTGTCGATTGGACATGCCATTATTTGTGAGTCATTATCACAAGGGTTTGAAAAAACTGTTAATGAATATATAGATATATGTAATGGATAAAGTAATCAAAGAAATTAAACAACAAATTTCATCAAATCAAATTTTACTTTTTATGAAAGGAACTCCCTATCAGCCGCAATGTGGATTTTCTGCAAAAGTATCACAAATTTTATTTGAATATGATGTAGAGTTCAGTTTCATAGATGTGCTTGAATTTCCAGATGTAAGGGCAAACTTACAGTCGATATCAGACTGGCCAACATTTCCACAGCTTTTTGTTAAAGGAGAATTAGTAGGAGGCTGCGATATAGTTACAGAGCTTCACGAAAGTAAAGAGTTGGGTAAAATACTTAACTAAACTGAAATTAGACTTTGTAAAAAATTTTCATTTCCAACACGCTGAACAAGCTCTAATTGAGTTTCCAAATAGTCGACATGTTCTTCTTCACTTTCAAGAATTGATTTAAGCAAGTCTCTAGACACAAAATCTTTAACGCTCTCACATAGAATAATTGCATCTTTTAGATCAGGAATAGCTTCGTTTTCAAGTTTTAAATCGTTGTTCAAAACTTCGATTGGATCTTCAGCTATATACAAGGAACCTAAGTCTTGCAGATTAGGTAGACCTTCTAAAAATAAAATTCTTTGAATTAATTGGTCAGCATGTTTCATTTCATCCATTGACTCACCATATTCATATTCAGCAAATTTATTAAAACCCCAGTCCGATAGCATTCTTGAATGTAAAAAGTATTGGTTGATTGCTCTCAGTTCGTTATAAAGAATCTTATTTAGATGTTGTATGACCTTATCGTTTCCTTGCATAATGAATTTATATGCTTTGTATGAATAAAAATCAAGATAGTAGAGGTATTTTGCTAATGAGAAGCATTATCAATACTAGAATAATTTTTTAAAATGAGATTTTTTAAGTAGATTTTCAACAGATGGTTTGCACTTTCCACATTTTAAAGAAAATCCTAATTTTCTCTGTGATGCATCATAATCACAGGAATTCTTTGTATAACAATCTTTTAATTGGCTTTCTGTAATTTTTTTACAAATACAAATATACATTTGTAAATGATAATGAGAACGAGTCTCATTAGCAATATACTTTTAGTAAAATTAAGTATTTTTTAAGCCAAGTTTTTCGTGGATTGATGTACTTGATGTTGTATATCCAAATGGAATTCTCTCACCAGGATTTATTCGTGTAAAAGCTTTTTGCACAGCAAGTGTTGTTTCGTGGAAGCCAGAAAGAATTAAGTTTAATTTTCCTGGGTACGTATTAATATCTCCAACTGCAAAGATTCCCTCTTGATTGGTCTCAAAATTTTCTGTATTAACAGAGATCTTGTTTTTTTCAATATCTAAGTTCCAATCTAGAATGGGACCTAATTTTTTATTTAAACCATAAAAGAATAATATTTTTTCAGTTTCGATGGAGTGAATTTCCTTTGTCTCAGTATTAAGTAAAGATAAAGATTCTACTACTTCATCACCTTGGATAGATTGGAGTATATAAGGAGTTAATAATTTAATTTTTTCTTCCTCATGTAATTTTCTCACTTTCCTTTCACTATCAGGAGCACCTCTGAATGCATCCCTTCTATGAATTAACGTCAATTCTTTACAAATTTTACTTAATTCAATAGTCCAATCTAGAGCACTATCTCCACCACCAAAAATTGTTACACATTTATCTTTGAAATCATTTTTATCTTTGACTGAATAGAAAATGTCTTTTCCTTCATAATTGGAAAAATCATTTTGAATATTTGGTTTAATTGGTTCAAATGATCCTGCTCCCGCTGCAATGAATATATTCTTTGACTCAATTTGGTTATTTTCTGAAGTTTTAACTGCCCATAAATCACCAGTTTTTCTTATTTCATCAACTCTTTGATTAAGTAAAAGTTTGTAGTCGAAGGGCTTAATTTGTTTAAGCAATGCATCAACATGCTCTTGACCCGTTTGATATGGAACTCCAGGAATATCATAAATAGGCTTATCTGGATATAACTCCGCACATTGACCGCCAGGTTTATCAAGGTTGTCTATCAGCACACAATTTAATCCAAGTATTCCTGCTTCGAATACTGTAAAAAGTCCTACAGGTCCAGCTCCTATAACTATTATATCTGTCTTCACTTTACTCTATCTCCTGGCTTTGATCCTTTCTCAGGACAAACAAGAAAAACATCTTTTCCACCTTCACCAGATGCTAAAATCATACCTTCAGATATTCCAAAACGCATTTTTCTTGGTTTAAGATTATTAACAACAACTACCAGTTTGCTGGTAAGATCCTCTAACTCATAGGCGTCTTTTATGCCAGCAAAAACCCTTTTTTCTCCAACTTCACCAACATCAAGAACTAACTCAACTAGTTTGTCAGCATCGGGCACCTCATTTGCTTCTTTAATCTTAGCTACTCTGAGATCTACATTGATAAAATCATCTATATTTATTTCACTCATTACTGTTTAATATTCCCTCAAAATTTTCTTTTTCAAGCCTTTTTAATAGTGGTTTAAACTCATTTACACTATTTAGAGAATCCTCACAAAGATTTGAATAGTTCTGTTTATTTATTTTTAGTAAAGAGAATACCTTGTCGGCCGTTGTAGGTATTATTGCTGATATTAAAATATTTAAGTCCTTAAAAACATTTAATGCTTCACTGCATACAGAAATACATTCATCAATTTGATCATTTTTTGCCTTATTCCAGGGCTCTTCATTTGATATATAAGTATTAGTAATGTCAGCTATATCCATAATCTCTTTTAACGCTTTTGAGTATTCTTTTTCTGATAAGTAAAGAATTACTTGATCATATTTATTCTTAAATGTGGCAGTAAGAGTATTGCAACCCTTTTTTATTTGAGAATTGTTAAGTTTATTTATGAAATTTAATGTTCTACTTGGAATGTTGATATATTTTCCAATTAAATCACTATTTATTTTTTGTACAAAGTCGTCTATTGAAAAATTAATATCAGATATATCTCTGTTAAGTTTTGAAGAAAAATAATATCTAAAGAAATCTGCTTCAGCATAATTAAGAGCATCGTCAGCCAAGATAAAGTTGCCTTTAGATTTCGACATCTTTTCTCCTTCTACAGTGAGAAAACCATGAACATACACTTCATTAGGTATTGGAAAATTAGCTGCTTTTAATGTTGCAGGCCAGAATAGCAAATGAAAATAGACAATATCTTTACCTATAAAATGAACTATCTTCGAATTATTTATAAAATCATCAAAATCACTACTATTTTTATTACACCAGTTTTTTATAGATGATAAATAACCAATAGGAGCGTCTAACCAAACATAAAAATATTTTGAGTCTTCATTTGGAATTTTAAAACCAAAATATGGCTCATCTCTTGATATATCCCAATCTTTTAAACCTGAATCAAACCATTCTTTAAGTTTTTCCTTAATAGGGCCTTGATTAGAAATCTCAGAGACTGTTTCAGTAAGAAATTCTTTAAAGTTATTAAGTTTAAAAAAGTAATGTTTTGATTTTTTTACTACAGGTTTTGAGTTCGAAAGAGTAGAGTAAGGATTTTTAAGATCAAGAGCATCATAGGTTTTTCCACAAACTTCACAGGCATCACCATATTGTTCTTTTGCTCCGCAAGCTGGACACTCGCCCTTAACAAATCTATCAGATAAGAAGATATTTTTTTGTTCATCAAATAGTTGCTCAATTTCTTTTGTGTAAATATCACCCTTTTCATATGCAGAATTAAAAAAATGTTCTGTAAGTTCTTTATTCTCCTTACTATGAGTTGTATGGAAATTATTTAAATCAACGTTATAACTTTTATAGGTATCTGAATGAAGTTTTTTATATTTTTTAGATAATTCCTCAGGAGTAGTATTAAGTTCTTGTGCTTTAAGCATAATTGGAGTTCCATGAGTATCACTTGCACAATAATAGAAGACCTCATTCCCTGCCAATTTCAATGAACGTACCCACACATCTGTTTGAACTATTTCAAGTACATGTCCAATATGCAACGGGGCGTTGGCGTAAGGTAAGGCGCTAGTTATTAAATATCTCATGTAGATGTGAAAATTATATGTTAATTTGATTGTTATGGAAAAAATCGCTATTTCTTCAACAAAAGGCGGAGTTGGGAAGACTTCACTAACTGTGCTTATAGCAAAACATTTACAATCTAAGGGATTAAAAATAGGAATAGTAGATGCAGATATTTACGGCCCAAATATCTTAAGACTATTAGATTTTAAGAATAAGCAATATGAGCTTATCTTAAAAGAAAATAATTTATTTGAACCTGTTGTAATCGATGGCATTGCCTTAAGTTCAATATCATTCGTTATAAATCAAAGTGAAGCAGTGGCATGGAGAGGACCAATGCTAAGTAGTGCAATAAAACAAATAGTAACTAAGGTTGATTGGGGAAACTTAGATTTTCTTTTAATCGATATGCCTCCAGGCACAGGAGATGCCTATTTAACAATATTTGATGAAATTAAAATAAAAAAAAGTTTACTAGTTGCAGTGGATGATGAATTAAGCATAGATGATTTAAAGAAAACAGATAATTTATTCAATAAGTTAAATGTCAGTCAAATAGGAATTATAGAAAATCTTTCTGAAAAATTTCTATTAGGCGATAAACCTATCTTATCGAAGAAAATACAAGATGAATTCCCTAATCATAAGATATTATTCTCTCTTCCAAGAATCCCTAAAAGCCAATTTTATAATGAAATAAGAAAAATTTCGAAACTTAAAGACTATTTTCCTGATAAGCTATTAACTTAATGAAAAGATTTTTATTTCTTTTTTTTATCTCAACATTTTCAATCGCAGAAGATGATGAAGTTACTGTAGATCCCTTTATATCGACAAATCGTATTGTTTTTGAGATATCTGATGATCTTGACACAATGATTTTAAGACCAGTTGCAGAAATTTACAGGGATGTAACACCTAGGTTCATTAAAAATTCTATTAGCAATTTTTTTTATAATCTTTCAGAAGTAGACACAATTGTAAATCAATTATTGCAAGGGAAAATTGTTCTTGCTGGGCAGGATTCCCTTAGATTTTTAATTAATTCTACAATTGGAATTGTAGGATTTGTTGATGTAGCAACTAGAGTTGGCTTTGAAAGACATGATGAAGATTTTGGTCAAACTCTTGGTTATTGGGGAGTACCAGCAGGCCCTTATGTGTTTTTACCGGTAATTGGTCCTTCAACCATTAGAGATTCTTTGAGCAAGCCGACTAGTTGGTTTCTTTCCGGAAATTTATCAGTTTCAGATGAGGAGGCAAAAATTTTTATAAATTTAATTGATGCAGTAGAAACACGTGAACGTTTATTAGTTGCAGAAAAACTAATTGTCGGTGATAAATATGAATTTGTTAAAAGTGTCTATTTACAAACTCGTAATGATTTAGTTTTCGATGGAGAAGTTGAAGATGAATTTCTTACAGATTTAGAGCTAGATTTTTTCTCAGCAGATCCTCTTTTAAATCAATAAATATATTTTCTATTGAGATATCTTTGTTTTTGAGTGAATTTAGTATTTCATTTCTTACTTTTTTATTTTTAGAAATAACTTTAATTAGTTGCATAAAATGATTTAGAGCTCTATTTATATCCTTTTGGTTTGGAAGGCGCAAAACATATACTAAGTACTTATTCATCATACTTTTTAACGACTCTTGACTTACGTTATTAAAGATTTCTTTTTCTACATCTAGAAGAAATAGTGGATCATCATAAATTTTTCTTCCTAACATTATTCCATTAAAATTATTTAGTAAATTTTTACAGTCCTCAATATTATCAATTCCACCATTTAAAATAATTTCTAACTCAGGAAATTCTTCTTTAAGATCTTTAACAATTTTATAGTTTAATTTTGGTATAGACCTATTCCTTTTTGTATCAAGTCCACTTATTGCCTTTCTTGCGTGAATAATAAATGTTTTTACACCAACATTAGAAATTTCATTAACAAAATTAAAGAGAAAATCTTTTCCTTCAAATTCGTCGACCCCAATTCTACATTTAACTGTAACTGGCAAAGATACATTTTTTTTCATTTCATATAAGCATTCAGATAATAAGTTTTTATCTTTCATTAAAAAAACTCCAAAATTTCCAGACTTTACTTTTTTAGAAGGGCATCCAACATTAAGATTTATTTCACTATATCCAAAATCTTCACCAATATTAGCAGCAATTCCTAGATCTTTTGGATTGCTTCCTCCAAGTTGCAAAGCAACTGGTTGCTCACAGTCATCAAATGATAGTAATTTCTGGCTATCTCCTTTAATAATTGCATTTGAGTGAATCATTTCTGTGTATAGGTAAGCATTCTCACTCAATAATCTTGATAAAAAACGGAAGTGTCTATCCGTCTTCTTCATCATTGGAGCAATGCAGAATTTTCTGTTCATTAAATAAACAAGATTACACATATGAGACCAACTATAGTTAGCACAATTGTGTATGGTAACGCCTTATATACCATCTTTAAGTAAGAAAGCCCTATCAATGGAGCAAGAGAAGAAGTTAAGAGAAAAAGAAATGCTGCTTGTCCGTTAGGCGTAGCAACACTTGGAAGATTTGTTCCTGTGTTTATAGCAACAGCCAAGTTATCAAATTGCTCTCTATTAATTAATCCATCATTCAGCGCTGCTATAATTTCATTCATATATACAGTAGCGACAAATACATTATCACTGATAGCAGAAAGAACACCATTTGCTATAAAAAATAGTGGGGTTTGTACATCTGGGGATGTAGATAAAACATAACTTGTTACAGGAGAAAATAAGTTTTGATCATGAATAACAGCAACAATAACGAAAAATATTACAAGAAGAGCTGTGAAAGGAAGAGATTCTTTAAAAGCCTCACCTAAATCATGTTCAGATGTAATCCCTTTGAGTGCAGTAAGAAATACTAGCAAGAATAATCCAATTACACCTACTTGTGCTAAATGAAATGCGAGAGCAAAAATAAGTAAAATTCCTAGGAATGCTTCAATAACTAAATGAGTATTTTCAATGTTTGTTCTATTTTTTTCTTTCTCCAAAGCTGCATCAATTAATTTATTTCTTAATGTTGTTGGAAGTTGAACACCATATTCAGAAAGTTTTAATTTTTCGATAATAATACATGTAAGTATTCCAAAAAATAAAACAGGAATTGTTACAGGTGCCATTCTAAGAAAGAACTCTATAAAGCTCCAATCAGCTTTGGTTGCAATTAATAAATTTTGTGGTTCTCCAACAATTGTGCATACACCACCTAAAGCAGTACCTACTGCCCCATGCATCACGATATCTCTTAAGAAAGCTTTCCCTTGATCAAATTCTTTTTGAGTTATAGTTTTATTTTTTAGGTTATTAGCAAAAATATTATAAAAACCAATTGAAACAGAAATAAGTACAGCAGTTACTGTAAGAGCATCAAGAAACGCAGATAAAAAAGCTGAAGAAAATAAAAAAAGAAGTGATAGTGTTATTTTATTTTCAAAAAATTCAATGATTTTCGTAAAAATAACAAGCAATAAATCTTTCATAAAGAATATTGCTGAAACCATAAACATTAAAAGCAAAAGAACTTCTAAATTTCCCTCAATTTCGTGAAAAACTTGATATGTATCAGTTAACCCCATTAATAGTGCTTGAAATGCAATTAAACCACCTGGTTGCAATGGATAGCATTGAATTGAAAATATTAATGTAAAGATGAACTGTAGCAAGAAAACCCAACCCAATATAAAGCCGGTCTCTAAACCTAAAATATTTAGTAAAAAATAAAGTACAGGATTAATAATTAAAAATCCAAAAATAGTTCTTTTGTACCAGCTCGGAGCATTTCCAAGGAAACTTTCAAAAAATGTGCTTAAAACATTGGCCATAAAAAGTTACATTATACAGAATATGTCTATTTATATACCTTGTTTTTCATCTTTATCAAGGCCAAGAGTAACTGATAAAGTTATTTTTATCACAGAAGAAAATAAAATATTAATTAACAAAGAAACAGGCTCAATACTCAACCATCCACAAGATACAAAAAAAAACATCTTTTTTGAGATCTATAACAATGGTAAAGATTCTATTTATCTAGAAAAAGGCAAAGGCACAATAAAAGAAAATTTACTTAAAAGAAGAGAAGTGCTCATGTATTTGAATTACAAAGAATTCTCATACTTTTCCAGAGCAGTACAAATTAATGATTGGATTTATAAATTTCTTTTTTGCCCAGAGCATGGAGTTGAGCTTGAGCAAATAAATGAAGATTTAGCTAAAAATAGTAGGAAAAATAAATTTAGTTATTACCCCAAAATGTCACCATGTATTTTAGTAGCAGTAACCAATAAAGATAAAATGTTATTAGTAAAACATAATAGACATTCATTTTTCTTCACAGTTATTGCAGGATTTGTTGAGTATGGAGAAACTCTTGAAGAATGTGTAAGACGAGAAGTTTTTGAAGAAGTAGGTATCAAAGTAACTAATATGAAATATTTTGGAAGCCAACCCTGGCCATTTCCAAATCAGTTAATGATGGCCTTCACAGCTGAAACTAATGAAGAAAAACTTACACTTGATAATGACGAGATAGAAGAGGGTAGATGGTTTGATAAAGAAGATTTACCAAAAATTCCACCACCACCTTCTTTATCAAATAAATTGATACAGCATGTTATTGATTCCCTGATCTAGGGTCGTTTTTGGCTCTAACAGCCGGACCCTTCTTAGTTTGAATAACTTGTTTTACATTACCTATGTTATCGTCGGTAACAGGTTTCTTTACAACTTTTATTGGTTTCTTATTTCCATCAATTGGTTTTTTGCTTATTGGTTTAGGTTTTCTTTCAATCTTCCTATCATTTTTAAATTTTGTTGGCCTAGGTTTTCTAAATTTATTAGGTTTTCTGCCTTTATTTCTATTTTTATCCGAGGAAAATCTTTTCAAAGGTCGTTTTTTAATCGGTTCTTCATCAGATTTAAAAAAACTAAATAAAGAATCTATAAAGCCTTTTTTGTCACTATCAGAACTAGGCATGTTACTGAATTCTACATCTTCTACTAAAGCTTTAGTTTGTCTTTTTGGAACTTTTATATTGTAGCTACTTCTATTTTGAAAAGCTTTTGATGATTCATTAAGTTCAGATTCATAATTAAAATAAGCGTTCTTCTTAACTTCGATTGTATAGTTATCGTTTTGTTTATAGGGATCGATAAATACAAGAATTTTAATTTCAAATTTTGCTTCGATCTGATTTAAATTATTTCTGTATCTATTTAAAAGCTCATTTGCTATGTTAGGCGATACTTTAAGCAGAAG
The DNA here is from genome assembly GCA_902526535.1 of uncultured SAR86 cluster bacterium. Taxonomy (GTDB): domain Bacteria; phylum Pseudomonadota; class Gammaproteobacteria; order Magnimaribacterales; family TMED112; genus TMED112. The sequence continues at coordinate 34,344 of CABZLG010000005.1, forward strand.
TGCACTAGATTTATTATTTATCGCTTTCTCAGTTAAAAGTCTAAAAATCGATTCACATATTGAAACAACAGACCTGACCCATATAGTTTTTCCCATTAAATCATTTAATGCAGGTTTTATTCTTTGTCTGGACATCTCCATTAGACCAAATCTTGATATTTTATCTAACTGTACTCTTGCATGATCTTGTTTGGTAGATTCATACATCGCTCTTTCAACCTTTGCATTATTTTTCTCGTCATCCATATCTATAAAATCAATAACAATCAAACCACCAAGATCACGTAATTTAACTTGTTTTCCAATTTCATGTGCAGATTCAAGATTTGTCTTAAGCGCTGTTTCCTCAATATCTCCGCCTTTTGTAGATTTAGCAGAGTTTATGTCTATGGACGTTAAAGCTTCACCTGAATCAATGACTAATGATCCACCTGAAGGAAGTTTAACCTCTCTAGAAAAAGCAGATTCAATTTTTGATTCTATTCCATAGCTAGCAAACAAAGGAATATTGTCTTGGTATAACTTAATTTTATCCACAAAATCTGGAACAATTTTTTGTGCATATACTTTTGCTGACTCAAAGTCCTCTTCATTATCCACAACTAATTCACCTATATCTGCTTTAAAGTAATCTCTTATAGTTTTTTGTATTAAGCTTTGATCTGCATAAATAAGCTGATTAGTGTTAGCGTCATTAATAGCAGTACTAACTTCTATCCAAAGTTTTTTTAGATACTCTAAATCCCAGTTCAGTTGTTCTTTCTCTTTATCAATTCCTGCCGTTCTGATAATTACACTCATATTTTCTGGCACTTTAAGTGAATCCATTAGTTCTTTTACCTTTTCTCTTTCATCACCATGGATTCGTCTAGATATACCTCCGCCTGAAGGATGATTTACCATTAATACGACATATCTACTAGCTAAAGATATATAGGTTGACAGAGCAGCACCTTTATTAGCTCTCTCTTCTTTTTCAACCTGAACAACAATATCGTCACCTTCCTTAATTTTAAATCTATCTGCACCAGTTTTGGATTGGTCAAAACAATCAGCATTAAGCTCCTTGAAAGGTAAAAATCCATGTCTTGAAGAGCCCATTTCAACAAAAATTGCTTCAAGACTAGCTTCAATTTTAGTTATTTTTCCTTTATGAATACTTCCTTTTTGAAAGGAAGTACCACCGAATTCTAAGTCAAAATCTATTAACTTTTCCCCATCAACTAAAGCACTTCTTTTGCCATTAATGGAATTTGTATCTATTAGAATTTTTTTCATCTTTATCCCTTTTGATAAGAGATAAGAACTTTTTTAAATCTGAAGTTTTGTCGAATTACTCATTTTATATAAACTTTTTAATCTAATTTTTATTGTTCTTATCATATATGTAATTAATTTGTTTTTGCTTACTTTGTATATTTCTTATTTCTGGTAGTAAGCTAGAACATATTCTACAGCATAATGGTAAAAATTGAATTTTTAATTATTGATCAAGATAATTCTGGAAGAAGATTAGATAATTTTTTGTTTTCTAAATATAAAAAGGTTCCTAAATCAAAAATATATAGCTCAATAAGAAAAGCAAAAATCAAGGTAAATGGTAAAAAATCAAAACCAGATTATAAATTATGCGAAAAAGATAAAATTTTATGTCCTACTTTTGTTGAAAAGAAAAATGTCAATGATTCTCCAAATATATCTCGACATTTAGAGCTCATAAAAAGCTCCATTATTTATGATTCTAAAAATTTTATTGTTATCAATAAACCCCCTAATTTTGCTGTGCATGGTGGCTCTGGCTTAAATTTTGGAGTTATAGAATTGATAAAAAAAATTTATAAATATTCAGATGATTACAAACTTGCGCATCGTATTGACAAATTTACAAGTGGATGCCTAATTATTGCAAAGAAAATGTCATCATTGAGGGATGTGCATGCACAATTCAGAAATAAGCAAGTAAAAAAAGTCTATGAATGTATTGTTCATGGACAATGGCCAAAAAGTAAAACAAAAATTGAATCGAATATAGAAGTAAGAAAATTAAATAATCAAAGATTCTCGGTTGAAAGCGAAGCTGGAAAAAAATCACATACAAAATTTAAGTTTATTAAATGCAATGATTTATTTTCACATATTGTTGCACTTCCAATTACTGGAAGAACACATCAAATTCGACTTCATTGCAGTGGTGCTGGACACCCAATAGTTGGAGATAATAAATATAAACTTAGTAAATATGATGTGCCCAAATCAAGAATGATGTTGCATGCAAAGGAAATTAATTTTGTTGATGACGGGAAAAAAGTTAAGGTGATTGCAAAAGAAAATTATGGATTTGGTTTAAACAAGCTTGCTAATAACTAATTTATCTGAGTAAGCAGCGTTTCCTCTTACTACATCGATTGAAATAACCATCAAAAAAAAGACGCAGCCCGAAATTATTAATAATGGTAACCTCATACGTCAGAATAATAACATATAAAAATTAAACTATTTCTTTTTCTTTTTAGTTATCAATATATATCCACCACCCAAAAGTGTAATCAATACAATTATTAAACTTTCATCCATAAAACCTTTAAATTTTGGTAGGGATGAACGGACTTGAACCGTTACGCTTTTCAGCATGCGAGTTTGAGTCGCACGTGTCTACCAATTCCACCACATCCCCATAAATTGCTATCATACATCCTGTGAATCAAGACATCTATAAAAGTGATTATGATTATGAAATTCCAGAAAAGTTAATTGCTAGATATCCTCCTAAAAATAGAACAGATTCAAAACTGCTCCTATGCAAGGATCAAAATTTCTCAATTGAAAATTTTTCTACAATTTCCAATTTTTTTCAAAAAGATGATCTTATTGTTTTTAATGAAACAAAAGTATTTAAAGCAAGACTAATATTACAAAAAGATAGTGGAGGAAAAACAGAAATTTTTATTAATAGAATTTTTTCTAAGTTCGAAGCAGAGTGTTTAACTAAAGGATTAAATCTTAAAAAAAAATCACAAGTCCTTAAAACAGATACCTTTCCATTGCAAATTAGTATTCTAAATGAAAAGGATGGCTTGGTTATAATAAAGTTTAGTCAAAATGTTGAACATCTTTGTTCAATATATGGAAAGGTTCCCATCCCACCATATCTAAAGAGAGATGATGATGAATCTGATAATGTTAGATATCAAACTGTATTTGCAAATGATGTATTTAAAGAATCTGCAGCTGCACCAACAGCATCTTTGCACTTTGACAATGAATTGTATGAAAAGATTACAAATGAGTTTTACACTTGTAAGATTAATTTGGCAGTAGGGCTTGGTACATTTAAACCCTTGTCTGATGACGCAATTAATGATTCATCTAAATTACACGAAGAAAACTTTTTTATATCTGATGAATCAGCGAAAAAAATTAATGCTCAACTTAAAAATAACAAAAGAATCATAGCTATAGGAACAACAACTCTTAGAGCAATAGAATCATCATGGAATAATGAAACAAATTCAGTTTCATCCGGTAGCCAGGTAACTACTATTTTCATTAAAAAGGGCTTTAAATTTAATGTTGCTAATGCATTGTTAACAAATTTTCATTTACCACAATCAAGTTTATTGATGTTGGTTTCTGCATTTGCTGGAAAGGAACTTATATTTTCAGCATATGAATTTGCAATTAAAAATAAATTACGCTTTTTCAGTTATGGAGATGCGATGATAATAGAAAGATGTCCTTTGAATTATTAACTTCATCTGGGTATGCACGTAGAGGCACCCTCACAACCAAAACATCGAAAATACAAACACCTGTATTTATGCCTGTAGGAACTTATGGGACTGTAAAAGGTTTAACTCCAGCTCAGTTACATGAGATAGGATTTGAAATAATTCTCGGTAATGCATTTCATCTATTTCAACGACCTGGATTAGAAACAATCAACAAATTCAGCGGATTGCATAAATTTATGGGCTGGAATAAATCAATCTTGACTGATTCTGGTGGATTTCAGATATGGAGTTTGAAGGAGCTAAGAAAAATTTCAGAAGAGGGAGTTGAATTTAAATCACCCCTTGATGGTTCAAAAATATTTTTATCTCCTGAAGACTCAATAAATACTCAGCTTATTTTAAATTCTGATATTGTTATGGCTTTTGATGAATGTACCAATTATCCAAGTTCACTTGATGAAGCGGAAGAATCTATGAATCTTACTCATAGATGGACAAAAAGATCTGTTGACTATTTCAATAAAAACAAAAATGGACATTTGCTTTTTGGCATAGTGCAGGGCGGAATGCATAATGAATTAAGGTTAAAGTCACTTGAATATATGAATAGTATGAAACTTGATGGAATTGCACTTGGAGGTTTAAGCGTGGGAGAATCTAAAGAAGAGAAGACAAAAGTTCTTAAATTTCTTGCTCCACATCTTCAAATTGATAAACCTCATTATGTAATGGGTGTTGGTACACCAGAGGAGATTGTAGAAGGCGTTAGATATGGAATAGATATGTTTGATTGTGTAATGCCAACTAGAAATGCAAGAAATGGATTTTTATATACAAGTAAAGGAATTTTAAAAATAAGAAATTCTGAACATAAAAATTCCACTAAACCTATAGACGAAAATTGTGACAGTTACACAAATAGAAATTTTTCTCGTGCTTATCTTCACCATTTAGATAAGTGCAATGAAATGTTAGCTAGCACATTAATGAGCATACATAATTTATCGTACTTTTATAAATTAATGTTTGATATAAGGAAGTCTTTAGAAGAAAATAAATTTGAAGATTTTCTAGATTCCTTTTACGATATGAGAAGCTTAAATAAGCCAAAACTATAGGATAAATAATGAACGAAGCAACAGCACCAACATTCTTTCCATTTTTAATGTTATTGTTCTTTTTTTTATTTGTTTATTTCATGACAATTAGACCTCAACAAAAAAGAAAAAAAGAGCATGATGCATTAGTCGCTGCACTCAAGAAGGGAGATGAAGTAATGACTTCTTCTGGAATTGTAGGAAAAATTGAAAATGTAAAAGATAGATATGTGTTAATAAGACTGGGAGATAATGTAATAATTAATATGCAGAAAGAGTTTATTTCTTCTTTGCTCCCTAAAGGTACTATTAATAATATTGAGACACAGTGAATCGTTTTAAAATTTGGCAAAATTTTTTAATTTCAACTGTATTATTTGTTGGGATAATTTTTTCCCTACCAAATTTTTTCCCAACTAATCCTGCTTTACAAGTCGCATCGAGCAATTCCTCTATCTTTTTTGATGCATCAGCTAAAGAAGAAATTGAAAAATTACTAAAAAAAAATAATGTCATCATAGATAAGATAGAAAATGTAGAAAATGCATTACAAATAACTCTAAAGTCGGTAAATGATCAGCTTACAGCAAGAAGATTGATTGCAGATTACTCGAATGGGGAATTCATAATTGCATTAAATTCTGTAGCAACCACCCCAAATTGGTTAAAAGATTTAGGTGGTAAACCCTTAAACTTAGGTTTAGATTTAGCTGGAGGTGTACATTTTCTTTTGGAAGTTGATACAGAGAGATACTCAACAGAGAGGCTTTCATCAGAGGGCGCAAGTCTTTTAGAGGAATTCTCAAAAAGAGGAATAAATTCGAACTATAAAAGCTCAAGAGATGAAATAACTCTAAATTTCACTAGTTTGAATAACGTAACTGAAGCTAAAAAATATTTAGATCAAAATAATTTTTCAGTTAGCGGCTCTAAATACGATTTAATTCAAAATGAAAATTCTATCAATCTTAGATATACATCAAATTATTTAGCAGAGATAGTTGACTATGCAGTAGACCAGAACTTAGTAGCATTGAGAAATAGAGTTAACGAGCTAGGGGTTTCAGAGCCTATTGTTCAGAGGGAGGGGAAAAGCAGAATAGTTGTAGAACTTCCAGGTGTACAAGATTCTGCTTCTGCAAAAAAAATAATTGGAAAGACTGCTAATTTAGAATTTAGATTAGAAGCTAAATCTAATGCATCCTTTCTAAGAAAAGATAAATTTTTTTACAAAAATCAGCCTTCAAGTTCTGCTTTTCTTGAAAAGAAAATAATTTTATCGGGCGATAGTGTTACTAATGCTCAAAGTAGTTTTGATGAAAACGGAAGGCCTCAGGTAAACATATCTTTAGACATCTCTGGCGGCAGGGCAATGCAAGAGGCAACAAAAGATAACATAGGAAGAAGATTAGGAGTTCTTTTAATAGAAGAAAAAACAAAAACTTTTTTTGATGAAAACAATGAAGTATTGCAAGAATCATATGTAGAGAAATCAATAATTAGTAATGCGACAATACAAGATGTTTTAGGTACTAGTTTTAGAATTACGGGATTATCTAATTCATATGAGGCAAGTGATTTGGCTTTACTTTTACGAGCAGGGGCACTAGCTGCTCCAATGAAATTTGTAGAAGAACAGACAATTGGACCCACCCTTGGACAAGAAAATATAACAAAGGGACTCAATTCTGTAATCATTGGATTTATTCTTGTTTTTATCTTTATGCTAATTAGATATAGATTATTTGGAATAGCTGCCAACTTTGCATTAATTTTTAATTTAGTGTTAATAACCGCTGTGATGTCACTTATCGGAGCAACCTTAACTTTACCTGGAATAGCAGGAATTGTTCTTACAGTAGGCATGGCAGTTGATGCAAATGTTTTAATCTTTGCAAGAATATCGGAAGAAATACGCTCAAAGAGTGAAGTTCAGCTGGCTATAAAAAATGGTTTTTCAAAAGCGTTTGGAACAATTATGGATGCAAATATTACTACTTTATTAGTAGCCCTCATTCTTTATGCTATAGGGACAGGACCTATAAAAGGATTTGCTATAACTTTAAGCATTGGAATAGTGACATCAATCTTTACTGCAATCTTAGTTACAAGGGGAATAATAAATATTATGTATGGTTATCGAAAAGTGGAGAGATTAAATATCTGATGAATATTCCATTCACAAAATTTAATAACTTAGGAGTATTTATATCTTCAGTTCTTATTTTAATCTCAATACTTTCTATGTTATTTAAGGGTCTTGCTCTTGGATTAGATTTTACTGGCGGAGTGTCGCTTGAAATAAAGTATGAACAAAAAGCTGATCTTGAAAGAATACGTTCAAGCATTTCTAAAATTGAAAATTCAAATTTTGTTGTTCTAAATTTTGGCAGTGATGATAATGTTTTGATTAAATTTCAAAGTGATGAAGATCTAAATATTAATGCTCAAACTGTAATAGTTCAGCTTAAAAACGATAATTATCTTGGTGAAGTAACAAAAAGTGAAACAATATTTCCCCAGATAGGAGAAGAGCTTAGAGATAAGGGTGGTATAGCAATTCTTGTTGCAATATTAGTTATTCTTGTTTATGTGATATTCAGATTCCAAATAAAATTTGGATATGGTGCAATAGCTGCACTGGTTCATGATGTGTTGATCATTTTAGGAATATTCTCAATATTTAACTTAGTCTTTGATTTATCTGTTCTTGCAGCATTATTAGCGGTTGTAGGATACTCTTTGAATGACTCAATAGTTGTATCAGACAGGATAAGAGAAAACTTTGTTGATAAAAATAAACACGGTAGTAGTGATACGCTTATAAATCTATCTTTGAATCAAGTATTTTTGAGAACAATCGTAACCTCTTTCACAACACTACTTGTTTTAGTTGCACTTTTAATTGCTGGAGGAGAGGTCTTAAAAAACTTTAGTCTTGCACTTGCAATGGGGGTTGTAGTCGGCTCTTATTCGTCTATTTTCATAGTTGTAAAAATCCTTCTTCTTACAAACTTAACTAAAAAAGATATGGAAAAGTCTTCAAATGAACCAGAAGAGTCCTATTCAATGGATTGAAATCCATTTACAACACATTTAGAGAGATCTTTAAAACATTTTGGTGCTGACATGATTAAGTGATCTGAATCATAGTTATCCGGAACGCCATCAAAACTCGTAGTCAAACATCCAGCTGCTTGTCCGATAAATAATCCTCCAAAACGGTCCCATTTTTCTAGACCATTTCCCCAAAAGCCGTCTAATCTTCCTGCTGCAACATATACTAAATCTAAAGATACGCAACCTGATTTTCTAAAAGATATATTGTATTTATTTAGCTCTGCAAAAGTTTTAAGCAATTCGTACTTGTAACTATGCTTTTTATTAAAATGGCTTGAATTAGAAAGTAACGCATTGCTTAAGCCTACTTTTTTACTTGCTCTAATTCTTCTATTATTAAGCAATGCTCCAGTATCTTTACCTGCACAAAAAACTTCATTTCTCACTGGATCAATAATTACTGCACAAACGACTTTTCCTTCGCAAACACATGCAAGGGAAAGAGAAAAATGTGGATATTGATGGATAAAATTTCTAGTTCCGTCTAAAGGATCTAAAAGCCAAAATGAATCAGATTTTTCTATTCCATCTGTACCTGACTCTTCACCAAAGAAATTAAATTCAGGATAATATTTTTTTAATGATTCAAAAACTTTTTCTTCAATAAATGGCTCAATATTTGTTGTTATGTCATTTGTTCCCTTGTTTATGACTTTTACATTATCAATCCTTTTACTAAAGTGTATTATTTCATTTGCACCATCATATGCTGCCTTAAGTGCTCGATTTAAAATTGGAGGCAATGACATAACAACTATATTATGAGTTTAAATAATCAAGTCAAAATAATTCTCATCGAAACAACGAGTTCTGGAAATATTGGGTCAACATTAAGAGCTATGAAAAATATGGGTTTCAATAACTTATGTTTAATAAATCCAAGAAAAATTAATTTTGAAGAGGTCAAAGCTTTATCAGCAAACGCTGCTGATTTAATTGATAATATACAATTTTTTGACACACTTGATGAAGCATTAGAATGTTCTGAAATAGTAGTTGCAACATCTTCAAGACAAAGAAAAGTCCCTTGGCCTACACAGCCTCTAGATGATTTATCTCCAACTTTAGCCAGTGAAATAAAGAAAAATAAAAAAATTTCTATTTTATTTGGAAGAGAGGATAGGGGGCTAACAAACGAAGAATTACAAAAAAGCAATATTCACATGACTATAGAGACTAATAAAAAATATCCAGTTTTAAATCTAGCTATGTCTGTACAAATTGTCTGTTACAAGCTATTTCTTGATTATCATAAACCTAAAAAAGCTTATAAAAATGAATATTGGGATGTTCCTATTGCAAAGCATGAACATGTAACTAATTTAATAGATCATTTTTTATCTATTTCTGAGGACCTAGAGATATTTAATAAGGGTAATCCTAGACAAATTGAATCAAGAATTAAAAGATTATTCCGAAGGTTAGGATTAGATGAAATGGAAGTAAATTTTTTAAGAGGATTTTTAGGCGGAGTTGAAAAGAAAATTCATAAGAAAAAATAAGACTTTAAAAACTAAATTTTGCTAATATAATTACGAATGTGTCCCCATCGTCTAGAGGCCTAGGACACCGGGTTTTCATCCCGGCAACAGGGGTTCGAATCCCCTTGGGGATGCCATTTTAAAGGCATTTAATTTTTGGACACTTTTTTCAATTTATATTTAAAAATTAGTTGTTAATGAGAATCATTCTCATTAGAATATCTGTACATGAATGAATTTATAATAGTTTTTAGAGAGTGCTTGGAAGCTTCCTTAATAGTTGGAATCATATATACAATCCTCGCAAAATCCGATTTTAAGGACGCTATACAAAAATTGTGGTTAGGCGTTGGAGCCTCGATAATAGCAAGTCTTGTTGTTGCATATGTAGTCATCTCTCTGAAAGATGCATTAGGAAACAATTCCTCAATGGCATTATTTGAAGCTATCTTTATGTACATTACAGCGGGCTTAATTTGGTATGTCGTCTTCTGGCTTTCTAAACATGTAAGCGATCGTAAAGTTTTAGAGGGTCAAACTATGACTGCTGTAAAAATCTCATCATGGGGTGTCTTTTTTGTCACTTTCTTTGCTATTTTAAGAGAGGGTTTTGAAACAGTTGTATTTTTGATTTCAAGCTTCTCTATCACTGAATCATTCTCCTATGTAGGGTTTATTGTTGGTGCAGTTCTAGCAATTTTGCTTGGGTATTTAGTTGTTGTACAAGGCAAAAGAATTAACTTAAAAAGATTTTTTCAAGGCACAACTCTATTATTAGTTTTTCTTGCATCAGGCATGGTTGCATATGGTACACATGAAGTTGAATCTTATCTTGTTAAATCAAAACAGTTAAATAAAGATAATATTTCTAGACCATGGGATGTTTTAAAACCAAAAACTCAACTAAAGGAGGGCGACTCTGCCTTTTTCTACTCATACGATGATAAGAAAAAAGTATACACTCACGTACTTCATGATAGTGGAAGTGTAGGAGTTTTTCTTAAAGGTTTTTTTGGGTATAACTCAAATCCAAACTATATAGAGTTAGTAATGTGGATTATGTCACTGGTATATGGTCTAAACCTTTGGCGAAGGTTTTATTACTGATTTAAATTTTTCCTTATTAAATTTATAAGTTCATTAGCTGTTAATCCTCTTTTCAATTTTGAATTCGTTGCTGAGTAGGCATGAAGGGATACACCTAATAAACAACTCTCAATTCTTTTGGCACCTTGTGCATAAAAGCTTCCAATTAATCCTGCCAAAATATCCCCCGATCCAGCAAAGGCTAATGAGGAATCGCCATCTTTACAGATATAAATTTTATTACCATCCGTAATAATTGTTTCGTAACCTTTTAAAACAGTAATAACACCAAATTTATCACTGATTTTCTGTGCATAATATTCACGTTTATCTGAAATTTTCTCTACATTAATTTTTAGCAATTTTGCAGCTTCTCCCTCATGAGGAGTAATTATCGGCAAACTGCTAAATTTCTTAGATTTAAGAATCTCAATGCAAGCAGCATCTAGAATAAGATTAGTTTCATCATTATGAATAATTTCTAAAATTTCATTGAGTCTGGAGCAATTGGTTGTGCCTGGACCTGCAACAATAGTTATCTTCTTTTTTAATAACCTTTTTAAATCATCAATTTTTGATAAAACCATATATTCAGGCCTTTTTTCAAGAATGTTTTGGACATTACCGCTTAGGCTAAAGATGTTTATAATTCCAGCTCCTGATTTTAATGCTGATTCTGCTGACAACATAATTGCTCCTTCAAATCCTGGCTCACCACCAATAAGCAAAATATTTCCAAAATCATATTTATTCGCTGTAAGTGGTTTTTTTGGTATTAATTCTTTTACATCTGTATAATTAAAAAACTTATCCATGCAACTTTATTATTGTTTATAAAGTATAAGAGAGTAGAGAATAAATATGGAATTAATACAATTAATAACAGAATACATTGATAGCTTTTTAAGATTCTTCATTAGTGTCAACGATAGTTTAGATAATGAATCTACTACATCTCTAATTTCTATACCTGCAAGTTCAGGTGGTAACTGGTTCTTAGATAATCTTACAGGATTATTGTTTGTTGTAATTTTATTTGGATTACCAATTTGGATAGTTTTAATTGTTCATTATTTTGAAACTAGAAAGGCAAAATTGTTGCATGAGACTCTTCAAATTTCTTTAAAAAGCGGAAAAGAAATTGATGAAAATATTCTTAAGAATCTTCCTGGTTATAGAAAAAAAGATGAATCTCCAGGACTAGGATTTGTCTCTATGGGGGTAGGTATTGGATTATTTTTCTTAGGTTGGTTTATATTTTCCAAAATACTTAATGCATTATCTGGAGTTGGAATCCTATTATTTTTTATTGGTTTAGGAACTTTTGCATCTATTACATATTACAAAAAATTCAGTCAAGTTGATAATGCTTAGATGCATTCAGATCTAGACATTGTTAAGAAAACTCTTTCAGATGGCAATGAATATTTTGAACCGTTAATTACACGCTATAACAATTACATTTTCTCAATAATGATGAGATTAACATCTGGTAATGTCGATTTTTCAGAAGATTTAACGCAATTAAGTTTTTTAAGAGCTTTAAAATACTTAAATTCTTACGACCAGAAAAAAAATTTTAAAAACTGGCTAATTTCCATTGCAGTTAATTGTTTTAAATCAGAAATTAAGAAAGAGAGTAAGTATATACTTGATGAGGTAAGTGATGTTGCGGTTGAGGAAAGTAAGACATCAAACGATTTTTATAAAATAATAAAAAATCTAAATGTAAATGAGAGAGTTATACTAACTTTAAAATATGTATATGATCAAAAAAATGAAGAAATTGCATCAACCTTGAAATTAAATATTAATACCATTAAATCTATAACTAAGAGGGCTTTAGAAAAATTAAAATGAACAAAATAAAAAAGACATTCTTGAAAGAGAAAGAGAATGATTACAAATTAAAAAATCCTAAAATATTTAGTAAATACGTGATTGTGCTCTCAAAAAATAATCCAAATATTAAATTCACTTTTATAGATATTGTTTTTTTCTTAGTAGTGATTTTTTATATTTCGTTAAATTATGACTCTTTAATAGCGATGATTGAAACTTTTGGAATGCTTTTTTCTACTCCCTTATTATTTATAAATGAATTTTTCAATCAAATTTTTACTTTTCTATTGATGCTTTTTTTCTATGGATACTTCAGAAATAAAGGATTGAATAATAAATCAGAGGATTAAGCGTATGAAAACATTCAAGATATTTCTTTTATTTTTTATCATCTTAGATATATTTTCTATTCCTGAAGAAGGTTATGCAAAAAATAAAGATGTAGATATTTTTTATGTAGATTATGGACCTAAAGATGCGCCAGCAGTACTTTTAGTTCAAGGCTTAGGCGGACAATTAACTTTTTGGCCCAAAAGTTTAATAAATCTACTAGTAGATAACGGCTTTAGACCTATTGTTTACGACAATAGAGACATAGGCTTATCAACAAGTTTTGAAGAGTTTGGGAAACCAAATTTTATTTGGAATTATGTAAAGTTCTATTTAAGACTTCCTATCAAATCAGTCTACTCATTATCAGATATGGCAGATGATGGAATGGCAGTATTAGATCACCTCAATATAGACAAATCTCATCTTATAGCACAATCAATGGGAGGTATGATTTCACAAAGGATGGTTTCGACTGACGAAAATAAATTTATTTCCTATGTGCTAATTTCTTCAATGGCCAAAGCTCCAGATGTAAATACTGCTCCAAAAGGCGAATTAAGATCACTAATTGAAACAAGATCTTTTAAAAATTTATCAATAGATGAAAGGGTAAACAGGTCTTTGAAAATTTATAAGATTCTGGCATCTAAAAATGATCCGTCATTTAATGAAAATGAATTTAGAAAAGAGGTAATAAGTAATATAAATAGAAGCCCCAATGACACGGGTTTTTCAAGGCAGCTTATTGCTATTTTGGCCGATAAGGATAGATACAATGAGGTCAAAAATATTAATATTCCAACTTTAGTTATTCATGGCAAATTAGATCCGCTTATACCTTTTGAAGAAGGTAAAAAAACTGCAGATTTGATTCCAAATAGCGAGTTTTTGCCTGTTGAAGAAATGTATCATTTAATAGATGAACCAGTTATAAACGAAATAAGCACATCATTAGTTGAACATCTAAAAAATAATAATTACTAATTCAGTGACTCATAAGAGCCGATAATTCTTAATTCTTCTGAAAGATCTTCGAGGATTTCAATAAGTTTAGTAATTTTTTCATCTTCATAAAATCCCTCGAAATCTATAAAAAAAGTATGTAAATAAATATTATTTCTTGATGGTCTTGTTTCAATTCTGGTCATATTTATTTTTAAATCTGAAAAGGGTTTTAGTATTTTCATTAAAGAGCCTGGCTGATCCTTTAAATTTATCATTACTGTTGTCTTATTATTTTGGCCCTTTTTTTCAAGTGATTTACTTATTACTAGAAACCTTGTCCTGTTATTTTTAGTGTCTTGAATATCACTAGTATGATTTACTAAACCAAACAGATCAGCAGCATATAAATTTGCAATACAGAAAATATCATTATCACTTTGTGCTAATTTGGCTGCTTCTGCGGTACTAGTAGTAATAATTTTTTCTGCTTCAGGATAATGTTCTCTTATCCAAGTTGAACACTGCCCAAATACTTGTGGATGAGATGCTATTTTTTTTACTTCGTTTGTTACAAGTTTTTTATTTTTTGAACAAAAATTATGCGCAACCTTATAGATAAACTCTTTTGAGATTTTCAAGTCATAATCTATCAAACAGTTCAATGATGAATTAATTACACCTTGATATGAATTTTCGAATGGAATTACGCCGTAATAGCTGTGACTTAATGCAACTTTTTCAAATATATCTTCTATAGATGGAAGGGGAATAAATTCATTAGACTTATCAAAAATGTTTTTGGACGCCAAGTCAGAATTTGTTCCCTCTGGACCTAAGTAGAAAATCTTCATTTCAGGATTGTAAAGTTTTTTAGACGTAAAAAAAACTGAGCAAGCTCAGTTTTTCTTATCGAGAACAGTGGGTGTCAAAAGTGAGATTACCTTCTGCATCCTTGAGTAAGATCTCTTTTACTCTCGGTGGTTAAGTTTACTCTGATGTCGACTGAGCTACCCTAAACTTTCACCCTTCTGGTCTCTTCCTGAGTAACTTTCTAGTTCTAGGTTCTGCAGTTCCTTTTCCTATCTAGTTATCTCTAGGTAAGTTCCAATTTATAACTACAGAGCCATTAATGCAAGAGTATTATGAAAAAAAATATATGTTTTTTTTTATAACTCTTGGAAGCCTTAATTTAAGTGATTTACAGAGAACAAAAAAATACATTTTTATTTGCTTTTATTTTAGCTAGCTATAAAAGCTGCATAAAAAATAAACAGGTTGATTATTTATTGTTCAATATTTTTTTCACATAAGATTGTTTATTATATTTAAATGAATTGTGTGTTAATTACCGGTGCGACTGCAGGTATTGGGAAAGAAATTGCAAATAGCTATGCTTCTAGGGGATATGACTTATTTCTTATTGCTAGAAGAGAAAAAAGACTAATAGAAATATCTAAACAAATATCAGATAAGTTTAATATTAATGTAAATTATTTGGTTTCAGACCTTAAGGATAAAAATAGCCCTAAGGAAATTTATGATTTTGCTAATGCAAACTCGTTAGATATAGATACATTAGTATTGAATGCTGGATATCAGCACAATAAAAATCTTGAGGAAGTTTCAATTGAAGACGAAGAAGATTGTCTTCGTGTTTTAGGAATTTCTGTGATTATGCAAACGAAGTTATTTTTATCTCATTTTCGAAAAAGAGGAGGGGGCAATATAATGGTTGTTTCTTCAGTTGCTGCATTTGCTCCTCCCTCAGGTGAATTTGCAGTACTATACGGCCCAGTTAAAACTTTTATGAATAGATTTGTTGATTCAATAAATTCATCTCAAGCAAAATATAATATTTTTGCATCCGCGTTATGTCCTGGCTTTACCATTACTGAATTTCATCAACAAAGTGGCACTCAAGACAGAATGGATAAAGTGCCAAAATTTATGAAAATGTCAGCTAAAGATGTTGCTGAAGCAGGTGTTAATGGTGTATTGAATAAAAAATCTGTAGTTATACCAGGAGTGATTTACAAACTAATAGTAATTTTATTTAAATTTACACCTCTTTGGCTTGTACGTCTGCTTGGCAACAAGCTTGCAGGCGGAAGATTTAAAACATGAGACTTTGGAAATACTTTCTTATTATTTTATTCCTTTCCTCATGTACAAATAATCTAGATCCAAAGTTTATAGCAAATAATCAATTAATTATTGATACTCATATAGATACCCCTTACAGACTTTATAATCAGCTACAGGAATATGGTTCTTATGAAGATATATCTAAGAGGACCTCTTTTAATTTTGACTATATAAAAGCAATAGAAGGTGGGCTAAATGTCTCTTTTTTTTCAATTTATTTACCAGCTCAAACACAAGTTGACGGTTCAAGTTTTGAACTTGCTAACGAATTGATTGATATGGTGACGACAATTGTTGATAACAATCCAAACAATTTTTTTCTACTAAATAATTCAGTTTATTTAGCTAACTTACCAGGTCAAAACCTGGTAGGCATTGCTCTTGGGATGGAAAACGGAGCAGCAATTGAAGGTAATTTAGAAAGAGTAAAGTATTTTTTTGATAAAGGTATACGGTATATCACATTAACACATGCGAAAAGCAATCATATATCTGATTCTTCCTATGATGAAAACCAACAATGGGGTGGTTTAAGTGCTTTTGGAAAAAAATTAATTAGTGAAATGAATAATACTGGAATGATTATAGATATATCTCACGTTTCAGATGAAGCATTTATGCAAGTTTTAGAAATATCAAAAGTACCTGTTATTGCCAGCCACTCATCATTGAGACATTTTACTCCTAATTGGGAAAGAAATGTTTCGGATGAAATGCTAATAGCACTAGCAAATAACGGTGGAGTGCTACAAATAAACTTTGGTTCAAAATTTATAAACTTTGCTCAACAAAACGATGATGATTATAACTTTGCGACAGTAGGCCAGACTGTAGATCACTTTGATAGAGCAATAAGCCTCGTTGGTGTTGATCATGTGGGAATAGGTTCAGATTTTGATGGAGTGGGTGATACATTACCAATTGGTTTAAAAGATGCCTCTAGTTACCCAAATCTGATTGAAGAATTTTTAAAGAGAGGGTACTCTCAATCAGATATACAAAAGATTTTAGGTGGTAACACACTAAGAGTCTGGAGAGAAGTTGAAAATTATGCAAGAAAAGACTCATCCGATTAATAGATGGCATCAATCATTAGAAAAAAAAGATTTGAATATTCTTTATGATTTGCTTGCAGATGATTTTCAATTTTATTCACCTATAGTTTTTAAACCTAAAGATAAACATATGGGCTTTATTTATTTAATTGCCGCTTCTGAAACATTTCTACATTCAGATGATTTCCATTATGAAAAAGAAATAATTAACGACAATAGTGCATGTCTTGAATTTAAATGCACTATGGACGGAAGAGAGGTTAATGGAATTGATATGTTTGAATGGAATTCAGAAAATAAATTTACTGAGATGAAAGTTTTAGTAAGAACAACTGGTGCATTAGATGTTTTACAAAAAGAAATGGAAAAAAATTTAGGTAGAGTCGAACTTTGGCGATAGATAGCTTTTAAAATTAAATTAAAAAATATAGAATTAAAAACGATTATGGCTAAGAAATATGTAAATTTTAGAGTGGGTGGAGTTCCTGAAAGGAAAGAAGAAGACTATACAGTCTGGACCAACGACCTCTTGTCTAAACTTATTGCAAGCAAAACTGTTGTTGATCCCTGCAGAAGCACATATGGTCATAGACTTTTAGAAAGTGAAGTTATATATGTTGTTATTTCTGGACGTGGAACAATGGAAATTGTTGAATATACAAATACTGAAGAAGGTCATGGTCATGATCCTTCACATGGTATTATGCACAAAGATGAATATGCGTTAGCTGCAGGTGATGTTATCTTAGCTGAAGAAGGTGACTACGTTAAAGTAATTAATGAAAGTGATCACGATCAGCTTGTTTACCTAAGAATTTTTGATAAAGCTGGTTGGCGTGGCCGTTCGCCTGATATAGATAAAGACCCGCAATCCAAATAATACAGTTATGAAAATTAAAGTTTGCGGGATTACCCGAGAAGAGGATATTGCAGAATTGTTATTGGCCGGTGTAGATTTTATTGGGTTTAATTTCATTAAAAGTTCTCCTCGAAATATAGAAATTGATTGGGCAGTAAATATTATAAAAAAATATAAGATTCAAAAAAAAGCAGTGCCTCTCTGTGAAATTAGCGATTTAAAAACTGTACATAACAAACTTAAGGATTTTAATTTAGTTTTTTATCAAGTTTATAATGCTGATGATTCATTGAATGAAATTGAAGAATTTAATTTAAATTACTTTTTACCTACTTCTGCAACAAAACTGAAACAAAACATAGATAACGATTTATTTATTGATAATAAAGATAAATACTTACTCGATAATCTTGATCATGGTCTTGGTGGTTCAGGTATCAAATTTAATTGGAATGATTTAGCCAGCACAAAACTTGATAATTGTATGATAGCGGGTGGTATAGAAATTAAAGATCTCATTACTCTAAAAAAAATGGGCTGTTGGGGTGCTGATTTAAATTCAAAACTTGAAGATTCACCAGGCATAAAAAATCACGAATTAATCAAAAAATTAGGAGATTTCATTAAAAGTGGATAACAGTTATTTTGGAAAATACGGAGGAACATTCATACCTGAAACTCTCTCCTTTGCATTAGAAGAATTAGAGAATTTGTATAGGCAAATTAAAGATGATAAATCGTTTAAAGAGGATCTAAATAATATATATGCAGATTATGTAGGGAGACCATCTCCACTATATTTTGCTGAATCTTTAACAAACAAATTGGGCGGACCAAAGATTTGGTTTAAAAGAGAAGACCTAAACCATACTGGAGCACACAAAATAAACAATACAGTTGGACAAGCATTGTTGGCAAAAAAATTAGGTAAAAGAAGGATTATTGCTGAGACAGGTGCTGGACAGCACGGTGTTGCAACAGCAACTATTTGCGCAAAGTTAAATATAGATTGTGTCATCTATATGGGAGAAACAGATATAGAGAGACAGGAATTAAATGTTTTTAAAATAAAAACTCTAGGTGCAGAAGTTATTCCAGTGTCTTCTGGCACAGCAACATTAAAAGATGCTCTTAATGAGTCTATAAGAGATTGGGTTACTAATGTTGAATCAACTCATTATATTATCGGAAGTGTAACTGGACCTCATCCATATCCAACTATAGTAAGAGATTTTAATTCAATAGCAGGAATTGAGCTTAAAAATCAATTCATAAAAAAAATAAATAAACTTCCAGATATGATTATTGCATGTGTTGGAGGTGGGTCTAATGCAATGGGTGTTTTTTATCCATTCATAGAAGATAAAAAAGTACGTTTAGTTGGGGTTGAAGCTGGTGGAAAAAATACTAAAGACATAGGCAGTGCATCTATAACAGATGGCTCAATTGGAGTATTGCATGGAGCAAAAACAAAAATACTTCAATCAATAACAGGCGAAATTAAAGAAACAACCTCTATATCTGCTGGATTAGATTATCCAGGAGTTGGACCTGAGCATGCTTATCTAGCAGATATAAAAAGAGCAGAATATGTAAAAATTTATGATAAAGAGGCCTTAGAGGCTTTTTATAAAGTATCAAGATTAGAGGGCATTATACCTGCACTTGAAACAGCTCATTCTCTTGCTTATCTAGAAAAAATAAAAGATTTAGGAAAATCATTAAACATAGTAGTAAACATGTCAGGTCGTGGAGATAAAGATTTATATTCAGTGATGAACAATGATAGTTGATATATTTAAAAACTTTCAAAAAAATAATAAGACTGGGTTTATACCTTACCTAGTTGCTGGATATCCTAACAATAAAGTATTTGAAGAAACTCTGTATCTACTTGATGATTTAGGTTCAGATATGATTGAAATTGGAATACCGTTTTCCGATCCTATTGCAGAAGGAAAAATTATTGAATTTGCACATCATAAATCCCTAGAGAATGGTTTTAATTATCAAGATCTTTTTAATATTACTAGAAAATTTAAGGAGAAATCTAATACTCCTATCATTGCAATGGGATATACAAACTCATTTATAAATCCCTCTCCAGAGAATTTCTCCAAAAATCTCGAATCCGCAAATTTTGATGGAATATTAGTTGTTGATCTTCCTTATCAAGAAAAAGAGATCCTCGAATGCTATAAAAACAATAATCTAGAATTTATTCAACTTATTGCACCGACATCAAAAAATAAAACTATAAGTGAGTCCATTAAAAATGATCCTTCATTAATTTATTACATAACTCAACGAGGTGTTACAGGACTTAATAATATTGATTTTAGTGAGGTAATATTAAAGCTAAAGAATATTAGAAAAATTACTGACACTCCAATAATTACTGGATTTGGTATAAGAAAACCAGATCAAGTTAGAAAATTTAGTGAATATGCTGATGGTATTGTTGTTGGCAGCTTTTTAATAGAAAAATTTTTAACTTCAGATCCTTTTAGAGAAATCAGTAATTCAATAAAGCCTCTCATTGATGAATTGAAAAATGAATAAAGTAGAGTTTGATAAATATGTCTCAGATGGATACGTACAAATTCCAGTATACGAAGAATTCGTTGCTGATTTGATTAGCCCTTTGTATGTTTTTTCAAATTATTTTAATTTAAAAAATACATTTCTATTTGAATCTGCCAAATCACATGAAGTCAAAGGACGCTATTCAATAATGTCTCTACAAAGTCTAAAGAGATACAATTTTTTTAATAATGAAGTTGAGATTATCACAAAAGAAAAAACAGAGAAAAGAAGAGTTCCAGATCCATTTAAATATCTAGAAAATTTAATTAATGATTTCAATGCTCCAACTATTAAGGGATTGCCAAATTTTTTAGGCGGTTTAATTGGTTACTTTTCTTATGAGTCATTTAATTTTATTGAGCCTAAATTAAATCTCCATTCACCTGATATACCCTTTATCTCTATTTGCCAATGTAATGAAATAATTGTTTTCGATAACTTCAAAGGCACCTTTTACATAATAGTAACAACAGAACAAAAAACTGATGATGGTTATCAAAGTGCAAAACGCAGAATAAAACAAATTAAAAGTGCAATTTATAGCCTTCAACCATCAATATCACAAAATATTAATAAAGTTGATAAAGAGTTAGTTATAACAAGTAATCCTGATGAAAAAACATTTAAGTCTTATGTAAAAAAAATTAAATCATTAATTAATGATGGTGAGATTATGCAAGCTGTTTTATCAAGGGAAGTAACCTTTAAAGGAAATTTTAACCCGTTTACTTTATATAGAGCTTTAAGATTGATTAACCCTTCTCCATATATGTTCTACATGAATTTTGGTGATTTAAATTTAATTGGATCATCGCCTGAAATACTAGTTCAAAACTTTAAAGATAAGGTAACTATTAGACCTATAGCTGGTACCCGTAAAAGAGGAGTTGATGAATCTGAAGATTTACAAAATAAAATCGATTTAATAGGCGATGATAAAGAAAAAGCAGAGCATATGATGTTAGTAGATCTAGCAAGAAATGATGTTTCAAAAGTTTCTAATCCTTCTACTGTATCTGTTGATGAGATGATGATTGTCGAAAAATATTCGCATGTAATGCATATGACATCAAATGTAATTGGACAAATTAAAGAAAGCGCTACTCCAATCGATTGTTTAAAAGCAGCCCTTCCGGCAGGAACATTGAGTGGTGCACCAAAAATAAGAGCTATGGAAATACTATCTGAACTAGAAAATAGAGCCAGAGGAATTTATGGCGGATGTGTTGGTTATATTGGTTATAACAAATCTCTTGATACAGCAATAATCATAAGAACTGCACTACATAAGCAAGATGAAGTTAGGGTAGGGGTAGGCGCTGGAATTGTTTTTGATTCTGAACCACAAAATGAGTGGAATGAAACAGTTGCCAAATTACATGTTTTCTTGGAGGCATTAAAATACGAATGAAAATCTGTTTAATTGATAATTATGATTCTTTTACTTATAACGTTGAACATTTGTTAAAAACACAAGATGTATTGGTTGAGGTTATCAGAAATGATCAAATTTCAGTTGAGGAGTTAGATCTTAGCAACTACGATGCGTTTGTTTTAGGCCCAGGGCCATCAAATCCATCCAATGCAGGAATATGCAATGAATTAATTACATATTTTTATAAAGTAAAACCAATTTTAGGTATTTGTTTAGGTCACCAATGTATAGGTTATTCATTCAATTCAAAAATTGTTAGAGCACAAAGTATCATGCATGGAAAAACTTCAATGATTTCTCATAATAAGCAAACCATATTCAAGGGGTTAAAAGTGCCATATCATGTCATGCGTTATCACAGCCTTATTATAGATAGCTCTACATTGCACAAAGATTTTGAAATTATTGCTTCAGTTCAAGAAAACAGTAAAGAGATAATAATGGCTATAAAACACAATAAATATAATTTGTATGGCGTTCAATTCCATCCAGAATCAATTTTTTCTGAACAGGGAAATAAAATAATTGCTAACTTTTTAGAGATAGTTAATGAGAAGTAAATTTAAGACTCTTTTAAATGCAGAGGAAGATAATTTCAACGAGTTAAAATTCTATTTTCACCACTTATTAAGTGGAGATTGTTGCGATGAAGAAGTAATTGAATCACTAAATGAAATGAGTGAATATGGAATCAATCAAAAGATCTTAGAACCCTTAACATCTACACTTAGAGATAAATCGAGACCATTAGAAATTGGTACCAATGATTACATTGATACTTGTGGAACAGGAGGTTCTGGGTTAAATATTTTTAATTGCTCAACTTTAAGCGCACTAGTAGTTGCAACAGCTGGTGGGAGGGTTTTAAAGCATGGAAATAAATCTGTAACTAGCAAATCAGGTAGTGCAGATTTTCTTCAAAGAGCTGGCATTAATTTAGATTATTCTACTGACCTTGCT
>CABZLG010000006.1 GCA_902526535.1 uncultured SAR86 cluster bacterium
CAACCGATAAAAAAGACCTAAGATCTGCTATTCATCCTGACACTATTAAATATCTTCTTGATATGGGTATAGAAGTCATTTTTGAAAGTGGAACTGGTAATGGAATTAGCGCGGCTGACAGCAGATTTGAACAAATTGGAGCTAAAAGTAAAACACGACATGACTGTATTAGATCATCTGATATTTTGCTTTCTCCAGGAAAATTGAATGACGATGAAATCATGGACATGAAAAGTAATTCAATTTTTTTGGGTCTTCTTAATCCCTTTACCAATAAAGAACAGTTTCAACAATTTAAAAAGAGAGGCAATACAGCAATAAGTATGGAATTTATACCAAGAATAACTAGAGCTCAAAAAATGGATGTTTTATCAAGTCAGTCTAATTTGGCCGGATATGTTGCAGTAATTGAGTCTGCAAAATTACTGAATGCTGCATTGCCAATGATGATGACCGCGGCTGGAACATTAAAGCCTGCTAATGTTTTTGTAATAGGTGTAGGTGTTGCTGGTTTGCAAGCTATTGCAACTGCAAAAAGGTTGGGAGCTAAAGTTGAAGCTTTTGATACAAGACCTATTGTTGAGGAGCAAGTAAAATCTTTGGGAGCAAAGTTTGTAAAGATAGAACTTGGCAATACTGGTGAAACTTCGCAAGGCTATGCTCAAGAATTAACAAAAGAACAACTTAAATTACAAAAAAATCTACAAGCCGATGTTTGTAAGAAATCTGATATCGTAATTACAACAGCACAAATCTTTGGTAAACCTGCTCCAAAATTAATTGATTCAAACACAATAAAAGCAATGAAGGAAGGAAGCGTTGTTTTCGATATGGCAATTGAGACTGGTGGGAATGTAGAAGGTTCAAAGATTGACTCAATAGAAAATGTCAATGGTATAAATATTGTTGGGTTTAGTAACTTGCCATCTTATGTTTCAAGTCATGCATCCTTTGCTTTGAGCAATAACTTTATTAATTTCATTTCAGATTTTTATGATAATGAAAAAAAATCTTTTAATTTAAATCTAGAGGACGAAATTTTACAAAGTGCTACTGTTGTAAGTGCCGGAAAAATTCTTAAAAAGGAGTTTGATTAATGGAAATAATGTTATTACTACTTTTTATATTAGTCTTGGCAGTTTTTTTAGGTTTAGAGTTAATTTCAAAAATACCAAGTACTCTCCATACACCTCTTATGTCTGGTGCAAACGCAATAAGTGGAATTACACTTGTGGGTGCACTTACACTCGAAACTGGCAACACACTTCAAGTAGTTTTAGCATTTTGCTCTATTACATTTGCATCAATAAATGTAGTTGGAGGTTATCTTGTCACAAATAGAATGTTGAGGATGTTTAAGAAAAAATGATGGATTTTAATTATATTTTCTTACAAGAATTTGGTTACATATTAGCAGCTATTTTATTTATTTTTGGGCTAAAAATGTTGGGTCGAGAAAGCTCCGCAGCCAGAGGTAATCTTGTATCTTCTGTAGGCATGTTTTTAGCTATTTTAGTTACTGTCACTAATATTATTAATCCAATACTAGTTTTAGTTGCAATCTTGCTTGGCGGTAGTATTGGTGCCCTGTTTGCATTAAAAGTAAAAATGACCTCAATCCCAGAAATGGTTGCATTATTTAATGGTTTTGGAGGTTTATCCTCTTTCTTTTTGGCATGGTCTGAATTTACATCAACCTCTGAAGTAAATGTTTTAATATTAATCACCTCTTTAACTGTATTTATTGGTGCTGTAACTTTCTCAGGAAGTGTAATTGCATTTTTAAAGTTATCTGAGAGTTTAAAATCATCTCCTGCATTTTTAGATAAATTTTCGAGGGTGTTTCTTATTGCATCATTAATTTATCTCGGATTTTTTACAGTAACAGTATTAATGGATTTATTTAATATTGGATCAAGTCTTTTTGCTGTAAGTGATGGATTTATAGTCTTACTTATTGTCTCAATTCTTGCTGGAATATTTTTTGTATTGCCAATAGGTGGCGGAGATATGCCAGTAGTAATTTCATTGTTAAATTCATTATCTGGTGTCGCAGCTGCTTTTGCAGGAATTGTTATTTCTAATACTGCATTAATTGTTGCTGGATGCTTAGTTGGAGCCTCTGGACTTGTCCTAACATTAATCATGGCAAAATCTATGAATAGATCTTTATATAATATTTTCTTTGTTGGATATGCAACTTCTAAAGGCGATGCTCAAGAAGTATCCGGAGAAGTTAAGCCTATTAGTGCTGAGGATAGTTTTTTAATTTTAGAATCAGCAAGTTCAGTATTAGTTGTACCAGGATATGGAATGGCGGTTGCTCAAGCACAACATGTTGTAAAGGAACTTGGGGATCTTCTTGAGGAGAATGGATGTGAGATAAACTTCGGTATACATCCTGTAGCTGGCAGAATGCCTGGACATATGAATGTGCTTTTAGCTGAGGCAAATGTTCCTTACGATAACTTACTTGAACCAAAAGATATAAATCCGAAAATGAGTACCGTTGACGTAGTTTTAGTGATTGGAGCTAATGATGTTGTTAATCCTTCTGCGACTGAACAACCTAGTAGTCCAATTTATGGAATGCCAATAATAGAAGTTCACAAAGCAAAGACAGTTATTGTTTTAAAAAGATCAATGTCATCTGGTTTCGCAGGGGTACAAAACCCTTTATTCTTCAAGGAAAACAGCAGAATGCTTTTTGGTGATGCGAAGGAAAGTATCTCGAAATTAGTGGCTGAATTTAAAGATTAGTACAAGCTATTATGATAAAATTACAACGTGCAAGATTTTGCTAAAGAAGTCCTTTCTATAGACGTTAAAGACGAGTTAAAAAAGTCATATCTTGACTACGCTATGAGCGTCATTGTCGGTCGTGCATTACCTGATGCTAGAGATGGAATGAAACCTGTTCACAGGAGAATTTTGTATGCCATGCATAAGCTTTCAAATACATTTAATAAGCCATATAAAAAGTCAGCAAGAGTGGTTGGAGAGGTAATTGGAAAATATCATCCGCATGGCGATACTGCTGTTTACGATGCAATTGTTAGGATGGCTCAAAATTTTTCACTTCGTTATCCACTGGTGGAAGGTCAAGGGAACTTTGGAAGTATTGATGGTGATTCAGCTGCAGCCATGAGATACACAGAAATAAGAATGCAGAAAATTACTGATCAAATTCTTGCAGATATAGAAAAGGAGACAGTCAGCTACTCTCCTAACTATGATGGTACAGAGGATATACCCGATGTTTTACCTACAAGAGTCCCAAATCTTTTAATCAATGGGTCTTCTGGAATCGCTGTTGGTATGGCAACTAATATTCCACCACATAATGCCACAGAAGTCCTAAACGCATGTATTCACATCTTAGATAATCCTAGTTGCACAATTGAGGACCTGATTAAAATTGTGAAAGGTCCGGATTTTCCTTTAGGTGGAATCATTACTGGTATAGACGGAATTGAACAAGCATATAGAACAGGCCAAGGAAAGGTTTATACAAGAGCAAAAACTTCAATCGAACAAATAAAAGGTGGTAAAGAAGCAATTGTAATTAATGAAATACCATTTATGGTGAATAAGGCGCGTATGCTCGAAAGAATAGCTGAACTGGTAAAAGAGAAAAAGCTTGAGGGCATAGGTGAAATAAGAGACGAATCAGACAAGGATGGAATTAGAGCTGTAATTGAATTAAAAAAAGGCGAGGTTCCAGAGGTTGTTCTCAACAATTTATTTAAAAATTCACAATTAGAACAAGTTTTTGGAATAAATAATGTTGTTCTTGTAGACGGTAGGCCAAAATTGTGCAACCTAGAAGAGCTTCTAAAGATTTTTCTTGAACATAGAAAAACAGTCGTTACAAACAGATCGTTATTTGAATTAAGACAAGCAAAAGAGAGAGGGCATGTTGTAGAGGGGTTAATTGTTGCAATTGCAAATATAGATGAAGTTATTGATATCATTAAAAGATCTGAAAATGTTAAGGTTGCTTCTGAAAAGTTATGTGATAGAGACTGGTCAGCTGATACGATTAAACCTCTACTTGATAAGGTGGCTGATCCTGACATATGTAAACCTGAGGGACTCGAGAAAGGTTTTGGACTAAACGGAAAAAAATATAAATTGTCTGTTGTTCAAGCTAAAGCAATTCTAGAACTAAGATTAAGTCGATTAACTGCTCTTGAAACTGATAAGTTGAAAGAGGAATATGAAGAACTTATTAAGGAAATCAAAAGACTTCAAGAGATTCTCTCTACAGAATCAGTCCTTGTTAAACTTGTAAAAGAAGAACTAGAGGAAATTAAATCAAATTTTGGTGACGAAAGAAGAACTGAAATTATCGAAAAACGACTAACAATTGATGATGCTGATCTGATACCAGAGGAGGAAAGAGTCTTTACTATATCTAATAATGGGTTTGTAAAAACACAACAACTTGCAGAATACAGATCTCAGAGAAGGGGTGGAGTGGGAAAAACAGCATCAGCTCTAAGAGATGAAGATTTCATTAAACAAGTATTAGTTCTTAACACACATGTGCAAGTTCTTTGTTTTACAACTAAAGGTAAAGTTCATTGGCTTGAAATCTATAAATTGCCCATAATGTCACGTACTGCTAAAGGTAGACCCATTTCAAATGTGCTTCCTTTAGAAGATGATGAAAAAGTAACTTCTTTTTTACCAGTAGATGAATATAAAGATGGACACTATATCTTAATGGCTACAAGAAATGGAATAGTGAAGAAGACAGTTTTAAAAGCTTTTGAAAAAAAATATGCCCCAGGACTTAGAGCAATAAATTTAGATGATGGTGATAAGCTAATTGGCACAGTTATTACAAATGGTTCTGACGAAATATGTTTGGCTTCTGAGTCTGGAAAAGCAATTAGGTTTAATGAAACTGATGCAAGGCCAATGGGAAGATCTACAAGAGGTGTAAAGGGAATGAATATTCACAAAGAAGATAAGGTAATTTCTATCATGAAAGTTATTCCCGAGGCTAAACTTTTAACCATTAGTCAGAATGGTTATGGAAAACGAACAAATATTTCAGAATTTAGCGGGCAAAAAAGGGGTGGGAAAGGTGTTATTGCGTTAAATACTTCACAGAGAAATGGAAAAATGATTGCAGCAGTTCAGGTAATTGATGGAGATGAGGTTATGTTAATAGGAAACCGTGGAACGTTGATAAGAACTCAGGTAGACCAAATTAGCGTTATTGGAAGAAATACACAAGGAGTAAAAGTTGTATCAACTCGAGATGAAGAGAGTCTTGTTGATGCAGTAGGATTTAAAGAAACTCTTGATGAAGAGTAAGATTGCAAATTTCAGCGCTGGGCCTGCAGCAATTCCTCAAGAAGTTTTACAAGAAGTTAAAGATGAGTTACTAGATTATAAAAATATTGGTTCATCTATTATTGAAATTAGTCATAGAGATAAAATTTTTGTAGATATAGCAAACCAAGCAAAAATTGATGTCATAGATTTGCTTAATATACCAAAAGATTATGAGGTCATTTTTCTTCAAGGTGGGGCTACTTTGCAGTTCTCAATGATTCCTTTAAATTTTTCATATCTTGGTAAAGTTGCAAACTTTGCTCAAATTGGATCGTGGTCATCAAAAGCTATTAAGGAGGCAAGCAATATTTGTGAGGTGAATATATGCACCTCATCAAAAAATAATAATTTCACAAAAATAGAAAATTTTGATGAATGGAATATAGTTGAAGATACTTCGATCGTCCATTATTGCAAAAATGAGACTATACAGGGAATAAGGGTAAATTATGATGTAGAGACCAATCATCCACTTTTTGTAGATATGTCATCATGTCTTTTTTCAGAAATTATTGATATTAAAAAATATGATTTTATATATGCATGTGCACAAAAAAACTTTGGGCCATCTGGGATCACATTAGTTATCTTAAAAAAAGAATTACTTGAAAAATCAAATACAAATCTTCCAAATATTCTTAAATACGATGCTCATGCAAAAGAGAATTCGATGTTAAATACTCCGAATACTTTTGGTTTGTATGTAGCTGGTAAAATATTCACTTGGTATAAGAAAAATGGAGGAGTAAGGGAAATGGAAAAAAATAGTATTAAAAAAACAAATCATCTATATGAAATAATCGATAATTCTGATTTTTATATAAATCCTGTATTCAAAGAGCAGAGATCAATATGTAATGTTGTTTTCACACTTCAAAATAATGAATTAGATAGCAAGTTCCTGTCAGGTGCTGAAGAAAATGGTTTGTTCTATCTTAAAGGTCACAGAAGTGTTGGCGGAATGAGAGCAAGTATTTATAATCCACTTGAATTTGAGTGTGTGGAGCGCTTAGGTCAGTATATGCTTGATTTTGAAAAAAAATATGGATGAAACTGATTTAGCATTACTGAGGGAGGAGATAGATTCTATTGATATGGAGATTGTGAGCTTATTAGAATCTAGGTTGGTTATTTCAACTGAGATAGGAAAATTCAAAAAAAATAATGATAGAGGTTTTTTTGATCAAAAAAGACATGATCAAATTATGGAAAAATTATCATTACTAAAAACAAATTATCCAGTTGAAGATTTACAGGCTGTCTTTAATTTAATTTTAAAAACGTCTTTAAAACAGCAAGAGAAATGAAAAATATTTTAATCATTGGCTCGGGGTTTATGGGCACCTCAATTGCTTTAGCTGTTGGTAATAAAATGACTTCTTGTGTAGAGGAATACTTACCATTTAAAGATTTTTTAATAAAGCAAAATATTTATAAAAATATATACAATTCTTTCGATGAAGTAGAAGATAGACATTTTGATTTAATAATTATTTGTTCTCGACAAAAGTCAATTCCTGATAAAATTAACGAGGCTTCAAAAAAATACCCCAGCTCAATAATTACTGAAATTTCAAGCTCAAAGAACTTTTTAAAAAAACATAATATGCCAGAAAATTTTATTTCTTCTCACCCAATTTGTGGGAGTCAT
The DNA here is from genome assembly GCA_902526535.1 of uncultured SAR86 cluster bacterium. Classification (GTDB taxonomy): domain Bacteria; phylum Pseudomonadota; class Gammaproteobacteria; order Magnimaribacterales; family TMED112; genus TMED112. The sequence continues at coordinate 7,001 of CABZLG010000006.1, forward strand.
AATAGCGGTCCTAAATACTCCGATGGTGAAATTTTTAAGAATAAAGAAGTTATTGTTATATCAAATTCTAATAAATTTTTATCAGAAAAAATTAAACTATTCTGGAATTCAATTGGAGCAAAAGTCACATACATGGATATAGAGGAACATAATAAAACATATGCATTTTTAAGTCATTTTCCTCATTATTTCAGTTTTATTTATAAAAAAATTCTTGAGGAAGAAAAAATAGATTACAAACGTTTATCAGGTGAAAGTTTAAAAGAAATTTTACGTTTATCAGAGTCAGATAAAGATTTGTGGAATGAAATTTTTTCAGACAATAAAAAAAATCTTGATTTGTTGATAGAAAAAGTAAATAAATATTTGAAGTGATTGAATTACCCTTAGATAAATCAATAGCACAGAGATGTGCAATCCTTGGTCTAGATTTTAATAAAGATACAATTGGTGAGGATATAAAGAGCACTTTAAGAGCTGCAAAAGAATTTTCACAGAGCAATGGGAAAATAGTCCTAGATCTTGGAAATTCAGGTACGGGAATGAGATTATTGGCTGGATACATCGTAGGAACAGGCAAGGAATGTATTTTGAAGGGCGATGCCTCACTTTCATCAAGACCTATGGACAGAATTGCAGGACCACTCAACAGAATGGGAGCAAATATTAAATTGAGTGCAGATAGATTTGCACCAATTGATATTTCCAAGTCCTCTTTGAAGGATAATTTTGAATTCACTTTAAATATCCCCAGTGCACAAATAAAATCATGCATGCTGTTGGCAGCCTTAACCTCTCAATCAAAAATTGAAATTACAGAGATAATTCCTTCAAGAGATCATACAGAGAGAATTCTTAAAGAATGTGGAGCAGATATTACGAGAAAAGAAAATAAAATAATTTTCGATGGTAGAAAAAAAATTCAAAAGAAATTCATTGATATCCCAAGAGATTTTTCGTCAGCAGCCTATTTACTTGCAGCAAATCTGCTTACAAATAAATCAATAATTTTAGAAAATGTAGGCGTAAATCCAACCAGAATTGCCTTTTTGAATACACTTGAAGAAATGGGAGCAACAGTCTCCTTAAAAAATAAATCATCAAAATCAAATGAACCCAGAGCTGATATTATAGTTAAGAGCAAGCAAGAACTTAAGGGTGTTGAAATTTTTGGAGATAAAATACCAAATCTGATTGATGAAATCCCTCTTATAAGCACAATAGCCATGTTTGCAACGGGAAAAACAACAATAAGAGACGCTAAAGAACTAAGGTATAAGGAATCGGATAGGATAAGTCTATTGCTATCAAACATTAAAAAATTCAATCCAAATACAACTATCAATGAGTATGATGACGGATTTGATATAATTCCTGAGTTGGATGAAAGTAATAGTTTTGTTGAAATCGAGACTCAAGGAGATCACAGAATCGCAATGAGCTTTATGATAGCCTCTCTTAAAGATAAGAAAAAAATTTACATTGATAATAGAAAATGTGTAGAAACTTCTTTTCCAAATTTTTTTGAATTAATAGAAAAATGGTACCAATAGTAACAATAGATGGTCCCTCAGGTTCAGGTAAAGGAGCGCTATCAAGAACTTTAGCCAAAAAAAAGAAATGGAATTATTTGGATAGTGGTCTCATATACAGATGTTTTGCTTACTTATCATCTGAAGGTTTTGAGAATATAGAAGAAGAGATAAATAATATCGAACATTCCTATGATGAAAATTTTGAGGAAATTAATTTTAATGGAAATAAAATTACAAATATTATCAGAGGCCCTGATATATCCATTCTTTCATCTGAATTGTCTCAAAAAATTGATGTGAGGGAGCGTTTGTTACTAATACAAAAATCTTATCTTAGGGAGCCAGGTCTAGTTGCTGAGGGTAGAGATATGTCTACAAGAGTTTTTCCAGATTCAAAAGTAAAAATTTTCCTTACTGCCAATATTGATGAAAGAGTTAATAGAAGAGCAAACCAGTTGAGAAATGCAGGACAAAAGGTTAATATCTCAAAACTTAAAAGTGAGATTGAGGCAAGAGACTTTAAAGATAGCAATCGAGAAGTTTCACCTTTAAAAGAGTCAAAAGATTCTTTTCACATAGATAATACTTCCAAAAGCGTTGAGGAAACCTTAGAAGTTATAGAAGAATTAATAAATGAAAGATACTGAAAAAGTTTTAAAAGATTTAATTGATAAAAGTTTTAGTGAGTTCGATTTAGTTCAAGGCTCACTTGTAAAAGCCAGCGTTTTAGAAATTGGAAAAAAATGGGTAACACTTGATGTTGGTTTCAAATCTGATGGGCTCGTTCCTCTCGAAGAATTTCAAGATCTTAAAAATGGTATTGAAATCGAAGTAGGAGATCAAACAGAAGTCATTCTTGATGCTCTTGACGATGGATTTGGAGAAATTAGGCTCTCACGTGAAAAAGCAAGAAAACAGGAAACTTGGGATAAGCTTGAGAAGGCTCATGCTGAAGGCGAATATGTCGAAGCAAAAGTCACTAATAAGGTAAAAGGAGGTTTTACTGTATTTGTTGATTTAGTGAAAGCCTTTTTACCTGGATCTCTTATAGATCCTAAAGGTGGAAAAGATTATCCAGATTTGAGTGGTCAAACTCTTGAATTTAAAGTAATGAAATTCGATAAGAAAAGAACAAATATTGTCCTTTCAAGAAAAGCAGTTCTACAAGAGCAGAACTCTGAAGAAAGAGAAAGGCTCCTTAAGACAATAAAAGAGGGAGAAAAAATTGAGGGAATAGTTAAGAATCTTACAGATTATGGAGCGTTTGTTGATCTAGGAGGTATGGACGGTCTTTTACATGTCACTGATTTGTCGTGGAAACGTGTTGCTCAACCAAAAGATGTTTTGAAAGTTGGCGACAAAATGGAATTTTTAGTCTTATCTTTCGACAAAGAAAAAATGAGAGTTTCTCTGGGGTTGAAACAACTAACAGGAGATCCGTGGAAAGAATTAGAATCAAAGTATCATGTAGGCCAAGTTATTGAAGGAGAGGTAACACTTACTACTGATTATGGATGCTTTGTAAAACTTGAAGAACATATTGAAGGATTAGTACATATTACAGACTTAGATTGGAAAAATAAGAATATTGACCCATCTTCTATATTAAACAAGGGCGACAAAATCGAAGTGAAAATTATGGAAATTGATATGGAAGAAAGAAAAATATCTTTGAGTAAAAAACATACTCTTGAAAATCCATGGAAAGCCTTTGAAGATAAGCATAATAACGGTGATGTTCTAGAAGGCTTAAAGATTAAGTCAGTTACAGATTTTGGAATATTTGTTGATCTAGAAGGGGGGATAGATGGCCTTATTCATCATTCTGAAATCGATACTGGCACACAATCAATAGAAGAAGTCTATCAAGAGGGGCAGCCTATAAATGTCTCAATTAGTGGAATGGATTCGGAGAGGGAGAGAATTTCATTAACTCTTCTTTCCTAGATTTCAAAGCCTCTTTAAAATACAATTTTTCTTATGATTTCTAAAAGGCTGATAATTGCTTTAGATACTGATGACTTAAATCTCGTGAAGAAATTAAGTGGTTTTTTCAATCCAAATTTATGCTTAATGAAAGTAGGTCTTCAGTTATACATAGCACATGGAAAAAAAGTCCTAGACTATTTAAGCGAGCAAGGTTTTGAAATTTTTTTAGATTTAAAACTACATGATATTCCAAATACTATCGCTAAAGCCATTAAAGAAATTCAGCAATTTAACATAAAGATGACAACAATTCATTCTCAGGGTGGAGTAGAAATGATAAACGCAGCCCTTGATCAGTCAAATGATATTAAGATTCTTGCTGTAAGTATTTTAACAAGTTTGGATAAGCAAGATATTTATAAACTGTATGATAATGATTTTGAAAAACAATTCGAAATGCTTCTTAAGGTTATAACAGATACAAATACTCATGGAATAGTGTGTAGTTCTCATGAGCTCGATAAAATTAGAGAAGAAAACCTTATTAAAGTTGTTCCCGGAATAAGAAATATGCATGTTTCAGATGATCAAAAAAGAATAATGTCGTCTAATGAAGCATATGCAAACGGAGCTGATTTTATAGTTGTGGGAAGACCAATAATCAACTCTGAAAATCCGTCAGAAGAATACAAAAAATATTTATGATTATTTTAAATAATTCGAATAAATTCAAAAAAGGTAAATTTGAAAATTTAGAAATTGAATTTAATCTTGAAGAGAATTTAACTTTTAACAACAACTCATTAGTCAAAAAATTTAATCAGATATATGATGGTTCAATTTGTAATTTCACTGAAAATAAAACCGCATCACATTTTAATTACAAAAAGCGAACTGAACAGGAGTTTTTAAAACACCATAAGGATTTATTAAATTTTTCCGAAGATATTGGTAAATCTGGGAAAAATGTATATTTTTTTGGAATTGGCGGATCAAATATATCGCCTAAAATTTTTTATGATCTTTACAAAGAGAAAAGTCTTAATAAATTTTATTTTATTACTGGTAGTGACCCAGAGGAATTGAAAAGTATTACAGTTTCAGAAAGTGATATAGCTATTATTGCTTCAAAATCCTTTTCAACATTGGAAACTTTAGACTCATACAAAAGGGTATGTGGAAAAAAAGTATTAAAAAACACGTTTGCAATTACATCTAATGTCAATGCAGCTACTAATTTTGGAATTCCTAAAAATAATGTTTTAAAACTTAATAGTGATACAGGCGGAAGGTTTTCAGCATGGAGTCCAGTGAATATAGTTTTACCAATTTTAACAGGGGAGGAGGGTTTTAATTCATTTTTGGATGGTGGTTTAAAAATGGACAAATTTTGTTTAGAAAATGAAAATAATCCGGCTTTATTACTTAGCATAAGTGATGTTCTCATTAGAAAGTTTTGTAACTCTCTGGTAGTTTTAAATTATGATTTCAGGCTAAGAAACTTTTTTGAGTTTGCTCAGCAAATTGAGATGGAGTCTAATGGAAAATCTTTCAATATTAATAATGAGTTGTTAAATAATCATACTTACTTATTATTCGGTGGATATGGACCAAGATGTCAGCACTCTTTCTTTCAGAGTCTTTTTCAAGGGTCTGAAAATATCAACACTTATTTTATAGCAGAAAAAACAAGTAACCTTAACTATAAACAAATGAAAGCCCAAGTTCATTCACTTAGAAATCCAGAAATAGAAATTTCAAATAATGCAGAAAATCCACATTTAACAACTAGAAAACAGCCAGTGACTGTAATTGAATTGGATGATCTCACACCCTATAGTATTGGACAACTTTTTGCACTTTGGGAGAATAAGTCAATTTTTAATAGCCTTCACTACAGGACTAACGCTTTTGATCAGTTTGGAGTTGAACTTGGCAAAAAAAATACTAAGAAGTTCTTATAATGAATAATTTAAGTCAAAAAGCAGCTGAATTTCCGGACTCTCCTGGTGTCTATAGATTTTTTAAAGATAAAAAGATTCTGTATATAGGTAAAGCGAAATCACTAAAAAAAAGGGTAAAGACTTACTTTGGAAAATCATTGAAGGAATTCAAAACACAAAAACTTGTAAATCAGATAACTGGAATGGATTTTATTGAGACAAATAATGAGACAGAAGCATTATTGCTTGAGCAAAATTTAATAAAAACTGAACAACCGCCGTTTAACATACTTTTGAGAGATGATAAAACATTTCCCTATATAGAGCTGACAGAAAAACATGATTTCCCTGGAATTTTTTTTAAAAGAACAAGAAAATCTGAAAAAAATCTTTTTGGTCCCTTTACTAGCGCTAGTGCAACAAGGTTAGCTATAAGCGAAATACAAAAAATATTTAATCTACGAACATGCAATGATGTATTTTTCTCCAATAGATCCAGGGCATGTCTTCAATATCAAATTGGAAAATGTTCTGGTCCTTGTGTTGGTTTAATACAGAAACTTGATTATGAACAAGATGTGTTTGGTGCAAAAGAGACACTTAGAGGAAATTTTTCAAAGATTATTTCAAAGTTAAGATCTGAAATGAATTTTTACTCGCAAATAGAAAATTTTGAAAAAGCTGGAGAAATTAAAAGGAAAATTGAAGCGCTAAGAAGAGTAGAAGAAACTCAAATAATTTTTTCTGGAGGTGATCAAATAAAGGTGATAGGAATGGCTTGTGAGGGTGATGAGGTTTCATTTGTTGTAATTGACGTAATAAAAAACTCTTTTTCAAATATCAAAAAATACTCATTTAAAAATAAACTCGAAAAAAATTCAAATGAAATTACTGAGGAATTCATAAGTCGTTTAGTTTTATCAAACCCACAAATAAAAGAAATTGTTTTTGCAGGAGACGAAATTAATTCCCCATTTTTTCCACATATAACTTTCACTAAACCTTCAGGTGGCAAAAAAATTAAGTGGGCCGAAATGGCAAATAGAAATGCCCGCAATCTGCTAAGCTTAAGATTACAAAGAGGTTTAAAATATGAATCTTCATTAGAGTTTATAAAAAATAACTTAAATCTTGATACAAACAATATTGGGATAGTGGGCTTTGATGTAAGTGGTGGAGCAGGAGACATACAGACTGTATCCTGCGTATTTTTTGATTCCTCTGGCCCCAATAAATCGAAGTATAGATTTTTTAGGGTACCAATAAAAAATTCTGAATCAGATCTTGAGGCTTTGTTATTCGGGATTAAGAGGTACCTAAAAAATAATTTCGAAGTGAGCCTAATTTTGATAGATGGTGGTAAAACGCATTTAAATTATATCAAGAAGAATTTAAAAAATGTTAAGGCTAAATTTGTATCGGTTGGAAAAGGTGAAAAAAGAAAATATGGCATCGAAAATTTATTCTATGAGGATAAGAGAATTGAGTTTAGAACTAACAATTCAATTTCAAAGATTTTTCTTGATGTAAGAGACGAAGCTCATAGATTTGCTCTCAAAAACTTCAGATCAGTAAAAAGAAAAAATCTTACCAAACATTTTTTACAAGACATTGATGGAATAGGGCCTAAAACAATTGATAAGATTTATAAAAACTATGTGAGCCTTGAAAATTTAGCGAAATATTCAGCTAAAGAAGTATCTGAAGAGTTAGGCCTCAATATAAATATCGCAAAAAAAATACAAACTTCCTTAGAAGAAATCTATAATTAACTATGAGCGCAAGATTTCATTTAGCAATAGCTGTAAATTCCATAGAAGAGGCTAGGTTATTTTACTGTGACTTTCTTGGATGTGAATCAGGAAATTTTGAGGAAGGTAAATGGCTAGACATAAATTTTTGGGGAAATGAACTTACATTGCATGAAGCTCAACATCAAGATGAAATAAAATCTACCAACAGACATCACGTTGATATGGGAGAAGTATGTGTTCCACATTTCGGAATTCATCTTTCTCGAGATGCTTTTGATGAGGTTAAAAAAAGAATTGATTCAACTGATAAGCATACTTACCTTGATAAGCCTTATCTAAGATTTAAGGATGATGATAGAGAGCAAGAAACCTTCTTTATTAGAGATCCAAGCGGCAACGCCTTAGAGATCAAAACAATGAAAGTTCCTGAGTCGCTTTGGGAAATCAGCTCTTGATAAAATTATTTAATCAGTTAATATCACATCTCTATGAAATTTGAATTAAATTTTTCCAATTGCTAATCAGCATGCATTCAATCTTTTATAATCTAAAACAATTTTGAGACCACAAAGAAGAAGAAAGCCACCACCAGCGCCTGTAAATCAGTTTATTAGGGCTAATAAATTAACAGTCATTTCAAGTTCAGGTGAAAACTTGGGCATTTATAGTAAAGATGAGGCAATTAACCTTGCCAAAAATGAGGGATTAGATCTTTTACAGATTACGTTTGATAAAGAGCCATGCATTGCAAAAATAATTGATTATGGAAAGTATAAGTTTGATCAAAAGAAGAAACAGTCAGCGGCTAAAAAAAATCAGAAGAGAATCGAACAAAAAGAGATAAAAATGCGTCCTAATATCGATAAAGGAGATATAGATGTGAAACTTAAAAAAATCTTAGGTTTTCTAGAAAAAAGAGCTAATGTAAAAATATCTGTAGTATTCAGAGGAAGAGAGCTTGGAAATACTTCTTTTGGTAAGAGTTTACTTGACAGTATCATTAAAGAAACCGAAGATATTGCAACTGTCTTAGTAGAGCCAAAGTTTGAAAATAGGACATATAGTGCTTTACTGACGTCAAAAAAAATAAAATGACAAAATTAAAGAATCATTCGGGTGCAAAAAAAAGGTTTAAAGCGACCGGCTCAGGTCTCAAGTCGCGCTCGTCCGGAAGGAATCATATTTTGTCCAAACACTCAACTAAGAAAAAAAGGCATGCTAGAGGAACATCTAATTTAGAGGGTGCAAATCTTAAAGTCGTGAATAAACTATTGGAGGCATAATGCCAAGAACAACAAAAGGAAACTTAGCATCAAAGAAACATAAAGCTGTTTTGGCTAGAACAAAAGGGCATTATGGTGCAAGATCTAGACTCTTTAAGACAGCCAAGCAATCTCTAATAAAATCTATGCAATATGCCTATAGAGACAGAAAAAATAGAAAAAGAGATTTTAGAAGACTTTGGATTACTCGAATCAATGCAGAAGTGAGAAACTTAGGATATACATATTCAAAATTCATAGATGGATTGAATAAAAAGGGCATAGAACTTGACAGAAAGATGCTCTCAGAGTTAGCTATACAGGATAAAGCAACTTTTGAAAAAGTTGTAAAAACTGCTATAGATTAATGTCAGAACCAAAAGATATTTTTATACCAACTTTAGATAGAGAATTAGGCTCTATCCACCCGATAAATCAAGTAAAGTTTGAACTTATTAAATTACTTACCTCATTTGGCTTTGAAGTTGCTGAAGGACCTGAAATAGAAAGTGAAAAAAACAATTTCGATATGCTTAATATACCTGCCACACATCCTGCTAGAGAAATGCATGATACCTTTTACGTTGGTAATAAAAAAAATGTTTTAAGAACTCATACTTCTCCTGTGCAAGTGAGATGTATGTTAAGAAACAAACCTCCAATATCATTCATATCGCCTGGCAAAGTATATAGAAAAGATGATGACTCTACTCATTTGCCAATGTTCCATCAAATTGAAGGTATTTATATTGACCAAGGAGTGAGTTTTGCTCATTTAAAAGACCTCATTTATAAAATTTGCTCATCTTTATTTGGAGAAAAAATAAAAATACGATTTAGACCCTCTTACTTTCCATTCACTGAACCATCGGCTGAAGTGGATATACTTTTTGGAAAAAAATGGCTTGAGATTTTAGGTTGTGGGGTTGTAAATCCAAAAGTTCTTAGTAATTGTAAAATAGATTCAAAAAAATTCTCTGGTTTGGCATTTGGTTTGGGCATTGAAAGGATTGCTATGCTTAAATATGGCGTTAAAGATATCCGAGAGTTTTACAAATCTAACTTAGATTTTTTAAGGCAATTTAAATGAAAATTATTGCTCAACAGCTTTTAGAGTATTTTAAAAATAAACCGAAAATATCAGAATTATCAGAGAGGCTTTTTCAGCTAGGCCATGAACATGAACTTAATAAAGGTATTTTAGATTTTGAAATCACTCCAAATAGGGGAGATTGTCTTTCCTTAAAAGGTTTAGCAAGAGATTTAAATTATTTTTACAAGGCAGAAATTGAAAAACCAATTTTTACAAAAAAAATTAAGAAACTAAATTTAAATTTTAAAAATAAAACAAAAGATCTTTGTCCAAATATCTCTTTTTTAGAAGTTGAAATAGTAGGTAAAACAAAACCTTATAAAAATTACTTAGAAAAATACTTTAAAAATTTGAAAATAAATAAGAATAATTTTTTTACAGATATTTCAAACTACCTTGCTTATGAAAGTGGACAACCTACACATTGCTTTGATGCAGAAAAAATGAATGGGATATTTATTTTAGAAAAAAACAAAAAGAAATCTAAGTTTTTAACATTACTGAATGAAGAAATCGAAATAGAAAAAAATGACTTAGTTTTTACTCTTGATCGTGAAGTAATAAGCCTTGCAGGAGTAATGGGAGGCGCAAGTACAGCTTGTGGCAAAAACACACATAAAGTTCTTATAGAATGTGCGTATTTTAAACCAGAAGAAATTTTAGGTCAGGCTAGAAAATATAACCTTAATTCTGAAGCAGCTTATAAATTTGAAAGAGGTGTTGATTTTTTAGGACAAGAAAATGTTTTGAGAAGATTTATCAAAATAATCGATGATCATGCTGAAATTAAATCACTTAAATTTATTTCCGAAAATAAAAAAAATAATACCAAAAGTGTAGCTTATGATTCAAAGAAACTTAATGAGATTATTGGTTGCGATATAAATGAAAAAGAACAAAAGGCCATTCTTAGTTCACTAGGATTTACTAATGGAAAAAAAGTAGCTGTTCCTGCTCACAGATCTGACATTGACGAAATTAATGATTTAGCTGAAGAAATCACTAGAGTGGTTGGGTACAACAATATACCTTCCAAAGCTTTAAAGCTTCCAGTGAAAGCAAAAAATTTAAATAGAAGTTTTGAATTAATTTGCAGGAACTATCTTGTTAATAATGGATTCTTTGAGGTAATAAATTTTCCATTCAATGATAATAATGATGAATCAGCAATTGTTGTAGATAATCCATTAGATAAGCAAAGAGCAAAGATGCGCGTATGCTTAACAAAATCTTTGAAAGATAATCTCGTTTATAATCAAAACAGACAAAAGGATTCGATAAAATTTTTTGAATTCTCTGATATTTACACAAAATCAGGAGTATCTAGAAAGCTAAGTCTTATTGTTTCAGGACGAATTTATAAAAATCATAAAGAATTCAACTCAATGTTGGATTATGGTTATCTTAAAGGACTTTTAAAAACAATTTTTAGTGAAACAATGAATGTTGCACTAACATTCTCTTCATCCTCGTCTGAAAATTATGATTTCCGAGAAACAATTATCTTTAAAGGAACAAATATAGGAAGGATAGGTAAACTATCAAAAAATTTCTTAAAATCAAAAGTTAAAACCCCAGTTTATTCTTTTGAAATTGATATTGATTCTCTTTCAGTACCTTCTCAAAGATATGTAGGCATTTCTGATCATCCAGCTTCATATAGAGACATGTCATATAGTTTAGAAAATTTAAATATTTTAAAAAATCTTGAGAAAAAAATTGAAAAAAATGTGCAATGTTTCAAATTACTTCAGGAAGCATTTGTTTTTGATTATTTTGATAACAAAAAAATAAATATTCTTAAAGTGGGTTATAGGTTTAAATTTCAATCATCAACTAAAAGTCCAACAGATAGAGAAATTGATGAAATAATGAAAAAGATAAATAAAGACACGCTTTCAATAAAAGGTATAAAAATTGAGGGTCTTTAATGTCATATATTTTTACATCTGAATCTGTTTCTGAGGGACATCCAGATAAAATCTGTGATCAAATTTCAGATGCAATTTTAGATGAATGTATAAAACAAGATAAATACTCCAGAGTTGCCTGTGAAACTATGATTAAAAATAATCATGTCATAGTTGGAGGTGAAATTACTTCAAAAGCTGATATTAATTATAAAGAGGTTGCTGAATCAGTAATTAAAGATATTGGATATAACAATAAAGAAATGGGATTTAGTCATGAGTCAATTAATTTTAAAAATCTAATTGGTAAACAAAGTGAAGATATTCATGAGGGAATATCAAAAGGTGATATTTTGGGCTCAGGTGATCAGGGATTAATGTTTGGCTATGCTTGTAAGGAAACAAAAGAATTAATGCCACTTCCAATTTCGTTAGCACATAAACTGATGCAAAAACATAAAACTATTAGGAATATAAATAATAAACTTTGGCCAGATGCTAAATCTCAAGTCTCGGTACAATACTCGGATAATTATGAACCTGAGAGGATTTCCGCAATTGTATTTTCAGCACAACATTGCCCAAGCTTTGATCTAAATAACTTGAGAGAATTTATTTTAGAAGAAATAATTAAGAAAGTTATCCCTTACGAGTTAATTGATGATGATACTAAATTCTTAATAAATCCTGCTGGAAAATTTACCATCGGCGGTCCAGTTGGAGATTGCGGCATGACAGGAAGAAAAATTATAGTTGATAGTTATGGTGGAATGGCAAGACATGGAGGGGGAGCATTTTCTGGAAAAGACCCTTCAAAAGTAGATAGATCTGCAGCGTATGCAATGCGACAAGTCGCAAAAACATTAGTCAATGAAAATTTATGTGATTATTGTGAAGTTCAAGTTTCATATGCAATTGGAGTTGAAAATCCAATATCTATTTACACAAATACCTTTGAGAGTGAAAAAATTCCACTTGAAGAAATTAATAAAATAATAAACAAAAACTTTGATCTTACACCTCAAGGAATCATTTCTAATTTAAGTCTTTTAAATCCAATATATCTTAATACTGCAAAATATGGTCATTTTGGAAGAGAAGATCAAAATTTTAGTTGGGAAAAAACCAGAAACATAAAATGAAAATATCTGTTGCTAGTGGTGGCTTTGATCCTGTTCATTCTGGCCACATTGAATATTTAAAAGCTGCAAAAAATATTGGTGATTATTTAATAGTGGCATTAAATTCAGATAATTGGCTTAAATTGAAAAAAGGGAAGCCGTTTATGCCATACCAAGAAAGAATGAGTGTATTGAGTTCCTTAAGTTTTGTTGATGAGGTAGTCTCCTTTGAAGATGATGAGCTTGGAAGCTGCATTAATGCACTTGAACAAATAAAATTAAAATTCCCTAAAGATGAGATAATTTTTTGTAATGGTGGTGATAGAAATTCAGACAATATTCCTGAAATGCAGGTTAAGGATATATCATTAAAGTTTGGTGTTGGTGGTGAAAGTAAAATCAATTCGAGTAGTAAAATTCTAAAGCAATGGAAAGGATTATCTGAAGAAAGGATTTGGGGTGAGTTCTTTAATTTATATCAAGATAAAAAAATAAAATTAAAGGAACTCGTTATTAAACCTGGAAAAGGAATGAGTCTACAGAAACACTTCAAAAGAAATGAAATTTGGTTTGTTTCAGAGGGAAAATGTTGTGTAAATTTTCACAAAAATAATCATTCCAAAGTTGATGAAATACCACTTAATACATTTGATACATTCAGTGTAAAAAAAGAAGAGTGGCATCAATTGTTTAATCCTTACAAAGAAGAATGTAGAATTATTGAAATTCAATTTGGTGAAGAAAACTCAGAGGAAGATATTGAAAGAATAAAGTACTATGACGGAAATGAATAAAGACTATAAAGTTAAAGACATAAATTTAGCGGAGTTCGGCAGACAAGAAATATTGCTTGCACAAGACGAAATGCCGGCTTTAATGCATCTTAGAGAACAGTACAAAGAAGAACAGCCCCTGCAGGGAGCTAAAATCCTAGGATGTATACATATGACAATTCAAACAGCTGTATTAATTGAAACATTAATTGATTTAGGAGCAGAAGTTAGATGGTCATCCTGTAATATTTTTTCGACCCAAGATCATGCTGCTGCGGCAATTGCAGATAAAGGTATTCCAGTTTTTGCATGGAAGGGGGAAACAGAAGAAGAATATGATTGGTGTATAGAGCAAACAATACTAAAAAATGGTCAAACGTGGGATGCAAATATGATTTTAGATGATGGTGGAGATTTAACAGCAAAGATTCATAAAGATTACCCAGAAATGCTTGAGAAAATTCATGGAATTTCTGAAGAGACTACTACAGGCGTTCATAGACTTAAAGATTTACTAAAAAAAGGAAAATTAGCAGTACCTGCAATAAATGTAAATGACTCAATAACTAAATCAAAAAACGATAACAAATATGGGTGCCGTCATAGTTTAGATGATGCTATAAAAAGAAGTACTGATATGCTTCTATCCGGAAAGAAAGCGCTAGTAATTGGATATGGAGATGTTGGTAAAGGATCTGCTGATTCATTAAATCAACAAAAAATGATTGTGGATGTAGCTGAAACTGATCCTATTTGTGCAATGCAGGCATGCTTTGATGGATTCTCAATTGTTTCAGCATATAAGAATGGAGAAATTAGTAATAATGCTTCTGATATCAATAAGGATTTGCTAAAAAAATATGATCTAGTAGTCACCGCTACAGGTAATACTGGAGTTTTAAATGGCTTAATGCTTGATGCATTAAAATCCTCATGTGTGGTTTGCAACATTGGCCATTTTGATAATGAAATAGATGTTAAATACTTAAAAAAATATGAATGGTACGAAATTAAACCAGGTGTGCACAAAGTTATCAGAGGGGAAGGGAATTACCTTATACTTTTAGCGGAAGGTAGACTAGCTAATTTAGCACTTGCTACTGGGCATCCCAGTAGAGTAATGGATGGGTCCTTTTGCAACCAAGTGCTTGCACAGATTTTTCTATATAAAGATAAGTTTGCAGATTTATCAAAAGAAGAAAAATTGAAAAAAGTATCAGTAAAAGTTCTTCCAAAATATTTAGATGAAGAAGTTGCTTCTTTAATGGTAAAAGGTTTTGGTGGGACTCTAACAAAACTAACAAAAGAACAAGCTGATTACATTGGGGTTGAACAACAAGGACCTTTTAAAGAGGATTCTTATAATTACTAATTTGCTATAATCTCTAATCTGGCTGAGTGGCAGAGTGGTTATGCAGCGGACTGCAACTCCGTTAACATCGGTTCGATTCCGTTCTCAGCCTCCAGTAGGTCCAGGGTCTTTAAAATTCAACATATAGTCAACCGATTTTTCTATTTCTTCATACGAGCAGTCGCCACAACCACCTTTAGCAGGCATTGCCTTATAACCATAAAATGCATTGTAGATTAGTTGCTCTCGGCCTCTATATGATAATCTTAAATCCCATTCGGCTTCGTCTTTTAATAAAGGCGATCCAGCAAACCCATTTGTATGACAGGCAGCACAATATCTTAAGTATATTTCTTTACCACTTCTCGATATTAGGTTTGTTATTTTATCTTCTAATAATTCTTTTTTAGACAATAGAGCAATCGCTGGAGAGTTTTCTAAAAACATTATGTATTTTCCAATGCTTTTCACATATTTTATATCTCTTATCCTCTCTCCAATTCTTATTTTTACATCCTGCTCAAGTCCATATTTATAATCTCCTTTAAAAATGTGTAAAGTGAAATCGTCTAAATCAAATCCCTCATGTGTGTACCCCATAGAGGAGACAATAATTCTTCTTTCATTGTCATTAAATAAAGTATTTTCTGGAGCAAAAATTACTTCGCTTATACCTATTGAGGGAACATAAAATTTTGCAGGCTCTTTAAAACCATAATCAATATGAGACTTGTTAAGTGGAGCTCTAGCATAAAGACTTGAATTGATCTCAGCCCTTCCTAAGCTGTTATGTTCACCATATGATGATACAGGCCAGCCAAAATTTTCAGGCTCTGATGTCCCCAAATCAATTAAATTAATTTCATCACCACCATATGGACCATGTTCAGTGCTTATAATTGTATTTGAGAGATCGTCTAAAGCTAATCCTTGTGGATTTCTGTGCCCTTTTGAGATTATTGAATAGTTTTTTGTATCAATATTAATTTTTATGATTTTACCAAAGTAAGAATCATCATTTTGAACTGCTTCATAATTTCCAAAATCTCCAACTGTTAAAACTAAAAATGTATCATTTAATGAAATAATTCTTCCACCAGCATGATGCATATTATCATCGTAGATTGACGTTCTTGTTGTACATTCATCCACTGAAAAAAAATCATTAAAGATAAGTTCTTTATAATCTACCTTCGCCTTGAGTATTGAAATATTAAAGCAATCTTCTTCCAGTTGCTTCGTGTAAGATACATAAATATTATCATCATTGATGTAAACATCTTTTATTCCTAAAAAGGATTGGGTATAAAACTCTGCATAGTCAATAAAACTTTCGATATTGGTTGGTATTGAAGTAATACTCAATTTGTTTGTTTCTAATTGATTAATATTGAAATATCCAACTACTCCATCAGCGGAAACAATCAATACATTTTCATCAATAGTTTCAAGGTATGCTGAAGCCTTGCTAAAAAGTGATTTTCCATTACTAAGAAAATCTATTTTAAATTTTTTTACATTTATAAGTTCTTCAATATTTTCCTCGGATTGAAGGGGCGCATATATGTTACTTACAGACGAGGTCCTTAAAATTTGCGAAATATTTGTATATAAAGTTATATTTTCTTGCGCAGTAAGAAGTTTTTCTTTTTCTAAAACTTCTATTTTGCTTTCTAAAGCCGACTTTGCAAAGAGAGTTTCTTTCAAAAAGTTTTTCATGCTCTCTGGAATGAGCCTAGAAATTTGATAAGTGAGACCTGTCTCTTCTTTACTTCTAATTTCCTTGTCTGCTAGAAAAAATAATACTCCTAGAGAAATTAAAATTAAAAGTGATATCAACAGAATTCTAAATTTTTGCATATTCTTCCAATCGCCCATATTTTAACAATAAAATTTCAAAAAGAGAGAAAAAGGGATTAAAATACACGATTCATGAATAAGATAGGCATTATAGGAAAAGGGTTTGTGGGGACAGCTGTAGCTCAGGGTTTCTCTCCACACTCTGGGTATGAGTCAGAGGTAAAAATCTTCGATAAGGACCCCACTCGCACAATAAACACTCTTGATGAAGTTGTAAATGATTCGAAATTTGTATTTATTTCAGTCCCAACCCCAAGTAATGAAGATGGTTCAATAAACCTTGATATGGTTTTAGATTGTATTGCGAGTATTGATAATCAAATTAATGAGAATTCAGCAAAAAATACAATATTTCTCTTGAGATCAACAATTGTTCCGGGAACATCAAGAATGATTCAAGACAAATTCCCAAAACTAAGATTTGTATTTAATCCTGAATTTTTGACTGAAAGAAGTGCATCGTTTGATTTTATAACTCAAAGCAGATATGTCTTAGGAGGTGCTGAAAAAGATACAAAAGAGGTGGCTGAACTCTACCGAGACAGGTTTGGACAATCTGTCTCTATCATAGAAACAAACTATGAAACTGCCGAGTTAATCAAATATGTATGCAATACTTTTTTCGCAACTAAGGTGTCTTTTTTAAACGAAATGAAAAAACTTTCAGATGAAGTTGATGCTGACTGGGATACAGTAGTTGAGGGATTTGTGAGAGATGGAAGAGTAGGTCACTCTCATACAAATGTTCCAGGACATGACGGAAAATATGGCTTTGGTGGAAGCTGTTTTCCTAAAGATATTCAGGCATTAATACATTTTGGCGATATGAAGAATATAGACTTAAATGTTCTCAAAGGTGCATGGAAAACCAATTTAGAAGTTAGACCAGAAAAAGATTGGGAAAAACTTCTAGGTAGGGCAGTAGTAAAAGATTCTGAATAATTTGTCTATATCTTTTTTAGCCCAGGTGGTGAAATTGGTAGACACAAGGGACTTAAAATCCCTCGGAGGCAACTCCGTGCCGGTTCAAGTCCGGCCCTGGGCACCATTTAAAGAATTATGAAAATTTTAGTGGTTCTACCAAACTTTGAAGGCGGAGGAGCAGAGCGAATTCATGTGAATCTTGCAAATGAGTGGGCTAAATCTGGGCATGAAGTTATCTTTTGTGCTCTTGAAAAAAAAGGCCCTTTAATTGATTTAATAGACCAAAAAATTAAAGTTATAGATCTTGATTGTAAGAGAATCCTTTTTTCCCTTAACCCTTTAATAAAAAATATTAGAGCAATTAAACCACAAAAAATAGTCGCAGCAATGTGGCCGGTAACAACAGTGACAATTTTAGCTAAGTTACTTTCAGGCTCACAATCAAAGATTTTTCTTGTAGAGCATTGTGCATATGAGAAGATTTTTGCCAAATTATTAGGTCATTCTTTATTCTCTATAGGGCTCTCTAAAACACTTTCGTATATTTTTGCTAATAAACTGATTTCAGTCTCCAAAGGAGTTGAAAATTCCATAAAAAAAATTACTATCCTCCCAAATAAGAAATTTAAAGTCATTTATAACGGCATTCCAATACCTAAAAAACTAAAAAAGAATAAGAAAGCTCTTTTTAAAACTAATAAAAAGGTAATACTTGCAGCTGGAACTTTAAAACAGAGAAAAGACTTTATTACTATCATTAAAGCTTTATCCATACTTAAGTTGAAGAACTATAAAGATCTCAAATTATTTATTTTGGGAGATGGACCAATGAGAGAAGAAATTAATAATGTAATTAAAAAACTCCATATGGAAAAAGATGTTGAACTATTAGGTTTCAAAAAAGATGTTTACCCATACATGGCATCATCAGACTTATTTGTGCATTCATCGGAGGTTGAGGGATTTGCACTTGTTATAGCAGAAGCTTTATCTTGTGGTACAAATGTTGTTTCTACAGACACCCCACATGGTCCAAAAGAAATCTTAAATAATGGAGAATTTGGCAATCTAATTCCAATGGGAGATGAGGAACAAATGGCGAATGCAGTTATTGAAAAAATCCTGAACCCTATTGATAAAGAGGTGTTAATGAAGAGAGCAAACAAATTCTCTATTGAAAAGTGTGCAAAATTATATTTGGAAGAATTTAAATAATTACTTACTATAATCAGTTATGGAAATGGATAACTTTCTAAGCAATACCCAGATAGGTAAAATATTAAGTAATTTATTTATTCTTATAAAAGAAAACTACAAATTTGTACTATATTCAACAGCTGGTTTTTTATTTGTTTCTCTTATTTATTCCTTTTCTCTTTCACCAAAATATCAAATCATCGCTGACGTAAAACTTAAAGATGAAAGTGGAAATGCTTCTTTGCCAAGCAGCAGTTCAGTTCTTAGTCTTATAACTGGTGGCGGAGCAGGCAATAATTTTTGGGATTTTTATAATATTGTTTTTTCAACTGAAGTCGCAGAGAAATTATGGGAAAAAGGATATGACCAGAAAATTTTTGCTTCAAACTTCGATACAAAATCTGAAACATTCAAAAGAAATCCAAAATTGTGGGATGTTATTAAGTCATGGATCATTGGATATGATTTAAATAATGAGATTAATTTTGTAGATTTAAGAAACCATATACAATCAGAAGTAGATTTAGAAGATCTGACTGAAGAGCAAAATTTATTGCGATTCACAATTTCCACAGGAAATCCTGACTTATATGAGACCTTGTTATCAGATTTAATAAGAGTGACTGATAATAGCATCAAACAGAGAGAACGAAGTAAAAATACAAACAAAATTGTTTTTTTATCAGATAAAATTGCAAGTGTTTCAGATGTTGAAATTAAGAATGCAATGATAGGTCTTCTTAAAGAACAACTCCTTAATGAGAGTCTTGTGGAGCAAGATAATTTTTACTCTATAGAAGTACTTGAACAGCCAAGAAGATCGAAAAATCCAGACTTCATTAACTTGCAGTTCATCTATTTAGGCTTTACTTTTATTGGCTTTATGCTTTCAGTGCTAGTTCTGTATATTAAAAAGAGAATTCTAGTCTCTTAAATGTTCAATACAGGAAATTCAGAATTTATAAACGAATTTTCAAGCCTTTTTTTTATTTCGGAAATAGCAAATTATCTTTGTGTTGTGGGAATTTTAATTATTCTTACAAGGTTTAAATTAGTTGAAGAGAAATACTTCATTTTCTGGTGTTTATATTTTCTAACACCTTTCTTTGGCAATTATGTCTTATTTGATCCACTTTATATGCCAGATCAATATATTTATACAAATACTGTAAATGACATAAGAGCTGACGGACTTCCAGAGATTGGTTTAAGTAATTATGATGCTGTTAGAAATTCAGTAACAAATCTATCATCAATATTTTTTTCATTTGTTCCATTATTTTCAAATCTGACTATTACATCTGTAGCTTTTGCAAATCAGATATACACGCTTTTAATTTATATATACCTAAGAAATAAGATTAAATCATGGGAAATTTTGGCATTACTTCTTTTGCCAAGTTTCATTCTTTATAGCTCAGTTTCTTTAAGAGAGGTTCTTATAATATTTTTTACAGTAATTTCTCTTATATCACTAATTGAAAAGAAATATTTAGTTTCACTATTATGTATTTTTTTAATTTTTATTTTCAAAATTCAAAATAGTATCGCACTTCTAATAATGTTTTTCGGCGTTTTAGTTTTTTCGAATAGATAAATCAATCACAGGTTTACTTGTTTTAATTTCTTTAATACTTTTAGGAAGTTTTATCTTTTTTGATGAATACATACCATTTTTAAATCTTTACAGAAATGCATTTGCTTTAGAGGCTGGAATAGATCGATTTATAGTCAATAGGGGCATTGTGGCAACAGAATATCTTGATTTTGTGTGGACAACCGCCAAAGCACTTGTTGGTTCACTAGTAAGGCCATTTCCATGGCAAACAGGAGGTTTAGGCGTAATAATATTCTTTGAAAATATTTTTATTCTTTTTATAGTTTATAAATTATTTCAAGATATCTTTAAAGGAGACAAGAACAAGGTATTAACCGGGATTTTTCTCCTTTTAGGCCTTTTGGTAACTCTGAGCTTTTATGCTTATACAATTTCCAATCTTGGAACATTAAGTAGATATAGATTCACAACAATCTATCCATTTCTTTTCGCCTTTCTTTATATTCAAAATCAACAATTTAGCCAAGAGAATGAAAATTCAAAATAAAATTATATTTGTTATAAATAATTATGAATTTTATTTAACTCATAGATTTAACCTTTTAAAACATCTAGCAAAAGAAAATGATATTCATCTGATAACAAATACAGCTGGATTCAAAATTGATTCAAAAAATATTTACCACTTAGATATAGGCAGAAAAAGTATGAATATTTTTAAGAATCTGAAGACTTCTTTAGAGCTCAGTTCATTAGTAAAGAAAATTGATCCAACACACATTTTTTTTATTTCGTTTAAGCCAATTGCTTTGGGAGTTATTCCCTCTTTGTTTAGCAAGGCAAAAAAATATTTAATTTTTTCAGGCTTGGGATACTCTTTTATCAATAATTCTTTTAAAGCAAGGATTGCGAGGATTGCAATAAATATTGCTCTAAGAATTTTTTCAATTCTTGGTTCAAAGTTTATTTTTCAAAATCCTGACGATAAAAAATTGATTAATAAATCAGGTTTTATTCAAGAAAAAAATATTGAAATTATCTATGGTAATGGAATAGATGAAAACGATTTTAAGATGCGAAAAGTTGACAACTTTAGAGATAAATTGAAGTTTATTTTCGTTGGTAGACTTCTAAAAGATAAGGGTATAAATGAATTATGTACTGCAATTCAATCAGTTGGAAACAAAGCAGAATTTACTATCATTTCACCTGATGATAAAGAAAATATAGCTTCTATCGAAGGAACTACCTTTGAAAATTTAAAAAATATGGATTCTGTAGAGCTAATAAATAAATTAAGTCATGAGGAAATTAAAAATATTTACTCAAAATCAGATGTTTTTATTTTACCCTCATATAGAGAAGGGCTACCTAGATCAGCTTTAGAGGCAATGTGTGCAGGGCTCCCTTTGATCTTATCGGATGTGCCTGGTTGCAGGGAATGTTTAATTAATGGATTAAATGGTTTTTTAATAAAATCAAAGTCTAGTGAATCTATCGAAAAAGCAATAAATAAATTCATTGAAAAACCTGAAATTATAAAAAAAATGGGAGAGGAGTCAGTTAATTTAATAAGAAAAAAATTTAGTGACCAAAAAATTTTCAAAAATTATGAGGGAATTTTGTAATGTGTGGAATTTATTTCTCTTATTCAGATAGAAGATTTCCTCAATCTGAGCAAGAAGTAAATCTTTCAATGCAAAAAATAAAACACAGAGGACCAGATGCTTCTGGAGTTAGTGTTTTCCCTCTTGAAGATGCATTTGTTGCTTTAGGACATAGAAGACTTTCAATCTTAGATTTAAATGAGAGATCTAATCAACCATTTCATTCAGAAAGATATGCATTAACTTATAATGGCGAGATCTATAATCATCTGGAGCTCAGGGAAAATTTTTTAAAAGATTTTAGTTTTAAAACTACTTCTGATACTGAAACTCTTATCTGCATGATTGATAAATTTGGGTTAGATGAAACACTTAAAAATCTTAACGGCATGTTTAGTTTTTCAATTTACGACAAATTGAATAATGAAATTCATTTAGCTAGAGATAGAGCTGGTGAAAAGCCGCTTTATATATGCTGTTTTGAAGGAGTATTTGCTGCCTCTTCAGATCTTATTACTTTTGAGGATATTAGTTCATCTCAAAAAATTATTTGTGAAAAAGCACTGATGGAGTTTTTAAATTTTGGCTATGTACCCGCACCTAAAACAATATTTAAAAATATTTTCAAAGTACCTCCTGCAACTTCAATCAGCATAAAACTGGACCAATTAAAATTAAAGAATTTTGATACTTTTAGTGATTTTTCTGAACAAGATTCAGTTTCTCTGAAAGAGTTTTGGACTTTACACGAAACAAAAACATTAGATGTAGGCATTAAATACGCAGATGTTAAACAAACCTTAAATCAAAAGCTTACTAATGCAATAAAAATGCAACAATTGTCTGATGTGCCATTAGGATGTTTTCTATCTGGAGGCATAGATTCAACCTTAATTGCATCATTAATGTCAAAAGCTAACAAAGATACAAAAACATTTACTATAGGCTTCGAATTTAGTGAATATGACGAGTCTATTCATGCTGAAAAGATTGCTAAATATCTTAAAACTGATCACAAAACAGTAATTTGCTCTACAAAAGAGACGCAAGAAATAATTAAATCATTAAGTAAAGCTTATACTGAGCCTTTTGCCGATAGCTCACAAATTCCAACAATGATGATTTCAAAAATTGCTAGTCAGGATGTAAAAGTTGTACTTACAGGAGATTGTGGAGATGAACTTTTTGGCGGTTATAACAGATATATAATTGCTAGTAGGTATTTAAAAATCTTTTACTTGCTTCCTCATGCAATTAGAAAAGTATTATTAAGTGTATTAACTAGTGGCGGTAAACAACTTTTTGAACTTGTTTTCTCAACGATTCTAAAAGGCTTCTTCTCGGGTAATCATTCACAAAGAGCTGATAAAGCATTTGAAAAAATAAAACATATTGATTCTCAATATAACTATTACAGCTCAATGGTAAGAGAATGGAAAAGTGATGACGAAATTTTAGTTAATAATCAACCTGATTGTCATTATGAAGACATTTTCAACGAATTTGGTACTAAAGGTTTCATTGAGAAAATGATGTATACCGATTTTAAAACATATATGGTTGACGATATTTTATGCAAAGTTGATAGAGCAGCAATGTTTCACAGTTTAGAAACAAGAGTTCCTTTTTTAGATAAAGATGTAATTGAATATGCGTATTCAATTCCAGAAAAATTCAAAATAAAAGGTAGTAATTCTAAAATTATTTTAAAAGACCTAATTTCTAATTATCTTCCAAGAGAATTAATTGAAAGGCCTAAACAAGGATTTGGAGTGCCAATCTCAAAATGGATGCAAACAGATTTAAATAAATGGACGAAAGAAATGTTATCAAAAGACATAAATGATACCCATGGTTTTTTTAATCAACAGGTTGTAGAAAAATTTCTAAGTGAGCACTTAGATGGTAAGAAAAATCATGAACACAAGTTGTGGAGCTTAATTCAATTTAATTCTTGGTATGTTGAAAGATACAAATAAAAAAATACTTTATTTGTCCTATGACGGTGTTTTAGAGCCTTTAGGGTCATCACAAGTCCTCAATTATGTTTTAGGACTTGCAAAAAGCCATAACTTTATTCTTTATTCATTCGAAAAACCACATGATCTTAAAGACACTAAAAGAGTATCAGCAGTTTCAAAAATAATAAAAAAATCAGGAATTAAATGGATAAAAAGTATTTACCATAAAAGTCCAACTACATTAGCAACTCTTTATGACTTATTTATTTTGTTAAGCAATCTAATTCTGATTCTATCTTTTAATAAAATTGGAATTATTCATTTAAGAGGTTACTTATTGGGGATTCCATTATTAATTTTAAAAAAAATCTTTAAATTTAAATTAATTTTCGATATGAGAGGCTTCTGGGCTGACGAAAAAGCTGATAGAGCAGGATGGAATAGATCTGAATACAAGTATATTTTCTTTAAAACCATTGAAAAAGAACTTTTGAAAAGTGCAGATAAAATAATAACCTTAACAGATCATTCGCGAGAATTTTTAGTAAAAGAGCATAAGGTAAGTCAAAAAGTCATCACAACAATCAGAACATGTGCTGATGAGAGTGTATTTAAAAAAATAAAAAAAGATGAGGATCAAACTATAAGATTCGGGTATTTGGGAACTCTCGATACAGCATACAATTTTCAAAAAGTTTTTAAATTTTTTCAATTTGTTCTCTCTAAAACATAAAAATGCTTACCTAGATATATATTCTTCAACCCCTGAATCTAAGATAATTAATATAGCTAGAGAAGTTGGATTCAAAGATCTTGAAAAGCTTTCAATTAAATTTATAAGAGATAAGAAAGAGCTAGTTAGTCAAATTAATAACTTTAATGCATGTATATTTTATTTGAATGAAAACTTTTCAGTTAAAGCCTCTATGCCTACAAAAATAGGCGAGGTTCTTATGTGCGGAGTCCCAATTATATGCAATGGGTTTAACAATGATATTGAGTACTTAGCTAATCAAGGATGTGGAATTATTACAAATTTTGCTAAGGATGACATAGATAAAGTTTTCGAATTTGTAAATCCAAATAATAATAAAGAGAAATTGAATTTAAAGTGTATTGAAATTGGCAAAAAAGAATTTTCATTAAAGTCAGGATTAAAGTTATATACTTCAATTTATGAGGAGCTTTCAAAATGAAAAAACCTTTCGTTAGCGTTGTTGTAGCAAGTTATAACAGAAAGTACATAATCAATGAAAGTATTCAATCTATTCTTTCGCAAAATTATCCAGAGAATTCATTTGAGGTAATTGTTGTAGACAATAACTCTAATGATGGAACAGTATCTGAAATTAAAAAAATATTTTCTAGGGAAATAGATAATAAAAAAATAAAACTTCTAGATTTAAAATTAAATTCTGGTTCATCAGGTTCATATATTGAAGCCTTAAAGGTTATTCATGAGGATTGGAAATACATGCTAAAAATGGATGAAGATGTAGTACTTGATAAAGATTGTGTTGCTGAGCTAGTTAATGAAGCAGAAAAATCAGAAAAACATACTTTTGTAGGTGGAAAAGTATTTTATTTTCAAAATAAGAATACATTACATGCTATTGGTGCCGACTTAAAACCTTACTATGCAATAGCAAAAGGTATTGGTGTTAATGAAACTAATCACGAAAAATTCTCTGAAGCTAGAACACTTGATGCTCTAAATGGATGTATGGTGTTAATTTCCAGAAAAATAGAAAAAGAAATTGGTTGGTTTGATAAAGATTACTTTCTCTATTACGACGATCATGATCTGATGTACAGATCTATAAAAGCAAAAAATATTCATCGTTTTACTCCGAAAGCTATTGGTTATCACGATACTAAAACAGGCAGCAAAAATAAATATGCAAATAAACAATGGTTATATTACTCAACAAGAGGATCATTATTATTTCTTAAAAAGAACTTCAAATCACTATCGGTTGGGTGGTTTTTATACTTGCTCGCTCATAATATAAAGTTTACCGCAGGCTTATTTTTTTTATTCATTCATTCTAACTATCACAATTTTCTTATAAATCTTCGTTATTTTTTCAAAGGATATCTTCATGGCATTCAAGGAAAAAAAGGATTTTACGATATTAATCAAAATGGTTTGAATGTAGTTGTATTTTCAGGAGGAAGGGGTTCGATAAACTTATGTGATGGACTTAGAGAGTTTTCAAAAGTAAATGATGTTAATTTAAATTTAACAAATATTATTAATGCTTATGATGATGGCCTCTCAACTGGTGCAATAAGAGCTTTTTTTGATTATAAAATTTTAGGACCTTCTGATTTAAGAAAAGTCCAAGAGACTCAATATGAATTTTATTATCCAGAAGGAGAGGGGCTCGATTTTTTTAAAAGCCGTACATCATGTGACTTCCTAGATTTTAAAAATGATATTTCTAAGCTTATAGATAATCAAAATTATAAATCAAAGTTTTTCCCTTATTACCAAAAAATGAATTATCAAATGCAAGAGATAATTAGTGATTCACTTTCACATTTTAAAAAAATTTCTGAAGAGCAAAATAAATCATTAAAAATCCAAGATTTTGCCTTATCTAATATTATTTATGGTTCTCTAGAGCATGAATATGGAGATATAAAGAAAGTTGAACTTATGGTGAGAGATGCTTTCAATTTGCCAAATGAGGTTTTCCTTAATTCATCAGAGACTGGTTATCTTTTCGGTCTTACAGAGGATGGAAAGCTTCTGAAAGACGAGTCAGAAATTGTAGGTTATGAGGGAAAAACACCAATTTTTGAAATTTTTTATAAAAAATATCCATTATCAAAAGAAGAGGAGAAGCAATTTAAGTCTTTATCAGGGCTTATTAAGAAAAAACAGTATCTCGAAAATGTGTCATCATCATTTCCTGACCTAAGCCAAGACACTTCTTTAGCAGTTCGTAAAGCCGACATTATAATATATGGTCCTGGTACTCAATACAGCAGTTTGTACCCAACTTATTGGACAAAAGGATTAACTGAAGAGATCTCAAAATCTTCAGCACAAAAGTTTTTTATAACAAATATTGATCATGACAATGAAACCCCAGAATTCACTGCTGCAGATCAAATTAAGCAGGCAAGGTTTTATTTAAACCAAAAAGGAAAACTTAATTTTAGGATACCTGAACTTTTTGATGTAATTATTTCAAATTCTCCATCAAAACAAGATTCTAGGTACATAAGGTTGAATATGAGCGAATTATATCAACTTGATCTTAAGGAAATCCTAGCTGAAGATTTTGAATCTATTGACTCAGGAAAACATGATAATTTAAAAATTTCATCATTAATAATGGGTGCAAATAGCTCAAAATGGAGATCAGATTCTTGAGAAAAATTATTATTCCATGTGCTGGAAAATCATCAAGAATGAATTCATCAGTACCTAAGCAACTACTTAAAATTAAAGGGAGAGCAGCTATAAATTACCTTTTAGAAGAGGTTGATAAGTATTTTGAAACAATAATTATACCGATACCTAATGACAAATCTTCAAAAGAGTTATTTAAGAAAAATATTGAGAATCATTTTTTATCAAAGATTAATTTTATTGAAAGTGAGGCAGGTTCAGGAGATGGACAAGCAGTTTTAGACGGATTAAGTAGTTTTAAAGCAAAGGGCAATTTAATATTTGTTTGCTGGGGGGATACCTTTATCATTGATTCACCACTAGCGTTTGAAAAGCATTTAAATATTTCTGATGATGCTGATATTTTTGTACCTGTGATATTTGATAAAAAACCATATGTGAAATATATGCTTAAAGAAAATTCTGAATTTATTGAGAATATTTATCTCTCAATTGATGAAAATAAAGAGATCAATTGGGAGGAAGGATTAGCAGACCAGAGTATATTTATTATTAAAGATTCCATAATCCAACAATTGCAAGACTATAAAAATGATTTAAATGGGAGTCCACTTAATTTCTTAAGGTTTATGAATTTATTTTCAAAAAGCTTGAAGATAAAAGCATTAAAAATGCCAAAAAGAATTTCAAAATCTTACAATATTGCATCAGAATTTCTTGATATAAAGAGTTTTATCTAAATTTTGAAATTAAAGAACCTATTATGTAACCTGGAGCTTTAATAATATCCAACATTAACCCAATAGTGCCAATAAATAACCACCTAACAGGAAGAAGATAATTTAATTTAACTTTGTTGCTTATTGGTTTAAAAAGTCCCCTAACCAATATAGAGGAAACCAAAACTAAAACCACAAAAATTTTCGTGATATGTGGAATATAAAAAACGGTATCTTCTACCCAGTCAGCTACTACTGAGTTCCAATTAAATACAGAAAGAAAGATAAAAAGAAAAACTGTGTATTTAAGAGTAATAAATGGAAGTCTATTTTCTACCTGCTTAGGAAAAAATCTCGATGCAATTAAAAAACTCAAAAAAATTACAAGTAGTGATAAAAAGTATTTTTTAGTTACATCTGCAATATAGAGCGGATTCTCATCCCAGCCTTCAAGAAAAAAATTCCATCTTGGTATGACTAATGCAGATAAGATTATAAAAATTGATAAATACAGATCTTTTGCATCTTTTTGAACATTTACAATTGCAGTATAAAAGCTATAAATAAAGTATTTTTTTGCAGCATCTAAGAATGAATTTGGAAATTCTCCGTACTCTATTTCAATTTCATTACCTATAGATGTTTTCAAAAGAGTTTTTTGTCTCTCCCTCCACTCAATATCATATGAAGACCTTACATTTTCGATGAAAAACATTTTTTTGCTGAATTTACTTCGCTTAAATATAGTTCCAGGAACTGTTTCATGAGACGCGTCACCATATGAAAGAATTCTTAGTATTTTTTGAAATTTATTTTTTGAGAAGAATTTTGTATTTCCAAAAATCAAATCTGAGTTATCCCCTTCCAATTGTGCTATATATTTTTCTATCCATGTATCATTTGGAATTGTTTTAGTATCAAGCAAACCAATAAACTTTTGTGTTGCAAGAGACATTCCAACATTTGTACTTTTTCCTGCAAAAGAGCCATCAATTTTTTTGTAAATAAGATTAATCAGCTTAAATTTTTGTTTTTGTAGAAAGTTTTTTATCGAATTATCAGTACTGGAATCAACAATAATGATTTCCTTTGGCAATACAGTTTGATTTTTTATTGCGTTAATAGTTTTTTGAAAAACTTTAATGTCATCATTTCTAGATGGAATTACTATACTTATCATGTAAAATCTACCATTAATGCAGAGTAATAGTATAGCAATAATCCCTGCAAGGGGAGGCTCTAAGGGGCTTGAGAAAAAGAATTTAAGAGAATTCTTGGGTCATCCTTTAATTGCATGGCCAATCGAGGCAGCTAAGAGATCCAAAAAACTTTCAAAAATAGTTGTTTCTACAGATGATAAAGACATAAGAGAGGTCGCTTTAAAATATGGTGCTGAAGTTCCCTTTTTACGAACTAGTAATGTTTCAGGTGACTTAACAACCACCGAGGAGACTTTAAAGTATTCTTTATTAGAGTCCGAAAAAATATTTAAACAAAGCTTCGATATATGTGTTTTTTTAACATGTACAGATTTATTTAGAAGAGATGGATGGATAGATCATGCTATAGATGCACTTGAAGAAAATAATGAATTGGAGAGTGTATTTGTCACTAATGAAACCCACAAAAACTTTTGGGAGGTAATTGATAATAATCCAATACGTCTTAAAGAGTGGATGAGTGTTTATGAGAGTAGACAAGTTAGAAGAAAATCATACAGGGAAGATACTGGGTTAGCTTGTGCATCTCGTTCAAACCTTTGGAGGAATGGCCGTAGAATTGGTGACAATGTTCAGCTGATAACAGATAATAGAAGCTTTTCAGCATTAGACATACATAATGATTTTGATTTATTTTTAGCTAATAAGGCAGCCGAATGGATCAAAGAGAATGATTTTGAAAATTTACCTCCGGTACCAGAGAAAATATGATGAAAAAAGCTTCCATAATAATTAGAACGAAGAATGAAGAAAAATGGATTTCTATTTGTTTGAATGCAATTTTCAAACAAGATTACAAAAATTTTGAGGTGATTATTGTAGATAATTGTTCTACAGACAAGACTGTTGAAAAAGCAAAAGAATGGAATGTAAAAGTAGTTACCCTCAAAGAATTTAAACCAGGAAACGCAATAAATTTTGGAATTGAAAACTCTTCAGGAGATTATCTGATATGTTTGTCTGCTCACTGTATTCCTAAAGAGAAAGATTGGCTTAAAAATTTAGTAAGTGATTTAGAAGATGAAAAAATTGCGGGTGTTTATGGAAAGCAAGTGCCCACAAGTTCATCACACTATCTCGATAAAAGGGATTTATTTCTGACATTTGGAAATGATAAGAGAGTTCAGGAAAAGGATTCTTTTTTTCACAATGCCAACTCAGCATTTACGAGAAAAACCTGGGAGAAATTTCGTTTTGATGACGAAGTGACTAATATTGAGGACAGAATTTGGGGAAAAGAAGTTATAAAGAATAAACTCAAGATTGTATATGAGCCAGATGCAGTAGTTTTTCATCATCATGGTATACATCAGGAAGCAGATAAAAAAAGAGCTAAAAAAATTGTTCAAATAATGGAAGCAGACGAATTTAAGAGTGAAAATCTTTGTGAATATAAAGGAAAAACAAAAGACATACTTATTATTTTTGATCGAGAAAAATATGACGACTTTCGTCTTGGTCTTTTGCGAAAAGTTATAAGTGATGCAAAAAAAAGTTCGGTTTTTGAAGACATAGTATTTTGTGGAATTGATAAAAGGGCTTTGAAGCAAGCAGAAGAATCTGGACTCGATATTTTTGATAGAAGTACAAAAGACTATGACACCTCCTTAAATGATGTATTAAAAGATTGCCTTTTAGATTTTGAAAATCAAAAATATATACCTAATTCTATTACTCTTTCTTCTGTTAACTACCCTTTTAGAGATCAGAGTAGTTTTAAAAATTTGGTAGATAGTTTTTACGAATCAGCATTTCTACCAACACTTTATAGTCATGAAGAAAAAAGAATATGTTTTACAAGAGGAGAGGAAAGCGAAATAGCAATAAACAATCAGCTATTGCCAAGAGAATTAGAAGAATCATCAGTGATGATTTGTCCATTTGGTTTTGGGTGCACACTTAATGCCTCAGATTTAAGGAATGGGAACTTTTTACAAAAAAGAGTAAATCTTATCCCCCAACTTAATCAAGCTGATATGATTGAAATAAGCACTGAAGAAGAAATGAGTAAATTTGAGGTGAAATTTGAGTAAATTAAAGCTAGCTTTCATAGGTTTAGGGCGTGCAGCTCAACATTATACTGAAGTCATTAAAGAAAATTTATCTGATGAATATATCTTTTCTGTAGGTGTAGATCAGTATGCAGAATCAAGGAGCAAATGGGAAAAAGAGAATTCAGGTAAGACTTTTTCTTCAATAGATGAGGTAAGTAAAGATGATGTTGATATTGCAATAATTACCACTCCATCAGGTAGTCATGCTGATAACTCAAAAGTGCTTTTACAAAATGGAGTTAATGTTCTGTGTGAAAAACCTATAGGTCTTAACGTAGGGGATGTTGTTGCAAATATGGCACTTGCTAAAGAAAAAAATGTTCTTTACGGAGGTGTATTTCAAAACAGACTAAATAAACCAATTAAATATATTGAAAAACTCTTTTCACAAAATGATTTTGGAAAAATCATTTCAGCAAGTGTTAAATTACAGTGGTGCCGGCTTCAAGATTATTACAATGATGAATGGCACGGCAGATGGAAAACAGATGGTGGAGTAATTAGCCAGCAAGCAATACACCATATTGATGCTCTATTTTATTTATTTGGTCCTCCGCAATTTTTATCTGGTTTCTCTGGAAATATCAATAATAAACTTGAAGCAGAGGATACTTTTGTTGCATCTGGAACACTTTTGAAGGGCGGATTTTTTACAATTGAAGCAACGACCGCTGTAAGACCTGAAGATTTTTCAGCATCATTGGAAGTGGTGACTGATAAATATCAAATTTCAGTTGGAGGCATCGCTTTAAATGAGCTAACAAGAGTTAAGCTTGATGGAGTGGAACTGTCAAATGAACTTAAAGAGAACTCAGAAACTGTAAAAAATGGTTATGGTAACGGTCATTTACATATGCTCAAAGAAATTAGTAAAAATTTTAATGAATCCGGAAAAATTATTTTTCCTACAAGTGCAGAATCAAGTTTAGATTCAATAAAATATATTCATGCTTTATATTCGTCTGTGGAGAATAATTCAATAATTTCATTTTCTGATGATGTTAGATCAGCTAAACTAGGGCAAGATGTATAACAAGTTTCCTGGAAAAGATATAACTGAAGAGGATATAAAGTCTAAAATACCTTTAGTAGCTAATTTTTCAAAAGAACCTTTCGAAATAGCAGGTGTTGTTTTTAATGGTAAAAAAATTCCTGTTATGGCAGGTCCAAACATGGTTGAGTCAGAGGAACTCATCATAGAAACTGCAAAGTCAGTAAAAGCTTCAGGTGCTAGTTTTCTAAGAGGTGGAGCTTTCAAACCTTTAAGTTTTCCATATAGAAATGAGAAATATACAGAAACAGGCTTAGATGGTCTTAAGTGGTTAAAGTCAGCTAGAGAGGAGGCTGAAATACCTGTTATAACTGAAGTTATGGAAGAAAAACATTTAGATGCAGTATGCGATGCTACGGATATCTTGCAGATTGGATCTAGAAACATGCAAAATTATCCTTTAATAGTAGAATCAGCAAAGACAGGTTTCCCTATCATGCTTAAACGACATTATGGTGCCTCATTAAGAGATTGGTTGGGAGCAGCTGAGTACGCTCTTAAGGAAGGCTGTACAAAATTAATTTTATGTGAGAGAGGAATGTCAATTCCACATACTCATAGAGCAACTTCTAGATTTTCATTGGATTTGCAAGTTCTTCCAGCAACACAAGAAATAACAAATATTCCAGTTGCTACTGACCCCTCCCATGCAACCTTCTGGCGTGATTGGGTTGAACCAATGACACTTGCATCAATTGCATCTGGAGCCGATTCAATAATGTTAGAGGTTCATCCAGATCCAGAAAATTCTGCAGTTGATCCTTTGCAACCAATCAACTTCGATACGTTTGATTCTCTCATGAAAAAAATGGATAACGTTGCAAAAGCTGTTGCTAAACAAGTAATTTGAAGATGAAAAGGGCGGTAATAATAGGGAAAGATGTTTCAAAGGGTGCTCGTTCTCCTATATTATGGAATGCTGCTTTTAACGCACTCGATATAGATGCAGAAATGACAACTGTAGATATAGAGCATGAAAGTGATGCAATAGAATTCTTAGATTCAGAAACATCAAAACCTGATTTTATTGGTGGAGCGGTAGCAGCACCACTTAAAGAAGTTGTCGCTGATTATTTTGCAAATAATAGTGGAAGTTTTATTGAGCCAAAAAATTGTTTCTTTAATTCTGAAGGCAGGTTTACAGCAGCTAATACTGATACCTTAGCTTTACTCGAATCAATTAGTTCTGTAAAAAAAGATTTAGATATTAAAAGGGTATGCATTCTTGGAACAGGAGGAGTTTCAAAATCATTGTGCTATCAACTTTCTAATCAAAATAAAAATTTTGATATAGATGTTTATGGAAGAAATCAGGAAATTTCTAGTTTATTTACTGATTTTGGGATGAATTTTAAAGATTATGGTTCGCTTAATCTTGATATAGAAAACTATGATGTTCTTATAAATTGCACTTCTATAGGTAAAGATGGAAATAATGAAGATTCTATTCTTTCAACTAGTCAATTAAGTTTAATTAATAAAGAAGCTCTGTTATTCGATGTTAATTATATAAACAGTCCTTCAAAACTATTAAGAGATGCAAGCTCTCTTTCTCTAAATTGTATTGATGGCTCACGAATGAATCTTATGCAAGCAGTCATAGGTTTTTGTTTAGCAAATGATCTGGTAGGAAAAGAAGATGTTGTTCATCAACACATGCTTGAAGCAATTAAAGAGATTTAACTTTAAAGTCTGTTTTCCAGATATTATCTAAAATAGGTATAGAAAAGGAAAAATATATGATGTTCCTTTTATCTCCTTTAAATTTCTTAACACTATGATAAGCATCATTTGAGTTTATAAATAAAACAGTTCTTCCCGCCTTAGGTTTAATACTCATTAAAAGTTTGGAATTGTTAATATCTTCTTTATCTGGATATCTTTTTTGATTTTCAAGGTTTGAAAGACCTTCGGAGCTCCAAAACTCTGTTTCTCCATCACTATCATTTTTTGTTGTATTTAAATAAATAATTCCAGCCATGAGTTTAAATCTGCTATCAGTATGCATTCCAACTTCATAACCCATTGCAGATTGTGCAACATCAATAGTAGGAGCTACGTCTCCAAAAATAGACAAACTTAATCTCTCAAATAAGTTTCCAAAAAAGGGAATTCGAAACAGAACAAAGCGAAGCTTATTAAGCGCCCACAAGATAGAGAATTTTTTAGCAAACCTCAAAGAGTCATAGGAATTTTGATTGAATTTTGGAATTTTAATTTTTAATCCTTTTTTATTGAATGCTTCAGTCGAATTTTCAATACATTTTTTAAAGAATTCCTCAGACTTAATATATTCACAAATTTTGTTGATAGATTTTGACGATTTAACAATTTCCTCATATCTAGATCCTCTTGAAGATAGATTTTTTCGTGTTTCTCCAAAACTAAGAAAATCAACCTCAGATGATTTTTTTATAAACTCTTCAAAATCAGTATTTGCTTTTCTAATAAATTCTTCATTAAAAAAGTCCTCTAAAACTACTACACTTGGTGTGCCTTGTTTTTGTACGGGAAATTGAATATTTTTTTTACTATCTTTACCTAACATTTCGATTTAATTGCTTTTCTTAAATTCTTTATATTGATTTTTAAACTTGTCGTATTCAGATTTATTAAATCTATTAAATAAATCAATAAATGAAATTTTTATTTTTTTGTTAAGATCAAAAACTATCCCTGATTTTTCTGTAAATACCTCAATTTCATTACTTAAGGCTAATTTATTAACAAAATCCTCACTTCCATTTGGACAATTTATAACGGTAATATTCTCATTAAGTAATTCTAGTATTCTCTCATCTTCTCTGGGGTGGGGGATGTATAGATCAGGGCATAGTTTATTTATTTTTAAAGCTGCTTCATTTATTTTCTTCTCTATGATTTTTGGTTTTTTCAAAAGATCTTCTCTATGACTAAAAACCCAATTGCTACTTACTCCAAAGAATATCTTTGTAATCTTTTTCGTAATTTTTTTCTTCTTAAGAAACGTAGTCGATTTAATAGGATGATTAAAAATTTTTGGATCGAAAAACGAATAGTGTTTATCACTTTTCTCTAAGAGTTTTCCAAATGGTAATGGAAAGCCGCAAATTTTATTCAAAAAATAAAACCTTTTTTGATTTTCTAAAGAGAAAATCTTGGAATAATATTTATCATTTTCGTCAATATTTCTTTGACCCTCATCAAAGGTAATAAATTTATCGAAATGTAAAAATTTATAAAGTAGCTGGAATTTAAAATCATCAACATTGCAGCCAACTAGAAAATCATATTTCTTCTTTTTGGAAATAGTATTTAATGAAAAATTTTCTGGATAAACTATTTCAATTTCACAATTTTTCTTTTCACTTTTAAATAAATCATCTGCTATTAGATCAATCTTCCACTTATAGTATTTTTTTTGAATGTAACAGAGGGCTTTCATTATTTTTTACTTTTACTTATGTCTTCATAGTTATATTTTTCGCTAATTCTTCCATTACTTATTTCATAAATTTCATCACAGTGCTGTAGCGTTGTAAGTCTATGGGCTATTACTACCATAGTAACTTTACCTTTTAGCTTTCTTATTTCATCAATTATTTCTTTTTCTGTATTATTATCCAAAGCACTAGTTGCCTCATCCATAATAAGAACTTCTCTTTTATTGTAGAGTGCTCGAGCTATAGCAATTCTTTGTTTTTGACCTCCAGAAAGCTTTACTCCTCTTTCTCCAATATTTGTATTAATTCCCTCAGGGAGATTATTGATAACCTCTTTAAGTCTTGATCTCAACACTACATCTTCTAATAAAACATCATCAATAACTTCATCCCTACCAGTTAAAGTTATATTGTTTTTTACCGAGTCGTTAATTATGAAAATATCTTGTGGAATATATGCCACTAAATTTCTAAATTCTTTATTATTTTTTACAACTTTGTTGTTTAAATGAATCTCGCCTTTACTTGGCTCAAGTAGACCTAACATGACGTCAACAAGAGTTGTTTTTCCTGATCCAGATTGCCCAAAAAGACCTATCGATTTATTTTTATCAACCTGCAATGAAATACCATTTAATTGATGCTCTTTATCATTTTTATATGAGAAAAATAAATTTTTCAATAGCATGGAGGTGAAGCCATCTTTTAAGATATTTGCTTTGTAATCATCTTCTTCAAGGTCTTGTTTTGTAGTCATGTCTTCAAAAAGAAGGGTAGTGGGATAGTA
The DNA here is from genome assembly GCA_902526535.1 of uncultured SAR86 cluster bacterium. Taxonomy (GTDB): domain Bacteria; phylum Pseudomonadota; class Gammaproteobacteria; order Magnimaribacterales; family TMED112; genus TMED112. The sequence goes on from CABZLG010000006.1 coordinate 43,396, forward strand.
GCCTATTCTAAGAACATTTACAGAAGCAAGCATTTGGTTAAGAGTAGGCATTAACCTAATTGCAGCAAAGAGAAATACTCCAAGTGTGGGTATTAAACTCTGAAAATCGTTTTGTAGTGGAGTAAAGAACACTACTGCCAAAGTAAAAGCAATTACAAATATCAACTCAATAATGTGTTTTGGCTGTGTTCTTATTAGATCAGCATAAATATTATTTTTTGCATAAATGTCTACATTTTCCTTAAGAATATCTTCAAAAAAGTTTTGCTTTCCAAGAATCTTTATTTCTTTAAGACCTTGGATTGATTCATTTACTGTTTTTGTGACTTGCACACTAGAGTCAGTAATAGCTCTACTTTGGCTATCTAAAAGTTTTTTAAAAAAGATGTCATATATTAAAAGAAGAACTATCATCATTCCGCCGACATAAATTAAAAGTGGGCCTTCAACAATAGCTAAAACAATTACTATCGAAAGAAAAATAAGACCATCTGAAAGAAGTCTTAGAAATCCTTGTAAAACTTTAATGAATTGCATACTCATTGTTTGAATCATCTGAATGTATCTGGCACTATTTCCTTCTATATACTTTCTGTAATGCATATTAAGGTATTTGTGTAGTAGAGATGTCTTAATTTTTGCTTGTCTATTGTAGGTTATTCTTAAAATGGCCCAGTTCACCAAGATTGAAGCAAGAGCTTTAATAATAAATAGTGAAACAAGGGTAATACCTAAGAATGTAATAATTTCCGATTTTGAAGTAAGGTTTATGCTCTCAAAAAACCATCCATAACTAGATTGAAAATCCTGAAAATTCACTAGTATTTGTATAAATGGAAATAAAATCGCTAGGCTTAACGCATCAAAAAATGAAGTAAGTAAAAACAGTACAAGCAGTAATGGAAGTCTTTTTTTATCTTCATAAAGTAATGAGTAAATACGTATTAAATATTCTTTCATTTGAACAATTCTAATTTAATTAATCTTCTTAGTACTTTAGTAAAAAAGTTTGATTTAGAGCTATAAAGTTTCGAATCTATAATTTTATTAGATTCAGGCAATACCAATTGTTTAATATCTGAGAAATTTTCATAAAAATATATGTTTTTATTTTGATTTTGCCATTCTGTTCCTGCCTTTTCTCCTCGCCAAGAAATTTTTTGATAAATACTGCTGGGACTTGGTAACAATGCTTTACTAATTACAAAATTTTGCATAATTTTGTATTGAAAAGAATCTTTCGAATAATAAAGTACCTCAGAATTCATATTTAATTCATCTAGATATTTACTATTTGCTAGACAAGATATTGGATTAATATGTGGGGAAAAATCAAAAATATTCTTTGAACATGCTTCAAAAAAATTAAGAATATTTTTATAGCTACCACCAAAATAAAAGTCCGCAATTTGATACATATAATTTTCAAAAAATATTCCAGGAACTATGATTTTTTTTGGGTTTTCTAATATAAATTCCTTTAATTTTTGAATATTAATTTCTTGATCAGTCCTTACTCTTATAACAAAATCAATATTCTCTAATTTCAATAATCCCAACTTACATCCTGTGTACTGATTTAAATTATTATTTACATTCATAATGGAACTCATCTCTTTACTCCATGAAGATGGCACTTTTAATTTTGGCAGCTCTGGAACATCGCTTTTGGAAAATTGATAGATTTCAACATTATTTTTAGACTTTATATATTCTGATAATTTTTTGGAGATCGTTTCATCTTTCCAAGTAGAAATAATTATTTTCTCGAACAAATTTCCATAGTTTTCAATGTTAGAAATTATTGTTTCATCACATTGGTGTCTAATGATTTCGTCTTCGCTTGTTTCTGCCTTTTTTTTATACGAATTTACACCTCTACCTATTGATAATAGAGGGCCTTGGATAATTAGACCAAATTTCACGATAGTCGAATATTATATGTTAAGTTCTAATTAAATTGTATTAATCAGAAAGTTCAATATAATTACCAAATTCTATGAAAAACCAAGATATATTAGTTATTTTCGACCTTGATGGCGTTCTAATGGAGTCTAAAATGCTTCATTTTGAAGCACTTAATAAATCATTAGCTAAATTTAATATATCTATCACTTATGAGGAGCATCTTGATAAATATGATGGACTCCCAACTAAAAGAAAGCTTGAGATCCTTAATGAAGAAAAAGGCTTAGATAAAAAGTTTTTTAAAGAAATATGGGAAGAGAAGCAAACAAGAACTATTGAAGTACTTGATGAGATTGATATAAGAATTGAGGGCATTACAGAGCTCGTTAAGGAAGTTTCGAAGGATTATATGGTAATGGTCGCAAGCAATAGCATTCGATCAACAGTAGAAAAAATGCTTCAGAAAATTGATGTAATAAATGAAGTCGATTATTTTGTAAGTAATGATGACGTAAAATTCCCAAAACCTTATCCTGAGATGTATTGGCAGTGCATGCTAAAGGCAGGAGTTACCCCCAAACAAACAATAATAATAGAGGATTCCTTTGTTGGAAGAAAAGGGGCATTAGATTCTGGAGCAAATCTATTTGCCGTCAAAAACCCTAGAGATCTTGTCGAGAAGAATCTACCAAATTATCTTAAAAAGTTTGATAATAGCAGCATGAACCAAATTTGGACTGATCCTAACATAAATGTTCTTATTCCATGTGCTGGTGCTGGCTCAAGGTTTGCACAAGCAGGATATACATTTCCTAAACCATTAATAGAAGTCTTTGGTAAACCAATGATACAAACTGTTGTTGAGTCGTTAGCTATAGAGGGTAGATTCATATTCATTATTCAGAAAGAACATAATGAAAAATATAATATGAAGTCATTTTTGAAAGCCATAAGACCTAATTGTGAGGTAATTGAAATAAGCGGAGTTACTGAGGGTGCAGCTTGCACAACACTATTAGCTAAAGAATTTATAAACAATGACAATCCATTAGTTATAGCTAATTCTGATCAGTATATAAAATGGAATGCTTCAAACACCATGTATAACATGTCTGAAAGCAAAGTAGACGGAGGAATCTTAACTTTTAAGGCAACTCATCCAAAATGGTCTTATGCAAAATCAGGTGACGACGGATTTGTAACTGAAGTTGCAGAAAAGGAAGTGATTTCTGAAGATGCAACTGTTGGGGTCTATTATTGGGGTAAAGGAACTGATTATGTGAAATATGCTGAAGATATGATACAAAAGGACATACGTGTAAATAACGAATTCTATGTTTGCCCTGTCTTTAATCAAGCTATTGAAGATAAGAAAAAGATAAAAGTTTATGATGTTGAAGAAATGTGGGGCTTAGGTACACCTGAAGATTTAGATTTTTATCATAATCACTTTAAAAATTGAAATTCATAGCTCATCGGGGTTTGTTTCAAGGACCTGACAAAGATAAAGAAAATAATCCTGATCAAATCTGTGAAGCTTTAGAAAAAGGTTTCGATGTTGAAATTGATCTAAGATGTGATGAGAATAATAACCTTTTCTTGGGACATGATTATAATCAATATCCAATATTAAAAGACTTTTTACTTGATAGCATCGATAGGTTTTGGATTCATTGCAAAAATTTAGAGGCGCTAAACCATATCAACTTATTTCAAGATGCAAATTATTTCTGGCATCAAGAAGATGACTACACACTAACTTCTAAGAATTTTGTGTGGGTTTATCCTGGAAAAAAACTTCTGAAAAACTCGATCTTGGTAATGCCTGAGTGGGATATTGAAGTTTCAAAAATAAAATTAGATGAAGAAATTTTTGGTGTTTGCAGTGATTATGTTTTGGAATTAAGAGAATCTAATTCTTAGAATCCTCTATTTCGTGAATTATTTCTAATACTCCTTGGCCAATATCTATAAATTTTTTAGGAACAAGTTTCTTTGATTCTTTAGGTTGAAAGCTATATGGGCTAATTTTGTAATGAGAAACAACTTTTGATTCTTTTGATAAATTAATCTTTTCGTCAAGTTGCAGTACCTCAAAGATTAATTTAAATAAATCCAAGGTGCTTATAACTTGATGGCCTGTAATATTCACAGCAATATTTTTTTCTTCACTCTCTAAAAGACTTGCCGTCATAATTGCAGCATCTTTCACATGAATATACTCTCTCTTTTCCTCACCGTTTCCTGAGAAATCTATTTGTTTATTTTTTATAATTTCTGATATATATTTTTTTAAACCGTTCCATTCTTGTGCTCTAGGACCATATAAAGAGCCATATCTAACATGAATATAGTCGAGGTTAAACTCATTTTGATATTCCTCAATCAGTAATTCACAGGCCTGTTTGGATTTTCCATAAAAGGAACCATATTTGCTGAAAACATAGACAGATGAAGCAAAAATAAATTTTTCAATTTTATTTTTTCTACATCCTTCAAGAAGATTTGCTGTTCCAATAATATTTGTTTCGATAGTTTCAAGCGGTTTTTCTTTTGATTCTCCAATATCCGCAATACCTGCAAAATGAATGACAAAGTTAAATCCTTCTAGACTTTTAATTACATGTTCTCTGTCGAGTAAGTCGCTTTCTATAAATTTTTGATTATCATTTATCCAGGTTGATTTTTTCTGATCGAATATAGTTACTTCATAACCTTTCTCAGTAAGTTCATCTGCAACATGGCTTCCTAAGAAACCTGAGCCACCTACAACTAATGCCTTTTTTGCCATTTTATTTATACCTTAAATAATAACTATCATTGACCATAAGCTTTTCTACATCTTCCAAATCTTTAGGCGTATCAACTCCTATTGTTTTAGATTCACATAAAAGCATTTTAATTGGAATGTTATATTCAATGAATCTTAACATATCGATACTTTCTGCACGTTCTAAAGGACCCTCAGCCATATTGGCATATTCATAAAGAAGAGACTTCTTGAAAGCTACAACTCCTATATGTTTAAAGAACTTTTCACCATGACCTTTAAGGGATCCTGGTATTGCAGCTCTAGAAAAGAATGCAGCATAATTATATAGATCAACTACTACTTTTGGATTATTTAAATCTTCAGCTTGTTCTTCTGAGATCTCATCCATAAGAGTAACTGTTCTGTCAGTATTATTAGAAATGTAATTTGCAAGCGTTTTTAAAATCTCAGGAGAAAATAAAGGCTCATCTCCTTGATAAAGCACAACATTTTCAAAAGAATCATCAATTTTTGTAATTGCTTCAGCTATTCTTTCGGTACATCTTGTATGGGTATCTTTGGTATCTATAGATTTGCAACCAATAGATTTACTAAAATCATGGATCTCTTGATCTGGAGTAGCTATGTAGATATCGGAAAAGCATTCTGCTAACTTTGCTCTTATAAAGCAATGATGAAGCATTTCAATACCACAAATCTTTTCTAAAGCTTTCCCAGGGAATCTTGAAGAGCCCATCCTAGCAGGAATTATACAGATTGTGTTATTCATAAATTCTGAACATTATACTCCAGTTGCAATATACCTAAGCTATAAAAAATTCTCTACTTGATGAATATTCTCATCAATTATCAAGTGTTTATTGTATTCATTCTTGATAAAAAGAAACTTCATATTAAAGTGATTAGCACATTGAAGATCTGATTTTGAATCACCGATGAATAGGCAGTTATTTAAATTTATATCTTTTGATTCGATAAAATCTTCAACACACTCAATTTTTGTTTTTGGTGAGCCATAAACTTTATTGAAGAATTTACTTATTTCAATTTTTTCAATAATTCTTTCAATTTCATCCTGTGGTGTGGCAGTAATTAATATCGATTTATCTAACTCACTCAATATTTCAAGCACCCCCTCAACCCAATCTGAATTGATCACACCATCGAATACTAATTCCGAAAATCTATTAAGATATGATTGAACATTTTTCTCTTTTGTCTCTATACCTAAATATTCCATGTAATACGGAATTTTTTTAAATCTTGATAACCCCTGATTATTAATATGATGGTTGAGAATATACTCTTTTTGCTCTTTTTTAATATCTTCAAATAAATTGAAGAAAGCATCATTTTTTACTTGATTTGATTTTTTAATTACTCCATCAAAGTCCCAAAAGATGATTTTTGATCTAAAAATTAATTCTTTAATCTCACTCATCCAATAAACTAATTAAATTTTCGCAAGCCTTTCGTTCCATTTGGTCTCGAACATACTCTGTTGACGATGCTACATGTGGTGTTGCAATTAGATTTTTACAATCCAAAAGCTTTCCCTCATAAGGTTCAGTTGCAAATACGTCTAAAGCTGCACCTTTAATAAGATTTGAATTTAAAGCTTCGTATAAATCTTCCTCGTTAATCAATCCACCTCTGCTAACATTTATTAAATATGAGTTTTTACCCATAACTAAAAGTTCTTTTTTAGAAATCATATTTTTATTTTTCTCATTCATAGGCACATGTAGGGAAACAATATCAGAATTGCTGAGACACTCTTCAAATCCACAAATAGATATACTTTCATGTTTCCAGTCTGGGTCAGTGCTTAAATCAAGTATGTCAAAAACTTTTATTTTTTTGACTCCCGCAGATAATAAAAATTTACTAACATTTTTTGCAACTCTTCCACCTCCTATTAATGAAATAGTTGCTTCATTTAGGGATTTACCTAATGTTCTCTCCCAATTGCCTTGATTTAAATTTAGTTGATGCGAAGAAATTTCCCTCAACAAATTTAATATAAATGCTAGTGTAAGTTCAGCAACTCCTTTTGCCGGCTCTTCAGGAGTATTAAAAATTTTTATATTATTTTTTGCTGCAATATCTAAATTAATATTATCTATCCCAATGCCAACTCTTGATATACCTTTTAAATTCACTAACTTGCTTAGTAATTCTTGATCATATTTTTCAGTTCCAGCAATAACATAATCTGCTTTGTGAACTTGTTCATAAACTTCTTCATTCTTAATTTTTCTTCCAAGAGGATTTATTGTCACATCAAATGATTTTTCAAGAAAAGCCAAGTTGTCTTTATTAAATGGAAGGGTAGTTATATGAACTTTTAATTTAGTCATTTACACAATACATTATATTAAGTTCCCCATTATAACTATTTATAAGCTTGCCGATTGGTAAATTAATAACCTCTTCAGATTTGCTTTCAATTTTATTTATCAGATCATATTTATTCTTGCCTTTAGCAATAAAAAGAATCTCTTTAGTTTTCTTAATATATTTTTCTGAAAGAGTAATCCTATATTCAAAACTATCACCAATTTTTGCAGAAATTATTTTCAAATTATTACTTTCATCATTTTCAATAACTTCGGTTGAGGGAAATATTGATGCATAGTGGCCATCATCACCTAATCCAAGTAAGGCAATATCTGGATGTTTGATCTTGTTCAAAGCATTAGAGATTTTGCTTAATGAAATATTTTTATAATTACTAATTGGAAAATCACATAACTTAAAAATACTGGAATTTGTTAAAGAAGATATTGTAAGAAAATTACTTCTCTCCCTATCATTTGTAATCCTTTCATCACTTAAAATCAATTGGTTAAATATTTTTTCGTTAAAAAATTTTTTGAATAAAAAAAGAGGTGTTGTACCTCCAGGAACTA
>CABZLG010000007.1 GCA_902526535.1 uncultured SAR86 cluster bacterium
TTTTTCATTATCTAAATTTAAAAAACCGTTATGAAACCAATATTTAGCAAATGATTCTGCAGATTCATTGCTGTGATATGCACATGTTTGAGCTATTTCATTGTCATGATGAGGAAATTTCAAATCGTTGCCTCCACCATGAATATCAAATGGAACACCTAATACTATTTCTGACATAACCGAACACTCAAGATGCCATCCAGGACGTCCTAGACCCCAAGGGGAGTCCCATCCTGGCTCATCATTAGTTGAGGGCTTCCAAAGTGTAAAGTCATTTGGATCTTCTTTATATGTCTCTACATCAACACGAGAGCCTGAATCTTGTTCTTGAATGATTCTTTCTGATAAAACTCCGTAATTTTTGAAACTATTTACTCGAAATAATACATTTCCATTTGAAACATATGCAGCATCTTTGTCTATCAAGACATTTATAAAATCAATCATTTCTTTTATGAAGTCAGTAGCAAATGGCTGATTATCAGGATCATCTATCCCTAAAAATTTGGTGTCTTTTTTATACTGGTCAAAATATCTTTTAGATAATTCTTTAATAGAAACTTTTTCTTTTACCGAGGCTTCAATAATTTTATCGTCTATATCAGTAATATTTGATACAAATGTTACTTTTTTATATATCCCTTTTAAAACCTTAGCTAGCAAATCAGCACAGACAAAAGCACGAGCATTTCCAATATGAATATTGTTATAGACTGTTGGCCCACATGAGTAATACCTAACATTATTTTCATCAATTGGTATAAATGATTCTTTCTCTTTGGTTAGAGTGTTGTAAATTTTTAACATTTAATCCCCAAAAAAACCTGCTTTATTTCCAGAGTGCTCTGATACATAAACAGATTCTATAACAACATCTATTTTATGTTTTTGAAAATGTTTGAAAATGAATTTGTAGGTCATTTCAGCAAATTTTTCACAGCTTATTTCATCAAACTCTACAACATTCGCAACCTTTAAATTATCTAATTCTAAAAACTTTTCTTTAAATGGATCGTCTTTTGCAATTAACAGAGTGTGATCAAAATTATCTCTAAGCCATTTTTTTAGAAAATTAAAATTACCAAAATTAAAAACCCAGTTATTTTCGTCTAATTTTTGTGAAATTAAATTGATTTCAAAGCCTAAACTGTACCCATGAATCTTTGAGCAATTTGACTGTGCATTCCATTGTCTAAAAGCACACGAATAACCACTATCATGTCCAAATGTCTTTGTAATTTTATAATTTGGCATCAATCAATTCTTTTAAATCACCAAAGGGTAGGCCATTTATTGCTTCTAAACTCCCTATGACACTTTTAAATAGTTTAAATCCGTTTGCTTCAAATTTATATGCACCACATGATTCTAGAGGCTTATCTAATGCAACATATTCTTTAATTTCATTATCAGTTAATTTTCTCATTTTCATTTCACATTCAATTTGATGTTCGATTATTATCTCATTTCCTTTAGATACACAATATGCGCCAAAAAGATTATGAGTATTGCCTGAAAGTTCTTTTAAATTAGATATAGCTTTATCCTCGTTTAGAGGCTTACTCATTATCTTGTCATTAAATATACATATCTGATCGCATCCTAAAATATATTTTTCAGAGAATTTATCGGCAAGACTTAGTGCTTTTGATTTAGCTAATAATTCTGCTAGCGACCTTGAGTTTAAATTAAGATTATCTTGTTTAAGTTGCTCTTCATTAATTTTGGGAGCACAAAAAATTACATCTACATCATAATTTGAAATTATTTCTCTTCTAATTTTAGATGATGAGGCTAATACGATTTCTAATTTGGACAACTTTACTTTGGAAGTCTTATAAAGTTTAGAAATTCATTTCTAGTGGTTGGATTTTCTTTAAAAATCCCTCTCATTGAGCTGGTTACAGTTGATGATTCAGTTTTGTGTATTCCTCTTGTACTCATACATTGATGAGATGCATCTATGACAACTGCAACACCTTTTGGTTTCAAAACATTTTCTATTGTATTAGCAATTTGCTGTGTCATTGTTTCTTGTGTTTGAAGTCTCTTACCAAAGACATCAACTATTCTTGCGAGCTTACTTATGCCTACAACTCTGTTATTCGGGATATAAGCTACGTGTGCTTTTCCTAATATAGGTACGATATGGTGCTCACAATGAGATTCAACTGCTATATCTTTAACCAGAACCATTTCATCATATCCTTCAACTTCTTTAAAAGTTTTTTGGAGGATTTCTTCTGGATCTTGCTCATAACCAGCAAAAAACTCCTCATAAGCTTTAATAACTCTTTTAGGAGTTTCAACTAATCCTTCTCTTTTTGGATTGTCACCAGCCCACTCTATGAGAGTAGTCACTGCTTTCATTGCTTCTTCACGTGATGGTTTTTTCATAAGTTGCTTATTATAACTATACAAATAGCTGAATCGCTAATTATTTAATAGGTATTATGTAATTTTCAAGTACTGACATATTTTCGTTTTTTATACTAATTTCTAGCTTTGTTGGATAAATATCTATAATTCCATAATTATTTTCGGGATATGTTTTTCCTTTGAGCAATGTATCAGTTTCGCTTTGGGGGAAAATACCAACATTTAATGAAGATGAAGTAAATTCATATATTTCATCCTTTTGATAAACGCCACTTCTATGTCTATCGCCACTAATAATCAATACATTTGAATCCAATCCTTTCAATAAATTTAGTAATTTCTCTCTTTCATTTGGAAAATTCGACCATTTTTCAAAACGATGCTCTGTAGCAAGGACTTGTATTGACGTAGCAATGATAAGAAGATCATGTTCAACTTCAACTTGTTTTTGAAGCCAATTCCATTGTTGTTTACCTAGAATAGTTGCTTCAGCTGACTTATTTTGAAGGTACGCACCATTTTTTTTACTTAAATTACTTCTAAAATAACGCGTATCAAGACCAATGATGAGGATCTGTAAATTATTTATGTCTCTTAGTTCGCTAAAATATATGCCTTCTCTTTTTCTTCTTGGATCATTTTGTGAAATATTCCAAAAATCGTTAAATAATTTTTGTGATTCGATTTTGTATTTGTAATCACCGCCACCATCGTTCATACCGTAATCGTGATCATCCCAAATCGTGAAAATCTCAACTTCATTAAACCATTGCGGTTTATTTTGTTTAAATGTGTCATATGCATTGATTAATCTTCTCAGCTCTCCACTAGGAATGTCACCATAAACATTATCTCCAAGGAAAAAAAAGCTATCTAAATTTTCTTTTTCTAATGATTCCCAAGCTGGTGTTTTCATATCTTGATCATGACAAGACCCTAGACCTAATCTGTAGAAATCCTCAGATGATAGTGAGAAACTAACTATTAAAAAAAAAGAAAGTATAAATTTCAAAAAATTACCCTTGAATGCATAAGTCTTCAGAGTTAACATTTTACTTCAATTAAGCGAGTGTAGCACAGTTGGTAGTGCGCAACCTTGCCAAGGTTGAGGTCACGGGTTCGAACCCCGTCACTCGCTCCATTTTTTTCTGATTTTTAATTTTTTTTAAGTTAAATTATTTATAGAGGTATACGTATGAAAAAAATTATATATTTATTCTTAACTATTTCAATTTTTGTATTTTCCCATGGAGCAGAAAAAAAAGACCTTCCAGGAGCCTGGAAGTTAGTTGAATCTTCTTGGAATGGCGAATTTTTCGATATTAGAAATCCTTCACCTATCAAAGTCTATACAGAAGGATATGTAGATGGAAATTATCACGGTACATATTTTGTAAGTTTTTATAATCAGAAAGGTGAGCCTGGTTTCAATCAAGGCTTCTATAGGCTCGATAAAGGCACATTGGTTGAATATATAAATAATTCTAGCGATTCAAATTCGTTAAATAACAAAATTAGATTTATGCCAAATTTCATGGGAGATAAGATGTCGTTTATTCAGACTATTGAATATGCCAACGGGGATGTCTTATTTGAAAGATGGGAAAGACTGTCTTGCGAAGTGGAAAAGTGCTACAAACTTAGAAGCAGAAAAGATTAGTGTCGCCACTTAATTCTATCATCTCTATTTGTTTGTTTTTTTCCTGCTCTAATATTAAAGAGCAGGTAAGAGGCTGTTAGTATTATCACTAAAAGTATTAAAAGAAAAATTTCCATTATCTGCTTCTTAGTTTTGCAAGCAATCTTAATATCTCTAAATATAGCCAGATAAGAGTAACCATTAATGAAAATGCTCCATACCATTCGAGATATTTTGGTGCACCATTTTCAGCTCCTTGTTCTATATAATCAAAATCAAGAACTAAATTCAAAGCAGCTATACATACAACTAATAATGAAAAACCAATACCAAATAACCCATTTGAGTGTATAAAACCGATAGAAGTACCGAAAAACATCATTATGAAATTGACTAAATACAAGGCAAAAATAGCAAATGTCCCTGCAAAAACCATTAATAAAAAATTTCTATCCGGCTTGATAATTCCTGTTTTATAAGCGAATAAAAGACCAAACATAGTAGCAAAAGTTAGAGTTACAGCTTGTATTGTGATACCACCAAATTGAGATTCATACATAGCTGATATACCACCAAGGGCAAAACCTTTTGCTAGAGCGTATAAAGGTGCAGTTATAGGCGCCCAGGTGCGTTTGAAGATAGTAATTAGCGCAAATATAAGACCTACTACACTTCCACCAATCATAAAACCAGTTATTGCTTGTGGTCCATATGAGAAATATTGTGACCATGTATATGATGCAGTTAGAAGAACTAGCAGTAAGCTTATTCCAACTTTATTTACTGTTCCCTGTAATGTCATTTTAGGAATAGATACATCTATTATCTTTTCATTAAAAGTTTTGTCTGAGAACATAGGATTTCCAGATCGACCAAATGTTGATAATGCTTGTTTTGAGTTCATAATTTAATTATAAGAATTAATTAAATATATTAAACTCTTTATATGGTATCGATTGATGATTTGAATGATGCTTATAAAAGAATTAATCCTTATATTGTAAAAACCCCTATACATACATCTGAAGCTCTAAATAAAAAATTTGATTCAAATATCTTTCTAAAAGATGAAACGAAACAACTTACAGGGTCATTTAAAATTAGAGGAGCTTTATCAGCTTTGAGCAAACTTAAACAAAATAATATAAATGGTGTAGTTGCATTTTCTTCGGGCAATCATGCACAAGGTGTTTCTAAAGCTGCTCAATTATTTGATATGGAAGCTACGATAGTAATGCCTGAAGATGCGCCAAAGAATAAAATTGAAAAAACTAAAAAAAATGGTGCAAAAATTGTTTTTTACAAAAGACATATAGAAAGCAGAGAAGAGATAGCAATAAAATTAGCAAAAGAATTGAATTTCCCCTTAGTCAAACCCTTCGATAATGAGGACATTATTGCTGGTCAGGGAAGTTTTGGGCTCGAGGTAGCAGAATTTTTTTTATCCTCAGATATAAAATTAGATATCTTATTATCCTGTACATCTGGGGGAGGTTTAGTAGCTGGAACTGGTATTGCTATTAAACATTTTTTTCCCGATGCTTTAATTTATCCTGTTGAGCCGTTTAATTGTAATGATACTGAAATTTCTCTTAAAAATAAGACAAGAACAAGACTAAAAAAAAGAGATAATACAATATGCGATGCCCTGGAAGTTGAAATACCCGGAGAAATTACATTTCCTATTAATATAAAGAATTGTAAAAAAGGATTATCTGTTACAGACACTGAAGTTATAGAAGCAATGAAATTTCTTCATCAAGATCTTGGCATAATATCAGAACCCAGTGGATGTGTTAGTCTAGCCGCTGTATTATCAAAAAAAATTGATGTATCTGGAAAAAATACGCTAGTAACAATTTCTGGAGGCAATGTGGATCAGAATTATTTTAATAACTTAATGTCAGCTTAAAAATAAATATATAAGTCTAAAAAATATCAATATGCATAGGACAATAGCTATAACCATCCCAAGTGAATAGGTAAGTTGCATAGCTTTATCTTCAGGTCTTTTATCCATTAAATAATGATAGCTGAAATGTACTATCCTCATGTTTATTTTTTGTAAAGTTGGATACTGTAACACCTTTTTCATTCAAATACTTTCGCAGCATAGGTCCATTACCATGAATGATTATTACTTTTTTTGCTTTGGTTTGCTCTATTGTTTTTATTAAATCGTTCCAGTCAGCATGGTCAGAAATTGTAAATCCTTTATCAAAATCTCTCTTGCTATTAAGTGTCCATCCACTACAAAAGCCAGTAGAGTAGGGTATAAAATTTTTAAGTTGCTTTGAACGTCTCGCTCCAGGAGGAGCAATTATTATACCTTCAATAACGCTTTTTTTTGTATTTAATGTTTTTGTTTCAAGATCTTGAATACCATATTTCATGTAGATTTTATTGATTGATCTTATTGATTGATGAGCATAAAAATTAATTTTGTACTTATCTTTAATTAATTTAATTATTCTTTGCGCTTTTCCTAATGAGTATGAAAATAAAACTGAGTTAATATTTTTTTGTTGATTATCTTTATGCCAATCAATTATTTTATCTACCTCAGTATCTACACATGGCCATTTAAAATTTGGCGAAGCAAAAGTAGCCTCGGTAACAAAAGTATCACATTCATGGACCTCAAAAGCTTTACATGTTGGATCAATAGCTCTTTTATAGTCACCGGTGATAATTGTTACCTCGCTTCCATTGTCAATTTTAATTTGTGAAGAGCCCAATACATGTCCTGCAGGTATAAATGTAATTTTTACTGAATTAATTTGTATCTCGTTATAGTATTCAACTTCTTTAATGATTAGGTCATTGCTTATTCTTAACTTCATAATTTCAGATGTCTCTGGTGTACAGATATAGTTTTTCATGCCTGGTCGTGCATGATCAGCATGCGCATGTGTTATAACAGCATTTTTACATGGTAAAAGTGGATCAATAAAAAAATCACCTTCAGGACAGTACAGCCCTTCATCTTTTAAAACTATCATTGTGTTACTTTGTTAATAAAATTATTAGCACACTCAAAAATATGTTTTTTTCTATCAGGATTAAGCTTCTCTAGAGCTCTTATCATTAACGATAATCTTGGATTAGTAATAAAAAAATCTTTCTTTTCCTCTATAAATTTCCAATATAATCCATCAACAATATCGCACCAATCTCCTTTCTTGAAATTAGACATTCTTAGAATGTAGCTTGAGCCACAGATATATGGTTTTGTTGCAAAAATACCTCCATCTGCAAATGTGCCCATGCCATAAACGTTGGGCACCATAACCCAATCAGATGAATCTATGAACATTTCCATAAACCATTTATAAATCTCATTTGGATTGATATTGCATAAATTCATAATATTAGAAAGTATCATTAATCTATTTATATGATGTGTATAGCCATATTTTTGTGCCCCTTTGATGGCCTCATCCAGGGGCTCTATACCTGTTGAACCATCATACCAAGCAGCTGTAAGTTTATTTTTATGACTCCAATAGTTTGATTTAACCATTTGATCACCATAATTTTGATAAATGCCTCTTATAAATTCTCTCCATCCAATAATTTGTCTTATAAATCCTTCAAGACTATTGAGAGGAATGTCATTTTTTTCTGCATAATCGATAGATTTATCAATTACTTCTTTAGGCGTAATCAGGCCTAAATTTAATGAGCTACTTAATACAGAGTGATTAATAAAGTGTTCATTTTTATCAATAGCATCCTCATAATGCCCAAATTCATTAAATCTCTCTTTAAAAAATATTTCCAGCCACTCTACAATTTGTTCATATGAATGCGGCATCCAGGAATGTAATTCACCTGGATGATTTGAAAAATTAATATTTATTACATTACTTATTTCAGAAAATTCTTTGTAAGGTTTAATAATCGGAAGTTTTGGTATTTCATATCCAGAAGGGAGCTTTTTTCTATTATCTTCGTCAAAGCTCCATTTACCTCCAATCGGTTTATCATTCTCTAAAAGTAGATTCATTTTTTTTCTCATTTGTTTGTAATAATTAGCTTGTAAATGAAATTTCTTATCACCTAAAAAATTTTTAAATGAACCTCTTGAATCAATAAACATAGGACTTGGAAGAAAAGTTATTTCTATATTATTTGCTTTACAAAACTCTAAAAAATCTTTTTCAAATGGTTTGTCTTCAATTTCGTAAATTTCAATTTTTTCAATTTTATTACTCTTCACTATATTCAACAGTTTGTCGAAATAAGATGTTAAGAAATTATTATTTGCGTCGTAATAAATTACTTTGTAGCCATTATTATTAAGCTGATCTCTATAAGATCGCATTGCTGAAAAAAATAGAGCTATTTTTGATTTATGATGTTTTATATATGAGCACAAGCCATTGTCTTCAGCCATAAAAACCGGCACATCTTTAGATAAATTAATTTGGTAAATAGGAAACAGCTGATTCCCTAATATTGCTCTTAGAATTTTCAATTATTTTTGTATACTTTGCCTTCTTTCATTACAAAGACAACATTTTCCATAGACGTAATATCTTTTATTGGATCACCAGAGACAGCAATAATGTCAGCAATTTTACCCACTTCAATAGAACCTAATTCATCCTCTACTCTAAGTAATTTTGCAGCTTCAATAGTCGCAGATATAATTGTCTTCATCTCAGGCATTCCATATTGCTTCATATATACGAATTCCTTCCAATTTGTTCCATGTGCTTGCACACCTACATCTGTTCCGAAAGCAATTTTTACACCTCTTCTGTACGCTTTACCAAAAGTTCCACCTATTTGTGGTCCTACTGCTGCCGCCTTTGGTCTAATTATGTCAGGAAAGAAACCATCAACTTTGGATTTATCTGCTACAAATTCACCAGCAGAAATTGTAGGCACAAGATATGTGCCATTTTCAATCATAAGATCCATTGCTTCATCATCCATATAAGTTCCATGTTCAATTGAATCAACTCCTGCTCTAATAGCTCTTTTCATACCCTCGGCTCCATGCGCGTGTACCGCAACCCAAAATCCATAATCCTTGGCCGCCTGTACCACTGCGTTAGCCTCCTCTTGAGTAAATTGTGGATTATCGCCAGATTTTGCTAAGCTCAAAACTCCACCCGTAACTGTAATTTTTATTCCATCGGCTCCATCTTTATATCTCTGTCTAACCCCAGCAAAAACTTCATATGGTCCATTTACGACACCACTTTCAGGGTCAGGGTAGACGTAATCACCAAAAGCTCTTCCATTAGTATGATCAGCATGACCTCCAGTTGTGGCTAAACTTTTTCCAGATGTATATATTCTTGGACCAATTGCATCACCTTTAGCAATAGCATCTCTTAAAGATATTGCTATAAAACCACTATCACCAACCTGACGAACTGTTGTAAAACCACCATCTAATGTTAGTTTTGCATGTTTTACAGCAGCTATAGCGCTATATTCTTTTTCCACCTTGACTGGTGCATCAGCTTTAGAAAGGTACTCTTGACCAAAATGAACATGCATATCCATGAGGCCAGGCATTGCTGTTTTATCTTTAAGGTCATAATATTCATAACCTCTAGAGTTTATATATCCAGAAGATATCTCTTTTATAACTCCATTTTGATCAATAACAATTGATGACTTACTAATGACTTTACCGTTTATAACATCGATATATTTACCAGCATGAATTAATGTGTCAGAGCAAAGCAGGCTAGAGACCAGTAGAAGTAATGTTGTAAAAAATTTCATACATATCCTTAATATTTAAATTTTAATACTTTTAATAGATATATGTGAACTAAAGGGATCAATTGTTAGTTCTAAAGTTCTTTATAATGGAACTTATATAACTATAATAAAGCTCTATGCGACTGTGGTGTTAATGGCTAGCACAAAAGCCTTCCAAGCTTTTGGTACGGGTTCGAATCCCGTCAGTCGCTCCAATTTGATATAATAATCCCATGTACAACTTTCAAAAACAAGAATCAATGCAAACACTAGAGGAAGGTCTTAAGGAGTTTTATTCAATAAATAAAGAATTTAAAGCACTAGCTGAAAAAAAAGACAATCCTAACTCTAAGGTTTTCAAAGAACATGACTACACTCATGTTTTATTTGGCTTAGGTACATCAATTGAGGAAGAAAGTCTTCTAGATAGCTATACACTATGGGGAACGCATTGGAGCTGGTCAAACATATGGGGCTTTTATAAAGATCCTGAATATAAGAGTGTTATAAACGATATCATTAGTAAATATGGTGGATGGTGGTCAATAATGAAGATCTACTTATCACTAGCACCTGTAAAATTTAAAGTAATTAAAAGATGTCGTCAGATGACAAAAAAGTGGAATTATCATGATATTCCAAACGAAGTATTAAATACTCCACTCAAACATTTAAGAGAAGAGTACAATATAGAATTACTTTCACTAGATGAGATACCAATAAATAGGTACCTTAAATCACAGCATTAATCTTTTTCTAAATGTATTGTTTGTGTTGGATATGCAAAGTCTGAACCATTTCTTTTAACTATTTCAATAATCTCTAATAGCAATTCTTCTCTTGCAATACAGAAGTCATGCCATTGCGTTGATTTAGTAAAGCAGTTCACCAACATATCAATGCTTGAATCATTAAAATTCGTAACTCTAATAGTCGATGGTTGATCTTTTGCATCAACTAAATTTTTATTTTTTTCAATATATTCTTCAATATCCTTTCTGATAGCTAGGATTTTTTCAGGCGTTGTTTGATAAATTAATCCTACGTGAAATCTTATTCTTCTAAAGGGCATCTCTGAAAAATTTATAATTTCTGAGTCACTTAAAACTGAATTTGCAACATAAATTGGAGCTTTATCAAATCTTCTGATAAGAGTTGTTCTAAAATCAATCCTTTCAACTGAGCCCTCTGCAACACCTTCAACATTTATCCAGTCACCTTGTTTGAATCGTTTTTCGCCAATTATAAGAAGTCCACCAATCAAATTTTTAAAGAAGTTCTGTGCTCCAAGTGCTAATGCCACTGAGAAAAGTCCTAAACCTGCGATAACTGAAGCTGCATCAATGCCCCAAAGTTCAAGCACACTAACTATTCCTAATAGATATATAACAAATTTAAGAGCCCTAAAGACCCAATTTCTTAATGTATTAGAAAGAAAATTATATTTTTCTCCAACATAATCTTTTATCGGATCAACAATTGGCGCAATTGATAGGAAAATAACGATATAAAAAAACGTTTGGATTGTAATTGTTGTATAAGCTGTTATAGATTCTGGCAAGTTCAAAGAATCATTTAGCAAATATAAACCGATTCCAATTGGAATTAATGTAAGAGGGCGTTTAAGTTTTTCAGCTATTCGATCATCATGCTTGGATTTTGTTTTGGAAGTTAATTTTACAAAAGCATTAAAAATAATAACCCTGAATACAATAAGCAACACGAACATTGCTGCCAGAGGTAATAAAAAAGTTGTATTAATTTCCATTTTTAATCTGCGGATGAACCAGCTGAACTGTAATCATCTAATCTTGGATCACTTATACCTATGATCTTTTCTCCTTCAATGATTATAGTAGATGTAATGCCATTACTGTAATAGTCTTCAAGCTCTCTTTTTTCTAATTCAAAACCAAGTTTTTTCAATTCACGTAATGTTTTATCATCAAAATTTTCATAGTAGAGCCTCTCAGGAAACCATTGATGGTGATATCTATTTGTCGAAACAGAGAGTTCAGGGCTTAGTTTGTATTCAAAATAATTTATGATGATTTGCAGTACAGCTGTAATTATTCTTCCACCGCCTTGAGCTCCCGTAATTAATCTTACTTCATCATCTTCAAAAACTATTGTTGGCGTCATAGAGCTTAAAGGTCTTTTTTTAGGCTCAATTTTATTAGCCTCACTACCAAGCAAACTAAAGTAGTTTTCTACACCAGGAGCAGATGAAAAATCGTCCATTTCATTATTCATAAGAATACCTGTATCTTTAATAACTATCCCAGAACCAAATCCGGTATTTAAGGTTGTTGTATTACTTACAGCATTTCCGTATTTATCAATAATCGAAAAGTGCGTTGTATTTTCTTTAAAAATTATATTCGTATTATTTATTTCACTATTCTTGCTAGTTCTCTTGGTATTTACATTTTTACTAAGTTCTGTAGCAATATCTTCTGAGAGAAAATTTTCAATTGGAACTGGATAAAAATCCTCATCACCAATATATTTTGCACGCAAAGAAAATGCTATTTGCATTATTTCAGAAATAACCAGGATATTTTTTACATCATTAGGGTCATCAGACAGATCAAAATTCTCAAGCATATTCAACATTAGACCTAACAATAATCCTCCAGAGGAGGGAGGAGGCATGGAAGCAATTTTTAAGTTTTTATAATTAAAAATTATTGGATCTCTTAACTTAGAATGATATTCACTTAAATCTTCTTCTGTTATCAGGCCTCCATTTTTGCTCATATCTAACGCAATTTTTTTTGCTGTTTCACCTTTATAAAATCCATGGCTTCCGTGAATTGCAATTAATTTTAAAGTGTTAGCTAAATCAGTTTGTATTAGCAAGTCATCTTTTTTTAGAGGTTCTCCATTTTTAAAAAAAATCTTCTTTGTATTAGTAGATTTTCCTAATTTAACTTTTTCACTTTTTAATGCTTCTGCTAATTCATTAGTAACCTTAAAACCCCCTGATGCTAATGTTATAGATGGTTGAATAAGTTCTTCCCAAGTAAGTTTTCCAAATTGTTTATGAATTTCATACATGCCGTGCACTGTACCCGGTGTACCAGAGCTTAAATACGATTCAAGTGCTAATTCTCTGCTTCTTTTTCCTTCAATCATGAACATATCTTCGGTAGCATTAAGAGGTGCCATTTCCCTATAATCAAGTGAATAAATATTGTTATTTTCTTTGTCATAGAAAATCATAAATCCTCCGCCACCTATATTTCCTGCTTGAGGTAAAACTACAGCCAGTGCAAATGAAACTGCCACTGCTGCATCGATTGCATTTCCACCTTTTGTCAATACTTGATTTCCTACTTCTGAAGCTAAATAGTGTCTTGTAACAACCATAGTTTGATCTGCAACTACGGTTTTACCGGTTAAATTTTCGGTTTGAAGATTAAGAGAAAAAAGAAGAATTAAAAATTTTTTTAACCAAATATACCTGTTTTTTCTGAGTCCTGATTCCATTTTAAATCCTTAAATTTATTAAAATTAAATACATTATCTGGATCTAGTACTTGTTTATTTTTTATATCTAGACCTGAAAAAAGAGAATAATCATCAAGGTTCTTTACTTTCCCTAATGCATAAACGCCTTCTAACTTATTTTCTACTATTGCGTTTAATCTTTTTCTTCCTCTTTGTTTAAGATCATGCCAATTTGTATCCCTTTTAGTTTCCTCTGTTTGATCCCAATGAAAAGGCCTAGTTACTAAATTTGATGGATCTACATAATAATGAAAAATAGGAGTATTTGGAGTGTGAAAAATATTGTATCCATTTGTAAAAATTCTCCATGCCATAGAATCTTCCTCGCCATCAAAATATAAATATGGATCGTAGGGGATATCCTCTATTATTGAACCACCAGAAAATAAACATCCTCCAGCAATTAGAAATCCTTTTTTAATTTCGTTATCTCCTATAGACAATCCCTTTTTCATTGAAAAATAGCCCTCTTTAAAAACATTTTCTTCATCAATTACCATTACATGCGTATTATTATCATCTTCCTGATGACGTTTAATTTTCATAGTTTCAATATCTTCAATTTCAAAATTTCTTGGATAAGAACTAATGACTGGTCTGTAAAATTTTTTAGATAATTTCTTGTAAAAGGAAATGAAATATTCATCCCAATCCTGCTCAAAAATAGTATGAGAGTCTACTTGTAAGAAATAGTCCTCTCCCATATAGAGACTTTGAGCTAAAGATCTAGCCCATGCACAACCTCTCGCAAATTCTGCTGGAAGGAAGTGATATCTTAATTGTGGAAAAAAATCAAAGTTGTCTAGTTCTAATTTTTGATCATTTTGGTCAACAACAGCAAAAATAATAGAATCCTTATTTTTTGCTTTTTCATAAGCCGATTGAAGTGTATTGATCAACAACGGATCTTTATAGGATGATATCGATAAAAATATAGTCATATCAATGTTTAGTTGTGTCTTTACTGTTAAGTATTTGCCTTAAATCATATCCTAATTCTTTTGATAAATAAGGAATTATTTCCTCTGTATTTAATTCAAAAACGAAATTTGGTTCATGCTCTATGACAAACCAGGAATTATTTGCAATCTCTTCATCTAACTGACCAGAGCCCCATCCACAATACCCGATAGCAAGTTTATACTTGCCTTTAAATTTGCCTGATGCAATGTTTTTAACAACATCCATGCTTGAAGTAAGATTTAAACCATTTTTAACACACAGGGACTCTTTGTCTTCTCCATTATGAATTATAAAAAGTTTATCGATATCGACAGGACCACCATTTAAAAGATTTTTTCGCGATTTATTTTTTAAGGATTCAATGCTTAGTGAACTAAAAATTTTGTCTTCACGAATATCTATAATTTTATTGATTATGATACCCAATGCGCCATTTTTATCATGCTCAAATATGTATATCAATGAGTCATGAAAGAAGTCTTCTGTATTTTTATCAAGAAAGTATAAAAATTTATTTACAAAGAAATTTTGATTCGACATAAATCTTAGTTTAAAGTTTGATTTTAACAAATTATGAGCCAAACATTTCCAACTACAAAACAAAATTTAAAAGCTGCTTTTGAACAATTAAGAAAAAATCTTCCATTACTTGAATTAGGTGAAAGAGAAATAAATGGATGCAAAATGAATCATTTTGTAAATGCGCCTAAAAGCTCAAGAGAAATGTATGATTTAGTTCAAATGCTTCATGGTGACTTTCCATTTGTTCACGAAGCTGGGAAAGAATTATATTTAAGTGAAGTACTTTCAAAAGCTAAATCTCTAGCAAATACATTACATAAAAAAGGCATTAAAGCGAATGACTCTATTGGAATAAGCATGCAAAACTGCACTGAATGGATAATCGCTTATTTAGGTATAACTGGTTTAGGGGCAACATGTGTACCTTTTAATTCGTGGTGGAAAGAAAACGAGTTAAATTATGGAATTGATCACAGCGAATGTAAATTAATATTTGTAGACAAAAAAAGACATGAATACGTCAAAAATCTTAGAGTTCAAATTGTTGTTAATGGTTCAGAGAATATTGAGGGCACGGAAAATTTTAGTGATTATTTAGCTGAATCTTCAGAAAAATGGCCTGATACTAAATCCAAGGATGAGGATTTAGCAGTACTTCTCTATACATCAGGCAGCACTGGGCTACCAAAAGGCGTCATGTTAACTCACTTGGCTATCATTAATGGTCTTTTAGGCTTTTATACTTTTGGTGCCTTAAGAGCTCAAATACATGATGAGCAGCTACTTAATGTAGATAATGGCTCCATTATTATTAATGTTCCACTTTTTCACGTAACAGGATTAATAAGTATGTTTCTTCTTTCATTATTGGGTAAAAGAAAACTAATTCTTATGTATAAATGGGATGCAGACGAAGCAATTAAATTAATAAAAGATCACAAGGTAACAAATATTTCAGGTGTCCCAACACAATCGTGGGATCTAATTAATCATCCTGATGTCAATAAGGATGATTTAAGTTCACTTGTAGACATTGGTGCTGGTGGAGCTGCAAGACCTGAGGATCAAGTAAAAGAATTAGATGATAAATTTAAAATTCCTCTTACTTTTGCCTGGGGAATGACGGAAACTACTGCACTTGGTACCATAAATAGAGGACAAGATTATCTCGATAGACCTAATAGTTCTGGTTTATCAATACCAGACTTAACGGAGATCGCAATTATTGATGATGACTGGAAGTTCCTACCAACAGGAGAAATTGGAGAAATAATTTTTAAGTCACCATCGAACACAAAAGGATATCTCAAGAACAAAGAAGAAACAAAAAAGACAATTCAAAATGGATGGCTTAAAACTGGTGATCTAGGTTACCTAGATGAAGATGGATATCTTTATATTATCGATAGAAAGAAGGCATTAATAATAAGAGGTGGAGAGAATATATCTTGTCTAGAAGTTGAAAATGCCCTTGATAAGCATTCTAAAATTATTGAATCTTGTGTTTGTGGGATAGAAGATCAAAAGTTCGGTGAAATTGTAGGTGCCTATATTTTTTGCTCCTCCAAAGTAAATAAAGATGAAGTGAAAGCATTTCTCAAAGGAAAAATTGCAGATTATAAAATTCCTGAAATAATTGTATTTAGTGATTCTGCTCTACCTAGAATTGCATCTCAAAAATTAGATAGGGTTGGTGTAAAGAACCTTCTTTCATCCTAATTATTTTTAAGTTAAATTAGCAAAGTGAGCCAAAAGATTTATATAGTCGAAGATGAACCCGATATTCGAGAAACATTAATATATAATTTTTCAAATGAGGGCTTCAAGGTTTTTACAGCTCCAAATGGTGAGGAAGCTCTCTCAAATATAAAGAAAATTTTACCTGACGTTTTGATACTAGACATAATGTTACCAGGTGTATCAGGGCTTGATGTTTGTAAGTCTATCAGAGCAGATGAAGATATTAAAGATATCTCAATTATTATGCTTACTGCGAAAGGTGAAGAAATTGATAGGGTTATTGGTTTTGAGCTTGGTGCAGATGACTATGTTACGAAACCATTTAGTGTCAGAGAACTTATTCTTAGAGTTAAAGTTTTACTTAAAAAACAAAACGAATCTTTAGCTGCAAATAAATTAGTAACATTCGGTCCAATTCGCATAGATTTAGATGCTCATGAACTTAAAATAAATGATAAAGAAATCGTTTTAACTGCACTGGAATTTAAATTATTACAACATCTTGTTAAAAGAAAGGGCAGAGTTCAGACAAGAGAACAATTACTAGGTGATGTATGGGGATACAGCGCAGAAGTCACAACAAGAACTGTTGATACACATATAAAAAGATTAAGAGAAAAATTAGGCACTACATCAGACTATATTCAAACGATTAGAGGTGTGGGATATAGATTTACTAATGTTGATTAATGCTTAACATTTTACAAAAAATAAAAATATCAAGAATTTTTCTTCTTTCCTTATCTTTTTTAATATTTATCATTTTTATTGTTTCGACAATTTTTTCTTCATTTATATATAACAACTCAAGAGCTCAATTAGTAGAATCACTTTACATGCAAGCTAAATCAATTGATCAGCTTCTACCAAGTTTTAAGCAGGACTTTGAATATAGTTATGACCTTATTGCAGATAATCTGTCTGTTTCAGATACAAAGCAAAATGAACTTAGAGTGACGATTATTGACGGAAATTGGGATGTAATTGGTGACTCTGAAGTTTCAGCTGATGAACTAGTTAATGTAGAAAAACATTCACCAGAAAATAGAATTGAAATAAAAAATGCTCTGACTAATAAATTTGGTACTGCAACAAGAACTAGTGAAACTACAGGACAAGATCTAATCTACCTTGCTATATTAAGAAACAGCGACGATCTGACTGAGGGTGTTATAAGAGTTGCAATGCCTTTCAACATTTATACATCCTTTTTTAATTTTTTTATTTATCCATTTATTTTATTGTTTGTATTAGCAATCGTATCCTCAAGCATCATGACATACAGTGTGGAAAGTAATATTAGACGGGATTTAACAAAACTTCTTAAAAATACAGAAAGGGCAATTAAAGGCAAACCAATTAAAACTTCTTTAACATCTGATACACAAATTGAAGGACTTTCTAAAGCAGTAGGTGATATTTCCATTCGATTAAGTTCAGAAATTGATCAGGCTATGGATCAAAGAACTCAATTTGGTACAGTTTTAGATAGCATTAATCAGGGAGTAATTATATTTAGTAAAAACTTTAAAGTTAGATTCACGAATGATATAGCTTTAGAAATGTTTGGTAAACATCAATTTTTTTTAGGAGAAAAGATAAAATCAAAAAAATTATCAGTAATAAATAAAATTTTGAAAGATGCAAAGAAGAATCTTTCATCTGAAGATAATCTTGATATTAAAGTAAAAGGAGAAGATAGAAACTATTTATTGACTGCTACCAAAATGGAAACAACAAACGAATTGATTCTTGTTATAAATGATATTTCATCAATGAGAAAGTTAGAAGATCTTAGAAAACAGTTTGTTACAGACGTATCCCATGAAATAAAAACTCCTATATCTGTTATTAGAGCAGGCTCTGAAACACTTTATTCAGGAGCAATTAATGATGAGAGGGTTTCAAATAAGTTTTTAAAATCAATTTTAGACAACTCTGAACGATTGAGTGAAATGGTTGATGATCTAATGGAGTTGGAAAAGATTGAGTTTGGTGGTTTAGTTTTAAATAAGGAAAAATTTAATGTTAATAATGAAATCCAACTTATTTTTGATGCCCAGCAAGCATTATTAGTAGACAAAAAGTTATCATTTAATAACTATATTGGTAAAGATATTTTTCTTAATACTGATAAAGAATCCTTCAGAACAGTCTTCTCAAATCTTATTAATAACAGTATTAAATATTCAAAACCTGGAGGTTTTATAAATTTAACGGCTCTTAATAACAGTGAAGAAATAACAATTAAAATTGAAGATAATGGTCATGGTATTGAGAAACAACATTTAGATAAAATTTTTAATAGATTTTATAGGACTTCAAAAGCCAGAGCACATACAAAAGGAACAGGACTAGGTTTATCTCTAGTGAAACAATTAATTTCAAGAATGTATGGTGAAGTAAGAGTTGAATCAAAAGTATCTAAAGGAACATCTTTCTTTGTAAGCATTCCACATTAATTGTAAAATTTACCAAATGAATAAATGGGATCTGCTAAGGGTATTTTTAATGTCCTTACTCTTACTACTGTTATTGTCTTTTTACTATGTCCAGGGTTTTTTTAATTTTAATTATGCAGATATTAATGAAGAATTGCCTAAACCAATAATTTCAGACAAATCTTTTGAGGAGTTTAAACCAAGTGAGGTTGATGTTAGTACAGCAAACAAATCTAATTTAGGTTTTGAACTTGTGGGTATTAGAGGAAATAATCCAGAAAGTACGATAATTATTCTTGAAAGAGATAATTATCGATTAGTTGAACAAGGACAAAATATAAGCTCAAGCATAATTTTTTCTCATATTGATGGTTCAAGAGCTTATTTTTTTGATGGACAAACCTATACATTTTTAGACATAATTGGAACAGAGACCTCTTTTAATAAAAACAGGATTAACTAAACAATGAAAAAAATATTTTATATATTGTCTCTATCTTTATTTTTAATAAGCCAAGAGCAAAATATTTTTTATAAGGATGCTGATGTAAAAACATTTGCCCAAGATATTGCATTGCTAACTGATAAAACAGTTATTTTAGACCCAAGAGTTAAAGGCACTATCTCAGTTTATTCAGAATCCTCTCTGAATAAAGAATCTATATGGGAGGTATTTGTTTCGACTATGGAAGTTCAAGGCTATAGTGTATTAAAAGATGGTGACATTTTTAAAATAATTCCAGCTCAAGAAGGCATTAAAAATTTTAATGAAAACAATGAACTTCCTGGTTCAATTGATACTCAAATAGTGACAGTAAATTATTCAAGTGCAAAAGATATAGTCAATGCAGTTAAACCGTTAGTAGGTGTCCGTTCTTATATCGTAGCTTTAAATAATGATAGAGAAATTTTAGTGTCTGATGATCTTGAGAATGTAATCAGAGTTGTAGAAATAATTAAAAACTTAGACAGTGAATTAGACACTATGATTTCTGATCTTAAACTTGAAAATTTATCCTCTATAGAAGCATTAAGAATAATAAATTCTTTAAAATCTGATCCGAATAATAAACTTGACAAATTGGGTGTTGCTACATTTCAAGGTTCAAATAAATTAATCTTTAGTGGTCCGAGTAATATTATCAATAGAGTAATTGAAATGTTACAAAAGATTGATATTGATAATAGGCTTGAGGAGAATACAAAAGTTATTTATCTAAACTACTCAAAAGCAGAGGATATACTTAAGATTTTAAATGATGTATCAGGATCTTTTAATCAAGAGCAAAATTTTGATTACAAGACAGTAATAACTTCACATAATGAAACAAACTCGATAATTATTAGATCAAGTCCGCAATCCATAAAAACACTAACCTCTATTGTTTCTCAGCTTGATATAAGAAGACCACAAGTTCTTGTTGAGGCAATTATAGTCGAAATATCTGAATCAATAGCAAGGTCTCTTGGAGTTGACACAATCTACTCTGGTAGTAGTGAAGGCGATAAACCAATAGCTTTAACAAGATTTCCAAATAGCAATAGTCCCGATTTGTTGTCTTTATTAGGGGCCGCTGATTCAGATTCAGATTCTGTAACAAACTTTAATGCTACTTCTTCATTATTAGGTACCGCAGGTTTAGTGGCAGGACTAGGAAATACATTAAATGGCGAGGATAATTTTGCTGTTTTACTCTCACTGTTAAGAGAAGATCAGGATTCAAATATTCTTTCTACTCCCTCAGTTGTAGCTCTTGATAATGAGGAAGCGTCACTATTAGTAGGACAAGAAATACCTATTACTACAGGTGAATCATTAGGTTCAAATAACCTTACACCATTTAGAACTACGTCTAGAGAAGAAATTGGAGTTAAGCTTGAAATAAAGCCTCAGATAAATGAATCTGACTCAGTAGCATTATTTATCAGACAGGAAGTCTCAAGTATAGCTGGATCACAACTACCCAACTCAACAGATTTAATAACTAATAAAAGAGAAATAGAAAGCACAATTCTTGCAGATGACAGGGAAATTATAGTCTTAGGTGGTCTGATTAATGAAGATGTTCAAGAATCAGTTAATAAAGTCCCTTTACTAGGTGATATTCCTATTGTTGGAGGACTATTTAGATCTTCAGCAAAATCTGTACAAAAAAGAAATCTTATGGTGTTCTTAAGGCCAACAATCCTTAGAGATTCTGTTACAACTAAAGATCTTTCGCAAGAGAAATTTAACTTGATTAGGGCTAAGCAAATATTTCAAGAATCCTTATTAGAAAATTAAAATGGAACTAGTTCTTCCTTATGCATTTTGCAAATTACATGGAATTGCTTTAGTAAATAATAAAAAAGTGTCTACTCTTCATTATTCTGGTGAGCTTAACCCAAAAATAATTTCAAATATTCAGCACTTATTCAACGAAAAGATAGAAACTAAAAATCATCAAATTAATGATTTTGAATCTTTTTTAACTGAAATTTACTCAGATAAATCATCTGATTATAACTTAGATAATTTAGATCAATTAAATTTAGAAAATCTTGCTAACTCAATCCAACCGTCTGATGACCTTTTGGATGATAAAAATAAAGGTCCAATAATTAAACTTATTAATGCAACGATAACAAGAGCTATCAAAGCTAGAGCTTCTGATATACATTTAGAGCCATTTGAAAATAACTTAACCATAAGATTTCGTGTTGATGGTGTTTTGAAAGAGGTCCTTAAGTATCAAAAGAACATAACCCAAATGATAATTTCAAGAATAAAGATCATGTCTAATCTTGACATTTCAGAACGTCGTTTACCTCAAGATGGAAGAATTTCAATAAATATTGGGAAAAAAGAAGTTGATTTAAGAGTTTCAACATTACCTTCTTCATTTGGTGAGAGGGTAGTTTTAAGAATACTAGAAAAGGATAAATCTCATGTAGAACTTGGAAATTTGGGATTTTCTAATGATATTCAAACAAAATTTAAAAATGCATTATCAAAAAATGAGGGGATCATTTTAGTTACTGGACCAACAGGTTCTGGAAAAACCACCACTCTTTATTCAGGTCTTAAAAATATTTCTGATAGATCTCAAAATATTTTAACTATTGAAGACCCAGTTGAATATGCTCTCAATGGAATTGGTCAAACACAAGTAAATAGCAAAACCGGTTTGACGTTCGCTAAAGGTCTTAGAGCTATTTTAAGACAAGATCCTGACGTAGTAATGGTAGGAGAAATAAGAGATAAAGAAACAGCTGATATCGCTATTCAAGCAAGCTTAACAGGGCATCTAGTACTTTCAACAGTACACACAAATAGTGCTGTAAATGCAATTACTAGATTAAGAGATATGGGAATTGAACCATACTTACTATCTTCAAGTCTGTTATTTGTCTTATCACAGAGATTGGTTAGAAGATTATGTGTAAAGTGTAAAAAACCTGATAATGACCAAAAATCAATAAAATTAATGAAAAGCAATAATATTAAAGGTGAAATCTTTAAGCCGGTTGGTTGTAAGCATTGTGATGATACAGGATATAGTGGACGTCTAAGTATTGGTGAGTGCATCGTTGTAGATGAAAAAATAAATGAACTTATCTACAAACAAGCATCAGAGGCAGAAATCACTGACTATGTTTTTAAAAATAATAAAAAAATCTTTTTAAATGGTCTTGAAGCTGTAATAGCAGGTGAGACATCAATAACAGAAATACTTAGGGTTTCACAAGAATAATGGCAACCTATAGATATCAAGCATTTGATAAAAATGAGAATAAAGTTAAAGGATTTATAACAGCTGATAGTAAATCGGATGCAATTAACCAGCTTCAACTTAAAGAATTAAATCCCTCAACAATAAATGAAGCTGCAAAAGAAAAATCAAACCTAAAAATATCTAAAAAAGATTTATCTATTTTTACTAAACAAGTTTCAGCATTATTAAGCTCTGGAACACCAATTGAAAAAACTTTAGAAATAGTTAGCAATCAAACTATTAAAGATAAATTTTCACAAATACTTCATGCTATCAATGAAGAATTAAAGCAAGGAAAATGTTTGAGTGATTGTATGAAAGGCTATCCAAGAGTATTTGATTCTGTATATTGCTCCACAGTATTTGCTGGTGAAACATCCGCATCACTCTCCACAGTTTTTAAAGACTTATCAGATTATTTAGATAAAGAAATAAAGATTAGATCTCAAGTAATTGGAGCACTTACATATCCAGCTATTATTTTCTCAGTCTCTATAGTTGTTATTTATGCATTACTAAGCTTTGTACTTCCTCAAGTGGTAGATCAGTTTATTTCATCGAATGTATCCTTACCTGCATTAACAACTGCTTTACTATATTTATCTGATATATTTCCGGCAATACTTATTTTAGTGTTATTAATTTTTTTAGGACCTATTTATCTTGTAAATTCAAATTGGCTAAGCCTTAAGAGAAAACTAGATATATCAAAGATTTTTTTGAATATTCCTTTCTTTGGCAAAATAATTTTATTCGATCAAACTGCTAGGTTTTGTTCATCAATGCATCTCATGACAAAGGCTGGTTTAAATACTATTGAAAGTTTAAATATAGCTAAGGAATCATTTAATAATCTTTATCTACGTTTAGAGCTTGATGTAATTGAAAATAGAGTCATTTCCGGTAGTTCATTAAGTCAATCTTTTTCGGAATCTAAAGTCTTTCCTAGAGTTTTTGTTCAGTTACTAATTTCAGGTGATATGGGCGGGAAAGTTAGTGAAATGTTTGAAAAAATTAAGAACTATTTAGACCAAGAAGTTGAGAGCGTAAGAAACATAATGTTAACTTTTTTACAGCCTTCAATTATTTTAGTAATGGGTGTGTTTGTTTTATTAATTGTTCTGTCCATAATGTTACCATTACTTCAAATGAATAATTTAATTTTTAATTTATGAAAAAAATTCTCAAATCTGGTTTTACTTTATTGGAACTATTGATAGTCATTGTAATATTAGGTCTTCTAGTTTCTTTAGTATCAATTAATGTTTTGCCAACCTTAAGCAAGGCTTATTCTGAAACCGCCAAGGTAGATATATCAAGGATAGAACAGGCACTAGTAATGTATAAGATAAATGAGGGTAATTATCCATCTGAAGATGAGGGTATTTCAAAATTAGTGGAAGGTGGATATCTTAATAAAATTCCAAAAGATCCATGGGGTAATGAGTACTTTTATAAACCTCCACAAAATGCATCTAGCTATGAAGTTTACTCTCTTGGAGCCGATGCTAAAGAGGGTGGTGATGGTGAAAATGCAGATATTAGTAGCATCACTAAATAAAGGTTTCTCATTTATTGAAATCATTGTTACTTTGTTAATTATTTCTTTAGTCGGCAGTAGCTTTTATATATTTTTTCAAAACTCTAATATTCCAGTTTCTTTAAATGCAGAAATAAAAAACTTTCAAGACTTTGCTAACTATACTGGTAGCCAAGTAAATATATATGAAAATAGGTACGTTATCGTTTATCAGAATAATTCTGAAGTAGCAAAAGAGGTTAATTATCCAACAATAAAGGCAGTAATAGACATAAATAATAAATACATAACCATCGAAGATGGTGAGCCTTTTATATCGATTTATCCAGGTTGGGAATCAAATATAAAGGAAATTATTCTTTCAAATGATGAAATTATTGAAGTTTAAAAAACTAACAAAAGGTTTTTCACTCATCGAGGTGGTTGTATCCCTTTTAATTCTATCAATTACATTTACAGCCTTTTCATTGCTATTAGATCAAAATCTCAAAGCACAGCTTCAAAAGGAAAAATATGTCTATAAAACTACAAAAGAAATAAATCTACTTACTCTATATTCCAATAAATCTTCAACCGATGATGTTTCCCTTAAAAAATTTTTAGGGGTAAAAAAAGAAAGGGAGAAAATACTATCTTCATTTGGAATAAGAAGAGAAATTGAGATTATTTTTGTTGATGGTGATAAAGAAATAAAAATAAAAATTATCAGATAAAATGAGAAGCGGTTTCACAATCATCGAAGTTCTAGTTGCTCTTTTAGCTGCGTCCCTAATTGCTTTAATGTCGTTCGAATACTTATCTAATGTTGTAAATTTAGAGACAAAAGTAAAAATTAAGATTTCAAAGGATAGAGATGAATTAAATACTGGAAATATAATAAGGTTAGATCTATTACAATCTATTCCTTTCTTATTTAAAGATGAAGCAGGAAGAAAGGTTTCAACACCATTTTTTGGAAATCAAAATAATACTTTGATGTCATTTGTTTCTTTATCTACATCAGATAATGCAAAAGATAAATCTAAACTCAGGAGAGTAAACTACTATATTGAAAATGATAATTTAGTTAGACAAACTTCGCTTCCAAATAATAAAGCCGTTGTTTTATCAAAAAGAATACTTCTTAAAGATATTAAGAATTATCAAATTTTGTTTGGCGAAGATTTAAGTTTACTAGATGAAAAATGGCCCAATAATCAAATATCTGATTCAAATGTTAAACAAAATAAAAGTTATCCCAAATTAATTGTATTTTCTTATTCAATTGAACAAGAGGAGAGGGTGCTAATTTTGAGCACTTATAAATGAAAAAAGGATTTATCTTAATAAGCACATTATCACTTGTAACGATACTTAGTTTTTTGACTATTTTGATTAGTAAACAAATTTTTAATGACTCTGTATCAACAAATATTTACCAAGAATCTATTAAAAAAAGAATAGAGCTAATTAATTATGAAAAATTTATAACTGAAAATTTACTTAATAATTCAAATTTATTAAGAAATTTAAATATTGCTGAAAAGGAATTTAATTTCATAGCTAAAAGATCTTTTTCAAATTTAACTATTGAACTAGAGGATATGAATTCATGTTTTAATTTAAATGCCTTAGTTAAGAGTAAAAATGGTATAACAGAAAAAAATGATGAAAATGTATTAAATTTTCTTGTGTTTTTAAGCAAATCATTCGTAAACAAAAATTCTCATATTGAGCTTTTGCATAGAATAGTTGATTCGATTGATACAAATAATTTCCCAGAAACTTACGGGGCAGAGGATTTGTATTATATTTCTAATGAGAGATTAAATTTAGCATCAGATCAAAATTTTTATCACAAAAGTCAGATAAAAGACCTTAATTTAAATTTCCTAACTGATGCTGACTTTCAAAAAATTTATGGAAATATATGTGCTTTACCTTCTAATGAAATTAAATTAAATATCAATAATATTAATTTTAATAATCAAAAGGTTTTTCACTCTATATTTTCGGATTTAACGGTAAAAGATATAGAAAAAATTATTTTAAATAAGCCAGTAACAGGATATTTAAATTATAAAGATTTAGTTGACCGTACCTCAATAAACCAAATTAAACTTAAAAATAAATATATTGTCTTTAAGCCTATTTTTATAAAAATTAAATATACTCTTCAAATTGAAGATTACATGTTTAAATTAATTAGTTTTATAGATTTATCTAATAGAGAAAATAACATAATCTACAGAACCATAAGTAATGAAAATATTTATTTTTAATGATCTAGAAACAGGCAGTTATTTTGATTATAAAAATGTTTCTACGTGTAAATACTCAACCTTAGAAAACGAAAAAGATGTGTTATTTGTATTTCCAGATCAAATGCTGACGCACGTAAATGAAACTGAGAAATACAAAAAAAGAGCAAATTTAGAAGCTAAGCTAATCAATGATTCATTAACGTCTTCACTAAATATTGATACTAATTTAAATGTCCTTAAATGTTCTCTTGAAAAAGGTAATTATTTTCTGATAAATGATAATAATCTTAAAAAAATAAAAAACCTTTTTCAAAACTTTGAAAACGATGTACTAATTACTTCAGATGTGTTGTTTTTTAGTGAAATTTTTAAAGAAAATATCAATTACTTAGATGACTATTATCTCAATACTAACTCGCAGTATTTAAAATTTTCAAAAAATGCTTTAAAAGTCCTCAAATACAAAGGTTCTGAATTTAAAAAAATTGTTGATGATGATCTAATTAAAAATGTTAATTCTCAGTTTGATAGCTATAAACTTAACACCTTTAATATTGGAAATTTAATTAACTTTGAAAAAAATAAAAAATATGTCTTTGGATTAATTTCAGCTGTTGTTTTAATTAACTTAGTAGGGATAGGCAATCTTATTAATCAAACTTTTAAATTAAATTCATTTGATAACATTATTCTAGAGCTCTACGAAGATATTTATCCCCTTGAAAAGCCATCAAATGTAGAACAAGCAATTAATAAAAAAATTGAGAACCTTAATTTACAAGAATCAAAAGTTTTGAAGTTAATCTACAAAATCTCATCTTCAAGGCTTAAAAATGGACGATTAGTAGATCTCTATTACTCAAAAGAGTTGGATAAGTTTGAATTTGAAATTCTATTTAATAATTCATCAGAGGAGATTATCTTCTTAAATGAACAAGCCTTTGAAGGAAACAGTTTTAAAAAAGTTAGCTCAAGAACAGATAAAGGGTTAGTAGTTACAAAATTTATATATGAAATTTAAATTATTAAAGAATAATAAAAAATTATTTTCAATTATTGGGTTCTCACTCCTTTTTTTAATTTTTATATTTTTAGAAAATATTCTGATAGATAATCTATTTGAGATGAGGGCTAAATACGACCAGAAAAATCAAGTTTTCAATGATCAAAAACAAAAAATTTCTCAATTAAAAATGTATGAAAACAATAAAAATACCAAGAATTTAGTTGAAAATCTTGAGCTTTTCCTCAAAGACAAAAAGATTTCTTACTCCATAGATGGCGCTTTATTTTTATTTGATAATCTAGCACCGGGCAAATTAATTGAAATTCTTAATTACGTACAATTAAATAATATTGAGCCAAATGTAATAAAAATTTCAGGAAATGAATCAACTTTGAATTTAACAATTGAAGTTACTGCTTAAAATTCTTTTTTCAATATTTGCACTATTAGTAATTTTCCTAGTAGTCATATTTTTTACACCAATAAATTTAATTGTCAAAGCACCTTTGCAGTCTTATGGTATTTCTTATGAAAATGCAGAAGGAAATATATTTTCTGGAGATTTTAGGAACGTTGAATTAGCAAATCTTTCAATTAACAATATTAATTACAGGAACTCTTATTCTCATATAGGTTTAAAAACAAATATCACGGATGGCTTTTACTTTACGTCAACTATTATAACTAGTTTTGATTTAAGAAAAATTACGGTTGGTAACACAAAGTATAACCGCGATTTTAAGCTTTCATTTATTCCTGTTATAAATATAGAAACCGAACTAGAAGAGTTGATTCTTGAAGACTTTAAATGCAAAGGAATAAATGGTGATGCTTACATAAAAAGCAGAATTTTTAAGGAACGTTTAATTGGTGAACTTAGTTGCACAGATGACTCATACAAAATAATACTATTCGACAGGAAATATAATCAGTTAGGTTTAATAACAACAGACTTTAATTATATTTATCTCAACATTAAAGACAGTGCTCTTAATGAAAATTTATCTATCTTAAATATCAATGGTGGAATAAGTCTAAAGATTCCTGTTAAGGATTTGCTTGAATAATCCATCAGATATACTCCAAAATGAATTCTCAATTACATTACAATTTAAACTTGCTAATGAAAGTTCATAAATTTCTGCTGCTAATGGAATGATATCTATCCTATCTTCAGGTATGCTAAATTTTTCAATTAAATCTTTCTTTGAGACACTATTATATTCTTTTACAAATTCAGTAAATTCTTTTGAGCTTAAAGGGCCTGAATGATTATTAGCCTCAAATATTGCTCTTAAATTTCCACCTAGGCCGTATAACTTTTTAACTGGTCCATAGTGTTTTAACCAATTTCCAAAGTTGTTCATTTCGTTTTCTTTATAGTTTTTACCTTTATTAAGCAATCTAACAGCCCCTAGCTGGAATGATCTTGCATATGTTCGAGAGCCAACACTTATAAAAGCCTCTACACTGCCTCCACCTATATCCAAAATCGCGTAAGAATCTACATTAGCTTTAAACTCTTTAAGAAGACCAGCCTCTGTATCTCCAGATATAATCTTCAGATCTATGTTTTGTTTTTTTAATAAAGAGAGTATCTCATCTTTATTTGTACAATCTCTAATCGCAGATGTTGCCATATAGAACTGTTTTTCAATATTCTTTTCTAGGAACACTTTTTTAAATCTATCGAGAACAATAGCTAGTTGCTTTAAGGTTATTTCTGAAAGAAAGCCTTGAGTAAAAGCATCTTTTCCAAGTCTTAAAGGCTCTCTATAGTATTCAACTAAACTATTATCTTTAGTATTAAATATTTTATATTTAATAGCATTTGATCCAATATCGACAATTCCTAATAACATCTCAATCAGAAAATGGAGCTAATATTTTAAATTGCTCATAAGTAAGGTTTTCAAATAAAACCCCTTCGATATGCAATGAATAGTTTCCTAAATCTTCTCCCCATTTTGGGGGTTTAAGAGAGAGTTTTTCGTCGTAAGTAAGATTATTAAGAATGTACCTAAGTGCACTCAATCTAGCAATCATTTTATTGTTAGCATTAATTACAACCCATGGAGCATAATTCGTAGACGTTAAGTCAAACATTTGATTTTTATAGAGTGTAAAAACATCCCATTTATTAACCATCAATTTATCTGATTCAGATAATTTCCAATATTTCAACTTACTATTTTTTCTTGCGTTAATACGTCTTTTCTGTTGGTCTTTATCTATTGAAAAATAAAATTTAACTAGTTCAGTTCCTTTTTTAACAAGAGATTTTTCCCATTTATTTACCTTAATCATAAATTCTTCATATTGTTTCTTTGAACAATAACCAAGGGTTGGTTCGGTTAATGCACGTGTATACCAAGATCTATCAAATAAAACAATTTGGCCTTTATTTGGCAAATATGTTTCATATCTTTCAAACCAATTTTTTCTCTCTTTTTTTGTTGGAATTCCAAGATGCACATAGTTAAAATTCGATGGAATTAAATGTTCAGAAAAAAAGTTAATTGTTGAAGATTTTCCTGCAGTATCTCTACCTTCAAAACAAATAGCAATCTTCCTTTTTTTCTGTATTACATCTTCCTGCAATTTCAATAATTCAACCTGGAGATTATATTTTTCTTTTCTATATAAATCAGGTGAAAGTGATTTATATTGCTCAAAATTGTATTCAAAAACGCTCATGTAAAAGTATTAAAAAGAGGGTATAGTATAACGAAATTATCTCTCTGATGAATGGCACTAGTTGAATTAACAATTTTTGGAGTACCTCTTATTCTTTTTTCTGCTGCAATGCTTGGCTTTTTTACAGCATATGGTGTTGGAGCTAATGATGTAGCTAATGCAATGGGTACCTCAGTTGGTAGCAAGGTGTTAACTATTTCTCAGGCTGTACTCATAGCTGCGATTTTTGAATTTCTAGGTGCGTTTTTTGCTGGTGGAGGGGTTACCCAAACAATAAGAAAAGGGGTAATAGATCCTGAGTTGTTCATTGGTCAGCAGGAGATTCTTATCTATGGCATGATTTCATCACTATTTGCAGCCGGTGTTTGGCTTTTAGTAGCAAGTATTAGAGGCTGGCCTGTATCTACAACACA
The DNA here is from genome assembly GCA_902526535.1 of uncultured SAR86 cluster bacterium. Lineage (GTDB taxonomy): Bacteria > Pseudomonadota > Gammaproteobacteria > Magnimaribacterales > TMED112 > TMED112. Next base: position 30,579 of record CABZLG010000007.1, read on the forward strand.
TACTATAGTTGGTGCAATTGTAGGTTTTGGCATATATGCGTTAGGCTCAGATAAGATTAACTGGTCTGTAGTAGGCAACATTTCATTATCTTGGTTAACTTCGCCGATATCATCTGGTCTTCTAGCCGCTTTAATTTACTGGATATGTAAAGAATTTATTATTACGAAACAAAGTAAATTTCAGTTTTTAATAATTAATTTTTATATTTTCCTTGCGGGCTTTGCCATCTCACTTATCACAATAACAAAAGGTTTAAAAAATATTCTTAAGGATAGCGAAGTAGTTTTAACATTTTCTGATAGTGTTTTATATTCAGTAATTTCAGCTATTGTTTTTACTTTTTTATTCTATTCCTTTTCAAGATCAAGACTGTCAAAAAATCAATCAAGCGAATCTCAATTTGCTTATTTGATGATCTTTACATCTTGTGCAGTAGCGTTTGCTCACGGATCGAATGATGTGGCGAATGCAATAGGCCCATTAGCAGCAGTGTACCAAGCTTCATATGAGTTATTAGATCAGCCATATAATTCCGAAACACCGCTATGGATTTTATTATTAGGTGCAGTGGGAATAGTTATAGGTCTAGCAACTTTGGGGTATAGAGTTATGAAAACTATAGGAGAGAGGATAGTAACCTTAACACCAAGCAAAGGATTTTCAGCACAATTGTCAGCAGCTTTAACAGTCGTTTTGGCCAGTCAATTAAATATGCCTGTTTCAACAACTCATACTCTTGTGGGAGCTGTTATTGGGATAGGCTTAGTAGAAGGAATCAAGTCTGTAAATCTGGCTTCAGTTAGAACAATATTTATCTCATGGGTTGTCACACTTCCTATCGGTGCAGCACTTTCAATAATTTTTCTAGAATTATTTATGAATTTATTTACATATTAAATACATACTTGTCACAAATCTGACATCACTCATATTTAAATTATTAATCACTGAGGATTAAAATGAAAAAGTTTATAACTTTAATAATTTTGAGTTCGTTATATTTAGTATCCCAAGAAGATGCTAACGAAGATATTGAAGAAATTGTTGCGGTTGGAACAAAAGCAAGCCTTAAATCTGCACTTGATAAGCAGAAAGATTCAAATCAAGTGGTTTCAATTGTTGACTCTGATGCAATAGGCGAATTTCCTGATGAAACAGCTGCTGAAGCAGTGAGAAGACTTTCTGGTGTCTCAGTTGAGAACGACCAAGGTGAAGGTAGATACATAACTTTAAGAGGTATGTCAGGAGATCTAAATGGAGTAACACTTAATGGAGCAACGGTACCAGCTCCAGAGGGCGGTAGAAAAGTTCTACTCGATGGTCTTCCAACTGAACTGCTGGACTCTATTGAAGTTTATAAAACACTAATCCCTTCACAAGACCTCGAAGGCATAGGTGGAAGAATTGAATTTAAAACAAAAAAAGCTACTGAATTAGATAAGAGATTAGTAAAGATAAAATACGATCAATCATATAATGATTTTTCTGGTGAAGCAGATAGCCCAAAGTACTCTTTGACATATGGCGAGAAGTTTAGCGATGCATTTGGTGCTATTTTAGGGTACACATTTCAAAGTAAACACATAATCTCTAATAACAATGAAACAGGTTATGAGCCATGGGGGATTGCTGATAATGGAAACAAATACCTTGCTAGAGACTGGGAAATGAGGTTTTATGACTTGACTAGAGAAAGGCAAGGTTTTACAGCAGATTTTGACTTGGCTTTAAATGATGACACATCACTTTTTTATAATTTCTTATTTAATAAATATGAAGATGATGAGATTAGATTTAAAGATGAATATCGCGCAAGAAATTTAGTAGAGTCCTCTGTTACACCTACTTCTGCATCTTATCAAAGAATTACCGCAGATAAAGAAACAAGAAAAAGAATAGAAGTAAGAACAATTGAAACCAAAATATTTGGGGGTGAGAGCAGACTAGGCATGTATAACACCAAATTTCAATTTAGTGAATCATTTGCAGAAGAGGATGATACCAATAATGTTGATGCTAAATTTCGAGCTCAGTGTCGTATTAGAAGTGGTGATGATATTTGTGGCACCTACAGCTGGGCAAATCCAAAATTTATAAGCTTATCTTTAGCGCCTCGAGGACAGATGCTTACTGATCCATCAGAGTATGACTGGGACGAGCTCGAAATAGATTATGGTTTAATTCAAGATCGTGAGGATGCTTTTAAAATTGATTTTGAAAGTGATCCATTCGATTTTAATGGGAATGTCATGTCAATTGAATTTGGCGCTAAATCAAGTGAAAGAATTAAATCAAATAGAAAGGGCAATGTAGATGGTTCAGGTGATGTAGCACAAGGTATGTTAACTTACTCACCCTCAGCACCAAATAACTTGTGGTATTTTCCAGACGCACTATCTTTTTTTGCTAATCCCTCATTAGTCTTTCCTTTGCAAAATCAATTTAGGCCTCTGGATTTGGATCTTGCAGCTTTCTGGAGCACTAAAGAAGAAATATTTGCACTATATTTCATGACTACTATAGAAACAGATAATGCTGTAGTTGTGGCTGGCTTTAGAAACGAAGATACATCATTTGAAACTTATGGTTTCAACGATGGTGATGAGCAAGATAGATTAGAATTTGAAAATGACCATAGCTTTTTAGCACCAAGTATTAATGTAAAATATTTCTTGAATGATAAAGTGCAATTAAGAGCTGCAGCTTATCGTTCGCTTTCTAGACCAGGATTCGAACAAACTGCACCCGTTCCCGATATTGGAGATGGAAATGGTGATGGTGAGTGGTCTGGTTCAATGGGTAACCCAGATCTTAAACCATATGAAGCAAATAATTATGATTTAGGATTTGAATACTATGGAGATGAATCTTTCTTTTCAGCAGGTCTTTATTACAAAGGTATATCTAACACTATTTATCCAAGAGTGCTCGGCAATCAAGTAGTTGGGGGAATTTTCTTTTCAGATTTAGAGACCTTTGCTAATGCAGGAGATTCATCAATCCTAGGATATGAACTAAATTACTTTACAGAGCTTGATGAATATTTACCTCTAGAAGGATTTTTTGTGTCAGCTAATGTTACATATAACGACGGAGAAAGTGATTTTGCTCCAGGTGGAGATAATACTGAAACATTTACTATTCCTTTTAGAAAGCTTTCAGAAGAAGCAGCTAATTTTTCTCTTGGATATGATAAAGGAAAATTTGATATTAGATTTTCTGTAAATTATAGATCCAGTTATCTTGATTACCTTGGTGACGAAGGTGAAGAACTATTCAATGATGATTTTGGTTATGGTTATATGAGATTTACTGATGATTATTATTCTTATGATCTTGTTGCAAAATATAAATACACAGAAAATTTATCATTAAGATTTGAAGGGAAAAATTTAGATAATAGACCAGAGTTCTATTATTGGAATTCTCCTGATAGACTATCCCAGTATGATGAATATGGTTACTGGATGTCATTCGGCTTTAGATACAATTTCTAAAATTTTTAATAAAACCCTTAAAGCGATAATTTTGATTATTGCTTTTATTCTTCTTTCTGCTTGCGGTGGTGAGAAAGAAACTTTTGTAGTTGAGTATGACTATGAAACACCTCCAATAGCTTCAGAAGGAGATGCTGCAGACGATCCTGCAATATTTCTAACTGAAGGAGATCCACTTATCCTAGGTACTGATAAAACCGCTGGAATGTATATATATAGTTTTACGGGCGAAGAACTTGCTTATTATGATAACGGAAAGCCAAATAATGTAGACGTAAGAGATTCATGGTTTGCTTATACAGATAGGTCAGATAATTCTGTCCAGTATGCAAAATTATTTGAAAATATTTCTTTAGCTGTATATCCAGAAATAAATATTTATGGCATTTGCATAGGTATAGTCGATTCAGAGTTAAGAGCAATAGTGACTGAAGAAGAGGGTGTAAATATTCAGTATTGGAATTTAGAAAAACAAAAATTAATCAAAACCATTGACATTACAGCAGATGAAGAAAATGTTCCTGCTGCTGGCAATGAAGCAGAAGGGTGTGTATTTGACGAGGACAATGGCCATATATTTATTTCAAGAGAAGGAGCAAAAGGTATTTTAAAAGTTTTTGATACAGAAAACCTTGAGCTGATTAAACAAATAGATTCTAGAGATGGCAATATTGGCGGCGATCCTGAGGGAATTGCTGTCTATAAAACAAGTGCTAAAGACGGCTTTATAATCTTGTCATCACAAGGGGATAATAAATTTAACATGTATAACAGACAATATCCCTTTGATTATCAAGGTTCTTTTCGAATTAAAGATGTGGAGCATACTGATGGTTTAGATGTAACATCGGTTTCTTTTGAAAGATTTCCAAAAGGTTTCTTAATTGTTCATGACGGAGAAAATCTTCCAGATAATCAAAATTTTAAAATTGTTGATATGGAAAGAATTCTAAAAAAAAAAGTAGCTCCTGGCTGGATGTACTAAAAAGTTTTAGCAGGGAAAATCCGTACTTAGCTCCTCTTTTATTAACCTTCTTAGGTTTTTTCGAATCTTTTGTAATTACTGGCGTAGTTTTTCCAAGTCTCTTTTTATATTTACTAGCTGTTTTTCTTTATCTTGAGGGAATATCAAATATTTTTTTAATCACAATTTTTGCATATGCTGGATCATTTATAGGAGACCAATCAAGCTATTTGATGGGAAGAGTGTTTGGCACAAAGATCTTCGAATGGAATTTTTTTAAGAAGAGAAAGAAAAGAGTTGAAAAAACAAAAAATTGGTTTGAAAAATATGAATTTGGGGCGATACTTCTTGGAAGAATGACACCTAGCATCAGACCTTTTGCACCGTTTTTTGTTGGTTCATTTAAGCTTGATTACAAGAAATTTTTATTTTTTGATTTATTAGCTTGTGCTATATGGGGTTTGGGTTTAGTTCTTTTGGTTGTACTATGGGAGTATATAGCTAATTTATTCTAATGTTATATTTTGTTGGCTTAATCTCCGTTATTTTATTATCAATCTTGTTGCTTAACTATTTTTTTAAAGAAGGCTCTAAAAATATGTTTAAAAGCTTATTAGTGAGATTTATGGCAATAGTTTTAACAATCATTAGTGTCATTATATTAATAAGGCTTATAAGGACATTTTTATGAGTCAAAATTCAATTTTTTTAAAGATTAAATCAGGAGAAATACCTGGAAAAATTATTTTCGAGGACGATCAATGTTTTGCTATTGAGGACATTAACCCACAAGCACCCGTACACGTACTTATTATTCCAAACAAGGAAATACCGAAAGTATCTGATTCAGAACAAAGTGATAAAGAGCTTCTTGGACACCTCTTGCTAGTATCAAAAAAAATTGCAGAGAAATATAATCTTAATGATAATTACAGGCTAGTAATAAATAATGGTGCAGATGCTGGGCAAAGTGTTTTCCATATACATGTCCACCTTTTAGGTGGACGAGACCTTATGTGGCCTCCTGGTTAATATAGATAGGCACCAATCATTAGAATGATTATTACAACCCCAATTATTCCAAAAAAAATTACAATATTTCTTAATACAGTTTTATCATCCATGGGTAAATTATAAATTCATTATGATTAGAATCGAACCTTACAAAGACGAAGAAGTTAATGATATTTTAAAAAAACTTCTAACTAATAAAGAATTTTTATCCTTTATTGAAAAAAATTTGAATAATAAAGAGTCTAAATTTCTATCTCTTCCAGGTTCAAAATTTTTAGCAATGCAACTTTTCAAAGGCAAAATAAGAAATATACACACCGTTGATGATTTTCAAAATCAAATGAAAAAAATTCTATCTTCTGTAATAGATAAAACAATCGAAAAATTCACTTATAGTGGTGTTGAAGGACTTGATGAGACAAAACCATATCTATTTATTGGAAACCACAGAGATATTACCCTTGATTCTGCTTTATGTAACAACGCAATAACTGAAAATGGTCATGAAACTACTTTTAATGCAATAGGAGATAATCTAGCTGACGTAATTTGGATGGGTGATCTTTTGAGATTAAATAAATGTTTCATCATCCCAAGAAGTGGTGCATCTAAAAAAGAAATATATTCAAATTTAATGAGGTCTTCATCCTTTATTAAGGACACCCTAGAAAGTGGTAAGCATGTTTGGATTGCACAAAAACAAGGTCGCAGTAAAGATGGAAAAGATTATACCGATTCTGCAGTCCTAAAAATGTTATATATGTCATTACGCAAAGAAATTTCATTTGAAGAAATTACAGAAAAATACAATATAGTTACGTGTTCTATATCATATGAAATAGATCCATTGGCTAAAGAAAAAATATCCTTTCATTCTGAGGAGAAAAAAAAATACGGTGAAGATATAAGTCATATATTTAAAGGGATTATGAGTAAAAAAGGATTAGTACATCTTTCAATTGGAGAGCAAATTAAAGGTAAATTTAATGTTGAGGAGCTTACAAAAAAAATTGATTCCGAAATAATTAAGAACTATAAGCTCTGGGAAACAAACGAGTATGCATATAAATTCCTTAAAGATAATTTGCATGGTAGTGATCTTAAAAGAGCAAACAACTATTTTGATGAGCTTCTAGCTACTGTGACTAAAGATGAACTTAACGATATAATGTCCCAGTACGCTAATCCAGTTTTAGCAAAGGAAAGATTAAACCTATGAGTGATGATCAGTTTTACGATAACGATGAAGAAAAAGAAAATTCTTCAATAGATTCTATTGTTGCATTAATAATTATTTTGGTGGGTGTTGCCGCTGCAACAATTTATGTAAGTTCATTATGAATTTAAATCTGGAAACCTTATTTAATGTTAAAAATAAAACAGCTGTAGTAACAGGTGGCTCTAGAGGAATAGGAGCCATGATTTCTGAAGGTTTCCTTGCAAATGGCTGTAAGGTTTATATAACAGCAAGAAAAAAAGAAGCCCTTGAAGAAAAGGCTAAAGAATTAACTGAAAAATATAATATTGAATGTATTCCTTATTGTGTAGATCTTTCAACAGTTGATGGTGTTGATGAGTTTGCTAACCTCATTAATGAAAAAGAGCCTGATGGAATAAATTTTCTAATAAATAATGCAGGTGCAGCTTGGGGTGCAAAGCTAGAAGATTATCCTGAAGACGGATGGGATAAGGTTAACAATATCAATGTCAAAACTCCTTTTTTCTTAACTCAAAAATTGGTTAAAAATTTAGAGAAAAAAGCTACTAAAGAGGATCCTACCAGAATTGTAAACATTGCTTCAATTGATGGAATAAGAGTGGGTAATATAGGTGAAACTTATGCCTACTCAGCAGCAAAATCTGGAATCATTCATCTAACAAAGCATCTTGCAAAGATTCTCGTGGAAAGAAATATTATAGTTAATGCTATTGCTCCAGGACCATTTGATAGTCATATGTTAGGGAAAGCAGTAAATTTCGATTACTCATTTATTGCGGATATGAACCCTCGAAAAAGAATAGGTTCACCTGAAGATATTGCTGGGTTATGTATTTATCTTTGCTCAAGAGCAGGATCTTACACAGTCGGTGAAACAATCACATGCGACGGTGGTATGGTTAATACAACTTAAGCACTTGAAAGATAATTTTCTGCATCCAAAGCTGCCATACAACCGAATCCAGCACTAGTTATCGCTTGTCTGTAGGTATAATCTGCAACATCACCGGCTGCAAAAACTCCAGGAACTGAGGTTGAAGTTGATCCAATATTAAACCCAGTATTTGTTTTAATATATCCGCCCTCCATATCTAAATGCCCTTTGAATATATCTGTATTTGGTTTATGGCCAATTGCGACAAATACTCCTTGAACTTTAAGTTCATTTAAATTTCCATCATTGTCTTTAACTTTTATGCCATTGACTACTTCATCCCCAACAACTTCATCAAGATTTGAATTTAGTATCAGTTCTATTTTGCCTTCTTGAACCTTTTTAAAAAGACGATCTTGTAAAATTTTTTCAGCTCTAAATTCATCTCTTCGATGAACAACACTAACTTTTGAGCAAATATTAGAAAGATAAAGAGCTTCTTCAACAGCTGTATTTCCTCCACCAATTACAGCTACTTCTTGATCTTTATAAAAAAAACCGTCACAAGTTGCACAAGCACTGACACCTCTTCCTAAATATGTTTTCTCTGATGATAATCCAAGATATTTAGCTGAAGCTCCTGTTGCAATAATCAATGAGCTAGAAACATATTCATCCTTTTCACCAATAAGAGACAAAGGATTTTTTTTAAAGTCTACTGCTTTGATGTAGTCATTGATTATTCGAACATTATATTTTTCTGCATGCTCTTTCATTCTATCCATTAACTCTGGCCCTTGAAGATTGTTGTGATCGCCAGGCCAATTTTCTACTTCAGTAGTTGTGGTGAGTTGTCCACCAACCTCTAAACCAGTAATTAAAACAGGATTAAGATTAGCCCTTGCAGCATAAACAGAAGCTGTATAACCAGCAGGTCCGGAACCGAGAATTATTAATTGTTCTGCCATTTTTGTTTAAAAAAAGAGTACATTAGGTTTTTTTAGTTACAATATCTTAGCATGTCAATAGATAGAATTTATAGGGAGTTTTTCGGATTTTCTTTAATCATTTTCTCTTTATTTCTTTTTGGTAGTCTAATAACCTTTTCTTACCTAGATACAACTGTAGACTTATTAATCGTAGAGAAAGAATTTAAAAATAACTTTGGTTTTCTTGGAGTACTGTTTTCTACGAATTTATTTTTCAATTTTGGTTTAGTTTCATTTTATTTAGTATTTATTTTATTTTATTTCGGATTGCTTTTTTTCTTCAGTTACTCTGAAAAGAATGCATATTTGACTGTCTTAGACAATGTGAATAAATTTCTTTTGGGTTTATTCTCAGTTCTACTCGCATGTATTTCAACGTCATCTTTTATTAACGCTGATTATTTTAACTTTAATTATTTGGATATAAATAATGGAGGAAAAGCTGGTGTAAATCTAAT
>CABZLG010000008.1 GCA_902526535.1 uncultured SAR86 cluster bacterium
AGCAAAATCAGGAAAGAAACTTTTACTGGCTAATAAGGAATCATTAGTTGTTTTTGGTAAATTTATAATGGATGCAGTCTCTTCGTCCGGCACAGAGTTGATTCCAATTGATTCAGAACATTTTTCACTTTTTTCATCTCTTAGGAATATAAATAAAAATGATATAAAAAAGATTTTTATAACGGCATCAGGAGGGCCATTTCTAGGACAAAGCCTAGAACAAATTAAAAACAAAAAGGCAGTTGATGCACTAAATCATCCAACATGGAAGATGGGCGATAAGATTACAATTGATTCAGCTACTCTGGTAAATAAATGCTTTGAACTTATTGAGGCAAAATTTCTTTTTGATTTAGATTCTGAAAAATTAGACATATTAATTCAACCACAAAGCATTATTCATTCATTGATAGAGTTAAATGATGGCTCTGTAGAGGCACAATTATCAAAGCCAAGTATGATCATTCCACTTTCTTATGGATTGCTGAATAGAAGATCAGATGAAGTCAGAAACAAATTTTCGTTAAATATGTTTGAGAATGAAATAAATTTACAATTGAAGTTTTTTCCTGAAGATAGAAAAGAATTATTTAAGATAACAAGGGAAATTATGAATCTTGGCGGCAATAGAGGACTCATATTTGCAATACTTAATCAAATAGCTGTGAATAATTTTTTAAAAGACAAAATTAAATTTGGAGAAATTTATGAATTTATTTATAACAACTATTTTAATTTTGAAAAAAAAGAATTAAATACATTAGAGGACTTTAGGTCCTCTCGTAAAGAAATACTTGAGAAATTTAATTTATCATGACTACAATTTTTGGAGCAATAATTTTATTTTTAATACTGGTTACATTCCATGAGTATGGCCATTATTCAGTAGCGCGATTCTTTAAAATTAAAATTTTGAAATTTAGTATAGGCTTTGGTCCAGATATATTTACCTGGAAAAATAAAGACAATGTTCGATTTTCACTTTCTTCAATTCCTTTTGGAGGGTATGTTGCATTTCATGATCCTCATGATGAAGAGAATTACAAAAAACTATCAGAATCAGAAAAAAAATATGTTTTGGCAAATCGTCCAGCACCAGAAAAAATGTTAGTTACATTGGCAGGTCCCATATTTAATTTCATACTTTCATTTGTAATTTTTTCGTTTGTTGCACTTTTTATACCTAAACAACCAGATGTATTAACCGCAAAATTTAACAAGATTGATGGAGAGCAATATTTTAAAGTTATTTCGGTTAATGAGAGACCTATAAAAAACGTACAAGATTTTGAGATAAGCCTTCTTAACTTGTCTGGCTTTAATGGGAACATAACATTTGACGTTTATGACTATTCAAGTGGTTCATATAAAACTTTTCAAGAAGAGGTCAAGAATTTATCATTTTCGGATGAACAAGCCCCATCCACACATTTTTCAATAGAAGCTTTCAATGATTACTCTCCAATAATTGCTTCAATTTCCACAGGAAGTATAGCTGAAGAAAATGGTTTAAAAGAGGGTGATAAAATTAATTTTTTAAATAATCGTGAAGTGCTTTCATTGTCACAACTCAATAATCTTTTACAAAATAAGAACCAAAAATCGTTACAAATAGAGAGAGGTGGAGATATTTTGTTTCTTTCTTTACCTAGAATTGAGCAAGAAGAGTTTTATGGCATTACTTTAAGTCCTGAAAATAATAATTTAATAGATTCTTTAAGATATGGATGGGATCAAACTTTGTTTTGGATAGTAAATACCTTTAAGTTTCTTGTAAAAATGATCACTGGCAATTTAAGTGTGGAAAATTTAAGTGGGCCAGTTGGAATTGCTAAAGTTGCAGGCGATTCTTTAAGCTCTGGCTTAATTCCATTCTTGCTTCTGACTGCCATCCTAAGTATAAGTCTTGGAGCGTTTAATCTTTTGCCGCTTCCAATGCTTGACGGTGGTCAATTTTTGTTTATCTTATTTGAGGAAGTAATAGGTGTGCCGATAAATATGAAACTAAAAGTTGCTCTTTTCAATCTAAGCTATATGTTTATCCTTGCTTTGTTTATATTTGTTGTTTACAACGATTTAATGAGAATATTTTGAATAAACTGAGATTTTTAATTCTTTTGTTATCCAGCTTTTGTTTTGGAGCTCCAATAGTTGTAGAAGATATAAGATTAGTTGGGCTTCAAAGAGTCTCCTTAGGGAGTGTATTAGATACTATCCCTGTAACTATAGGAGATAAAGTTGATGAAACAGATTATAAAAGAGTCATAAAGACACTCTTTGACACTGGTCAATTCGATGACGTACAAATTTCTATAGAGGGAAAGATCATTTTTATTAAAGTACAAGAAAGACCAACCATATCAGGTATCGAAATTGAGGGAAATTCGGCAATTAAGACTGAGGATTTGTTAAGCGCTCTTGCATCTGAAGGTGTGTCTGAGGGTTCGGTTTTAAAGAGAGTTACTCTTGATTTAATTATAAAAGGATTGCAAGCTCAATACTCACAGCAAGGCAGATATGGAGCTTCGGTTGAAGTAAATCAAGTGGAGAGACCTCGTAACCGAGTTGATGTAGATATTGATGTAGATGAGGGTACACCGACAACTATTACCTCTATAGAGTTAATTGGAAACCAAGAATTTGGAGATGAGGATTTAAAAGATATTTTTGAACTTTCAGAGGGAAACATTATCTCTGTTTTTACTGGAGATAATAAATACACCAGAGAAAAATTAAGAACTGATCTGGAAAATCTTGAAGCTTATTATAAAGATAGAGGATTCCTACAATTTAGTATAGATTCATCGCAGGTATCAATAAGTAGTGATTTGGAGGAGCTTTACATCACTTTAATACTTAATGAAGGCGAACAATATAAAGTAGGTAATGTAAATATTTCAGGTGAGCTACCACTTGAAAGAGACTTTTTTGAAAAATTAATAAATATTCCAGAGGGATCTACATACTCAGAATCGATAATTACAAGCTATGAAGAATTTTTTGCAAATATTCTTGGTAATGAAGGCTATACATTTGCTGAAATAGATGGTGTGCCTACTGTAAGTTCAGAAGAAAAAGTCACAGACATTACTTTTGTATTTAATCCAGGAAGAAAAAATTACACAAGAAGGGTGATATTTCGTGGAAATGATTTTACAACTGACGAAGTGTTAAGAAGAGAAATGAGGCAGTTTGAAGGAGCACCTGCCTCAAATCAATTAATTGAACAATCTAAGCTTTTTCTAGAAAGAACTGGCTTCTTTAAAACTGTAAGCGTGGAGACAGTTCCAGTCCCAGGAGAGGAAGATAAAGTAGATGTTGTATTTGATGTTGAAGAGCAACAATATGGAAATATTATTGGTGGTTTCAGTTATTCTCAGTTTGGCTTTTCGTTTAATTTCAATATTCAACAAAATAACTTTTTGGGGAGTGGAAATACTGTGGGTATTGGATTACAGACCAGTGACTACTCCAATAATATTTTTCTTCAATATGAGAATCCGTATTATACAGTTGATGGTGTAAGTAGGGGGTACTCATTAAACTATCGTGAATTCGACTATGGAGGGTTTGGCCTTTCAGAATATAACACCGAGTCATATGGATTAGGATTAAATTTGGGATATCCAATTTCTGATGTACAAAGACTAGGTTTAAATATTTCAGCAGATCATACAGAACTACAAAGCGGATCTTTAACATCTAGAGAAGTTTTAGATTTCGTTGAAACAGAGGGTAGTGTTTTCGATACATTAAAGTTGCAGGGTTACTGGACAAGAGTAACACTAAATAGGGGAATTTTTCCTACCAAAGGTTCTTCAAACTCTATATCTTTTCAAACTACTGTTCCGGGTTCAACTTTAAACTATTATCGTGTTGATTATAGAAATGAGTTTTACCAACCTCTCGGAGGAGACTTTGTATTTAAAATTTCGTCAAGACTTGGTTATACAGGTATTTATGGTGATACTGAGATTCCTCCTTACTTTGAAAATTTCTATGCAGGTGGTCCATACTCAATAAAAGGTTATGAAACAAATAGTCTTGGTCCAAGAATAACTCAAGTGCCATGTTATGAATACGTGTCTGCGGAAGATTATTGTCCACCACTAATTGATAATGATTTTGATGGAGAGCCGGATACACCGTACTATAATCAGTACAGCACTTATAATATAAACAGACCCATTGGAGGTAATGTTCTCACTGAGACAAGCCTAAATCTTATTTTCAAAGTTCCGTTTGTTGAAGATCAATCTCAATTCCGTTCTGCATTTTTTATTGATTTGGGAAATGTTTTTTCCACATACTGTTACCCTTATCAAAATCAGTGTTTTGAACCTAGTGTTGAGGAGCTTAGAGGTTCTTATGGATTGGGCGGAAGTGCTATAACTCCATTTGGTCCGATAAGTGTATATTTTGCTGTCCCATTCAATAATGACCCTTTTGACAGGACAAAAAGATTTGAATTCACTGTAGGAAATAAGTTCTAAAATTCCTCGATTATTCAAAAAAAGTCATATAAAATATCGAACTTATATGAATAAACTATTAATTGCATTTATATTTATATTGTCACTTGGTACCAATGCCGAGGGTACATTTGTTTTAAATGCAGAAGGGGCAATGCTGAACACTCAGTATGCAAAAGAGACATTTAAAGAATTAGAAGATGACTCAGATTTTGTGGCTGACAAAGAGAGATTGGAGCTACTTCAGTCTGAGGGACAAGAGTTAGTTGAAAAGTTTCAGAAAGATAATGAAACATTATCTGATGAGCAGAAACTCGATATGCAAAAGAAAATTCAAGACAAGCAGAACGAGATTCAATTTTTAGCAAATAAATTACAGACAAAGCAGCAAGAAGCCGCACAAGCAGTAGTCACGGCTCTAGCACAAGACTTCCAAGCTGTTTTAAGTGAATTAATAAATGCAAAGAAAATAGAATTGGTTGTTACACCTCAATCACTTTTTTATGCTAAACCAGAATTAGATATCACAGATGATGTCACTTCAGGTCTTGATGTCAGGTTAGCTAAAAAATCTGAAGAATAATCTAGTTAATGCCCACTCTTAGTTTAAGAGATATTGCATCATCAATTGAAGGTGAAGTAAAAGGTAATATTGATCTATCTATTAGACACCTCTCGGAAGTACATAAATGCAACAGTGAACAAATCTGTTTTATTAAAGATGAAGGTTTCATCTCTAAACTTTCAGAGGATGCAGGCGCAGTAATACTTTCTCCTAAAATAGCTAAAAAGGTAAAAATTGAAAATCAAATAATTGTTGACGATCCATATCTTGGCTATGCAAGAGCATCAAAATTATTTTTTGACCTTTCCCAAAGTTTTGAAAAAACTGAACCTGAAATTGGCAAAAATTTTATTAGCGGAGAGAATGTCTCTATTGGTCATAATTGTGAAATTGGAAAGAATGTAAAAATTCATGACAATGTTTCGATATACCCTAACACTAAAATAGGTGATGATGTAGAAATACACTCAGGAAGTGTTATTGGGTCTGATGGTTTTGGTTTTGCAAAAGACAAAAATTCAGATAAATGGATAAAAATTTATCAACTTGGCTCAACTATTATCGAAAATGATGTAGAGATAGGCGCCAATTGCACGATAGATAGAGGAGCATTAGGAAATACACATATTGCAACTGGAGTTAAATTAGATAATCAGATCCATATTGCGCATAATGTAGTTATTGGGAAAAATACTGTCATTGCCGCACAAACTGCTATAGCAGGAAGTGTGAAAATTGGTAATAATTGCCAGATAGCTGGACATGTTTCTATAGTTGGCCATATTGAAATTTGTGATGGTGTTATTATTTTGGCAAAATCATTTGTGACTAAATCTCTTTTAAAACCAGCTGTATATAGCGGGGTTTTAAAAGTACAGGAACATACTAAAACACTTAAATTAATTGCGAAGTTAAATAGATGAAAGTAGAAGCTTTTATACCACATAGAGATCCCTTTTTATTTATCGATGAGGTTATTGAAGTGTCGAATGAAAAAATAGTAGCAAAAAGATTTATTTCACCTGATGAGGAATTTTTCAAAGGACATTTCCCAGATTTTCCTATAATGCCAGGAGTTTTAATTCTTGAAGCAATGGCACAAAGTTGTGGATTATTGGGTTCACATATAATGAAACAGGAAGCTACTAAAGATTCAGTTTATCTACTTTGTGGTGTGGAAAAGGTTAGGTTTAGACAAAAAGTACTGCCAAACGATACTTTAAAGTTTGAATCGAGGGTTATAAGCTCTAAAAGGGGTATCTGGAAATTTGAATCATCTGCTTTCAAAGAGGATAAATTAGTTTGTTCTGCAGTGATTATTTGTGCGGATAGAAGTTTAAATGAGTAATGTCCATCAAACAGCAGTAATAAATAAAAAAGCTAAGCTTCACGAAAGTGTAAAAGTTGGCCCATATTGTGTTATTGGCCCCGATGTATCAATTGATAAAGAGTGTATTATAAAATCTCATGTTGTTATTCAAGGTCCAACAAAGATTGGTACAAACAACAAGTTTTTTTCTTTTTCTGTAATTGGAGAAGACACTCCAGATTTAAAGTATCAAGGAGAAAAGACTCATTTAGAGATTGGTAATGGAAATACCTTTCGAGAATTCTGTAAAGTTCATAGAGGTACTGCAGCTGACTTAGGTTTTACAAAAGTTGGCAACAAAAACTTAATCATGCCTGGTGTGATGATTGCCCATGACTGTGTTTTAGGAGATCACAACATTTTAGTTGATAATTGTGCATTAGCTGGACATGTAAAGATTGGTGATTACGTAACTTTAGGGGGATATACTTTGATACACCAATTCTGTCAGTTGGGTTCTTATAGTTTTGCTGGAATGGGTTCTCAAATAACAATGGACGTTGCTGCTTATACACGTGTTGCAGGCAACCCTTTGAAACTTCTTGGAATCAACACAATTGGTTTAGAGAGAAAATTATTTTCTAAAAATCAAATTTCTAATATTAAAGACGCATTTAAGATTTTCTTTAAGAGCAAATTAAAATCTGAAGATGCAATTGCTGATTTAGAAAAAAAATTCTCTAAAGATGAAGATGTTAAAACATTCATCACATCTGTAAAAAAATCTTCAAGAGGAATTCATAGATAGTTGAGTATTAAAGTTGGAATTGTATCTGCAGAACCTTCAGGAGACCTTCTAGGAAGTAGATTAATTAAACAAATAAAAGATAAATTTGGTGATATTAAAGTTATTGGTGTCGGTGATGGAGATCTTTTACAGTATGGCACATCAAAAAATAGAAAAATAATCGAAGTCATGGGATTTATAGATCCCTTAAAAAATTTTTTTAACATCAAAAAGTTTCAAAAAAAACTAATTAAACAATTTAAAGATGAAAAGATAGATATTTTTATTGGTATAGATGCTCCTGATTTTAATTTCGAAATTCACAAACAATTACACAGATTAAATATCCTAACAGTCCATGTAGTATGCCCATCTGTTTGGGCATGGCGTAAAGGTAGAGCAAAAAAATTTAAATTCGTTGACTATATGCTCTGTTTATTTCCATTTGAGCTTGATTACTGCAAAAAGGTGAATAAAGGAGCACTTTGTATTGGACATCCTCTTTTGAGTAATA
This sequence comes from uncultured SAR86 cluster bacterium, assembly GCA_902526535.1. Taxonomy (GTDB): domain Bacteria; phylum Pseudomonadota; class Gammaproteobacteria; order Magnimaribacterales; family TMED112; genus TMED112. The sequence goes on from CABZLG010000008.1 coordinate 7,648, forward strand.
AAAATCTTTATACCGGTGATAAGGATGATGAGTTGATATGTCTTTTGCCAGGTAGTAGAAAGTCAGAAATCGAACATCATTTACCAGTAATGATAAAAAGCTTCAAGTTGTTTTCAGAAAACAAAAAATTTAGAGCAATTGTTCCTGCATACGACCAAGCAACACTTAAGTTAATAAATTCATATATAAAAAATGAGGTTGGAATTAGCGCAAAAGTTGTAAAAGCTAGAGAGATAATGAGAGAAGCTTCTCTTGCAATATGCTGTTCTGGAACTGCTACATTAGAATGTATGCTTGCTGAAATTCCAACGACTGTTGTTTATAAAACTAATTTAATTAATTTTTGGATTTATAAATTGTTGGTGAATGCTAAATTCGTAGCACTACCTAACCTAATAACGGGAAAACAACTTATGAAAGAACTTCTGCAGAATAAAATGAGTGTAAAAAACATTGTTGAGGATATGAAAAATAATTTTAAAAATAAGAAAAAAATTTCAACTGAACTTAAAAAGGCTTCGAACCTGTTAACAAAGCCAAATTTTTCAGGATTTCTTGATCAAATTAATGATTATTGCAGGCGTTGATGAGGTAGGAGTTGGTTGCCTTGCTGGGCCAGTTGTTGCGAGTTGTGTAATTCTTCCTGAAAAAATAAATGAAATATTTAAAGACTCTAAAAGCTCTTCAGAATCATTAAGATCTAAACAATTTCAATTTCTGAGAAGAAATGCATTTGCATCTATAGGTCTTTGTACTCCTCAAGAAATTGATGAAATGAATATTCTTAATGCCACGCACCTCGCTATGAAAAGGTCAATTAATAACATTCAGATTAAACCAGAAAAAATACTTATTGATGGTAAGTATGTTCCAAGTGAACTATTAAATGCTGAAGCATTTATTGGTGGCGATAAAGTCCATCAACAAATAAGCGCGGCGTCAATTTACGCTAAATATTTTAGAGATAATTTGATGGCTCAATACGCAAAGATATTCCCTGTGTATTATTTTGAAAAAAATAAAGGGTATCCCACTCAAATGCATAAAGAGGCAATAATTGAATATGGTTTAACAAAGATTCATAGAAAAAGTTTTAAAATGAAATAATGTCAGAATTTGTACATTTACAGGTAAAATCTCACTACAGTTTAAAATCTGGATTACCTACTCCAAAAAATATTGTCGATGCAGCATATAAAAAAGGATTAAAGGCGGTCGCTTTAACCGATAAAAACAGCTTTTTTGGCATCATAAAGTTTTATAACTACGCAATTTCAAAAGGTATAAAACCAATTTGTGGGGTTGATTTTGACATCAAATCAAACTTAAAGGGCCTCTCTAAAGGATTATTGCTAGCAAAAAATAAAAAAGGTCTGGAAAAGCTATTTTCATTGAGTACAAAAAGCTACTTGCAGGCAAATAAGGGAATTAAGGTAAATGAAAATGAAATACTAGCTTTAAAAGACGATATTATTTTTATTTTACCTTCTGATAATTTCTCAGACTATAAATCAACTGATATTCAGGAGGGAAAAGATTTTGTGGCGACTATCGAAGCGCTAAAAAAAGCTTTCTCATCTAATCTATATTTAGGCGTATCGAATTATTCTGAAGACGCATATGATGAAAATTCCTCAAATTTAATAAAATTTTGCTCAGAAAAGGATATTCATGCTGTTGCATTAAATGATGTGCATTTCATTAAACAAAAAGATTACTTAAACCATCAAGCAAAAGTAGCTATAAATAAAGCAACACATCTAAGAAGTGAAATGGAAAACCCAAGCTGTTCTAAAGAACAATACTTTAAGACTTTTGATGAAATGAAATCTAATCATAAGGAAGATTTATTGCTTAATACCCTTGAAATTGCAAAGGGATGCAATGTTTTTCTTAGTGAGCAAGAGTATTTTCTCCCTTCTTATCAAATAGAGGAAGAAATTTCATTAGCCCAACATCTTGAGAACATTTCAAAAGAGAGGCTGGAGGAATATCTTAAAGAGAATGAAAAACTAGACACAGATGTTTATAGAAAAAGGCTAGCATCAGAATTAAAGATAATTATAGAAAAAGACTATCCAGGATATTTTCTTATAGTGATGGATTTTGTTAAATGGGCAAAACAAAATTATATTCCTGTGGGACCTGGAAGAGGATCAGGTGCAGGATCACTTGTAGCATTTGTATTATCAATAACAGAACTTGATCCATTGAAGTATGGACTTATTTTTGAAAGATTCTTAAATCCGGAGAGAATGTCTTTTCCTGACTTTGATATTGATTTTTGTATTGAAGGAAGAGATAACGTTATTGATTATGTAAAAAATAAATATGGTGAAAAGTCTGTTGCACAAATTGGGACTATTGGAACAATGGCAGCGAAAGGAGTAATTAGGGATGTAACAAGAATTCTTGATAAGCCATACGGTTTTGGAGATAAGTTAGCTAAGCTTGTACCAGATACCCCAGGAATTTCACTTCTTGAAGCTATATATGGAGAGGTATTTATTGATAAAAATGGTGATGTTTACATAAAAGGAGTGCTTGATAAAGATTTAAAAGGTCTAAAATCTGATGAAGAGGGAAATGTTTCTAAAGATGGAAAAATTGTTGAAAGCTTAAAAAATTCAATATCTAAAAATACTAATTACACAATTCCAACTGAAAGCAATGAATTAAAAAAACTTAGGGAAGAAGACGATGAGGCGGCAGAAATAATTGAACTTTCTCTTGCACTTGAAGGCAAAGCTAGAAGTATAGGGAAGCATGCTGCGGGTGTAGTTATTGCACCAAATGATATTCATGAATTTACACCTTTGCATTTTGATGAGGAGACTGATTCCTTAGCAACTCAGTTAGACATGTATGACGTTGAAGAAAGTGGTCTCATTAAATTTGATTTCCTTGGGTTAAGAACATTAACAGTAATCAATAATGCTGTTAAATCTATTGAAAATATTGAACCTGATTTCAAACTAAAATCTATTCCTTTTGACGATAAAAAAGTTTTTAAATTATTAAAGTCAGGTAAAACCAAGGGTATCTTCCAACTTGAATCCAGAGGGATGGTTGACGTTGTTAAAAGAATGAAACCAGAAAATTTCTCTGACATTATTGCTCTTGTTGCTCTCTATAGACCGGGACCAATGGAATCAGGAATGCTAGATCAATACATCAAAAGAAAATTAGGTAAATCTGAAGTTACCGTGCAGCATCCAGCGTTAAGAAAAATTTTAAATGAGACTTATGGAGTTTTCGTTTATCAGGAACAGGTGATGGAGGCAGCACAGGTTTTAGCATCATATTCACTTGGTGATGCTGATAATTTAAGAAGAGCAATGGGTAAAAAGAAAGCAGATGTAATGGAACAAGAAAAAGGAACATTTGTTAAAGGTTGTGAACAAAATAATATAGATGCACAAAAAGCTGAAGAGATCTTTGAAAATATAGAGACTTTTGCCGGTTATGGATTTAATAAATCACATTCTGCTGCGTATGCTTATCTTGCATATCAAACTGCATACCTAAAAACACACTTTACTGCTCATTTCTTAGCTTCTGTTCTAACATCAGAACAAGACAAAACAGATAAACTTGAACCACATATCAAAGATTGTGAAGTAATGAAGGTTAAAATTATTCCACCGAATATTAATTCATCAAATGATGTTTTCTTAGTAAATAAAAATAATTGCATTGAATATAGTCTTGCTGCACTGAAAAATGTTGGAAAGAAGTTTGTTCAAGATTTATGTGAAGAAAGAAGGAAGGGAGAATTTAAAAGCTTGATGGATATGGCTTCAAGAGTTGATTTGCGTAAAGGTGGAAAAAGAGCATTAGAAAGTATGGCAAAAGCTGGAGTCTTTGATGATTTCTGCGATAGGAATGAAGCAATAAGTATGATTTTAAGGGTTCTTGAAGCATCAGATCAAATTCACTCAAGCAAAGAGACAGGTGCAGTTGATATGTTCGGTGACGTAAATCAAGTTGATATTTCTGGTTATGAAATATATGAATTTACTGAATCGGAGCTTTTAAATAAGGAACTAGAGTGCTTTGGTTACTACTTTAGTCAGCATCCGCTAACAACGATAAGAAATTCTATTTCTTCTAGAACTAAACCGATTAATAAATTACAGGTATCAAGCCAAGAAAAATTTTTGCCAGTTCTTATTCATAAGAAGAGGATTCGTCAGAAAGGTTCTCAAGTCTCAATCTGGCTTGAAGTGTCTGATGAAACAGGCAACTTAGATGTTTCAATTCCAAGAGAGCTGCATGATAACAAGAAAGAGCTTTTTAAAGAAAATTCAATTGTAATGCTTAAAGGGAAGTTTTCACATGATGATTTTAGAGAGGATGCAAGAATAAGGATGAGGGCCTCAGATATCATGTCAATTGAGGATTCAAGGAATTACCTGACAACAAAACTGTGTTTGGAAATAGATAGAGTAAATATGAAAAAAATAGGAAATGGACAATTTCCAGAGCTTAAAGAATTAGAGTCAGATAAAGGGGTTGATGTATTCATAAGAATAAGTGATGAGCAGTTAAATTTATCTTCAGAATTTAAAGTTGACAATTTTAAGATTTCTCTGGAGGATAGTACGTTCGAAAAGTTAAATAAGCTTTTTGGTGAAGAGAAATATAAGCTTTTTTGATATGGAACAATATTTAGATTTTGAACAACCAATTTATACCTGCCTTGAGAAAGTTGAAGAGCTTAAAAAAGCAGTTCCTGCTCCAAAAAACTTATCTAAAGAAATAAAAAGATTAGAAGCGTTAGCAAAAGAAGAAACAAAGAGAATATATGAGAATCTTACACCTTGGGAAAAAGTATTGGTAGCAAGGCATCCTAATAGGCCACACACAGCTGACTATGTTGCTAATGTTTTTACAGAATTTGAAGAAATTCACGGTGACCGTAGATCTGAAGACGATAAAGCTATATTAGCAGGACTTGGTTTTTTTGATGGACAACCAGTTGCTGTTATAGGACATGAAAAAGGTAGGGAGACTGCGGAGAGAGTCGAAAGAAATTTTGGTATGCCACATCCTTCTGGTTTTAGGAAAGCCAATAGGGTAATGAAGCTTGCAGAAAAATTTTCCTTACCTTTAATTACTTTAATTGATACTCCTGGTGCTTATCCTGGTGTAAAAGCAGAATACTCTGGCCAGCATGAGGCTATAGCCTCAAGTCTAGAATTAATGTCAGATTTAAAAACCCCCATAATTAATATCGTAATAGGTGAAGGTGGTTCTGGTGGTGGTTTTGGCATTGGTTTAGCTGACACAATTGGAATGTTAGAGTATTCCATTTATTCAGTTGCTTCCCCAGAGGCATGTGCTTCAATCTTATGGCGAACAGCTGAAAATGCTGAAGAAGCAGCAGATGCTTTAAAGCTTGATGCTACAAATTTAAAAAAGCTTGAGATAATTGACACAATTATCAAAGAACCTACAGGTGGAGCTCATAGAAATCACAGCGAAACATACGATAATATTAAAAAGTTTATTGAGTCTGAGTTAGAAAGATTCAGCAAAAAATCTATCGAACAATTAACTGAAAATCGTTACAAAAAATTTCTTAAAATTGGCGCCTAATTAATGACATTCATTCATGAAGAGGATAAGAGTTTAATACTTAACGCAACACGTATTTATGTCTCATATAGCGGTGGCTCTGACTCGACATATGCACTAGTTCAGATCAAAAAATACCTTGATAGTGCACAGCTGACTTCTAAATTAACTGCATTGCACTTTAATCATGGCAATAAACAAAGTAATGCGTTTGAAAGTCATTGTAGTGACTTTTGCAATGAACGAAATATAACTTTTGAATCACAAAATATAAAGGTTGAGGTATCAGGCGAGGGTTTTGAAGCTGCTGCAAGACACAAGAGAATGAATGTTTTGAAGTCTTTACCTGAAAACTCTCTGATTATCCAAGGACATCACTCAGACGATCAGATAGAAACAGTTTTATTTAGAATTATAAGAGGTACCGGCCTTAAGGGAATATCTGGTATTCCTAGATTAACTACAGTTGGTAAAAATAAAATTTTGCGTCCTTTTTTAAAAGAAGCTAAAGGAAATATTCTTGAGTTTTTATCAAATAATAAAATCAAATTTGTTGAAGATCATTCAAATAATGATATTTCCTACAGTAGAAATTTTTTGAGAAAAGAAGTTATTCCCAAAATTAAGGATAAGTGGCAATCATTGAATGAAAATGTTTCAAAGTTGACTGAAATTACTAAAGAACAAAACTCTCTTTATGAGCATTATCTGAGGAAAAAAATCATGGATTTAAAGGATGATGAGGGATTAACTATTGAAGGACTTAAGAAATTAGATACATTTGAAAGATCGGAGGTAATTAGATTATGGTTAGATATGGAATTAGTTACCACTCCTAATCACAGCCAAATGAAAGAAATTGAAAAATCTTTCTTTCAATCAAGACAAGATGCAAATCCTGTAATAAAATTTGAAAGAAGTGATAGGCAAAGAGTCGGCGTGACACTTAAAAAAATTAATAGAACCTTAATAATGGAGAAATTTAATGAGTAGTGACAAAGTTTTATTTGAAGAGCAAAATGATATTGCAATTATAAAATTAAATAGACCTGAAAAAAGAAATGCTTTGGATCCTGAAACAGTTTTGTTGTTCAATGATTATTCAGAAAAAGCAAAAGATAAAAAATATAAATCGGTTGTAATTACTGGAAATGGTGGTGCTTTTTGTGGAGGTGCTGATTTAAAACCCTCAGATAACTCAATGGGCTGGGAAAGTGTTGAGAAAGCACTTAATGAGGGTTACCACATTGGACTAAATAATCTCATCGAAATGGATAAAGTAGTTATTGCAGCTGTGGAAGGACCATGTGCAGGTATTGGATGCGCGTATTATATGAGTTCAGATATTGTTTTTATGGGACAGTCTAGTTTCTTTCAGATAGGTTTTTCAAAAATTGGACTTATTCCAGATGGTGGTTCGACATGGCTTCTTCCAAGAATTGTTGGCTATCAAAGAGCCTTCAGAATGGCCTCTGAAGCGCAAAGAGTATCAGCTGAAGAATGTAAGATTCTAGGTATGTGTGCAGAGGTTTCTGTCGATGGAAAAACTTTAGAAAATGCAATTGAAATGGCAAAAGTTTACGCAGATTTTGCTCCGGTAGCTCTTATGCGAACAAAACAACTGATGAGAGAGAGCTTTACTAGGTCATATTATGATCAATTAAAAGAAGAAGCTAAACTCCAAGACGATCTTGTCGGTAGTAAAGATAATCTAGAGGGTGTTCAGGCATTTGTTGAAAAAAGACGACCAAACTTCACTGGCGAGTGAACTAGAAGTTCAAAATTTCTCTATAAAGCATCTTGATGCAGTCTTAGATATCGAAAAGGAGGCCAATCCAACTCCTTGGTCGAAAAAGACATTTGAAAATATTCTTAACAGGAGAACTATGAGTTTTGTATGTCTGCTAAAGGCACAAATTGTTGGTTTTTGCATTGCATCTGAAGTTCTAGATGAATGTCATCTACAAAATATCTCAGTAAAGAAAGATTTCCGACACAAAGGAGTAGGACGATACATGTTTAGTATCTTATTCCAGCGATCAAAACTATTTGACATAAAAAATACTTTTTTAGAAGTTCGTGAATCAAACCGTGGTGCTAGAAATTTTTACGATAAGCTTGGATTTAGGGAAATTACAAAAAGAGCAGATTACTATGAAACTGGGAATGGACGAGAGGCAGCAGTTATTCTTCGCCTAACTCACTAGCAGCAATTTTCATTGAGTAGTCATCAAAGGAAAAGTTTTCAGTAAAACTGTTATGCCCACCAAATTTTGTTTGCAGAAAATTCAAATTATCTATGTTCTGAAGATGCTGTGCTGAGTTAATAGGAACAACTGGATCATCCTCTGACATTATTATACTTATTTTAGTCTTTAGTTTTTTCATTTTATCTGCAGAGATTTTATACATGTTGAAGAATTCACTTAGGTTAACAAAATCATATTCTGGCAATACAAAAGGTAACCATTCTTCCATCATTTCTTTAATATCCGTCATCTTGTAAAACTTTCTAAGATCGTAGTCTTTCCACATAGCTTCTTTAGCACGGAATGTATTCACCCACTTTTTAATATAATACTTATTAAAAAAATCTGATAACCCTTCAAGGGATTTCTCATGATCAATCATAGGACTAATTGCAACCACTCTTTTAAATTTCGAACCAGCATTTAGCATTGCAATACGTAATGAAAAGTTTCCTCCAAATGAAAATCCCATTAAATAATGATCACCATCGTTTTTATTTATAAGAATTTCAAGGGCTCTGCCTACAATTTTGTGATGTAAGGCATTAAAAAATTTTTTATTCATCATTAAGGTATCACCGTGATCGACTGGATTAAGTCGGTGTATATTCCAGCCTCTTTTTGAAAAATACATAAGTGCACTAAGCATATATGAGGAGTTATCATTCCCAAGGTAGCCTGGAAGTAAATACAAGTTTTTGACACTCCCTTCAGACAAATTGGTGTAAGAAGTCATTTTAAAATCATCAACTGCAATGACTCTTCTTATTGTTTTGGCATTAAGAGCTCGTATTGTTCTAAATTTTACTATTCTTCTTAATTTACTTAGTAAAGTGGTGCTGAAGGGTTTGTTGAATGGAAAGGGAGGTTTATAGTTTTTGTATTTACTGTAGTTCTGATTGGATGTCATTTTCAAATGATTCTGGGGCGTCTAATGAGCCAAAACGTTTAATAACTTGTCCCTTTTTAGATATAAGAAACTTAGAAAAATTCCACTTTACTGAGGTAGTTCCCATAAATCCCTTTGCTGCATCTTTTAGGAACTTAAAAAGTGGTTCAGCTTTTTCACCATTGACATTAATTTTTGAGAATATAGGGAATGAGACCCTATAATTTAGTTCGCAAAATTTAGCAATTTCCTCATTGGAGCCCTTTTCCTCTTCAGCAAACTGATTGCACGGAAAAGCGAGAATCTCCAACCCTTGATTTTGATACTTATCATAAAGTCGTTGCAACCCCTTATATTGAGGTGTGAAGTAGCACGCACTTGCAGTATTGACAACAAGCACAACCTTGTTTTTAAAGGTGGACATTGCAACGTCTTCGCCTTTTATATCTTTTGCTTTGAAATCATAGAAACTTTCTTTCATAATTCTTTTAATGTCTTCTTTATTAGAATCCGTAATCATAAAAAAGTTTCATAATTTAGACAAGCTCGAACTTTATAAAATTATGCAACTGAGAATTGAGATTTTTGTTGTTGAGCAAGATTGTCCTTATCAGGATTTAGATGGTCTTGATGAGGTTGGTACGCACTTATGGATTGAGAAATCAGGTGAAATAGCAAGTTATCTGCGAATCAATCCAGCGAAGACTAGATTTGAAGAAGTGTCTTTTGGAAGGATTGTTACAAAAGAAGCCGAGCGTAAAAAAGGTCTATCCGAAGCTCTTATAAGAAAGTCTATTGATTTTGTGCAAAAAGAAAAGCTTGGCCCTGTAAGAATCTCTGCACAGAGTTATTTAGAAAATTATTATTCAAAATTTGGTTTTAAAACCTGCAGTGAGGAATATATGGAGGATAATATTCCTCATATTGAAATGTTGAGGAATGAGTAAACCTACTGTTGTCGGTCTTTTTGCAGGATGTGGTGGTCTTGATTTAGGCTTTAAAAAGGCTGGTTTTGAAATCATTTGGGCTAATGATTTTGATAAAGACTCTGTAAAAACCTACGAAGAAAATATTGGAAAGCACATTGTCCTAGGTGATATAACTAAAATAAAGAGTTCAGAGATACCCTCAGGATTTGATGTTTTACTTGGTGGCTTTCCGTGCCAAGGATTTTCAGTTGCGAATATTAAAAGAAGTGTTAAAGATGAAAGAAATTTTCTATATCTTGAAATGCTGAGAATAATTAAGGATAAGAGGCCAAAATTTTTTGTAGCAGAAAATGTCAAAGGAATTCTTTCCCTTGGTAAAGGGGAAGTTATGAAAATGATCATATCTGACTTTGAGGATATTGGTTATAAAGTTGACTATAGAATGTTGAAGGCAAGTGATTATGGTGTTCCTCAACACAGAGAAAGAGTTTTTATCATTGGAAATAGAATTGGTTGTGAAAATCCTTTTCCAGAGAAAACTCATGGGCTATCAAATGACTTATTTAATCAAAATATAAAACCATATGTTACAGCTCAAGAAGCTGTGGGCCACTTAAAAAGTGTCAGGACCAGAGATAAGCCATTTAAACTCAATGGAAAGACAATTTACAATCATGTGGCAAGAATGAATGTTAGTGACAAATTTTGGGGTAGAAAACATAAAGTTAATCAATTTGATATTTGTGACTATTTAAAAAAGTGGAGAGAGGGAAGTGGTTGGTCAACAAAAAAAATTGATGAGTACTTTGGCTATGCCCATACTGCTGGCCACTGGTTTAGAAAAGATAACAATTCAGGGTCTATACCCAATCCTGATGATTGGCGAGAATTAAAAAAATTACTTAAATTTGACGATAAATATGACAAACAAGTTACCGAGTTAGAGGAAAAGACAATTGTTTTTGAACAATCTTTACGAATAAGTAATTGGGAGGAACCAAGTGATACTTTGACTGCTACAGGACCTGAAATTCATCCTAATAAAAAAAGACGAATGAGCGTCAGAGAATGCGCAATACTCCAATCGTTTCCTGACAATTTCGTTCTTCATGGTGCAATCGGCAGTATGTACAAACAAATAGGAAACGCTGTGGCACCTAAACTAGCAGAAAAAATTGCAAAACTAATCTTTAAACTTATTTGAGTTTTTTTGATCTATTAGCTCCTGCATTTTACTCTTAATTTTCTCCTTATCAGACCCTTTAGTCATTCGATAATATTCAAGTTTCCCTCCCTCATGAAGATGTGGGAATTCTTTTTTAATTTCTGTTTCAATATCCTCTCTTGTTTTCTTATCAAAATCTACTTCCCAACTTTTATACTCTTTAACATTAATCTTTCTACAGAAACTACATTTATAGGTCGTATTGTAGCCCTTCAAACGTCCTTCATAATCACTAGTTTCTCCAATTTTAATATGGTCATTCGTAACTTTAAAAGAGTTCTTTTTGCCCTTTTTAGAATGCATATACCCATTTTCTTGACATTGACATATGTCAAACTCAAAAATATACATAGCTTTTTTTGATTTTTCCAAGACAATTTTCCTGAATAATTATTAGATCTTAAATGTTTTAAAACCTTCCCACTGAACTCCCCCAGAATCGAATCTTTTTCGGAGACTATCATGATCTATTCTTACGGATGAAGTTCCTTTAGGTTTAGGCACATCTGGAGGATTATATGACTTTACACCACTTACTATATCAAAGTTATATAAACTCGATATTTCATAATGCGGCATACAAGAAAATTTAATATTATCTAGAAATTCATTTTTAACAATAGTTTTATCTTTTGTTTTGTTTGAATAATAAGGTTTTACTGGATGTTTACCATCGTCATACCATGAATCTTTTTGATTAATTTCATCAATATGGTAAAGAGTTGATAAGAAAAAAGATAAAACAGGTTTAGATTTGTGATAGTGTTTTAATAAACTTGTAACCGGTACTTTTATTTTTTTTCTTTTTGCATAAAAATTTAATTTGTTATCAAACGATGTTTGATTACAACCTATAACTTGCCTATCCCAATCATCTGAATTTCCGTCGACGCTTATTGTTTTAGAATCAATATTAATTACAGCATCTTTAGTAACAAATGCTGTATCAGAACTGATCACCGAGGGATATATTGAGGTAATGTGTTTCTGCAAAAGTGGATCATTATAAACTCTATAATTAATGTGTCTTTCAACTGCTAAGTCCACTACATTTGTTTTACCCCACAAAGTGTGAATCCTCCTCCAATTTTGATTTATATCATTCATTATTGCTCTTAATTCATTTTTAAAAGTTTGTTTTGAAAAAATACTAAAGAGAATATCAAAATATTTTTTTTCTAAATCTAAAACCTTTTTTTGTTTTAAAGTGTAATTTTTATAATTACTATCTTGATATCTTGTCATTAATGTTTTCTTTTATCAGGTAAGCTATCAAGTCTCTGAATAATTTCATCATGAGCGCAAATTACATCTTCCATTGTGACCGAAAATTTTTCAGGTAATTTTTTTCTGGTAGAGGCAAGTTTTTTAAAAGCATTAAGCTCAACATTGGTCTCTAATAGAAGCATACAAATTAATTCAGTTTGGTTATTTTCAATCAATTCCATAAGTCGATACATTATCTCGTTAGAGGAGGATCTCAGACGATCAGAATATTCATTTAATTCCATTATGCATCCTCCACATTCTGCTGAGACAGATTCCAGCGTGCTTTTAAATAATTACAGTTTTCACAGGTTGGTGTTGATTTGGGCATAGGACCCTCTAGACTTTTCTTTGTATCTAAAATTGCTTGGTCAACCCAGCTAAAGTCACAATCAACTTTAATAAGGTGAAGATCAAATTTTATTTCTTGATTGAACATTGGCTCATTTTTTCGACCGTTGTAATAAACTAGGTAGGCTTCTGGAGCAACCTCGAAACCATTTTTCTTTAATAAATATTGATACATTTCAAGTTGTCTTTGATAGCTTTTAGGATAATCGTATTCGGCACAAGTTTTTTCCCAATCAAATACTTTTTTTGCCGTTGCTTTAACATCTGCAACAATTAGTTCACCTGTTGATTTTTGCCAGACATCATCTATTGCGCCGCCAAAGTTTATGCCATTCTCTTCATCAATAGTCCTAATGCCCTTACGCCAATTTCGCCAGTCATCAAGTTGCTCGTGAGCGAATGGAACTGCATCAATGCCATGCTCAATAAAAAGAGGATGTGGTTCAGCCTTTGCTCTGTAATAATCAAATTCATTTTTACACAGCTCATCAACCGCAATATTCAATGTGAAAGGTAAAGAGAAAGGTTTGATTCTATGTTTCTTATCTAAAACAAAACAACGAGGGCATTTTATATTTTGTTCAACACTTGTTCTACTTATCTTAATCATGGAAGTAGCTTTTTTAAAACGATCCTTAGCTTCAATTATAGTCATAAAATTATTTAATTTATAAGAATGAATAGTCAGGCATGACAACAAGGAGATAGACTTAGTTTTATATAATCCATCATGCCTGACTTCATTCTAGCAAGAGGAGGATTAAGGAGTATGAAAAAAACCTTCTTGCTAACTTCATTTATAGCTCCTCCTAAGAGCATGGTTGTTGGTTGAAGTTCCCCAAAAATATTAATTAAAGGCTATTTAAATATAGCTGTAAAATATATTTATACGGTTATATTATCATAATTGAATCAAAAAACTCCAAATATAGTCAAAAACTGTATGTTTTTTTTCATTTTCGTGCTTAAATACCCCTTATATGGACTTTCAAACATCAAAATTTAGAGAAATAACAACTAAAACACCAGATCCACATGACAGTTCAAAAACTTTAGAACTTAATTGGTTCACCGATTTAGACGAAAAGTCATTAATAGTTGAGGAATCAACTATAAAAAGAATTACAGATCCTGAATTTGCAAATTCTGTTGCTTTTAAAACAGGTAGCTTAAATAAAACAGCATTAACTCATAAGTTTGGTTCTGCAGTTACAATTAATGATTTTCAATATTGGAAATTATCGTTAGCATCAAAAGCTCTGAAAGTTAAATATAAAAAAAATATTTCCATAGCAAATGTAATTAAAAAGTTTACAAACTTTTCTTTAGGATCAAAAAATATAGATGACCTCACTATTCCTCTAGCGTATACAGAGACTAGCGATGATGTTTTAATTATTAGAAGTTATCTCAATAAGTATGTTGTTACTCAAGAAGGACCTTTTGCACTAGGATTGGCAAGTCTTACTTATCATCAGATTCCTGCGATAAGATCTTTATATTTAGCACTTATTGAACCCCAATTACTGGATGTTGAAGATTTATTTCACATTACATCTCTTCTTGAAGAAACCAAACGTATTCATTGGGTAAATTTATTAGATGAATTAAACGAAAAGCTTAGAAAAGAGAGATTAGAATTTCAATTACTAAAATATACAAATTATCCAAAATCTAAAGAAAAAGGTAAGAAGATAAACGAACTAGATGCACTTATTTCAATATGCTCTGACATGATAGAAGAAGAGTGGATAAAAAATTTCAATCCTGCTGAATTACAAAATTTTCTAGCAAATGTAAGGTTAGATTTTCAAACTCCATTTAATGCTATAAATAAAGAATACAAAAAATTAAGGACTGAGCTCGATCAAAGTATAAAGTCTAGTGGATTACTAAATTTTGCTGGGCCACTGCGACCTTCTGCTTTAGTTTTTGCTATGGAGCGAAGATTAAGGCAAGAAAATAATGAAAAACAAAAGGAACTTGCTGAATCATACAAAAAAATTAAATACATACAGCACGAACTTAGTGCAAAGAAATTTTTATTAATAGGTATGTCAGCAGAACAGTTGGAAAAGGCCATAACAAGATTTAAGCTCCTTAAGGATTTAGAGAAAAAAATTGCGGGGCATTTTACTTCAAGTTAACCATGCCACCATCGACAGGAATAACTTGTCCGGTCATCCAGTTTTTATGAGCTTCAAGTAAAAAATCTATTGATTTCGCAATTTGCTCTGGAGAACCTATTTGTTTCATCGGATTTCTTTCTTTACTAGACTCAACTAGTCTTTCAGTCTTAAGAAGATTTGTAGCCATAGGCGTATTAGCTAAAGAAGGCGCTACAATATTAAAGGATACTTTTGCACCAGCATACTCTGCAGCCATAGATCTTGAAAAGGCTTCAAGAGCTGATTTAGCTGGTGATACGCTTGCATGAAAAGGCAAGCCAATACTGGCAGCTACAGTTGATATAAATACAACTGAGGATCCATCAGCTTCCTTTAATTTTCCAATTAATTTTCTTACTATTTTGACAGCTCCTAAAAAATTAATTTCTAGATCTGATTGAAAATCTTGATCTTTCAGCATTGTAAATGGCTTTAAATTTATAGATCCTGGAAAATAAACTAAACCGTTGATGCTTCCTATATCATCTAATTCAGTAAGGTCGCCATGAATATCAAAATTATTATTCTCTCGTGAAAAGCAAATAAAATCTCTACTAGAAATCTCCTGAAGAGATTTTGCAATTGCTGAGCTAGAACCTATTAAAACAACTTTAGACATAAGTCATATTTAGGGTCAATCCATTAAAGATCCATCATTAAATATCAATTCGTTTACCTCCTCAGTTATAAAAGGAGCAAAAGGATGCATTAAAACTAATATTTTTTTTAGCATCGGATGAAGGTTCGATGTTTCTCCAGATACCTTACAGTCTTCAATATATTTATCACAAAACTTTCCCCAAAAAAATTCATAGACTTCATTCATAGCAAAATCTAAACGATATTCTTCAATATTTTTCGTGATTTGTTTGCTTACTTCTTTAAATTCCTTCTCAATCCATTTATCTGCCTCAGTTTTAGCCTTAAATTTATCTTGTTCTTTTGGATAGTTGTTAATAAACCTAGCTGCATTCCAAATTTTATTGCAAAAATTTCTATACCCTTTTAGCCTTCCTAATTCAAAACTTATATCTCTTGTATGCGTTGCTAAAGAGAAGAAAGTCATACGAACTGCATCGCTACCATACGATTCAATACCATTTGGAAATTGTTTTCGAGTTTTTCTTTCAATTTTTTCAGCTAGACCCTCTTGCATTAAATTAGTAGTTCTTTTTTTGAGTAAATCATCTAGCTCAATACCATAAATTAAATCAAGGGGATCAATAATATTTCCTTTTGACTTTGACATTTTTTGGCCATTTTCATCCCTTATTAATCCAGTCACATAAATGTTTTTAAATGGAATTTGACCTGTAAACTCTAAACTCATCATCATCATTCTTGCTACCCAAAAAAAGATAATATCAAAACCAGTAACCAATAAAGATGTAGGAAAGTGAGTTTTAAAAGTCGTTGTTTCTTGTGGCCAACCCAGAGACCCAAAAGGCCATAGTGACGATGAAAACCAAGTATCTAAGACATCCTCATCCTGAGTAAGCTTTCTATCATCGAGTTTATAAAATTCTCTAAGCTCTTTCTCATCATAACCAACAAAAACATTTCCTTTATCATCATGCCATGCAGGTATCCTATGTCCCCACCAAATTTGTCTGCTTATGCACCAATCTTGAATATTATCCATCCAGTTGAAGTACGTTTTAATCCAATTTTCAGGGTGGAAAACCACTTCTTTTTTATTAACGGCTTCATTTACTTTAGCAGCCATCTCTTTAGTTTTTACATACCATTGAAAACTCAATCTAGGTTCAATAACCATATTTGATCTTTCACCACGCGGCACACTAATCATGTGCTTTTCTTCTTTTGCTAGTAGATTCTGTTCTTTAAGCTTTTCTAAAACGACTTTCCTTACCTTAAACCTATCAAGATTTGCAAAATCTTTTGGCACTGCGGCATTTGTAAATGCTTCATCAGTAAATATATTTATTGGTTCAAATTTTTCAGTGTCTTTCGAAATCTCAACAGTATCAGATGCCTGATGTAGAGCATATTTTTTTCCAATCTCGTAATCATTAAAATCATGTCCAGGTGTAATTTTTAGACAACCAGTTCCGAACTCCATATCAACATAATCATCACCAAGAACTGGGATTTTTCTGCCCACAAAAGGAAGCTCAACGTACTCCCCAATGAACTTTTGATAACGCTTGTCTTTGGGATTCACAGCAACAGCCATATCACCGAACATTGTTTCAGGTCTTGTTGTGGCAACGGTTAATTTTTCTGAGGAATCAACAACAGGATAATCAATATGCCAAATTACACCCTCTTTTTCTTGCCTTACAACTTCAAGATCGGAAACTGCAGTCTTAAGAATTGGATCCCAGTTTACAAGCCTATATCCTCTATATATCTTTCCAGATCTATATAACTCGACAAAAGCCTTGTTTACCGTTTCACAAAATTCATCGTCAAATGTGAATCTGTATTTATCCCACTCAACAGTACAGCCTAGCCGCTTAATTTGGGAAGTAATTTTATCTTCTGAAAAATCTTTCCACTTCCAAATTTCCTCTAAAAACTTTTCTCTGCCTAGATCATTTTTAGTTTTTCCTTCATTTGCTAAATTATTTTCAACAACCATTTGAGTTGCGATCCCTGCATGATCTGATCCTACTTGCCAATATGAATTTGTTCCCTGCATGTGATGATATCTGGTGTAGAAATCCATAATGGCATACTGAAAACTATGACCCATATGCAAAGTGCCTGTTACATTCGGCGGTGGGATGACTTGTGAAAAGCTGTTTTTATGATTGGTTTTATCAAGCACTCTGTCTGACCAAATCTTAGACCATTTTTCTTCAATCTCTAAGGGATAATACTTGGCTTCCACTAAATTTTCTCGTGCTTAACGTCTATATTAGCCTTTTGAAGTTTTGAATAAAGCTCTCTAGAAGTTTTAAGAATATTATTATCAGTTTCAGTGATGTATATAAAAGCTGAAAGAAAATTCTCTTCACTTAAATTAATTTCTGAACTTAATACATGCGCCTCATCAAATGACTCACCTCCAATCTCCCCATTGATTTGAACATTTTTGTTAAAGAGAAATTCAAGATTATTAGTCTCATGAAATTTTTTTCTTTTTAAATCTTCAAATTTAGTTAATAAATCATTATCCAGATTTAAAAAAACTTTATTTCTTATTTGAAAATTCGATTGAATCTTTTCCAACATAAAATCAAGTGCTTCAGATGTATCTGAAAAACCTGAAAAAAAAGTTGCTTGCATTAAAAATTACTTTTTACGTACTCAAACAGTAAGCCTACAGGAACACCTGTTGACCCTTTAGCTTTACCTTCTCCAATATCAGCTACACCCGCTATATCAATATGAGCCCATCTATAATCCTTTGTAAATCTAGATAAGAAACATGCTCCTTCAATTGTTCCAGCTGCCCTTCCTGGAGCGATATTAGCAATATCAGCAAAGTTTGAATCTAAATATGTTTGATATTCATCCCACATAGGTAATTGCCAAGCCTTTTCACCAGTAGTTTGTCCAGCTTCAAGTATCTTATTAACTAACTTTTGATCATTGCCCATAACACCAGCAGCAACTGAACCCAGTGCTACAACTACGGCACCAGTTAGGGTTGCAGTATTAATAACAACTTTAGGATCATATTTTCCTACGTAGGTTAAAGCATCAGATAGCACTAGTCTGCCTTCGGCATCTGTATTTAGAATCTCAACAGTTTGTCCTGACATACTTGTTACAACATCACCAGGTTTTGTAGCTTTGCTTCCTGGCATATTCTCTGAAAGTGCAACTGTACAAACTAAATTTACTGGAAGTTTTGATTTAGCAACCGCGCACATTGTTCCTATTACAGATCCTGCGCCAGACATATCCCATTTCATTTCATCCATTTTTTGTGGCGGTTTTAAACTAATCCCTCCAGTATCAAAAGTTACTCCTTTTCCGACTAGAACAATTGGCTTAGCCCCTTTTTTGCCACCCTTATACTCCATTGTTACCAATTTAGCTGGTTCAACACTTCCTCGTGAAACAGACAGTAGACAGCCCATGCCAAGTTTTTTCATATCTTTTTCTTCTAATATTTCAACTGAAAAACCACCAATATCTTCAGCTAGACCCTTTACGGCATTTGCAATGTAAGCAGGAGTTGCATGATTTGCTGGTCTGTCTCCTAAATTTCTTGCAGTGTTAGCTCCAGAACCAACATTAAATCCAAGTTCAACAATTCTTTTTTGTGCTGCACTGGCTTTTTCTACAGCAAGTGAAACATTTTTTAGAATTAGTTCTTTTTTGGTATTTGGATTTGTATCTGTATACCTATAGCTAGCTTTTTCCGCAGTTTTAGCTAAATCAAAAAGGAAATTATCATCTTTAGAAAGGTAACTGGTATCAGCGTAAATTACGACATTCTCAACAGCATATTTTTCTAAACTTGCAAACAAGCCTTTCATCCAAGTGTATTTTTTGTACTTAGACTTATCTTTGCCAAAATCTCTTAATATTAAAAAATCTCCTTCAAGTCCTGTTAGTTCTTTGCTCAAAAAAAACGACGATCTTTTTTCATCTGCAAAAAAGTTTGAAACTTTTTTCTTAAGTTCTTTGTCAAATAATTTAGAACTTTTAAACCCACTCTTTGAATAGAATGTTAATGCAAATTGATTTTTATCAACTTCTGAATACTTTTTTAGCTCAACGCTGTCTAATGCTTTATAGAATTTCATTTTTTCTCCTTTTTGATATTCTTAAGAGGTGATTATTTCACGCTACATCCGTAATGAAATTATAGTAAACATTTGCTGGATTTCTCTAGTACTTTTTGGATTAGTTTTATTTTCACGGTTTAATATTTTCTTGGGGCAAGCCCAAGTAGGGAAGATGTCTTCAGAAATTATCTTCATTGTATTGGCATTATTTTCACCTGAATTATTAAGTATTATTTTTCCAATAAGTGTATTTTTAGGTATAGGTTTTGTACTTACACCAATTTATAAAAGTAGATATGCCGTTTTAGAAGCAAGTTCCTTTTCAGTTGGCAAGCTTCTATATGGTCAAAAATTTCTTTTATTGAGCATCTTCTCTTTTTCGCTATTTCTGAGCCTTTGGTTTTCTCCATACGCTAAAAATGAAGGCCAGAAATTAATAGATGTAGATAATAATTTTGCTGCAAAGATTGCAGAACCTAAAGGACTTGTACAAATTCAGAAAAATAAATTTAATGTGTTCGGAACTAAATCTGAAAATGGATATGAGGATCTTATATTTATAAATTCTGATGATGTTGAAAAATTTATATATGGTCAATCTGGTTATGTCGACCAACAAAACTTAGTACTAGAAAATGGATTTCTTTACGATAATGAAAATAAAGCAATTTCACGTTTTAATAAAGCAAATATACCTTTGCAAACTTCAACTAGTGAGAATTATATAAGCTTAATTGATCTATTTAGAAACATTAATTCAGAAAATTTGAGTGAATTATTTAGTAGATTAACAATTCCCGTCTTTTGCTTATTATCTGCAATTTTTTCTCTGATTTTTTCAACTTTTAGTAATTTTTTAGGCAGAGAAAAATGTTATTTGATCTTGGCTCTTATAAATATTTTATACCTGATGTTTGTTTTATCCTCTCTGGGTGCTTTTTCCACATCCTCTATCGCAGTATTTTTTGATTATTTCACAGTTCATATTGTCTACTTATTATTACTTTCATCATTATTTTTCAAAAAGACAAAAAGGTTTCTAGGTTATGAAGGTTTATAGATACATTTTTTTCAAAGGACTTCTTTCAGTTTTAGGTGTGACTTTAATAATCAGTTTGATAGATATATCTTTTAACTTTTTTTCTCAAATAGAAGATATTAGTAGTTCGTATTCTTTTATAGATGCGCTTGTTTTCGTATTAATGAGCCAACCATTTAGAACTAGAGAGTTTTTATATTTGTGCATAGTCGTGGGATTATTAGCAACTTTCATAGATCAAAGGTTTCTGAGGTCGATTAATGTTTTGAGGCAGGCAGGGTTAAAAAAATTTAGTCTAGCTTTGTTGCTATTTTTTCCTTTAGCCTTAATAAATTTCTCGACATTTGAATTTCTAGTGCCAGATTTAACTCAAGATGCATTTGAATTTCGAAAGTCTAAAGTTGAATCAAGCAATAAAGAACCTCCTAAAGTAATTGAAATTAAGGGAGACATCCAAGATGGATTTCAAATAGTTTCAGAGAGAGTTCATGTGAAGTTTGGCACTGATGGAACTGTTAAAAATGACAGTCAAGAAACTGAAAATTTTAAAAATTTAAATTTTAATACAAATTTAAAATATCTCACTTTTTCTGAATTATATGCAAGTACAGATAGTGCATTCGAAAATTTTAATCTAGTGGTCAAGACCGAACTATTAAGACGAAGTCTTAATTTTATTTCATACTTTTTTATTTTTTTAATAGGTTTAGAAATTCTTTTTTCATTTAATAAAGCACTAAATGCAAACAGAATTTTTGTTTACGGTTTTGGAGCTTGTTTATTTTATTCATTTATAGAAAAAATGATTGTAGATTCGATTGATGTGTTTTCTTTGCCATACCTAATTCAAGCCTTTCCTATTTTGCTCATTCCAATCTATATATTACTAAGAAGAAGATATTTTTTTAACTAATCGCATTTGTAAAATTCTATCAGCAAGACACTTTTTTTCCTTATCAAAAAAAATCCAGATGAAATTAATTGGCATTGTTATAAGGAATAATGAAAACCTCTTTAATGAATCAAACATAGAAAGAGGAGTCCCACTATCATTCTCTACATAATGATTCCAGGTTGCCATTCCAAGTGTAGTTCTGCCATTTGACCAAAAATAAACGTAATAAAAAACAGTAGTAGCGAGTATTACTAGAATTCCCAAAGGAGTATTTGCATAATCATCATTTCCTGAGAAAAATCTAAAAATAAATAAAACTAAAAATGCATTTAAAAACCAAAAAGAAACGACTAGAAATGAATCATACGTAAATGACATTAGTCTTGAAAAAAGGCTTGCTTTGGTAAAGTTTTTATTCATTTTATGTTAACGTAGGCAATCATAACTTATGAATCAGGCTCTGCAAAATACAGATACTTTTTTAGGTCATCCAAAAGGTCTTTTTATATGTTTTCTAACTGAAATGTGGGAGCGTTTTTCCTACTATGGAATGCGCGCACTCCTTATTCTTTACCTCACAAAACATTGGGAGTTTACTGATACAACTAGTTATTTAATTTATGCCGCTTACACATCACTGGTTTACATTACTCCAGTGCTTGGAGGGATGCTGGCAGATCAAATTTTAGGTTCAAAAAAAGCTGTAACTTTTGGCGCGATACTTCTAGTATTTGGTCATTTAGGCATGGCTATTGAAAACAGTGAGCAAATATTTTATTTATCGTTAGCTTTAATAGTTTCAGGGGTTGGTTATCTGAAGCCTAACATTTCAACAATGGTTGGTGCCCTGTACGAAGAGGGAGATTCAAGGAGAGATTCTGGCTTTACAATTTTTTACATGGGTATAAATATAGGCGCATTTACAGCTACTCTTTTGTGTGGTTATTTAGGTGAAGAAATAGGATGGGCTTATGGTTTTGGTGCTGCTGGTATTGGAATGCTTTTTGGTTTAATTATATTTCTTTGGGGACAAAAATATCTTGCTGGCCTAGCAGAGCCCCCAACAAACAAATATAAGGAAAAATTTTATTTAAGCGGTCTTGCTGTAGGAACATACGAAATTTGGGCATATATTGCTGGGGTAGCCATGGTCCTTGTTACTTGGTTTTTAGTACAGAACTCTGCAATTGTAGGTACTTTGCTAGGGGGATTTGGAGCACTTTTTATAGGTGCTTGGCTGCTTTATGCATTGTTTAGATGTGAACAAGAAGAGCGAGACAGACTGATTGTTGTAGGGATATTGATTTTTTTCTCTTTGATTTTTTGGGCTCTTTTCGAACAAGCTGGCTCTTCACTAAATATTCTTACAGATAGAGGTGTAGATAGATTAATTTTTGGTTGGGAAGTTCCAGCCTCAATGTTTCAATCTCTTAATGCAGGTTTTATTTTTACTATAGCTCCTCTTTTTGCATTTTTATGGATTTCACTTGCAAAAAGAAATATTGAGCCCTCAACACCAGTCAAATTCTCCATAGGAATACTTTTTGTTGGATTAGGTTTTCTTGCACTGGTATATGGAATGGAATCTTCAGATGGATTGCAGACTGGAATTATTTGGATTGTTTTAATTTATTTGCTGCACACACTTGGAGAATTATGCTTGTCACCTGTTGGCCTATCATCAGTAACTAAACTTTCTCCACAAAGAATTGTCGGATTCATGATGGGTATGTGGTTTTTTGCTTCCGCTGCAGGAAATTTTGTTGCAGGTGAGATTGCTAAAGCAACGGCATCTGACGTTTCAGGTGCTTCAGCAGATGTGTACAATCTTGTACAAAAACAATCCTTTATAGATGTTTACACAAATGTAGGCCTAATGGCCGTTGGAGTTGCTTTTGTATTGCTTCTTTTATCTCCGCTTCTCAATTCAAGATCACACGGAATAAAGTAGTTTAATTAGAGGAATTTATCTTTAGAAAGAACTCTAATTTATCACTTTCACCCTCTTCTGAGGCTTTCATAAAAACAACGTCTAAATCAGAATCAATATCAAGATCTATAAAAACACTTTGTTGATTTTGTAGTGGTAGGTTTTCAATTCCTAGTTCTAAATCATCGAAAGCTTTAAATTCATAAATCGCATTTCCCTCATCATCCTGAGATTGTTGTTTTTCAAGGATAATAAAGTTTGCAGAATTAGCGCCAAAGTTATTAAAAGTTAAAATAATATCACCACCATCGAGATCTTGATCATAGTCTGCAATGAGTAGGTTTTTGTTTATATTTGAACTACCACTTCTCGTAAAGCTAACATCAGTTCTAGCATCAAAGACATTCACTTCTCCCACCTCAAAATGGGCAAGTGTATTTGTATTTGAAAGATTAAATAAATCCAAAGGCTGTTCGTCCCCGATTACAAACATGTCTGGACTCACATCATTATCAAAATTTATTGTAGTTATCTCTTTTGTAAGAACTTGATTTAGGTATACAGTTGTGCCATCCCAACTACTTAAACCACTTGTTCTTGGAACAGTAACAAAAGCGCCCTGATTATTAGCATCATATCCAGAGAGCACTAAATCTTGGTTAGCATTATTGTCAAAATCGAATTCCGTTAGAGAGCTGAGAGTTAAGTCTTTCACATTTGTATTGTCATATTCTATAGCTTCGAAGCTTGGACCATCTGCTGCTCCAGCAACAATCCAGTATTCGAAAGTATCACCAAGAATATAAAAATCAGGAACTGTGTCAGCACTTCTATCAATTTTGCCCATAAGTCTAATTTTTGTGCCATTCAAATCAAAATTTGTTTCGTTAGTAATTAACTCACTATTTTTTGAAAGGCCAACCAGTTCAGTTCCAGATAAGATACAAAGTTGATGAGTTCTATCTGAACTTAAAGAATCGTTGGAACCAATCAAGACATCCCAAAAAGTGTCATTATTTATATCAGCTGAGATCATTTGTGCTGAGGCGTGACATCCCTCTATTTCGAGTTCCTCTATATAAGGAGCTGGTCCTCCTATAACCTGAAAATATTTGGTACGCTTAAAGCTTGAGTCATTTTCATCTTTAAATTCAACAGCAAATAATGCGTCTCCATTAAAATCTCCATTGAAATCACCCCTTGTGACACTGCTTATACTTGCTTTTTCTGAAGATGGAAATGAAATGCTTAAATTAGGCTCTGATTGCGCAGCATATATAAAATGCTCTTTTAAAGTTTTGCTCACATCTACTGCAACTCCTCTATTGATAAATTCGTTATTTCTTCTGCACTCCATAAGGAAGTTAAAAACACCTCTTCTTTTTATTGCAAAACTTTCTGTACCACTCAGAGCTTTTTCTCCACTCCAATATCCTTCACCATAACATTGACTACCGTTTGATTCCCAAGAAACCGTAAATTCTTCGTTGTAGGCCACTTCGCCAGAGGATATAGAAATATTTAAGTAGAGCTCTTCCAGTTCATCTTGTTGAACTCCACAAGAGGTTAGAAG
The DNA here is from genome assembly GCA_902526535.1 of uncultured SAR86 cluster bacterium. Taxonomy (GTDB): domain Bacteria; phylum Pseudomonadota; class Gammaproteobacteria; order Magnimaribacterales; family TMED112; genus TMED112. The sequence continues at coordinate 32,451 of CABZLG010000008.1, forward strand.
AACTGACAATATTATTAATTTTAACAGTTTAGTTTTCATTAAATGAATACATTCTATACCAAACTTTTGCTCTTTACCTTACTGTTCAAATTTAATATTGTTTGTTCATAAATCTTAGTTAATCGATTTAATTCTTTTTTTTCAATCTTTTCATCTATTTTATGAATTGTTTCAAATTTAGGTCCTATTTCAACAATCTCAGCATCAGTTTCCACTACAAACCTCCCATCTGAGGTTCCTCCGCTACAACTTATTTTTGGCACTTTGCCCATTACATTTTTTATTGCCTCACTTACTGAATCAGAGAGTAGATTTGGATTTGAATAAAATGGTTTAGCGTTAGAGTCAAAATTTATTTCATACTTTATACCATTTTCCTCTAAATAATTAACAATAGTTTTTTGAATTTTTTCATAGCTTGTTTTGGGGCTGTGACGAATATTGATTTTTAAATTGAGTTCACCTGGAACAACATTATGTGTGCCTAAGCCTCCTTTTATGTCAGCAACTTGCAAGGAAGTTGCTGGAAAATATTCATCTCCTGAATCCCACTCGATTGAATTTAGGAAATCAATAAATTTTGCACCTTTATGAATAGGGTTATCTACCTTATCTGGGTAAGCTGAGTGGCCTTGTTTACCTAAAATTTTTATATCAATATTTACAGAGCCTCTCCTACCAACTCTGATATTATCTGCAGTATTTTCAATAGAAGAGGGCTCCCCAACAATACAGTAGTCAAAACTTTGCCCTCTATTTACCAATTCTTTTATAACCATCTTTGTCCCATTTTTTGCAGGACCTTCTTCATCAGAAGTTAGTAATACCGCTAGGGAGTATTTGAGCTTTTCAAGATCAGTATTCTTGAGAGCAGCAAGAAAAGCAGCAACTCCTCCTTTCATATCACAAGCTCCTCTACCATGAATAAATTTTTCATCCTCTACTGCTGCAAAAGGATCATGAGTCCATAATTTTTCTGGTCCAGTCGGCACAACATCAACATGTCCTAAAAAAAATAACAATGGACCTCCATTGTCATAAACGCTCCAAATATTATCTACATCTTCAAAAGGCATAAATTCGTTTTGAAATCCTAATTTCTCTAAGTAATCAGCAGTAAACTTTAAACATCCACCATCAGAGGGAGTAATTGATTTTCTTGAAATCAATTCTTTGGCTAATTCTATTTCTAACATTAATTATTATCGTGAAGAGTCTTATTCAATTTAAATTTTTTTTTGTTTGATCTTGCACAAACTTTCCCTGTCACTGAATCTCTAAAATATAAGATGTTATTTTTTCCACTAAGTTCAGTAGCTTTTACAATTTTTTCTTCTTCTACTAAAGATATTTTCATTCCTGAAGTGATATATAGTCCAGCCTCAATAATACAATCATCTCCAAGAGAAATTCCAATTCCTGCGTTAGCACCAAGAAGACATCTTCGACCAATTGAAATTTTTTCTTCATTTCCACCTGATAGTGTTCCCATAGTTGACGAGCCACCTCCTAGATCAGAATCCTTACCAACAAACACTCCAGATGATATTCTGCCCTCAATCATATTTGGCCCCTCAGTACCAGCATTAAAATTTACAAAACCCTCATGCATTACTGTTGTCCCTTTACCAAGATAAGCACCTAAGCGCACCCTTGATACATCTGCAATTCTCACATCTGAAGGTAAGACATGATTTGTCATTGGAGGAAATTTATCAATTAATTTTATATGGTCGTAGTCGGCTCTTACCAATCCATCAGATTTAAAATTCTTTCTAAAATCTTTTACATCAAAATTAGGATCTTCTATATTACTATAAGCATAGGCACCATTAATGCTTAAGTAGCTTTCAGCTCGCCAACCAAATCCCCTTTTATCCCAAACTAAATTTGGCAGGACAGAAAAAATATTTTCAAATTTAAGTTCATTAGGTTTGTAATGCCTTAGAGAGATTAAATGTAATTTTAACCAAGCAGTAGGAATATCCTCTAATGGCCTATCATCAACAAGATGTATCTCTATAGTAGAATGTCTGTCAATTTTATATTCATTTTTCTTTTTACTTGATTTTCCAATTGAATATAATCTCAAATCTAGTATTCCTTTTTCATCTTTTCGCACAAGACCTCGAGCCTTTATTGGCAATTTCATTATTTTTCTTCCTCTCTCAATGTGAGGATTTCAAAACTTTGTTCAGTTATAGCAACTGTGTGCTCCCATTGTGCTGACAACTTCCCGTCTTCAGTAACAACCGTCCACCCATCTTTCAATAATTTTGTTTTATGAGAGCCTAAGTTAATCATTGGTTCAATTGTAAAAACCATACCTTCTTCAAGTTTTATGCCTTCTCCTTTATTTCCAAAGTGAGTAATTTGAGGATCTTCATGATAAATCTTTCCAATTCCGTGACCGCAGTAATTTCTAACAACTGAGTAGTGGTTTTTTTCTGCATGAGTCTGAATCGCATATCCAATATCTCCAGTGAAAGCCCCAGGCTTGCATACTTCTATTCCTTTAAACATGCATTCTCTTGTAATATCTACAAGTCTCTGTACGTGCGGCTGTGACTTGCCAATCAAAAACATTTTTGAAGTGTCGCCATGCCAACCATCGACTATTACGGTAATATCAATGTTAACAATATCTCCCTCTTTAAGAATCTCTTTATCAGATGGAATTCCATGACAAATGACATCATTTATCGAAGTGCAAAGTGTTTTTGGATAATCGTTGTATCCAACATTTGCTGGAATGCATTTCAATTCTTCAGTTATATATTTATATGCAAGATTATCAATTTCTTCAGTACTAATTCCAACTTGTACAAAATCTTCTAAATATTCCAAAACTTTTGCGGCATAATTGCCAGCAATTTTCATTTTTTCAATGTCATTTTTACTTTTTAGAGAAATAGACATACTTGATATTCTAATTGAACTATAAATTATCTAATAACTTTTCTATAGTATCTGTTAGCAAGATGAACTTTCCAGCTAAACTCCTTCTAGAAGATGAAACAATTTTCGAAGGAGAAGGCTTTGGATATGAAACACTAGGTGTTGGTGAAGTTGTTTTCAACACCGCAATGACAGGCTATCAAGAAATAATTACTGACCCATCCTATGATGGTCAGATGATCACATTTACTTACCCCCATATAGGTAATACCGGAATAAACTCGACAGATTACGAGTCTAAAAAGATTTTTGCTCGCGGATTAATTGTAAGAGATTTTTGCACCTTCCCAAGCAGTTGGCGATCTGAACAAAGTTTAGATGATTACCTTAAATTAAATAAAACTATATGTATTTCAAATATCGATACTAGATTTCTAACAAAAAAAATAAGAGATGAGGGTTGTAAGGTAGGTGTTATATACCCATCAGAAAGAATAACTGATAAAGAAGCTATGAATGAAATAAAAGATTTCGGCTCAATTTCTGATAAAAATCTTATTAAAAATGTAGCAACAAACTCAAAATTTATTACTGGAGAGAAAAAAAATAAGGCTCAGAAGAAAATTGCTGCAGTCGATTTTGGTGTGAAAGAAAATATTCTTAGGATTTTTAAAGATATGGGGGCAGTGATAGAAGTTTTCCCTCCAGACTGTACAGCAGAAGAAATTTTAAATTCAAAACCTGATGGAATATTCTTTTCTAATGGGCCAGGTGACCCAGAGGTTTTGTCCCATGCTATATCCCAAATCAAGCTTTTAATGGAAGAAAATATTCCAATGTTTGGAATATGTCTTGGTCATCAATTAATGTCTCTAGCGTATGGCTTAAAAATTATGAAGATGCCATTTGGTCATCATGGTGCAAATCATCCAGTACATGACTTAGATTCCAATGAGGTCTTTATCACATCACAAAACCATAATTTTGCTGTAGAGGAACCAATTAATAATCACAGTATCAGAATTACCCATAAGTCTTTATTTGATAATACCATTCAAGGATTAGCTCACAAAGAAAAACCATTTTATTCAATTCAATGTCACCCTGAGGCAAGTCCTGGACCAAAAGAATTTGAAGTGCTATTCAAAAAGTTTTTTAAGGAAATGGATGCCTAAAAGAGAGGATATTAAGACAGTATTGATCGTTGGCTCAGGTCCAATAATAATTGGGCAGGCTTGTGAGTTTGACTATTCAGGAACTCAGGCATGTAAGGCACTTCGTGAACATGGTTATAGAGTTGTCTTAGTTAATTCTAATCCTGCAACAATCATGACTGATCCTGAGATTGCTGACGCAACATATATAGAGCCTGTAAACTGGAAAACTTTAGAAAAAATAATTGCCAAAGAAAAGCCTGATGCAATATTGCCAACTATGGGAGGACAAACAGGATTAAATGTTTCTTTAGATCTTGCTACCAAGGGAATATTAAAAAAATATTCCGTTGAAATGATAGGAGCTAATCAAGATGCTATTGATAACGCAGAGGATAGAGAAAAATTTGATACTTGCATTAAAGAGCTTGGATTAGAAACTCCAAAATCAGGATTTGCACATTCCATGGAGGATGCATGGAAAATACAAAAAGAGATTAGATTGCCTTGTGTTATAAGGCCATCTTTCACACTTGGCGGAACAGGAGGAGGAATAGCCTACAACTTTAAAGAATTTGAAGAAATTTGCCTAAACGGATTAAAGCTTTCTCCAACTAATGAACTTTTAATAGATGAGTCCCTAGTTGGATGGAAAGAATTTGAGATGGAGGTTGTAAGGGATAAAAATGATAACTGCATAATCGTATGCTCTATCGAAAATATTGATCCTATGGGGGTACATACTGGAGATTCAATTACAG
>CABZLG010000009.1 GCA_902526535.1 uncultured SAR86 cluster bacterium
CACATCTAACTTCAGAGAGGGCTTGTCGATGCTTGAATACTTTACCTCAACACATGGCGCGCGAAAGGGACTTGCAGACACAGCTCTAAAAACTGCTAACTCTGGATATCTTACAAGAAGACTTGTTGATGTATCACAGGATGTTGTAATAACAATTGATGACTGTGAAACTTCCGAAGGAATTACTGTAGAGGCTATTATTGATGGTGCGTCTGTTATTCAAACTATTTCAGAAAGAATCCTCGGTAGGGTTTTACAAGAAGATATTAAAAAAGATGGAAAAATTTTATTTGGAAAAGGGCATTTATTTGATGAAGAATCTGCAGAGATAGTTCAAAATTCAGGGGTCAAAAAAGTAAAAATTCGTTCACCAATCACATGTGAGGCGTCTTTAGGTTTATGTGCAAAATGCTATGGAAGAGACTTAGCACGAGGGCATTTAGTACATGTGGGAGAATCTGTTGGAGTTGTAGCAGCACAATCAATTGGAGAGCCAGGAACACAACTTACGATGAGGACCTTCCATATAGGTGGTGCAGCTTCAGGTTCGGCAGAAGACGATTCAATAACTACACTACGTGGTGGAAAAATAGTTTTTGATACATCACTTAAGACAGTTGAAAAGAAAAATGGTGAAGCAATTGTTATTTCTAGAAATGCTTATTTGACTATACAGGATGATGAAGAAAACCTACTTGAAAAATATTCTATTCCTTACGGAGCAGAGATTCTTCACACAAATAATACGAAAGTTGAGCCTGGAACACTTATTGCAAAGTGGGATCCTCTCACACTTCCTATTATTTCTGAAGAAGAAGGAACAATTGTTTTTGCTGATCTAACCGAAGATGTAACTATGAAAGTTGATATTGATGAATTGACAGGATCAACTAAAAGAGAGGTTATTGATATTAATGAAAGGCCGCTAAAAGGAAAAGGAATGACTCCAACAATTAGCGTGCTAAATGATAAGAAAAAAGCTCTTGCAACATATACACTCCCATCAAAGTCAATTTTGATGAAAAATAATAATAACAAGGTTTCTAAGGGAGAATTTATAGCTAGAGTTCCTGTTGAAGGAACAAAAACCAAAGATATTACAGGAGGGTTACCAAGAGTTGCAGACTTATTTGAGGCAAGAAAACCAAAAGATGGTGCAATTTATTCCGAACTCACTGGAACGCTTTCATACGGAAAAGAAACTAAAGGACGTAAAAGACTTGTGATAACACCAGAAAAAGGTGAACCATGGGAAGTAATGGTTCATAAATACAGAGCTGTTTCTTTCTTAGAGGGAGATAGTGTTCAAAGAGGGGATATACTTTGTTACGGACCTACTGATACACATAGCTTATTACATTTACATGGTGTCGAAGAGTTAGCTAAACATCTAATATCAGAGGTTCAAGATGTATATAGGTTACAAGGTGTTGTTATTAACGATAAACATATTGAAGTTATTACAAGACAAATGCTAAAGAAAGTCACAGTTACTGATTCTGGAGATAGCAACTTTATTGAAGGAGATGTTTTAGAGATTTCAAAAGTAAGATCTGAAAACAAAACTTTAGAAGATTCAAGTAAAAAACCTGTTAAATTTGAGAGAATGCTTCTTGGGATAACGAAAGCGGCGCTATCAACTGATTCATTCATTTCAGCAGCTTCTTTTCAAGAAACTACAAGAGTTTTAACAGAAGCAGCTGTTACGAGTAGAAAAGATATCTTAAAAGGTTTAAAAGAAAATGTAGTTGTTGGCAGATTAATTCCAGCTGGAACAGGGTTTGCAGCAAACCAAAAAGCAAGTGTTTCTTCAGAGGAAATACAAGATATTGAGGAAGCTTTGAAAAAAGAACTTTTAGAGAGCTTTCAATAAATATTGACCGATGATATTCACTACTATACTATTCACCTTTTGATATGGCTACGATAAATCAACTAGTAAGGAAACCACGTAAGACTAAGCGTGCTAAAAGTGACGTTCCTGCCCTAAAAAATTGCCCCCAAAGAAGAGGGGTTTGCACACGTGTTTATACAACGACCCCAAAGAAACCTAATTCAGCTTTAAGAAAAGTTTGCAGAGTGAAGCTTACTTCGAAATTTGAGGTCACATCTTACATTGGAGGTGAAGGCCATAACCTTCAAGAACACTCAGTTGTTCTAATTAGGGGAGGCAGAGTAAAAGATTTACCAGGTGTTAGATATCATACTGTGAGAGGAGCTCTAGATACTTCAGGAGTTGCAGACAGAAAACAAGGTAGGTCTAAATACGGTGCTAAAAAATCTAAAAAATGAGAAGAAGAGCAGCTCCAAAAAGAAAAATAATTCCAGACTCAAAATTCGAAAGTGAGCTTGTAGCTAAGTTTATGAACCAACTTATGGTTGATGGTAAGAAGTCAATTGCTGAAAAAATTGTTTACGGTGCATTTAGTGAACTAGAAAAGTCAGTGCAAAAAGAAAGTCCAGTCGATATTTTTAAAAAGGTTTTAGACCAAATAGCACCTGTTGTTGAGGTAAGATCTAGAAGAATTGGAGGAGCAACATACCAAGTTCCTGTTGAAGTTAGAGCAAAAAGAAGAACTGCATTAGCAATGAGATGGTTGGTTGAGGCAGCTAGAAAAAGAAAAGAGAAATCGATGCCTGCAAGATTAGCTGCTGAGTTAAAGGAAGCAATGGATGGAAAAGGGGCAGCAGTTAAAAAGAAAGAAGATATGCACAAAATGGCTGAAGCAAATAAGGCTTTTTCACATTTTAGGTTCTAAAAATGGCAAGAAAAACACCCTTAAACCGTTATAGAAATATTGGGATTTGTGCCCATGTTGATGCTGGTAAGACAACAACAACTGAAAGGGTTCTTTTCTATACAGGGATCTCACACAAAATTGGGGAAGTACATGACGGAGCAGCAGTTATGGACTGGATGGAGCAAGAACAAGAGCGTGGAATTACTATAACATCTGCTGCAACAACATGCTTTTGGAAAGGTATGGATCAGCAATTTGAGGAACACAGAGTAAATATAATCGATACTCCCGGACACGTAGATTTTACTATTGAAGTAGAAAGATCATTGAGAGTTCTTGATGGTGCGGTTGTTGTTTTTTGTGGATCTTCAGGTGTTCAACCACAATCTGAAACAGTCTGGAGACAAGCTAACAGATATGAAGTTCCAAGAATTGTTTTTGTTAACAAAATGGATAGAGCTGGAGCAGATTTTGAAAGAGTTATTGGACAAATAAGGGAAAGATTAGGTGCAACTGTTGTTCCAATACAATACAACATTGGAGTTGAAGACGATTTTAAAGGAGTTATAGATCTTATAAAAATGAAAACAATTACTTGGAACGAATCTGATAAGGGATCTACTTTTAAATATACAGATATTCCTGAAGAACTAAATTCAAAATGTCAGTCTCTTAGAGAGGAATTAGTTGAAGCAGCTGCAGAGGCAAACGAGGATTTAATGGAGAAATACTTAGAAACGTCAGGTCTTTCAGAGGAAGAAATAAAAAAAGGTTTAAGAGAAAGAGTTTTATCAAATGAAATAACTTTAGCATTGTGTGGCTCAGCATTTAAAAACAAAGGAGTTCAAGCAGTTTTGGACGCAGTTATTGAGTTTTTACCAGCCCCAGATGAGGTGAAAGCTATTGAGGGTGTTAATCCTAAAACGGAGGAAAGCGCTTTAAGAAGCTCAAGCGATGACGAACCTTTTTCAGCACTTGCATTCAAAATAGCTACAGATCCTTTTGTAGGTAATCTTACGTTTGTAAGAGTTTATTCAGGAGTCTTATCTCAAGGTGATGGTGTTATAAATACAGTTAAAGATGATAAAGAAAGAATTGGAAGAATGGTGCAAATGCATTCTAACAATAGAGAAGAAATAAAAGAAGTAAGAGCGGGAGACATTGCTGCTTGCATAGGTCTTAAAAATGTTACTACCGGCGATACTTTATCAGATGAGAAAAATTTAGTTGTTCTTGAAAGAATGGAATTTCCTGAGCCAGTAATTTCTTTAGCAGTAGAGCCAAAATCAAAACCTGATCAAGAAAAGATGTCGATAGCACTTGGTAAGCTTGCACAAGAAGATCCTTCTTTCAGGGTAAGTTCAGATGAGGAATCAGGCCAGACTATAATATCTGGGATGGGAGAATTGCATTTAGAGGTTTTAGTTGAAAGGATGAAAAGAGAATTCAGCGTAGAAGCAAATGTAGGTAAACCTCAAGTTGCATATAGAGAAGCAATTACACAAAATGTAGAGGTTGAGGCTAAATACGCAAAACAATCAGGTGGTAGAGGTCAATATGGTCATGTTCTTATGAGAATGGAGCCTAGTGAAGAAGAATTTGAATTTATTGACGAAATTAAGGGTGGAGTTATACCTAAGGAGTATATACCTGCAGTTTCTAAAGGGGTTAAAGAACAACTTCAAAATGGTGTCATAGCTGGATATCCACTTCAGGGGGTAAAAGTAACACTTTATGATGGCTCATATCACGATGTTGATTCAAGTGAAATGGCTTTTAAATTAGCTGGGTCGATGGCAGCGAGGGATGGGGCTATCAAGGCAAAACCTATATTGCTTGAGCCAATGATGGATGTAGAAGTAGTAACTCCTGAAGATTATATGGGTGATGTAGTAGGAGATCTAAATAGACGAAGAGGACAGGTTCAAAATATGGAAGATATCCCCTCAGGAAAGGCTATCAAAGCACTTGTTCCCCTTTCAGAAATGTTTGGTTATGCTACAGATTTGAGATCTGCAACACAAGGAAGAGCAACATACACAATGGAGTTTCAAAAATATCTAGAAGTTCCTTCAAATTTAACCGAAGAAATAATCAATAAGAATTAGTTAAATCCTTTGACAGCACATATCTAAAGCCCTAAAATTGTGGTCTTTCGGTATGAATAGATAATATGGAACAGCAAAAAATTAGAATTAAATTAAAGGCTTTTGATCACAAATTAGTTGATAAATCTACTAAGGAAATAGTCGAAACCGTTACTAAGACAGGGGCCAAAGTTATTGGACCCATTCCGCTGCCTGTTAAAAAAGAAAGACTTACAATCCTAATTTCTCCACATAAAGATAAAGATGCAAGAGATCAATATGAGACAAGAACTCATAAACGTCTTTTTGATATCATTAACCCAACAGAACAAACTGTTGATGCGCTTATGCGATTAGATATTGCAGCAGGTGTTGATGTAAAAATTACCCTTAATTAATATGCTTGGTCTAGTTGGTTTAAAAAAGGGTATGTCGCGCGTCTTTAAAGATGATGGGAACTCAATTCCAGTAACAGTTATCAAAATCGAAGATAGCAAAATAGTTCAAAGAAAATCCCAAAAAAAAGATGGTTATTTTGCTGTACAAGTCAATTATGGGTCTAAGAAAAAAGTATCAAAAAGTTTAGAGAAAAAATTCACTACAAAGAATAGAGGATACTTAACCGAATTCAATATTTCAGAAGATCAATTTAATGAATTGAAAGAAGCAAAAAAACTTTCTTTAAAAGGGTTTGCTGAAAACTCTAAAGTTGATGTGTCAGGAATATCAAAAGGAAAAGGTTTTTCGGGAGTAGTTAAAAGGCATAATTTTAAGACACAGGATGCTACACACGGAAACTCTTTATCACATAGGGCACCGGGATCAATAGGCCAATGTCAATTTCCTGGAAGAGTATTTAAAGGAAAAAAAATGGCAGGACAATATGGTAATACAAAAGTCACAATTCAAAACCTAGAAATTGAAAAAATAGACTACAACGAAAATCTTATTCTGGTCAAAGGGTCAGTGCCTGGTCCAATAGGCTCGTTTCTAAAGATTACTCCATCTATCAAAGATAGTGATTCTGAGTTTTCTATTCCAAATATGCTCTCTTCTGAAGCCAAACCAGAAGAAAAACCAGAAGTAGAAGCCAAACCAGAAGAAAAACCAGAAGTAGAAGCCAAACCAGAAGAAAAACCAGAAGTAGAAGCCAAATCAGAAGAGAAACCAAAAGCAGAATCAACAAAGGATAAAAAAGATGCCTAAAGCTGAAACTAGCAAAAGTACTAAAACATTTGCACCAAAGTTACCTTCTGAAATATTTTCAGTAGATTTTAATGAATCTTTAGTACATCAGGTTCTCACAAGTTATATGAGTTCTGAAAGACAAGGGTCAGTTTTATTAAAAAATCGATCAGACGTTAGAGGTGGAGGAAAAAAACCTTTTAGACAAAAAGGAACAGGACGAGCAAGAGCTGGAACTATAAGAAGTCCTATTTGGGTTGGAGGCGGAGTAACTTTTGCAAATGTAAAGAACCATAAAAAGAAAACAAATAAGAAAATGGCAAAAAAAGCACTTGCATCAATTCTTTCAAAATTCAAAAGCGAAAAAAGATTAGATCTTGTTAAGGACATTAAATTTAAGGAAGGCAAAACCAAAGAGGCTAAATTATTCTTTGAAAAAATGAAACTAGATTCAGCGCTCTTAATATCAGATGAATTTGACCAGAACTCTATCCTAGCTATGAGAAATTTGAAGAACTTCTCGTTTTTAGAAGTATCCGATTTAAATCCCTACGATCTAATTAAGGCTAAATATATTTTGTTAACACACTCATCTCTACCAAAAATAAAGGAACTCTTAAATGTTAAGTGAGAAAACATATAAACAAATTCTTTCTCCTTTAATAAGCGAGAAATCTGCTATTCAAAAAAGTTTGTCAAATACTTATGTTTTTAAAGTTAATAAAGATGCTACAAAAAATGAGATTAAAAAAGCAACTGAAGAAATTTTCGGTGTTGTTGTGAAATCGGTAAGGGTTTTAAATACAAAATTTAAAAATAAAAGAACGAGGTTTGGTAAATATAAAACTAAAACCTTCAAAAAAGCTTACATAAAACTGGAGGGAGGGAAAGAAATAAATCTCGAAAACCCTTTTAAATAATGGCAATTATTAAAGCAAAACCTACATCACCAGGCAGAAGGTTCAGAGTAAATATCAAACAAGATCTTTACAAGGGAAGACCAGAAAAAACTCTAGTAGAATCGAAAAAAAGAACTTCTGGAAGAAATAATAAAGGAAATATTACGGTGCGCCATAGAGGTGGAGGCCATAAAAGGTTATATAGACTAATTGATTTTAAAAGAGATAAAGTTGATGTTGAAGGCATCGTAAAAACAATAGAATATGATCCAAATAGGTCAGCAAACATAGCTTTAATTGAGTATAAGGATGGAGAAAAGTCTTACATAATTGCTCCTAAAAAATTAAAAGTTAAAGGAAAAATTTTATCTGGAGAAAATGCTCCAATAAAAGATGGAAATTCTCTACCATTAGCAAAGATTCCACAAGGAACTGAAGTGCATTGTATTGAAATGCGTCCAGGAAAAGGCGCTCAGATAGCTAGAGCTGCAGGTACAACCGCGAGATTGGTTGCAAAAGAAGGTAAGTATGCAACCTTAAGATTAAGTTCTGGTGAAATGAGAAAAATACTTCTTAGTTGTCGAGCTACTGTAGGCGTAATTTCAAACGAACAACATAACTTACAATCCATTGGTAAAGCAGGCGCAATGAGATGGAGAGGAATTAGACCAACAGTTAGAGGTGTTGCAATGAACCCAGTTGATCATCCACATGGAGGGGGTGAAGGAAAGACTTCTGGAGGAAGAAATCCAGTATCTCCATGGGGCACTCCTACCAAAGGATATAGAACAAGAAAACCAAAAGCGAGCGACAAACTTATAATAAAAAGGAGATATAAATAATGGCTAGGTCAAGTAAAAAAGGTCCTTTTATAGATCACTCCCTTGAGAAAAAAGTTTTAAAAGCGATCGATACAAAAGATAAAAAACCAATAAAAACTTGGTCGAGATCATCTATGATAACTCCTGATATGGTTGGATTGACTATTGCTGTTCATAATGGGAAACAGCATATTCCAGTGTTTGTTAGAGAAGATATGGTCGGTCAAAAGTTAGGAGAGTTTTCAATGACAAGGACATTTAAATTACATTCAGGAGATAGAAAAGTTAAAACATAATGGAAGTAAGAGCGTATCTTAGAGGAGCAAGACTCTCACCTCAAAAAGCTGGTTTGGTCGCTGAACAAATCAGAGGATTAGGTGTTGAGGCAGCGCTTGATATTTTAAATTTTTCAAAGAAAAAAGGAGCAGATTTAATTAAAAAGTTACTAAACTCAGCTATTTCAAATGCAGAAAATAATGAAGAAGCAAACATAGATGAATTAGCAATTAAATCAATAATAGTTAATAAAGGATTTGTTATGAAAAGAATAAAAATTAGAGCAAGAGGTAGAGCAGATAGAATCAGAAAGCCTTTTTGCAATATTGAGATAATGCTCACAGACAATAAGGAGGCAAAAGATGGGACAGAAAGTTAATCCAGTAGGTTTCAGACTAGGAACGTCCAGAGAACACGACTCTATTTGGTTTGCAAAATCAAAAGATTATTCAAAACTTGTATTAGAAGATTTAAAAATTAGGAAAAGGGTTAAAGAAATTCTTCCTCAAGCACCAATAAGTGCTGTAGTAATTAAAAGGACAATGGAGGAGATAATTGTTGATATTAAGACATCGAGACCAGGAATAGTGATAGGAAAAAAAGGTGAAGAAATTGAGAAAATCAAATCTGAATTAAAGAAACTAATTAAACAAGAAGTGAAATTAAATGTTGTTGAAGTGAAGCAGCCTGATTTAGATGCTCAACTAGTGGCAGATGCAGTAACACAACAACTAGAAAAAAGAATTATGTTTAGAAAAGCGATGAAAAGAGCTGTGCAAAACACTATGCGTCAGGGTGCAAAAGGTATAAGGATAGAAGTTTCAGGAAGGTTAAATGGAGCTGAAATTGCTAGATCTGAGTGGTATAGAGAGGGCAGAGTCCCTCTTCACACACTGAAAGCAGATATTGATTATGCAATAAGTGAAGCGTTAACAACTTATGGAATTTTAGGTGTTAAGGTTTGGATTTATAGGGGAGATGCAAATGCTTCAGCCTAAAAAAACAAAATATAGAAAACAAATGAAAGGCAGAAATACTGGATTTGCTTCAGCTGGAAATCAAGTTTCTTTTGGAGATTTTGGACTAAGGGCTGTGGGCCACGCAATGGTGACTTCACGTCAGATAGAGGCTGCTAGAAGAGCACTAGTAAGATATATAAAAAGAGGCGGAAAGGTATGGATAAGAGTTTTCCCTGACAAGCCAATTACAAAAAAACCATTAGAAACTAGACAAGGTAAAGGGAAAGGAAATGTTGAGTATTGGGCAAGTCCTGTAAAGCCTGGAAAAATTTTATATGAAGTAGCTGGTGTATCTGAGAAAGATGCAAAAAAAGCTTTTGATCTTGCAAGTGCAAAACTCCCTATGGCTACAACTTTTACAAAAAGGGGAGCAAATGGCTAAGAAGAAAATTAAAGATTATAAATCAATGAAATTAGAGGCCTTACAGAAAGAATTAATTTCAGAAAGGAAAGAGTTGTTTGAGAGTAATTTCAAGCATAAAATGGGCCAGCTTAAAGAAAGTCATCTTCTTAAAGAGAAGAAAAAAAATATAGCCAGAATTAAAACAGAAATGAGGAATAAAAATGCCAGTTAGGACTCTGCAGGGAAAAGTGATTAGCCAAAAAATGTCAAAAACTAGAACTATTTTAGTTAATAGAAGACAAAAACACCCAAAGTATGGCAAATATATCAATCTTTCAACTAAATATCATGCGCATGATGAAAAAGATATTTCAAAAGAAGGTGATGATGTTCTAATTCAAGAGTGTCGACCAATTTCTAAAACAAAAAGCTGGAAAATTTTGGAGGTTTTAGGTGGGAAAAAAACAGTGAAGAAGAAGGTTGAAAAAAGTGGTAAAGAAAAAATAAAAACTAAGGAAGAAAAAGAATGATTCAAACACAAAGCATGTTAAATGTTGCAGATAATAGTGGTGCACGTGAAGTAATGTGCATTAAAGTTTTAGGTGGATCAAAAAGAAGAACTGCAAATATAGGGGATGTAATCAAAGTAGCCGTGAAAGATGCCTTGCCACAAAGCAAGATTAAGAGGGGTTCTGTTATGAATGCATTAATTGTAAGGTCAAGATCAGGTGTAAGAAGAAATGATGGATCAAAAATTGGTTTTGATGAAAATGCAGTGGTTCTTTTAAACAATAATAAAGAGCCAATTGCTACAAGAATTTTTGGCCCAGTTACACGTGAGCTGAGATCAGCTAAATTCATGAAAATTGTATCACTTGCTCCGGAGGTTCTCTAATGAAACAAAAAAGTACAAAATTTAGAGAAGGTGATGAAGTGATTGTTATCTCAGGCAAAGATAAAGGAAAGAGAGGGAATATATCAAGAATTATTGGCCAGAGATGTGTTGTAAATGACATGAATCTTGTCAAAAGACATACTAAGCCAAATCCACAACTTGGCATTACAGGAGGAATTGTTGAAAAAGAAATGTCAATTCATCTGTCAAATCTAATGATATGGAATAGTTCTTCCAAAAAAAGAGACAAAATTTCTTTTGGAGAATTAAAGAATAAAAAAGTAAGGCTTTTTAGATCTGATAAGAAAGAGGTGAAAAAATGAATTTAAAAAATCATTTTCAAAAAGAGATAGTTCCAAACCTCAAAGAAAAGCTGGGCTATAAGTCTGTTATGGACGTACCTAAGCTTGAAAAAATAACAATAAATATGGGTGTGGGCGAAGCTTCAAAAGATAAAAAAATTCTAGAAAATGCTTTAAATGACTTAGAGGCTATATCAGGACAAAAACCTGTTGTGACTAAAGCAAAACAAGCCGTTTCAACTTTCAAAATTAGAGAACAATACCCTATTGGGTGCAAGGTAACTTTAAGAGGAAATAAAATGTATGATTTTTTTGAAAGGCTTATTAATCTTGCAATCCCTAGAGAAAAGGACTTTAGAGGATTAAATCAAAAATCTTTTGATGGAATGGGAAATTACAACCTTGGCATTAAGGAGCAAATAATTTTTCCAGAAATTGATTATGACAAAATTGATAAGTTGAGAGGAATGGATATTGCAATTACAACTTCAGCCAAAACAGATAATGAGGCAAAAGAACTTTTAGAGAGTTTTAACTTTCCATTTAGGGGGAAAAATGGCTAGAAAATCAATTATAGAGAGAGAAAAAAAGAAACTGAAGTTAACTTCTAAATATTTAGAGAAAAGAAAAAGTATTAAAGAGGAAATGAGAAAAGCTGAGACATTTGAGGAAAAAATGGATGCACAAAAAAAACTTCAAAAACTTCCAAGAAATTCAAACCCAAATAGGGTTGTTCGTAGATGTGAACTAACTGGTCGGCCAAAAGGAGTTTACAGAAAGTTCGGACTTAGTAGAGCAAAACTAAGAGAGCTTGCGATGGCAGGGAAGCTTCCTGGAGTGAAAAAATCAAGTTGGTAATATTATGACAGATCCTATAGCAGACCTTTTAACAAGAATAAGAAATGCTTTAATGCGCCGCAAGAAAAACGTAAATGCACCATATTCTAAGTTAAAACATGAACTGGTGAAGGCTCTTGTAAAAGAGGGTTTTTTAGAAGGTGTGAAAAAGGTAAAAAATGACTTTGATGAGCTTGAAATAACATTGAAATATTATGAAGAAAAACCTGTGATAAAAGAAATATCAAGGGAATCCAAACCAGGATTAAGGAAGTACATTAATTATAAAGATATTAGGCCTTACAAAGGAGGTTTGGGCATAAAGTTGCTTACAACAAGTAAAGGAATTTTAACTGACAGCCAAGCAATAAAAAATCAAGTGGGCGGAGAGATAATCTGCAGAGTGTTTTAATGTCAAGAATAGCGAAAGATCCAATAATAATTCCTGAGGGAGTAACAATTAATGTAGTTGGTAATTTAATAGAATTTAAAGGTTCTAAAGGAGATCTTTCTCTAAATGTTCATAAATCTATAAATTTTGAAATTAAAGATAATCAAATAACTATTAAATGGTCAAAAGACGAACACAGAGCAATGGCTGGAACAATGAGATCATTAATTAATAATTGTGTCATTGGAGTAAGTAAGGGCTACACCAAAAATGTAAAACTTAATGGTGTTGGTTATCGTGCAAATGTGCAAGGAAAAAAAATTACTTTAACTCTAGGATTTTCTCACCCAGTAGAGTACCTTCTTCCTGAAAATATTGAAGCTAAATCTGAGGGCCAAACTGAATTCAATTTGACGTCTGCCGATAAACAGCTGCTAGGTCAGACATGTGCAGAGATAAGATCATTTAGACCTCCAGAACCTTATAAAGGTAAAGGAGTATTTATTGACAATGAAACTATTATTAGAAAAGAAAGAAAGAAGGCAGCAACAGCATAAAAAATGAATAAGAAAGAAACAAGAATAAGAAGAACTAAGAAAATCAGAGCCTCTCTAAAGAAGAAAGAGTCTTTAAGGCTATGTGTGAGCAGATCACTTAAAAATATCTCAGTACAGTTGATTGATTGTAATAATGGAACAGTGCTTGCTTCAGCTTCAACTAATCAGAAAGAATTTAAGGGAAAAAATGGAGGAAACATTGAGGCTGCTAAAATAATTGGTGAAACAATTGCAGCTAAAACAATTAAATTAGGATATAAAAAGGTTTCATTTGATAGATCTGGATTCAAATATCATGGAAGAGTAAAAGCACTAGCCGAAGGAGCTAGGGAAGGAGGGTTGGAATTTTAATGGAAAATTTAGATTTACAAAACAATCAACAAGATGCATTAGTAGAAAAGCTTGTTCAAGTTAATAGAGTTGCGAAAACTGTAAAAGGAGGAAGAGTGATGTCTTTTACTGCTCTTACAGTTGTGGGGGATGGAAATGGTAAAGTTGGTTATGGTAGGGGGAAAGCTAAAGAAGTTCCAGTTGCAATTCAAAAAGCTCTAGATGAGGCTAAAAAAAGTCTTGTGAATGTAGAGTTAAATGGAAATACACTTTGGTACCCAGTAACAGAAAAAAGTTCAGCAACTAAAGTTTATATGCAGCCAGCATCAGAGGGTACTGGGATAATTGCTGGTGGCGCAATGAGAGCTGTGCTTGAGTTAGTTGGAATAAAAAATGTTCTTGCAAAGTGTTATGGATCTACAAATCCAATAAATGTTGTAAGGGCAACAATTAATGGATTAGCAAAAATGGAGTCTCCAGATAATGTTAAAGAAAGGCGTGGAAAATGAGTAAAGTTAGAGTTAAGCAAATAAAAAGTCTTATAGGTAGAAAAAAAGATCATAAGCTATGTATATCAGGTCTAGGCCTGAAAAAAATTGGTGATGAAAAAATTATTGAAGATACACCATCCATTAGAGGTATGATCAACAAAGTTGATTACATGCTAGAAGTTGAAGAGGTCAAAAAATAATGGAAAAAATATCTTTAAATAATTTAAGTGATAGTAAGTCAAGATCTAACAGAAAGAGAGTTGGTAGAGGTACAGGCTCAGGGATAGGAAAAACATCAGGAAGAGGACATAAAGGTCAAAAAGCAAGATCGGGTGGAAACATTAGGCCTGGTTTTGAAGGTGGACAAATGCCATTGCAGATGCGAGTACCCAAATTTGGTTTTAGCTCAAGAGTCTCTCGAGTAACTCAGCAGTTAAATGTAAAAGTCCTTGAGGGAGTAAAAGATGTAAGCATTCAAAATTTAAAAAAATTAGGACTTATTAAAAAGAACATCAAAAAAGTAAAAATCTTTGGAGAGGGCAAGCTCTTAAAAAAACCTACTGATGAGAATATTAGATGTTCAAAAGGAGTGAAGTTTGAATAATTCAATGTCTGAATTGTGGAGTAGATTGGGATTCCTTGCTGTAGCTCTGGTTGTATATAGAATTGGTACTCATATACCAATACCTGGCATAAATCCTGAACAGGTTGCCGCTTTGTTTCAACAGAGCCAAGGAACAATACTTCAATATTTTAATTTATTTTCTGGTGGTGCTTTAGAAAGGATGAGTATATTTGCTTTAAGTGTTGTGCCATACATTTCTTCAGCTATTGTGATGCAACTTTTTTCAAACTCAGTACCTTACCTACAGGAATTAAAAAAAGATGGTCAAGCTGGCAGGAATAAAATTACTCAGTACACACGTTATGGCACTGTAATATTTGCTTTAATTCAGTCTTCTGCTTTAACGGTCACATTACAAACAGCTGGTTTAATAGATGCTGGAAGCATTTTCAGTGCCTTTGTGGCTGTCATATCGATAGTTACTGGAACAATGTTTTTAATGTGGTTGGGCGAGCAAATCTCTGAAAGAGGTATTGGTAACGGAATTTCTATTATTATCGCTACAAGTATAATTACTGGTGTACCAAGAGCATTTGGCCAAGCGTTGGAGCAAACACAGCAAGGAGACTTAAATTACTTATTGCTTATAGTTTTAGCAGTACTTACTCTTCTTGTTGTTGCTTTTGTAGTTTTTGTTGAAAACGCACAAAGAAAAATTACTGTAAATTACGCTCAAAGAAATCAAGTTAGAGGTATGATTCAAGCTCCATCAAGCTTTCTTCCTCTAAAACTAAATATGTCGGGTGTGATACCAGCTATATTCGCAAGCACATTTTTACTTTTTCCTGCTTCACTATCATCATGGTTTGGAAACATTGATGGACTAGGTGGTTTACAAGAATTTTCACTATATTTAAACCCAGGACAGCCTCTTTACATTCTTTTATTTATTATCTTAATTGTTTCATTTTGCTACATTTGGCTTGCATTGACTTTTAGTTCTAATGATATTGCTGAAAATCTAAAGAAAGGTGGTGCATTCATACCTGGAATAAGGCCTGGAGAACAGACTGCTTCATTTATTGATTTAATTCTATCAAGACTAACAGTTTTTGGTTCATTTTACTTATCGCTTGTTTGTATCTTGCCATTAGTTCTTATAAACAGTTTTGGTGTTTCTTTTTACTTAGGAGGAACATCTGTATTAATTGTTGTTGTAGTAATGCTTGATTTACAAAGACAAATCCAGTCATACATTATGAGTCAACAATATCAATCTATCCTGAAAAATGCTAATATTTCGGGCTCAAAAAAGAGTAAAAGAAGATGAAAGTTAGATCGTCAGTAAAAAGGATTTGTAAAAATTGCAAAATAGTAAAAAGATCAGGAACACTTTTTGTTATTTGCACAAATAAAAGACATAAGCAAAGACAAGGATAAATATGGCAAGAGTTGGTGGAATAAATATACCTGATAACAAACATGTTGATGTTTCATTAACAAGTATATTTGGGATTGGTAGAAAAACAGCTCAAGATCTTTGTGATAAGTTTAAAATACCGTATTCAAAGAAAGTTTCAGAACTCAGTGATGAAGAGCTCGATAAACTTAGGGATGAGCTAAAAAATTACCAAGTTGAAGGTGACTTAAGAAGAGACATTAACTACAACATAAAAAGACTAATGGATTTAGGTTGCTACAGAGGCATTAGACATAGAAAAGGTTTACCTCTAAGAGGACAAAGAACTAAGACAAATGCAAGAACAAGAAAAGGTCCAAAAAAAGCAATTAAAACATAATGGCAGTTAAAAAGAAAACAAAAAAAATAGTTACTGATGGTATAGCTCATATAAATGCTAGCTTTAACAACACCATCATTACCATTACTGATATGGGTGGTAATGCTGTTTGTTGGGCAACATCAGGCGGATCTGGATTTAAGGGTTCGAGAAAAAGTACCCCTTTTGCTGCACAGATTGCTGCAGAGAGAGCTGGAACAACGGCAAAAGACATGGGTATGATAAATGTTGAAGTTAGGGTTAAAGGTCCTGGTGCAGGCAGAGAATCTTCAATTAGAGCATTAAACGGTTGTGGTTTACGGATCAGTAAAATAACCGATGTTACTCCATTGCCACATAATGGGTGCAGGCCACCAAAGAAAAGGAGAGTTTAATTGGCAAGATATAGAGGACCAAGACTAAGACTCTCTAGAAGAGAAGGAACAGATTTGATGTTGACTTCTGGAACAAGGGCTATTGAGTCAAAGTGTAAATTTGAGAATAAACCAGGAAATGCCATGACTCGCGGAAGATTGTCAGATTATGGCACCCAACTTAGAGAAAAACAAAAAGTTAAAAGAATGTATGGCATATTGGAGAAACAATTTAGAAATTACTACTTAAAATCTGCAAGAATGAAAGGTAATACAGGTGAAAACTTATTAAATCTTTTGGAATCAAGACTCGATAATGTGGTTTATAGAATGGGATTTGCCACAACTAGAGCTGAAGCAAGACAAGTAGTAAATCATAAATCTGTTGAGGTAAACGGAAAAGTTGTAAATATCCCATCCTATGACTTGAAACCTGGAGATGAAGTTACAGTTAGAGAAAAAAATAAAGAACAACTAAGAATTAAAGCTGCTATTGAACTGGCCAAATCCAAAGACGGACTTAGCTGGCTCGAGGTGAGCTTTGATGATATGAAAGGGAAGTTTGTTACTTACCCCGACAGATCTGAATTAAGTTCTGAAATTAATGAGAATTTAATTATTGAGTTGTACTCAAAATAATAGAGGGAAAAATGGAAGAAAAATTGAATGTGCTTGCACCAGAAGTTGCAAAAGTCGAAGAAGTTGATAAGAACAACTTAAAAGTTGTTTTAGAGCCTTTTGAAAGAGGGTTTGGTTATACAATTGGACATAGTTTAAGAAGAATCTTATTGTCCTATATGCCAGGGGCAGCTGTCACTGAAGTGAAAATTGAAGGTGTTGCTCATGAATACGGAACAATAGAGGGAGTTAAAGAGGATATTTTAGATATTTTGTTAAATCTAAAAGATATGGCAATTAAGCTTGATGGCTCAAATGAAGCTGAACTAAAGTTAAACATTAAAACACCAAAAACAATTCTTGCATCAGATTTAGAGGTGCCTGCAGGAGTAGAAATAATTGATCCAAATCATGTTATTGCAACACTAGTGGAACCAAAAAAACTTGTTATGACTTTAAAAGTTTGTACAGGAGTGGGATACGAGCCTGCGGAAAATAATCAGAATAAAGGTGTAGACTCACTTCATCTTGACGCAATTTATTCTCCAGTCAAAAGAGTAAATTATAAAGTTGAGAACACCAGAGTAGAAAATAGAACAGACTTAGATAAATTAATTTTAGAGCTTGAAACTGACGGAACTATCGATGCGAAGCAAGCAATTAAATTCGCTGCAACAATTTTACAGCATCAGCTAGCAGTTTTTGTCGACGAGGAACTTGTTTCAAGAAAAGAAAAAAGAAAAGATAAATATGATTTTGATCCACTTTTATTAAGGTCTATTGAAGAGCTTGAATTAACAGTGAGATCAACAAATTGTTTGAAAGCAGAAAGTATTTTTTTAATAGGAGATTTAATACAAAGGTCTGAAATGGACTTATTGAAAACACCAAACCTTGGAAAAAAATCGTTAAATGAAATCAAAGACGAACTTGGATCAAGAGGTTTATCTCTGGGAACTGTACTGAAAAACTGGCCACCAATGTAAAATGAGACATAGAAAGCTTAGTAGAAGATTTAGTAGAACATCATCACATAGAACAGCAATGATGAGAAATCTAGCTATCTCTCTGATTGAGCATGAAATTGTAAAAACTACAGTCGAAAAAGGAAAATATCTTCGTACATTTTTAGAGCCTCTTATAACAAAGTCAAAAAAAGATACATTGCATAATAGAAGAAAAGTTGTTTCATCACTTAATTCTCAAACTGCTGCATCTAAACTTTTTTCTGATATATCTCCAAAATTATCTGAAACAAATGGTGGTTATTTAAGAATTATTAAGGCTGGATTTAGACAAGGGGATAAAGCAGACATGTGTTTTGTAGAATTGACTTGCAGAGATCCTGAAAAAAGTCTCTCTGATACAACTTTAGAAGATAATGTAATTACCTCACCTGACACAGCTCCAGTTTCAGAACCAACCCAAGTTGAAAGCGTATCTGAGACTGATGTCGTAGAAAAAGAAGCTAAACAGACTACTCCAAAGAAAGAAGAGGAGAAAAAACCTGCTCCTAAGAAAGAAGTTGCTAAAAAAGAAGAGGAGAAAAAACCTGCTCCTAAGAAAGAAGCTGCCCAAAAAGTAGAAGATAAAAAACCTGCTCCTAAGAAAGAAGCTGCCCAAAAAGTAGAAGATAAAAAACCAGCTCCTAAGAAAGAAGCTGCCCAAAAAGTAGAAGATAAAAAACCAGCTCCTAAGAAAGAAGAGAAGAAAGAGAGCTGGTGGAAAAGATTTGTTAAAAATCCGTTTAGATAATCTTTAACATTTGGCCGGTAAATGACTTTTTATTTTTTAAGATAGCTTTTAAATCACCCTCTGCAACTACTGTTCCTCCACCGTCTCCACCCTCTGGCCCAAGATCAATTATCCAATCAGAAAGTCGAATTACATCTAAATTATGCTCAATAACTATTACTGAATTTCCTTTGCTTACTAATTGATTAAGTACATTCATTAACATTTGAATATCATGAAAATGTAGTCCAGTGGTAGGTTCATCCAAAATATATAGTGTTTTTCCAGTATCTCTCTTCGAAAGTTCTTTCGATAATTTTACTCTTTGAGCTTCACCACCAGATAAAGTATTTGCCGCTTGACCAAGTTTTACATATGACAGTCCTACGTCTTGCAGTGTAACTAATTTTTTAAGTATTTGAGGCACAGAACTAAAGAACTCTGCTGCTTCCTCCACTGTCATTTCAAGAATTTCATGTATATTTTTTTTCTTAAATTTAATTTGCAATGTATCATCTCTAAATCTTTTGCCTTTACAAACATCACATTCAACATATAAATCTGGCAGAAAATGCATTTCAACTTTTACCCAGCCCTCCCCTCTACAATTTTCACATCTTCCACCTTCAACATTAAAACTAAATCTACCTGGTTTGTAGCCTCTAGCTCTTGCTTCTTTCGTGTTAGAGAAAATTTCTCTTATGTAAGTAAATAGCCCTGTGTAAGTTGCAGGATTAGATCTTGGTGTTTTCCCTATTGGGCTTTGATCAATGGATATAAGCTTATCAATATGTTCATCTCCCATTACTTTTTTAAATTCTGTTGAGTCTGGAGCCTTATGACCAAGTAGTTTCTCATTAAGAGCAGGTATCAGTGTATGATTTATTAGTGACGACTTTCCAGAACCGGAAACTCCTGTAATAGATACCAATTTATTTAATGGGATGTCAACGCTAACATTTTTTAAATTATTAGTTTGCGCTCCAGAAATCAAAATTGATTTATTGGAAATCACTCTTTGATCTTTTGAAATACTAATTTCTTTTTCCCCTCTAAGATACTGTGCAGTAAGTGACTTTTTATTTTTTTTGATTTCAGCTAAATTACCTTCAGCAATTATTTCACCACCGTGAATGCCTGCACCAATACCAAGGTCTATTACATGGTCTGCAGACTTTATCATTTCTTCATCGTGCTCAACTACAATTACTGTATTGCCAAGGTCTCTTAATTTAAGGAGAGTATTTATAAGTTTTTGATTATCTCTTTGATGCAAGCCAATTGAGGGCTCATCAAGCACATAAATTACACCTACAAGACCTGAACCAATCTGACTAGCTAGCCTTATTCTCTGGGCTTCACCTCCAGAGAGTGTCTGAGCACCTCTTGACAGATTTAAGTAATTAAGTCCAACATCATTTAAAAAAGTGAGTCTTAAGCTAATTTCTTTACAAATTTTTTCAGCAATCTCTAATTTATTTCCAGTAAGGTTCAAGTGATTTACTATTTCAAGAGCATCGTCAATCTTTAAATCACTAATTTCAGGAAGATTAAAACCGTCAACAAATACATTTCTTGAAACAGCATTTAATCTTTTTCCACCACAACTTTCACATTTCTTTTCTGCGATGTAATTGCTAATTTTTTCTCTTATAAAAAAAGAGTCCGTACGGTTATATTGCCTCTGAAGTGAAGGAATAACACCTTCAAAATTTTCCTTTTTAGTTTCCTGATTTGTAAGATCTTTGAAAGTTATTTTTTCATTAATTCCCCACAAGATTTTTTTTCTAGTTTTTTCAGATAAACTTTGCCAGTTTTTATTTATGTCTTCTTTGAGATGATCAAAAATTCCAATTAATTTTGATTGATAATATGGAGTATTCCATGGCTCTATGCATCCCTGCATAACACTGAGGTTCTTATACTTTACTATTTTATCTTCATCAAAATAAGTATTTGTTCCAAGGCCATCGCATTCTTCACACGCTCCAGAGGGATTATTAAAAGAGAAAATTTTGGGTTCTAATTCTTGTAAAGAAAAATTACATACCGGACATGAATGCTTATTTGATAACCGAGACTTTTCATTTCCCGACTGAATATCCACTGAACCATTTGAAAACCTTAGTGCAGTTTCGATTGATTCTGTTAATCTTTGTCTACAATCATCTTGATCATCAATCATGAGCTGATCAACTAATACAGATATATTACGTTTAATATTTTTTTCTAGGACCGGAACCTTATTAATCTGATATATTTCTTCATCTATACTTACCTTTGTAAAACCCTCTGCCATTAATTGAGAAAGAAGTTCAATATGTTCTCCTTTTCCATCCATCACAATTGGTGCAAACACAGAAATTTTATTTCCTAATTCTTTATTTATTAAATCACTTACCATAACAGTAACTGGTTTTGCATCTAGCTCTAGCCCATGTTCTGGACATCTTGGTATACCCACTCTTGCAAAAAGTAATCTTAGATAGTCATGAATTTCAGTAATAGTTCCAACTGTTGACCTTGGATTATGAGAAGTCGATTTTTGTTGAATTGAAATTGATGGGGACAATCCCTCAATTGATTCTATATCTGCTTTATCCATTACAGACAAAAACTGTCTTGCATATGTTGAAAGTGATTCAACGTATCTTCTCTGTCCTTCGGCATATATAGTGTCAAAAGCTAGAGAAGATTTACCAGAGCCAGAAAGTCCTGTTATAACAGTAAGCTTATCTCTTGGAATTTTCAGAGATACATTTTTTAAATTGTGAGCCTTAGCTCCTTTTACTTCAATAAACTTCAATTTGATACAATCGAATAGAAGCTTTATTATAGAATACTTATATGTCTAACGGTCTAAATAAAGTATTAATTATTGGAAATTTGGGAGCAGATCCAGATGTAAAATTTACACAGGCTGGAAGTCCTGTCGCGAATTTGTCTATAGCTACCACTGAAAGGTGGAAAGATAAAAGTTCTGGAGAGCAAAAAGAAAAGGTTGAATGGCATAGAGTTGTTCTTTTCAATCGCTTAGCTGAAATTGCCCAGGAGTATTTGAAAAAAGGTTCGCAAATTTATGTTGAAGGTAAACTACAAACAAGATCTTGGGAAGATGATAAGGGAGAAAAGAAGTACACAACTGAAGTCATAGCGAGAGAACTGACAATGCTAGGTTCTAAATCATCATTAAACGAAGCGGGAGCAGTTTCTCAAATGGATGAACAGAAACCACCTCCAATTGATGACGAGATTCCTTTCTAGATTTTTTTAATAATTATTGAACCGTTTGTTCCACCAAAACCAAATGAATTTGACATGAAAGAATTTATTTTTCTTTCTATATTTTCTTTGAGAATCGGAAAAGATTTAGCCTTTGGATCAAGTTCTTCTATGTTATGACTGCCACACAAAAAATTATTTTTCATCATTAAAAGGGAATAAATAATCTCATGAACACCTGCAGCACCTAAAGAGTGCCCTGTCAATGACTTTGTAGAAGATATTAGGGGCATTTCCCTTCCAAAAGCTTTTGCAATTGCCTCTATCTCAGATATATCTCCCGCAGGCGTACTAGTTCCATGAGCATTAATATAATCCACAGTCTCGAGTCCTGATAATTTTTTCATACAATTAAAAGCTCCATCCCCCGAAGGGCTAACAAGACTGTAACCATCACTTGATTCAGCACATGAGACTATTTCACCATAAATTTTTGCACCTCTTTTTTTGGCGTTATCAAAGTCTTCAAGAATTAAAATCCCACCACCACCTGAGGGTATAAAGCCATCTCTACCTATATCATATGGTCTAGAGGCTTTTGTTGGAGTCTCATTATATTTTGTACTTAATGCTCCCATTGCATCGAACATCATTGCTCCAGTCCAATGATCATCTTCTGACCCTCCAGCAATAACTATTTTTTGTCCTCCATTTTTTATCAAGTTAAATCCGTGTGAAACACAATGAAGGCTCGTTGAGCAAGCAGAGGATATTGAAAGTGAAACTCCTTTTGTTTGAAAAAAAGTTGAAATTACAGCAGAAGTTGTATTGCCCATTGTTCTGGTAACTGAGTAAGGTCCAATTTTTTTTACACCGTTTTCTGAAGCGTCAAATACACGTTTAATTTCTCTGCTTGAACCAGTTCCAGAACCTACAATTACTCCAGTCTCATTATTTGCAATATCATCATTATCTAAACCAGAATCTTTTAGTGCTTCTTCAGCAGCAACGAAACTATATGCCGATGTTTCACTCATAAATCTCCCCATCTTTCTATCAATTTCATCGATAGAAAATTTCATTTTTCCGGAAACATGGCATCTCATTCCATTATCTTTATAGTCTTGGTTCAGCTCGAGCCCTGATCTAGCATTTAAAAGTGCATCTAAGATCTCACTTTGTCCTCTTCCCAGACAAGATATTATTCCAATTCCTGTTATGACAACCCTATTCATGCTTTTAAACTATTTTTTAAAAAACTTTCCATTAATTCTACGTTATCTAGTTTAAATAAAGTTTTTGTGTATTCAATGCAGTTATTTATTGCCTCATCTCTCTCTAATCTCGTCAAGTTAAAGCCGTCATTCTTCTCAATTTCATCAAAAACTGCATCGAATTTTTTTTCTTTTATTAGTTTCGAAATATTATTTTTTGAATCTTTATCTACACAACTCATAGTTATGATTATCGGATAAGTTATTTTTCCTTCCTTTAAGTCTTTAAATTTTTCTTTTCCAGAATTTAAATGATCAAAAAAATCAGCAAGATCATCATTTAGTTGAAAAGCATTTCCAAAATTTAACCCCAATTTTTTTAAAGATGAAATTTTTTCTTTTACTAGCTTGCCATGTATACCTAAACACTCCAAAATACCTGAAAATAGAATAGCTGTCTTTTTCTCAATTACCTCAAAATAATCATCTTTGCTTTTATCTGATATATTTTCTAGTTGTATAAACTCTCCCTCTATCAATTGCTCTGCACAATTTATAAGCACTTCTGCAATTTGTGTATTCTCAAGTGAATTTAAAGCTTGAAAGGTCTTAGTATATAAAAAGTCACCATATAAAATCGCTTTTTTTATCCCCCATTTTGCTATGACTGTAGGTTTATTCCTTCTAATTTTTGCCTCATCAATTATGTCATCATGTATAAGAGTAGATAAATGAATTAATTCAGCTGCAGCCGCAAGTTCAATTAATTTCCTTTTTTCGATATCAATAACAGAGCCATAAATAAATACAAGCTGTGTCCTAATAAATTTTCCAGGATTGGCGAGAACATAATCAGAAATTTCTTTAATATTCTTATTACCAGAACCTGTAATATTCAGCATTTTTAGCTTTACTTCATTTAAAAATTCAGTTAAATTTTCAACCTCATGAAATGACATAACTATATTTTAAGAAATGTACGCAATTATAGACACAGGAAATAATCAAGAAAAAGTAGAAATCGGGTCCAAAATCGAAGTCGACTTCATTTCTGATAAGAAAAAAGGGGATACAGTAAAGTTTGACAAGGTTCTGTTGCTTTCAGACGGAAAAACACCAAAAATTGGCAAGCCATATGTTGCTAAAGCATTTGTTTCAGGAAAAGTATTAGATCATGCAAAAAAAGACAAAGTTTATGCTATACAATTTAGAAGAAGAAAAGACTCTAAAAGGATAGTAGGACATAGAAGAAAAGTTACAATGATTGACATTAAGGAAATAAACAATGGCTCATAAAAAAGCAGGTGGCTCAAGTAAGAATGGTAGAGATTCAAATCCAAATTTTCTTGGAGTTAAAAGATTTGGTGGTCAAAATGTCAACGCAGGTGAAATTCTTGTAAGACAAAGAGGAACAAAATTTCATCCTGGTCAAAATGTTGGTATTGGAAAAGATGACACTCTTTTTGCTTTGAAAAGCGGTTCGGTCGAATTTAAAGTAAAAGGTGAAAACAAAAGAAAATTCGTTAATATCGTTCCCCAAAAATAATTCAAATGGCTTATTTTGATGAAGCCAAAATCACTGTAATTTCTGGCAAAGGTGGGGATGGCTGTTTAAGTTTTCGCCGTGAGAAATATATTGAAAGAGGAGGTCCCGATGGTGGTGATGGTGGTGATGGCGGCGATATAATTTTAGAAATAGATCTTAACCTCAATTCATTATCAAACTTTAAAGGAAAAAGAAACTTTCAAGCAGCTTCTGGAAAGAGTGGCAGTGGTAGAAACAAAAAAGGAAAATCAGGTGAAGATTTAGTGATTAAAGTCCCTATAGGCACTCAAATCTATGCAACTCAGACGAAGGAATTAATTGGTGAAATAAATGAATCTAACTCAAGAATTATAGTTGCAAAAGGTGGCAAAGGTGGTTTAGGAAATGCACGTTTTAAATCCTCAACAAATCAAGCTCCAAAAAAAAACTACAAAGGGTGAACAATTTGACAGCAGAGAGATTTTTTTAGAGATGCGTCTTATAGCAGATATAGGATTGTTAGGTTTGCCAAATGCTGGGAAATCTACACTTATAAACGCACTTACAAACAGTAAATCAAAAGTGGGAAGTTTTCCTTTTACCACATTAATACCGACATTAGGGGTACTAGAAAATTCAGAAAAATCATTAACTATTGCAGATATGCCTGGAATAATAGAGGGCGCATCAGATGGCCATGGTTTAGGATTTAAATTTTTGAGACATTTACATAGAACAAAATTTTTACTTCATTTAGTTGATTGTAGTATTTCAGTTGATGTGGCATTAGACTCTTTTTCAATTATAGAAAATGAATTGAAAGAGTTTCATTTAGATTTTTCCAAACAAAAAAGATGGGTGTGCTTAACTAAAGTAGATTTACTCACAGACCAAAAAATTTCTAACATAGTTAATCAGTTTTCAAAAAGATTAAAGGATATTCCGTTAATACTAATTTCATCAAAGAATGGTACTGGCTTAGAGGAACTTAAAAAAGAATTATTTAAGAGGCTTTGACTTTTTTATTAAGTCTACTTTTTAGACGCGCAGCCTTATTTTTATGAATGACACCCTTATTTGCTAAGTTATCAAGTACTGCTTGAGCTGTTTTAAATGTCTCTTTAATATTTTTATCTTTTGTTCCAACAGCTTTTTCTACTCTCTTTACAGCTGTTCTTACTACTGATCTTTGAGCGTGTTTTAACTCATATCTTTTTTTATTTTGTCTAGCTCTTTTTTCAGCTGATTTTGAATTTGCCATATTTTTCTCTCTAATTGGTGGAGGCGGCGGGATTCGAACCCACGTCCGTCATCACTTTCCCCTAGTATCTACATACATAGATTCATCAATTAATCTCGCATAAGTATAACCTGATGATCAAGACATACTAAGCAAAGCCAGTAAATTCCTCTCATTTCTTGGCAAAAATGAGATATATCCTACATTAATGACTATTTAAACCCGTAGTAGGCTACAGTTTTAAACAGGTTGACTTTAAGCAGCCAATCTATAGTTGTAATTATCTGCAACTAATTTTTTGAACAATTTTTACGAGGTTTGTTCATTCTCGGTATGCACTTCGGGTTCCATGGTAGACGTCAAAGCCAAATACGCCCCCGAGCGAGAAATAATAATACCTATTTGAAGTTTTTTAAAGCTCTTTCTTTATCTCTGTTTATATCTTCAATTTTCTTAGAAGCCTTTTTATCGTAATTTTTCTTACCTCTTGCTAATGCAAGTTCAAGCTTAGCCAAAGTTCCCTTCCAAAAAAGTTTAATCGGAACGCATGTTTGTCCTTTTGCAGAAATAGCAAATAGTATTTTTTTTACCTCTTTTTTATTAAGGAGAAGTTTTCTAAACCTCAAAGGATTGACATCTTCCTTTTGATTAATAAATTTAACTGGATCTATTCTTGAACCAACTAACCACAATTCATTTTTAATATCTTTTATGTATGATTCTTTAAGATTTAATTTCCCTTCTCGTAGGGATTTAACCTCCCATCCTTCTAAAAGCAACCCAGCTACAAAAGTTTCATCTAAAAAATAATCAAACCTTGCTTTCTTATTGGATGCTATAGTTTTACTATTCATAAATATGATTTTACAAGATAAGGCTAAACTTTTTTCTTATCTAGGACTTTTGCCATTTATTTTAATTCCTGTAATAGTTTGGATAAATCCTTCAATGCCTGGATTTTTTATTACATCCTTTATGCTTTGGTCACAATATATGGCAATTTTTTTATCAGGCACTCTATGGGCGTACGCTTTAATGCAAAAAAAAGGAATTATTCCATCAGTATTTCTATTTAGCCTTGCAACACTAGTAGTATTAACTTTAAAGGTATTCCCAATTAATAACCTTATTCAAATTAATATTGTTTTAATAACTTTATTGTTAGTTTATGAGGGAATATATTTTTTTGAAAAAAAATTAACCAAATCAGAAAAGTGGTATCAAGACTTAAGGTTTTTTTTAACTTTTGCAGTTAGGATTTGCCATTTAGTTATGATTGCGTTTATATTTACTTATCAATAATTATCTAAAACATGCAAAGCAATACTAGGTGGAACAATAATTTAGCATTCTTACTAGCTGCCACAGGTTCGGCTGTCGGACTTGGGAATATTTGGGGATTCCCTTATAAGGCTGGAGAAAACGGTGGAGGACTGTTTGTCTTGCTTTACATTTTCTTTGTTATTTTGCTTGGATTACCTGTATTTATGGCAGAAGTCGCCATAGGAAAGATAGGAAAAAAAGACCCAGTATCAGCAATGATAAATACTGCAGAAAAAACAAACTCGACAAAGAATTGGAGAGTTGTAGGTTACTTGGGAATTTTATCGAATCTATTTATAGGTGGTTACTACGCTGTTATCGCTGGATTAGTAATAAATTATGGTTTTATATCAGCGTCAGGTTTCATTGGTAAAGATCCTACAGTCATTTATGAAACTGAAATCTCAAGCTTTCTAGAAATGACATTTTGGTTTCTTCTATTCCTTGCTTTAACAGGATTCGTGCTAGCTAGAGGAATAGAAAAAGGTATAGAGTCATCAATGCGCATCCTTATGCCTACTTTATTTTTCTTAATAATTTTAATGGTAGGTTATGGAGCATACAGAGGTGACATGAGTGCTGCACTTTCTTATTTATTCTCTTGGAAAGCTGAACAGTTTTCCGCCGCAACGATGCAAGCCGCAATAGGACAGGCATTCTTTTCATTAAGTATTGGCATGGGAACACTTATGGCATTTGGATATTACATGCCTAAAGAGCAAAAAGTACCTGGCGCTTCATCTATTGTTGTAACAGCAGATACTTCAGTAGCTCTTCTTGCAGGACTTGCAATTTTCCCATTGGTATTCGCATTTCCTTTTTTGGATCCTAATGCAGGTACTGAGCTCGTTTTTAAAACAATGTCCACAGCTTTCGCTGAGTTAGGTGCAATTGGCCAGTTTGTGGGGCCTCTTTTTTATCTTTTGCTTGGAGTTGCAGCGTTAAGTTCAATGATTTCAATTCTTGAACCTAGTGTTCTATGGGTTCAAGAGCGAATGCCAACTACAAGAACTCGTGCAACATTTATAGTAATAGCAATTTGTATAATTCTATGTCTCATAAGCGTGTCTGGATTTAATGTTTTAAAGGATTTTAAAGTTGGAAGTCTTGAGAACCCTTTTGAAATGATGAAATATATAGCCGATGACTTCTTACTTCTATTGGGAGGAACAGGTATCTCCGCATTTGTTGGGTGGAGACTGAGCAAAATCATTGATATGGAAAAATTAGGCTTTAAAAACAAGCTTTTATTTTCAGCTTGGATTTTCATATTGAGATGGGTAAGCCCGTTATTCCTAATGGTAATTTGGGTACTTGGAAATCTTGAGAGAATATTCTTTATAAAGTTTTTCTAAATCTTTATTACTTCAATCTCTTTTAGATCACCATTTTCATCAAAGAATAGCTTAAGTTTTTTTTCAGATTGAATTTTTGCGCCGTTTTTTAATTGAAAATAATAATCCCATATATTTTCATCAAAAATATTTTGAAAACTTGGTTGACCCAAAATAAATGAAACTTGATCTTTGCTCATACCTATTTCAAGTCTATCAATATCATCTTGTTTAAAAACAGTGCCTTGAGTAACTGTTCTATTGTAAATACTTGTATTAGAGCAAGAAGCCACTACTAAGAATATAATTACGTAGATGAAAAACCTCATTTGACATAGAATAAATTGTATGGACGATAAAACCAACAAAAATTTACAAGAAGCTGGCTTAAAAGCTACCTTACCAAGAATAAAAATTCTTGAAATAATGCAGAGAACTGCAGGAACAGAGGATCATTACACAGCTGAAGATATATATAAAGAATTAGTAATGAATAGTTATGATATTGGATTAGCAACTGTATACAGAGTTTTAACACAATTTGAAAATGCAGGAATGGTCGTAAAACATAAGTTTGAAGAAAATAAAGCAGTATATGAACTAAATGACCCCCAACATCACGATCATATGGTGTGTGTAGAAACCGGTGCTATTACTGAGTTCCATGATGAAACAATTAAAAATAAACAAAGAGAAATAGCTGAGAAGCATGGCTACGATCTTTTAGATCAAAGTGTCATCTTATATGTTAGAAAGAAAAAGAACTAATAATTATTAATGACAAAAAAAGATAATCAATCTCCTGAAGAAAGTAAATCTACCGAAAATAATACTGAAGAAAATAAAGATTTAAATACCCTAAGTTACGAAGAGCTATTACAAAAAGTTATTGATTCAGAAGATGAAGTCCTCAGATCTAGAGCGGAATTAGAGAATTTTAAAAAACGTACATCTAATGAAATTACAAATGCATTAAAATATGCTAACTCTGAATTATTATCATCATTAATTCCAATTATTACTTCTCTTGAAAAAGCTCTAGAAAATTCAAAAGAAGAAAAAAATATAGACAAAGAGGGAATTTTGTTAATTTTAAATTCCTTTGAAAAAACTCTTGAAGATTTCAACATAGTACCCATAACACCTACTGGTAAAGAGTTTGACCCTGAAAAACATGAAGCTGTTTCAACGGTCAATAACCAGGGGGAAAAAAATAATATTGTTATAGATACTCTAGAACGGGGTTGGGAACTTAACGAGAGAGTTATCAAACCTGCTTTAGTTGTAGTTAACAAAAACTAGAATTATAAAAAAAAATGGGAAAAGTAATAGGTATAGACTTAGGCACAACCAATTCATGCTTAGCTGTTATGGAGGGTTCAGAGCCTGAAGTTATTTCGAATTCAGAGGGTAACAGAACTACCCCTTCAGCAGTTGCTTATACATCAGATAATCAAATTCTTGTGGGTCAAGCAGCAAAGAGACAGGCTGTAACAAATCCAAAAAATACTTTGTTTGCAGTAAAAAGACTAGTTGGAAGAAAATTTAAAGATAAAGAAGTTCAAAAAGATATTAAATCTTGTCCATTTGGGATAGTCGAAGCAGAAAATGGTGATGCGTGGGTAGAAATTGAAGGCAAAAAGATTGCACCACCACAAGTTTCAGCTGAAATTTTGAAAAAAATGAAAAAAACTGCCGAAGATTATCTAGGCTCAAAAGTTGATGGTGCAGTTGTAACTGTACCAGCATATTTTAACGACTCTCAG
>CABZLG010000010.1 GCA_902526535.1 uncultured SAR86 cluster bacterium
TGAAATCTCATCTGAAAAAAAAGATGAGAAAAAACCTGTTCAGTTTGCTGCGTGTAAATTTACAGCCTCTGGCAATAGTGAAAAACTATTTTCTGCTGCAAAACTAAATGAATCTGAACTTATCGAATTTGGTTTTAAAGGATGGAAGCATCATTATTTATTTCCATATCTTGGATGGGAAGACGAATCTGAATTTGATTTCATTCAGGTATTTCACTGGGATTCATTTAAATCCAGAGCGACAATGGCACAGAAATACGTAGATTTTTCTTCAAAGTACCCTGAAAACTCAAAGAGATTTGAAAAGATTGCCAAATGCAGTGGGCAAAATAGCTTCTATGAAGAATTTATTTTTTCAAATTGGAATTAATTAATATGAGAAATACTTGTTAACTAATAAGCATTTCTTATTTTAACTTCCGAGCTACTGAAAGCTCTCTTTTCACCATCTAACTGAATAATCATTCTTCCTGAAGTGTCGATGCATAAAAAAACAGCTTTTTTTTCATCTGGCAAGATTAGTATTTCTTGATTCATATGGAAACATTTTTTCTCCCAACTTGCTTTCCAGTTGCTAAGAAAATTATCCTCCTTAATTTTTGATAACCTTTTAAAAACAAATTTAATAAATTTTAATCTTTCCTTTTCATTTATTGTCAGATTTAGATCTCCCCAGTGAGCTTCTAGTGCATCAAGTTTTAGATTTATTCCGACACCAATAACGACAAAAAATTTACCATCACTATTAACTGACTCAACTAAAATTCCACCAATTTTTTTATTCTTATAGACCAAATCGTTAGGCCACTTAAGCTGAATATCTACATCAAAGAAATCTTTTATTGCATCGCTGACTATTACTGCTGTTTTAAGAGATATATTCTCTGAAAGGGAATCTTTTGTGATGCCTAATGAAAAATAAATATTACCCTCTTCGCTGTACCACTTATTTTGATTTCTACCTCTACCGTTTGTTTGTGAATTGCTAGAAATGAGAACTGAAGAATATTTTTTTTCCTCTAATTTTTCTAAACAAATTTCGTTAGTAGAAGTTACTGAATGAAAGTGAACCTCTAAAGTGCTAATTTGCTCTCCTATCCTTTAAATGAT
This sequence comes from uncultured SAR86 cluster bacterium, assembly GCA_902526535.1. Classification (GTDB taxonomy): domain Bacteria; phylum Pseudomonadota; class Gammaproteobacteria; order Magnimaribacterales; family TMED112; genus TMED112. The sequence continues at coordinate 1,111 of CABZLG010000010.1, forward strand.
AAGGAGCATATACCAAATAAGTGAAAAACCACGCAGCAGGTATTAGTGCAAAGATATGGTAGGGAGCATCCGGCATAAGGGTTGTAATATTGTCTCCACTAGGCTTTTCAAGAATGTACCAATAATTAGTTTCGAGAGCAAAATTTAACACATACATCAATGGCAAGAAAACAAGAGTTGTATAAGTCATTATTTTAAGAAAGTCCCTAAAGTAAGGCCTTTGATTCATTAAGACCATTGATACAGAAACACCCAAAATTATAAGCAAATGTCCATACATATGATTTAGATACTCAAGCGAGGGGAAGCCAAGCACGGTATCTGGAGTTAATAAAGACATTCCTGCACCAACTATTCCCCAAAAATATGCAAATAAGAAAAATATTCTAGGACCACCTAAAAGATAAATAGATACACACCAAGTTGAAAAAGCACACATATGAAGCGGAAGCGCATCTATCATAGCGTAATTTCTGACTTCAACTTTAAAAAAAGGATCAAAAATCTCGTGAGAAATCATGAGAAAAGCAAGAGTGTACCGTAAAGTCTTGATTGTCTTCTCACTTGAACCTATGAAGAGTCTTGGTAAAAAAACTATAACAAAAATGCAAAAAATAAATGTGAGGATGTGAGATGTATCCAGTAAATTTAAAGCCTCTGCAGTCATTTTGAGTTCCTTATCATATCAGCTGCTTTTTCACCTATCATCATTGAAGGAGCGTTTGTATTTCCACCTACAAGTGTCGGCATAATAGAAGCATCAACAACCCTTAGATTTTCAACGCCTTTTACTCTGAGCTCGTTATCCACAACTGCCATTTCATCATTGCCCATCTTACACGTCCCTACAGGATGATAGATTGTATCTGCTCTTTCTTTAAGAGCATTGACTATCGCTTGATCATTATTTATGTCTATCGGATTTCTAATATTTTTATAATTACTCAACGGCTCAGTATTCATAATTTCCATCATTCTTTTATATCCATCTACCATTGTGTCAATATCAGATTGAACTGAAAGATAGTTGGGATCTATTAAAGGATCTTCGAACGGATCTTTACTTGCAATTTTCACAGTTCCTCTTGATTCAGGTCTTAACAGACACATGTGGCAACTAAAGCCGTTCCCCCATAGGTCTTGACGTCCATGATCTTCAACCATAGCTACTACAAAATGTAATTGAATATCTGGAATTTCCTTATCATTCGACGATTTTATAAAAGCACCTCCTTCAGCTAATGGCGAAGTAAACATCCCGGTTCTCTGAAAAATTAATTTCATAAATTCAATTGGTGCTCTGAAAGTAAATTTTAATGATTTGAAGAAGCTGCCTAAAAGATCCCAGTCATCAACACGATGAGTTGTAATATAGTCAAGATGATCTTGAAGGTTTTCACCAACTCCTTTCAAGTCAACAAGACACTCAATATGTCTTGAGGCTAAAAAATCTTTGTCACCAATTCCAGACCGCATTAGAAGGGTAGGGGAACCATAGGCACCACCGCATAAAATGATTTCTTTATTTGCCTCTAAAGAGAAATATTTGTTCTTGCTTATGCATTTAACTGATTTTGCTCTTAATTTTTCAAATTCTATTTTTTCAACAGTAGTGTCTGTAAATATGGTCAAGTTTTCTCTTTCTTTTATTGGATTGAGATAGGCTACAGCGCTACTGCATCTTAGACCATTTTTTTGTGTTACTTGATATATTCCAACACCTTCTTGATCTTTGCCATTAAAGTCATCATTTGATTTATGAACTTTAGATCCTGCTTCAACAAAAAACCTCGTGAATGGATTATCATGCCTTTGATCAGCAACATTTAAGGGACCACCTTGCCCATGTAAATCATCTGTAAAAACCTCATTATTTTCAGATTTCTTAAAATATGGAAGTACATCCTTAAAAGACCATCCTTCATTACCTAACTCAGCCCAGTGATCGTAATCCCATTTGTGGCCTCTAACATAAAGCATGCCATTAACTGAACTTGAGCCACCTAGAACTTTACCTCTAGGTTGGTACCCCTTTCTTTTTTCTTCATAACTTTGAGGGACAGAGTAGGTCCTTCCAAATGTATCAGAAATTTTGGCAGGCCCTTCTGCTAATGTAACATCACTAAAATTTTTCTGTGGAACCGTATCATATTCATAAATTAGGTTAGCTCCTCTTAAAAATGCATACATTGCAGGGATATGAATTAAAGGATTTTTATCTTTTGGGCCAGTTTCTATCAAACAAACATTAGTTCCTTTGTCCTCTGTTAGCCGATTTGCTAAGACACAACCTGCTGAACCGCCGCCAACAATTACATAATCGAACTTTGTCATGCTTTTTTAAATTTGTCCCATAACAAGAAAGGGATGTATGTGATGAAAAAAACAATTAGCGCTAAGGGTGCAATACCCAAAATATGATAAGGAGCCTCAGGCATATATAAAGCTAGAGAGTCTCCAGCCGGCTTATCCATTAAATACCAATAGTTTGCTTCACCACCAATTAAAATATTCACTGCATAAATAGGTATTAGAAGAAGGATAGTTATAACTGCCATCCTCCAAAAATTTTTCAGATGTGGACGATATTTTAAAACAGTAAGCGCAAAAAACACTCCCAATAAAATTTGTCCATGACCATAGAAGAAGAAAAAATATTCAATATCAGGCCACCCAAGTGTAAGATCTGGTGTTGCTAGCGCCATTGTTGCGCCTCCTACTCCCCAGTAGAAAGGAAGCTCAAAGAACATTTGATTTCTGCTTTTGCTTAACAAGAAAATGCCTATAAGAAATGCGCTAAACGCACACATGTGCAAGGGAAGGTAAGTCTCCCAAGGTTTTTCAAACACAAGAATGTATAAAAATGGCCTAATGATTTCAAAGCCTAAAAGAGAGATCCCAATAATTTTTGTGACAATGTTTTGTAGAGAAGTGTTGATGAAATTACTTATAAAGCAAATCAAAAAAATTATACCTAAGGTATAAGCAAGAGTTTCAACGTGTTGTTCCCCAAAAAGTATAAATGGTTCAATCATAAGCAAAAAATTTATACAAATTAATCATACAGCTTATGTTGATACAAGCAAAATATAATTTATTATGAACCAATAAATTATTTTAAAAAATATGCCAAAAGATTGTCTTCTTTTAAATGGAAATGGTAGGCCTGTGAGCTATTTCCCTTTATCAACTTTAGATTGGAAAACTGCAATTAAACTTATCTTTACAAGAAATGTAGTTATTGTAAAAAATCATGTTGACTGGGTTGTGCGTTCACCATCAATTGAGGTAGAAGTTCCAAGCATAATTATGTTGAAGAGATTCCATAAATTTCAAAATTATGTAAAGTTTTCAAGATCAAATGTCTATCTTAGAGACATGTATAAATGTCAGTATTGCCTAAATATTTTTGAAATAAATCAGCTTACATTAGACCATGTAGTACCGAGATCTAAAGGAGGAAATACAGAGTGGGAGAACATTGTGACTTGCTGTAAATCTTGTAATACAAAAAAAGGTTCAAAAGCTATTAACCCTACAATAGTGCCTAAAAAGCCATCATTTGCACATTTATTAAATGGGCATAAGCTTAATAGATCTGACTTTCCTGATAAGTCTTGGGCTGACTATATTTTCTAGTATTTTATAGAACACCCATAAGGCCTAGTACTGCTACTCTCGATTTCTAACCCTGCGTTAAGACTTTGAATTGCTTCTTTAACAAAGTTAATTCCCTTTGAGAGATCTGTACTAAAAAGTGCACCCATTGTGCCAAGGTTATCTATTGCGCCCTGATACTTAAGCATGCCATCTTCATCAATTACATACATGTGAGGTGTAGTTTTTGCTGCAAACTTTTTACCTACAGAGCCGTCTTCATCAAGAAGAACATGATTAGGGTATGCATCTCTTGTTAGGGTAAGATTCCTAGCTTGATTTTGATCTATATAGCCTTGTTTACCTGGTGCAGATGAAACAATTGAAAGCCAAATAACATCATCTTCAACTAACTCCTTTTGAAGTTTTTGCATGTTGCCGGTCTCATAATGCCTTTTCACAAAAGGACATTCATGATTAGTCCACTCTAGGACTACTTTTTTACCACGAAATTCCTCTAGACTAATATTTACATCGTCTTGATTAATTAGTGAAAAGTTAGGGGCAGTTTCTCCCACCTTAGCAAGAGAAAAAATATTCATTGCAAAGAAAATAATTAGAATAATTTTAGCTTTCATTTTGTAACCTCCATTACATATTTTTCTGTTAAGACTTCATTTAAAATTATAGGCTTTTCTAGATTTTTATTCCAAAAAACATACACAGGAACACCAGATCTTCCATATTTTTTTAATTCTTGGAAAATTTCATCGCTCCTATTTGTCCAGTCAGCCTTGAAATACCTAATATCTCTTTTATTGAACTCTCTTAATGTTCTATCTGTTAAAGCAACTCTTTCATTTACCTGACAAGTAATACACCAAGCTGCAGTAAAGTTTATGAAATAAGCAGATCCTTCATTTCTAAGGGAAATTTCTCTTTCTTTAGTCCAAGAATTTTCATTTACATAGATTTCGCTACCTTTTTGATTAAAGTCCCAGTCAAGAAAAACTACAGTGGAAAATAAAATCACCAAAGAAGTTAAGTATTTAATTGGCTTTAAAATTTTGAGAGGAGTGAACCATATAAAAAAAGAAATAACTAGCCAAACTATCAATACAGTAAGAAGTGAGTTAGTTTCCACTTGGTTTGATAATACCCAAAATAACCATATTGCTGTTCCAAACATTAAGAATGAAAAAAATTGTTTTAAATATTTCATCCACTCTCCAGGCTTCGGTAAAAATTCGACTAGTCTTGGGAAAATTGCTATCAAGAAATATGGCAACGCAAACCCAAGCCCTAGAAATAGAAAAATCATCATTGAGAAAGTATTAGATTGCACCAATGCATATCCTAATGCAGCACCCATGAATGGTGCAGTACACGGTGAAGCAACTAAAACTGATAAAACTCCAGTAAAAAATGAGCCCGATGCACCAGAAGTATTATTGAAATTTTCTAGTTTCGTTAGGCTGCTGCCAAAATCAATGTCAGTAAAAAGGATAAGCCCTATTACGAACATTAAAGTACTGAGCAATCCAACAATGATTGGAGATTGTAATTGATAGCCCCAACCAATATTCTCTCCTGCTCCCTTTAATGCAATTAAGATGCCTGCAATACCTAAAAAAGTTGCTAGAACACCAAATACATACAGAGAAGCATTTAGAGTAATTGAACTATTAGAATTTTGTGAATTCTTAATTAGAGAAAAGGCCTTTAAAGCAATTACTGGTAGAACGCATGGCATAAGGTTAAGTATCAAACCTCCAATAAAAGCAAATAATAAAGCTGTAATCAAACTTATCTCAGATAAAGAGCTGCCTAAAACAGCTGGTGCAATCTTAATTGTTTCATTAATTTCGCTAAAACCATTTTGTGAGGATATTACGCCAGAAATTTGTCCATCAAAAGTATCTAACATTGAAAGAGCTAGTGAGTTTTCTTGTGTTTGATTATTGATTGAAACTTTTTGTGAAACTGAATAATCGATTACACCATCCATGTATGGATAAAAATATGAGCTTTCATCGATTTGATCTGAAATTATCTCTAGGCCTCCATTTTGGCTTGGAAAAACTATTTTAACCGGAGGTCCTCTTGCGGGAACAATAGATTTCCATTTCAAAAGCTCATTTGGGGCTTGTTTAATATTTAAAATTCCATTATTTAACTCTAAAGAGAAGGAGTCATTTTGTGGTATGCAGATATCATCACAAACTAAAAATTTTGTTTTTATTTCTATCAGAGAATCTTCTAAGTTATTGAGGGTTAACTTAAAAGGAATAACGAGATCATTTTTAAAACCATATGTCATAAGAGGAGGGTATGGAATCTTTTGAGGTCCAGGCCATGCTATATCAGAAATAACTAAATTAGAATTATTTTTATATTCAAATACAGCAGGTCCTCCAGAATCGCCAGCATTTAACCAATACGTATGCCAACCATCTTTTAGAGCGAATTTAAAACCCAGATCGATTACTCCAGGTTTATTTATTAAATTGTTTTTACCTATAACTGAAAATGAAGAGTATTCATTTTGAACACTGCTTTGAACACTTATACCTAACGTTAATAGAAGATATAAAAATAATTTTGTTATAGATTTCATATAGTGAAGGGCGGTCTCCCGCCCCGTAATTATTTTACCTCAATTACACGAGGTTTTTTATGGTCAGGCACTACTCTTTCAAGGTTAACAGTAAGTAAACCATTTTTTATTGCAGCACCTAAAACTTCAAGATCTTCTGCTAAAGTAAATTTTAGCTTGAATGCTCTTTTGGCTATACCTTTGTGCAATGCTTCTTCAACAGAATCGTCCTCCTTAGGACCATCATGCTTAATTGTCAGCACTCCATCACACAGCTCAATATCAACATCTTTTTTATCGATGCCTGCTAAAGCAATTTCTATCTTAAACTTAAGCCCATCCTTAAAAATATTATAAGGTGGGTAACCAGATTGAGACTCATTAGAAATTCTTTCGAGTCTATCTACGAGTGTTTCAAAACCTAAAACACGGTTTGAAAACATAGGATCAGTAAAATTTATTAACATAATGTCCTCCTTATAAGCGACTTGTTAATTAATTGCTGGCCTCACCCGAGCACCAACATCAAATAATCTATAGATAAGTTTTCAAAAATCAAGCTTTTTTTTAATAAATGTAACTTATACTTCTCAAAATATTGATTTTTTTTGAAATAATGAGTAGTTTAAGTTACATAGTTGTTTAATGAGGAAAACATAAATGGGTAAAAATCATAAAGATTTAGAAGTACTGCTAACACTTAAAAGAAAAGAGGCTGGTATAACTCAAGCTGTTTTAGCAGAAGCTGTGCAGGTATCACGTAAAAGTATCAATGCAATTGAAAATGGGGTTTATATTCCTTCTACAGTCTTATCATTAAAGATTGCCACAATATTGAATTGTAAAGTTGAGGACTTATTTAAATTACATGAGGGAACTTTTCCTCTTATGATAAATCAAAGTAAATATGAGCAATAAACTTAAAATATTTTTAACCTTTTCTCTAATCTTTCTAACTAGTTGTGCTACTGGTGGATTCAAGCCAAACGTCGTGCCTAGAGATGCAGCAGGAAAATCTCAAATAGTCCTCTCTGGTACTGTTGTATCAGTCAAAGAGGTAATTATAGAAGGGGATAGGGATGCTGGAACTGCATCGGGCGCGGTAATTGGTGCAATTGTAACAGGATCTGCTGCAAAAAGATCAGCTGACGGTGATGGAGAAACATCGGAGTTAATTGGTGGATTAGTTGGAGGACTAGTTGGTTCGGTTGTTGGAAGTGAAGTAGGAGAATCTCTATCAAGAAAGAAGGGGTTAGAATTAATAATTCTTCTTGAAAATAATGGAAAAGAAATTTCAGTAGTTCAAGAAATATCAGAAGACCTAAACTATAATTTCCGTAAAGGAGATGAAGTTAGAATTATCAGGTCTGCCGGCAGAACGAGAGTAGTTCCAACTGAATAAGAATTGCCAGAAGTAAATCTTTGGAATAAAGCATTAGATATCCTGTCAAGAAGGGAGCACTCGATTTCACAATTAAAAAGCAAAATTCGTAAGTTTCATGATGATGAAGAACAAATTGAAGAGCTTATAAATAAACTTATTGATAAAAATTTGTTATCAGATAAGCGATTTGCTGAAACACTAATTAAGTCAAAAAGTGAAGTAGGCTATGGCCCAAATTACATAGAACAACTACTTCAGAAAAATTTAATCTCAAAAAATGATTACGATCTATATTCTCCCAACATTGATTGGCACGCTAATTGTAAAAATATTGCAGAAAAAAAAATTGGTAACAAAAGGCTAAATTATAAAGATAAGCAAAAGATTTTGAGATTTTTATCCTACCGAGGTTTCACTTATGAAATAATAATGGAATCAATAAATCTTGATATATGACTTTAGCTACAAAATATAGACCAAAATCTTTTTCAGAAGTAATAGGACAAGATCATGCAGTAGTTGCATTAAGAAATATCATTAAAAATCAAAAAATTCATAACGGCTATATCTTCTCTGGCACAAGAGGAATTGGTAAAACATCGCTTGCTAGACTATTTGCAAAAGCACTTAACTGCCAGCAATATGATTCAGTTAAGGGAGATGTTTGCAATAAATGCCCTAGCTGCATAGACATACAAAATAATTCGCATTTAGATTTAATAGAAATAGACGCAGCCTCAAATAGCAAAGTTGAGGAAATGAGAGAGCTGCTAGATAGTGTTCAATACAGTCCTTCAAGTGGAAAATATAAAATCTATCTTATAGATGAGGTTCATATGCTCTCAAAAAATGCATGGAATGCTATGCTTAAGACTTTAGAAGAGCCCCCTGAACACGTAGTATTTCTAATGGCAACTACAGAGTCAGATAAAATTCCAAAAACAATTATATCAAGATGCTTACAATTTAATTTAAAGGTTGTTTCGGATAATTCTATTGCAGAGAACATAAAAAACATTTTTAAAAAAGAAAATATTTTATTTGATGATGGTGCAATAGAATTGTTAGTTGAATTGGCTCGAGGATCAATTAGAGATTCAATTACCCTTGCAGATCAGGCTGCTTTTCAATGCAACAATAATATAACAGAGGCAGAGATGTCAAAATTTCATGGGCTTATAGATAAGTCATCTGTGGATAAATTATTAAGTGATATTTCAGAAAATAATGTAGAAAATATTATCAATGAGCTAAAACGTTTTTATGATCTCGATACAAACTATCAAATTCTTTTCGAACGAGTATTAGCTAAACTGCATAAACAAATAATTGAACAAATGTTAAAAAATTATGATGCACAAGACACCCATTTGTATTATCAGTTTTTTAACTCAGGATTTAATGAGTCACAAATTTCTGGCAAGACAAGAGAAGCATTTGAAATAAGTGTTTTAAGATGTTTATCATTCAAAAATAATAAAAAAGACTTTAGACAAGAAGTAAAAGACGATTCAAAAAAAAAGTCTAAAGAACAATCAATACAATATCCTGTAAAAAATAAGTCTGAAACTGCTAAAGAATCAGAAGAAAGTATGGAAATAAAGGAACTTATACAAGCAAACGAACAAAAAAAATTAGATCCTAAATTATGGCTAGAGACTTTTGAAAAGCTTGATATTATTGGGCCAACAAGAACACATTTTGCAAATCTCGAGATTAAAGAATTATCTGGTAACAAAGTAATTTTTTTTGGAGAGAAGATGTTTGCGAAAAGAATAAAAAAAGATAATATTTCTGAACTAAAAAAATCACTTGAAAATGCAGGTTTTGGTAGCCTTAGTATAGAAATTAAGGAGATAGACAAAGTAATTGACACACCTTCAAATAATTGGAAGAAAAAAAGAAAAGAACAAATTGAAGATTTTCAAAAAGAGATAATTAACAGCTCCTTAATTAAAAATTTACAAGAAACTTATGATAAGACTTTAACTAAAGAGAAACTAATAATTACCGACCATGAAGAATGATTCCGATCTGTTAAATGAATTAATAAATGCCTTTACTATTTTACCAGGGGTTGGTATTAAATCAGCACAAAGAATGGCTTTTAATGTATTAGAAAAGAATAGAGAAAAAGCTAAGAATTTATCTGAACTATTGAGATTAGCAACCGAACAGATTAGAAATTGTGATCGATGTAGAAATTTAACTGAGCAAAGCATTTGTAATATATGCAGCGATGAAAAAAGAGATCCAAATATGATATGTATTGTTGAAAATCCTTCAGATGTTCTTGCAATAGAAAATTCTGGAACTTTTAAAGGTAAATATTATGTTTTGATGGGCAGACTTTCTCCAATAGATGGTTTAGGCCCTGATGAATTGGGAATTCCAAAATTAATTGAACAAATTACCAATTCAAATATTAAGGAAATAATAATTGCAACTAGTCCAACAGTTGAAGGTGATGCAACATCGTTTTATATAAGAGATCAGATTAAAAAAGAAGTTAAGGTCTCTAGGATAGCTTATGGAGTTCCAATGGGAGGGGAATTGGAGTATGTTGATAATACTACTTTAGGCAGAGCCATTCAGGGTAGAAGAGAAATGAAAGAATGAGTATTAAATCTGATAATTGGATAATTGAACAAGCAGAAAAGAATGAGCTTATTCAACCATTTGAAAAAAACCAAATAAGAGAGGTTGATAATAAAAAAGTAATTTCATATGGCGTATCAAGTTACGGTTATGATGTAAGGTGTGCAAATGAATTTAAAATATTTACAAATACATTTTCGTCAGTAGTCGATCCTAAAAATTTTGATGAAAAAAGCTTTGTTGATATTAAAGATAACGAGTGTATTATTCCACCAAATTCTTTTGTTCTTGCTAGCACGGTTGAATATTTCAAGATACCTAGATCGATACTTACCTTATGTCTAGGAAAATCAACATATGCAAGATGTGGAATTATTGTAAATGTTACTCCACTTGAACCTGAATGGGAGGGTCATGTAACTCTGGAGTTTTCAAACACAACCAATTTACCCGCAAAAATCTACGCTAACGAGGGAGTTGCTCAAATGCTCTTTTTTGAATCAGATCAAGTTTGCAAAACAAGTTATAAAGACCGTGGAGGTAAATATCAGGGGCAAACTGGTGTCACTCTTCCAAAAACTTAGGTTCGTCTATCAGAGATAGTTTATTAATTTTGCCATTTCTTAACTTTATAAAGCTATCAATAATCATAAAATCATATTTGGGAGAAATATAATAAGTTATTTCTCCAGTATCATTTGATGTTGCTTTGACTTTTATACAATTGATATTCCCAAATTTTTTTTCAATAATTTCTTCTCCAATCACGTTATATTCACGTTTAACAATTTTCCCTTCTGCATTAGTAATTACATCTAAGAAAAAATTATCAACACCATTTTTAATGTTAAGTCGCATTTGGAGATCACTTCCTAGTTGGTCCAACACATTTTTTTCGTTTAAAAATGAAAAACCAAGTTCCTGAGATTCAATCCTATTATCTAAAAAAGAAACAACGAAACTTTTTTCTTTACTGCCAGGAATATTATTTTTTACTCTCGTAAAAAGTGTTTTAACTTTATTGCCTTCTAGTGCTAGTGAGGATTTTTGTGAATACTCATAAATAAAAAGAGGCCTCAAAACAAATTTAGATATGATTTCATTTTCATCAAACTTAAAGCTTCTTTTAAGGGTAATGTTGCCAGCAGAATAATGTGTGAATTTAAACTTAGCATCCCAGCTTTTAAATTCATCGGACAAAAGTGAAAAAGATAAGAAAAAAATCAATACACGCATGTTAAAGATTAGATATAGTTTCTGGATAAATTTTATTTTCTAATTTTTTTATTTTCTCTGTTAAAGACTCAATAGTATCATCTGGTTCTATTTCAATACTCTGCTGTCTGATGATTGGTCCAGCATCAAGATCAGAAGTGACATAGTGAATTGTAGTTCCATGAAGTTTATCACCTGCAAGTAAGGCTCTTTTATGAGTGTTTAATCCAGGATATTTTGGTAAGAGGGAAGGATGTATATTTATGATTTTTTGCTTCCAGTTATCTACGAGAATATTACTTAAAATTCTCATATATCCAGCCAAGATAACATAATCAGGATTGAGTTTTTGCAAATAAGTATTAATTTCCTCATCAAATTTTTCTCTAGAATCAAATTCATTATGATCCAAAATTTTACAATCAACATTAAAGTTCTTTGAAATATCAATGCCACTTGCATCTGGATTATTTGTGAAAGTTGATATTACTTTGTAGTTAAAGTTTTCCTCGTTTTGAAGAATTGATTGAAGATTTGTTCCTGTACCAGAGAAGAAGACAATAATGTTCATTTATTAATTTTTGAAGATGAATTTTTTTTCTGTCTTTGAAACATACCCTATTTCAAATAATTTAGGGTTAATTTTTTTTGCCTTTTCAACATCTTCCTTATTCACAACTAAACAAAAGCCAATTCCACAATTAAATACTTTGTACATTTCATTTCTTGTGACATCTCCAAGTTTCATAATTTCTAAAAAAATCCCTTTTAATTTGCACTTATCTCTGTCAATAATCATGGTGTAGCTGGAATTTATTCGCGAAAGATTCTCTTCAAGTCCACCTCCAGTAATATGTGCCATTCCATTAATTTTTAATTTTTTTGTGAGTTCAAGTACTTCTTTAACATAAATTTTTGTTGGTGTTAGAAGTTTTTTGTGTAACTTTCTATCATTTTTGCTAGTTATAATTCTGTTAATGAGCGAATATCCATTTGAGTGGAAACCTGAAGAGGGTAGTGCAAGTATCACATTATTCTCTCTGACTTTTGACCCATCTATAACGTTTTTCCTTTCATTAATACCCATGGCAAACCCAACTAAATCGAAATTGTCTTTTGTATAATGATTTGGCATTTCAGCAGTTTCACCACCAATTAAATCGCATCCAGCTTCATCGCAGCCTTTTAAAATTCCAGTAATAATTTCTTTTCCTTTATTTCTGTTGAGCTTTGATACTCCGTAGTAATCAAGAAAAGTTAACGGAGTTGCACCACTAACTATTAAGTCATTAACACACATTGCCACTAAATCTATACCAATAGTTGAGAGATTTTTTTGCTTTAGTGCAAGACTAATTTTAGTTCCTACCCCGTCACAAGCTAGTGCAAATACTGGATCTTTAAATTTTTTTGGTGGTTTGATATAGCCTGAAAAACTACCTATATTACTCAGAGCATTTTTTAGATTTCTTTTTTGGATAAGCGATTTTATGTCTTCAATAAATTTTTGCCCTTCATCAATGTTTACTCCTGATGATTTATAATTAATCCTACCTTTATTCATTTATGGTTAATGTTTGTGTAATGTATAGTTCAAAAATTCTTAAAGCCACTAAAATTATACTTTTTTTTGGACTCTCAAGTTCAGTTAATTTGGCTGAAGATGACAATATTTTCATTAGTTATATTGTTAAATATGAGGAAATACATAGATTAGAGAAAAAAATAGCTGAGTTAAGTCAAAAAATATTGGATGAATATCAAGTTTCCTTGACTGCTGAGAAGATAGAATTTAATGCAGAAACATATTTCATAGGATTTAAAGTAATAAGAATTGATGAAAAAAATTTTCTTGAATTAAAATTTAACAAAATAAAGATAGAAGAATACTTAAATATAAATATTAAATGAATAAAATTACCTCCAGTAATCAATACTTTTTTAATTTCCAAAGGGATCTAAATGCAAGCCTAGATAATTTTTACTTTTCAAAAAAAAATGAAATATTAAAAAATGAATTAGATTTGTTTACTAACAGTTCTGATGTGCAAAATTTATTTATTTCTGGAGATAAAGGTTTAGGAAAGACTTTTCTACTTAATTGCACTCTCAATCACAAAAATTTTAGCAATAAAAAATGTCTGTACATCGATATTAAAAATCTTAACGATGATGTAAAGGTTTTTAATGAAATAGGCTCTTTCGCAGTTATCTGTATAGACAATATTCATTGCTCCAGCAAGAAGGTCGAAGTAGAGATTTTCAATCTTATGAATAAGGCCTTTGCCAGCAACATAAAACTTTTTATTTCTTCAAAGACACACATTAGTCAATTAAATCTTTTTCCTGATTTGCTTTCTAGGATCAAACAAATGAACTGTTTTTCAATTAAACAGATTTCCGATGATGAAGTAGATGATGTAATTAATTTTATGAATTTAAAATTGAAACTTTTTTTTTCAAAAGAGCTTATTGAAGATATATCAAAAATTGTCAGGAGAGATATCTCCTCTATTAAACATTTATTTGTTGAGCTTGAGCAATACCTTTATTCTGAGAAGAAAAAACCATCGAAAAGAACAATAATGGGTTATTTAAAGAATAGAATTAATCAATAATTGAACATTCTCTGCAAAGAACATTAATTTCTTTTCTCATTTTACCTTTACTTAACTCTTTTCCATTTACAATTTCTGATATAGCTTTAGTTAGTGAGAATGCGAAATTTAAACTTGTGCTATTTTTTGCAGGCTTAACATAGTCCACTTTAAAGTCATCAACCTCTAATAAAGACTCTGCTGTGAAGTTTATAGCATCTTCAAGAGTACCTATTTCATCTACGAGACCTATTTGAACTGCATCCTCTCCATACCAAACTCTTCCTCTAGCAATCTCTAAAACTTTGTCCAAAGGTATATCTCTATCTTTTGAAGTTTGTGTTGTGAAATTCATATATGTTTCATCAATATTTGCTTGGAAAGTTTCTATTACATCTTCAGGCCAGTCTTCTGCCACAGGATTGAAGTCTCCAAATTTAGTAGTTTTATTTGAGTCATAATTTAATCCTGCCCATTCAAGAATCTTTTCAAAAGATAAAAGACGTCCATAAACACCTATTGACCCTGTAATAGTATTTTCTTCAGCGTAGATTTTATCTGCCATCGATGAAACCCAGTAGCCACCAGAAGCAGCTAAACTTCCCATTGAGACTACAATTGGAATATCCTTATTCTGTGCTTTTTCAATTTCCCACCTAATATACTCAGAAGCAACAACTGATCCACCTGGTGAGTTTACTCTTAACACAATTGCTTTTGTATTCTCATTTTCATGAGCAGCTTTTAGCATTCTTACCAGTCCATCAGAGCCAGCAATACCTAACTGTACAGGACCCGTGGTGATCGCCCCCTCTATAGTTATTACTTTAATAACATTTTTTGATTTAGATTTTTTTGCTTTCTCAAATGTTTTCAAATAATCCCTATAGTAAATTGCATTTAGTTTATCTTTGTCATCTTCTGAAGCACCAAACTTTTCCAGCATTCTTTCATTAAAATCATCCTCTTCCTCCTGATAATCAATAACATTCCATTCAAGATTAGCGTCCTCAAAAGAAATATTTCCAGCTATTAGATCTTTAAAGGACTCATCTGCATACCATTGGAGATCTAGATTTCTTGTTTCTTTAACAAAATTTTTATAAAGATTCCAAAATCTTTCTATGTAGTAAGAATTATCTTTTTGCTCTTGGCTCATATTTGTTCTTGTCCAGTCTTCAGGTCCAGTCTTCCAATCTCCTGCTGTAAAAACTCGTGGAGTTAAAAGAAACTTTTCAAAAAAATCCTTTTGATACAGTCTTGTAGACGTGAAGCCATCGAGTGCAAATGCAGAATATTTACTTGCGCTGATTTCAGTTGCACCAGATGAAAGTAAATAAGCCGTATCTCCAAAAATTGAGAGTGACTCAGCTCTAATTATTATTTCTTTGCCTGCCTGAGAAGCTTCTTTTATCTTCTTAGCTAAAGGGATTGCGTAAGCAGAGCTAATTTGTAATCCAGATGGATCAAAAATCATACCTGAAACCTTTTCATCTTCTTTAAACCTCTCAAAAAAATCTACCAAATGTTTAAATTCATATGTAATGACTTCTTCATCCCCTAAAAATGAGGTAAATTGTTCTTGTGATTTGGGAATTTGTTGGTCAACAACTATTCCGTCTGGGCTAAAAACTACAACCTTCCCATCTGCTTTTGGCCTTGTCTCGTTATCAAAAAGTGGATCTAAAATAATTATTAAAATTGCAGCAACGACAAATAAAAAGATTGAAGTTGCTAAGGTAAAACGAATTGCTTTCCAAAAGAAATCCCTTCCAACCCTTATAAAATACCAAACACTTCCGAGAAAATTTCCTAGCCTAGAAAACGCACCTATATCATTTTTTTTCTTAGCTTTTGCCATATGTACTTATATATTACTTATATTGATGAAATAAAGTTTCATTTTTATTAAATAAATGTATCATTTAGAAAAAATTTTCAGATGAGGATTTTAGCAGTCTTAAGTTTATTTTTTCTAGCTTCTTGTGAGAGGCCAGATTTAGAATTTACTAACTCTCAACCAAAACACTCATATGCGCTAAATGATCAAATAATTTTTTTGAATTTCTGGGCAGATTGGTGTGCCCCATGTATTAAGGAATTTCCGTATTTTAACGAATTAGATCAAAACCCAAATGTTACGGTGATTGGATTTCATTTTGATCAATTTGACGTTCTTGAAGATGAAGTTGTAGAGGGTTTTGTAAAAAAATTTAATATTGAATTTTTAAATTTAAAAACTGATCCAAGAGATATTTGGGATGCTGATATACCGAATAGTGTACCAACAATTTTAATAATCAAAAATAATTCAATTTTAAAGACCATTACAACACCTCAAACACCTGAGACGCTAGAAAGTCTAGTTCAGGACTTTAGCTAACTTTCGATTTCACTTCACCTTTAGAAAATAGAGTTTGAATTTCTTCACCTTTTTTTAATCTTTTTGAATCTTTAATTACTCTATTTTTTCCATCAGTTGTAATTGAATAACCTCTTTTTAATATTTCTTTAGGATCAAGAGCATGAATTTTTTCTTGAATTAAATTGAGCCTTGTATTTGAGGCGCCCACTATTGTGAGTAGCTGATAGTTAAGATTTGTTTTTAGAACATTTAAAGCATTAAAAATTTTTACCAATCTCGATTTAGGAGATACGGTATTTAGCTCGGCAAATTTAATATCTACTAAATTAATTTTTTTGCTTATAAAGTTTTTGATAGCTAACTCAATTCTATCATGCTGTTCATCAAGTCTTATTTGCTGTTCATTAAGTTTCTGCTTCGGAGTTCTTAGTTGTTTTTTAAGGAAATGAAGAGCCTGAGTCTTTTCTCTAATTTTGTTAATAATATTTCTGCGAAGAATTAATTTAGCATTTTCGAAATATTCCAAAATACGACTAGAACCCTCTGATATTATTTCTGCAGCAGCTGTAGGAGTTTCTGCCCTGTAGTTTGAAACAAAATCTGTAAGAGTGAAATCTGTCTCATGACCAACTCCGCTAATTATAGGTGTTTTCATTTGTGCCATATATCTGCATAATTCCTCATTATTAAAAGCCCAAAGATCTTCAATTGATCCTCCTCCTCTACATATGATTGCTGCATCAATATTATTTTTTAAATACTGAGTTTCGACTAATTCCAATGAATGAAGTATAGAACTTGGAGATTGTTCTCCTTGAACTATTGTTGGAGCAATCAAAATCTCTGTATGTGGAGATCGTCTTTTTAAGGTTGATATTACATCTCTTATGGCTGCTCCTTTCGATGATGTAATAATTGCTATTTTGTTATTTATCTCAGGAAGCTGTTCACTATTTTTTATTTCAAATAACCCTTCAGAATTAAGCTTATTTTTTAGAAGCTCAAATTTTCTCATTAATTCACCAAATCCAGCTAACTCCATTTGTTTAACTGTCATTTGATAGCTTCCGGTTCGTTTATACACAGAAAGTTTTCCAAAGAGAATCAATTGATCGCCCTCTTTTGGTGCGTTTAAAACTTTAGTATTATCACCTTTAAACATCACACATCTTAAAACTGCCTCAGAATCTTTTATAGAAAAGTACCAATGCCCGGAGGGATAAGCTTTAAAACCTGAAATTTCACCAGAGACCCAGAGAGGAGGAATGTCCCTTAAAAAATCATCAGCTGTTTGGTTTACTTCTGATACGCTGAGAATATCCCTAGAGTTTGAATTAAGATTTTCTGTGTAGTCTTCCATAACAATTTATTATATTCTATTGCTTTCTGCGAGTTTAGCTCAGTTGGTTAGAGCACCTGCCTTACAAGCAGGGGGTCGTAGGTTCGAATCCTACAACTCGCACCAATCAATTTTATGAGCAAAGATATAAATAAGTTCTTAAATTTTCATAGAGATAATGGCGGCACTGGTAAGCTGTTCAGCTTTGATTTTAAAGATTATAGGGTTGGTTTTCTAGAGTTATCCGGGGAATTTAATGAATTATGCTTAAATCCAGACGGATCTGTTCAAGGCGGTATGATGACATCAATGCTTGATGACGTAACAGCATTATTATTAATTTTTGAGTCTGGGGGTACTTTATATCCTAGTTCAACCGATCTACACACACTTCATCACAGGCCTCTTTTTAAAGGAAGGGTAACTGCAAGAGCAATACTCATGAAAAAAGGCAAGAATATAGCGACTGTAAGAGGGGAGCTCCTTAATAAAGATGGTAAGTTAGTAACAACACTTGTTCATACTGTATTTCTTATAGACAGAGAAAATAGGTTCTAAAAAAAAGCCCGCTTTCGCGGGCTTTAAAGGTTTAGAGTTAAATTTAACCTTTTTGTACTCCGGAATCTCTCATAGCTGCATACCAGATAACTAATCCAAAGAGGAATTTGTTAACAAGGTCAGCTAAGTTATAGATAATGTTTAGAGCATTAGCATCTACACCACCACCTAAATAACCAAGGAAATAACCTAAAGGATAGATAGCCCACCCAACGGTTACAATCCATTTGATTCCATTAAATGCAAAGGTAAGGTTTTCGTTGCCTGCAGCATCTTTAATTTGAGCTGCTTCACCTGCAAAGACATAGTAAATAATAAATATCCAACCTAACATCCCCACTACAAAACCTACTGTTGCGTCAATTAATCCAGCTTCACCTAAATACCCACCTATGAGCATTACAAGTGATGCAATAAATAATTTCCAAAATACTCCAAGACTTACTGCAACAACTGCTGCAAGAATCAGATAGAATTCAACAATTTGCATAGGAACAGTAATCAACCAATCAATATATCTATATACTGTTGGAGATTCTCCTGTTGCTACCCAAACATCTCTCATGTACATATAGTGCCAGAAGGCAACGAAACACACGAGCGCTGCGACTGTCAAGGAAGTTTGCCATGAAGCTTTAACTGTACTTCTTTCTACAAAGAAGAAAAGTGCTCCCGCAGCCATAACAGCTGTAGCAATCCAAAAGGATATCCCGACAAAATCGTCTTGTGCTAGAAAATAATCCATAATTTCCCCCGTTAAGTAAATTTACGTTAACGGCTACATTTTAGTGGCTCTAGTAATAAAATACAACTTTATTTGCTTATAAAAAGTTGTATTAAAAGCATATTTATAACAAAATCTTACACTTGCGGTCCGGTAGTTCAGCTGGTTAGAATGCCTGCCTGTCACGCAGGAGGTCGAGGGTTCGAGTCCCTTCCGGATCGCCATTGTAATTATGTTTGTTGATATAGCTTTACAATTTATTCTCGCAACAGTGATTGGCTCAATATGGGCAGCTCCATTTGTGGTAACTCCAGCAGCGAGGAAGACACTCGACAAGGAGGCTTTAAAGTTTTTTTTAAGATCCTTCTTTTATAGACTAAATCTTTTTTTAATAGTTTTTTTAGGATTATATCTAGGAATTTTTTATTTTTTAAAACTAGGAACTTACGAACTATTCTTTTCAAATTCTGAAATATTGCTTACATGCATCATGATAGTGACTATTTTCTTAAATTTATTTATTTCTCTATTGCTTTCCAGCATAGACCAACTTAAAAATAGAACAGTATTTAACACCTTCCATTTATTAAGCATGGTGATTTTAGTTGGCAATTCTTTTGCTGCAACTTATTTGCTTGTTCAAAAATTTTTACTAATTTGAAGAAAGAAAATCTTCCCACAAAAAATTGTCCAATTTGCAAAAAAGATTTTTCTTGGAGAAAAAAATGGAGCAGAGACTGGGAAAATGTGATTTACTGTAGTGAGCGTTGTAGAAGGTCAAAAAGTGAGCTTAAAAAATAACTTATTTTACCTAGTATTATTTGCTGCATATATCCCGCTACTATTCCTTGGTATAACTGATCTGGATGAAGGAGCTTTTAGTTCTACATCTTTACAGATGCTTCGTGAAAAGCAATTTCTTATTCCTTACCTAGGAGATGAACTTAGATTAGAAAAACCAATTTTGACATATATTTTTCAAAGTATTTCTATTTACGCATTTGGTGTATCTGAGTTTTCATTGAGATTCCCCTCTATGATTGCAACTTTTATCTGGGGCTTTGTTTTTTCTAAATTCATTTTTGGCTTTAAAAACGATTTTAAAATAATATCAGTTTTAAGCATTTTTCTTTTACTTCCTGGAATATTTCTTATGAGTTCAGTAGCAACAGCTGATGCTTTTCTAAATCTCTTCCTAACTTTAGCAATGATTAATATTTATCGTTTTTGTGAAAATGAAAATAAAGAGGAATTAATAAGATGTTCTGTTTGGATAGGATTAGGTTTTCTTACAAAGGGTTTAACAATTATTGCTATTTGTGGCGCTGTTTTTTTTATTTTTTCAATAATTACAAAAAAATTTAATAGATTTTTAGGTGCAATTTTTAGTATCAAACCTTGGCTAATTTTTTCTGCAATTACATTTCCATGGCTTTCTTATGTGTATTTAAAAATTGGACTTGGCCCATTAAATTATATGTTCTTAGGACAATCTTTCGGCAGGTATACAACTGCTTTCGAAAATCATGATGGAATGTTTTATTATTACTTTTTAGTTTTGCCATTTGTGACACTTACTTTTTTCCCTGATTTCATAAGATCTTTATTTAAAATAAATTTAAAAGATAATTTAGAAAAGTTTCTTTTTACATGGTTAATTTTTGTTTTTATCTTTTTTTCCTTTTCTACTACAAAGTTGCCACATTATTTAATCTATGGGTTGCCACCCGTTGTATTTTTTCTTCAAAAAATTTTTTTAGTTGATCGAGAAAGAGCTCCAACTATTTTAGAGAGCATATACCAATTATTTATTTGGCTAATACTATTGAGCATTCCATATGCTCTTAATCTATTTATGCCACGGGATAATTTTGATATTTCATTTAGTTCGTTTGAAGTCATATTTGACGAAAATTTATATTTATTGATAGTAAGCTTAATAATCTTATTTTTAGTTATATTAATAATTTTACGTATTGGAGTTAATTCATTTAAAAAGATTTCTGCTTCTTTATTTCTTCTAATTTTCTCAGTTAAAATACTTCCCTTAATTGTGGATTTACAGCAAAAAGACTTGAGGGAACTTGGTAAAAAATATGCAAATACTAAGGAAAAAATTCTAGCTTACAAAATTAACAAACCCAGTTTTTCTTTTTACGCAAATGTAAACTATTACAGAGGTTTAGACCCCAATGCAATTATTCTTACCAGAATAGATAAAGTGAAATTTTTGGAAAGTGAATTTGAAACTCTTGATAAGCAGGGAAATTATCTATTAATTAAAATTGCTGATGAGTAAATTGCATATATTTATTGTAGGAATAATAATTTTTTTTTTAAGTTTTGCACTTAAACTTTTTTCAGATTTAGAATCAAAAATTGTAATTTTTTTCAATCAATTTCTTTTTGATTTAACCTTTTTTTCTTTTTTAACAGAGATAGGTAATGGTTTTTTTGCTACAGCAATACTAGTTCCTTGTCTTTCACTTTTATCTTCGAAATTAAAAATCAACTATGTGCCTGTTCAACTTATGATAGTGCCTGCTCTATGTATTGGTTTAGATGTTCAATTTTTGAAATATATTTTATCTTTTGAAAGACCTGCAAGCATGTTAACTGATGAGATAATTTTTCTTGAACCAATTTTCATAGCTGGAAGTTTTCCAAGCGGACATGCAGCGACTGTCTTATCCATAATTTTGATTTGGCTATCATTTGCCCTGAAAGATTTAAAATCAAAAGAAAGTAAAACTATTTTCTCTGTTTTTGTTTTAATAGCACTCTCTGTCGCATTAAGCAGAGTTATAATAGGCGCCCATTGGTTATCCGATATTCTAGGAAGTTTAGCTTTAGTGTTAATGGCCATTGCAATTTTCAATATAAATTTTGTCAAAGCTTTTATTGAGAATTCAATTCTTTTTAAATACTTTTCATTTGTGCTCATTGCTCTATCATGGGTCGGTATATTATTTTTTGATATTTCAGATTATTTATAATGAATGCAGATACTCTTTTTACAATTTGGTTAAGTGAGTACAAATTTCTTGAATCATTTTTTCAAATTATTTCTACAAGATTATTTTCATTTACCTTGCTATTTTTATTTTCAATTTATTTTTTTTTTAAAAAAAAGTTTTGGGTTTTTGTTTTCATCATTCTGGCAATTCTCATAGGTGACCTTATAGGAGCTTTTTTAAAAGAAATACTAGCAGAGGAAAGGCCTTGTTTCGGAGCTAATGGAGAATTTCTTGTTAGCGAAGGTATTTTAGAAAGCCTTTGTGGAGATCAGAAAACTGGCATGCCCTCAAATCATGCTTTGAATTTTTTCTTATTTACAAGCTTGTTCTTTTTAATAGAGAGAAATTTATTAATAACTTCTATTTTAATTTTAGTATCAATTTTGGTAGGTCTTTCAAGGGTATTTCTGATAAAACATTTTCTAAGCCAAGTTATAATAGGCACAGCCCTTGGATTAATTTTTGGCGTTTTATTTTATGAAATTTATAAAAGGATAATAAAGAAGTGGACGTTTCAATAATATCACCTGTATTTAATGAAAAAGATAACCTTGAGCCTTTTATAAAACAAGTCAGTGATTCATTAAATGAAGAAGCATGGAAATGGGAATTGATATTAGTGGATGATGGAAGTGATGATGGTTCATTTGATTTATTACAAAAACTCTCGAAATCACAAAAAAATTTGAGGATTATATCTTTATCGAAAAACTTTGGACAAACATCTGCAATACAGGCTGGTTTCGATAATGCTTCAGGAAAATATTTAGTGACTCTTGATAGCGACCTTCAAAATGATCCAAAGGATATTCCAAATTTGCTTCATAAGTTAATTAATGAAAACTTAGATCTAGTTGTTGGTTGGAGAAAAGACAGAAAAGATAATTTTTTATTTAGAAATCTACCATCTTACATAGCAAATAAGCTAATCGGAGCCATAACTGGTGTCAAACTTAATGATTATGGGTGTAGTCTTAAAGCCTATAATGCAAAAATTTTACGAGAGGTAAAACTTTATGGTGAAATGCATAGATTTATTCCAGCATGGATGGCAACAAAAGTTTCTGCCAAAAAAATTGATCAATTAGTCGTTGACCATCATCCAAGAATTGCGGGCGCATCAAAATATGGGATTTCTAGGACTTTTAGAGTTTTTCTAGATCTTATTTCTGTTTATTTCTTTATGAGATTTTTTAGTAGACCAGGTCATTTTTTTGGCTTTCTTGGTTTGTTAATGACTTTTGTAGGTGTTGCTATTCTTAGTTATTTAATCTTTATTAAATTTGTTTATTCTATGGACATAGGCGATAGACCGCTTCTTATTGCTGGAACAATTTTTACGGTAGTTGGTGTTCAGTTCATAAGTTTGGGAGTGATAGGTGAGATTTTGAGCAGAACATATTACGCTTCAAGCAAAGAAAAATCTTATCTAGTCAAATGGGATTCAAAAGATTAACCTTAAAAATCAGATTTTGTTAAATCTGAATTTAAAGCATAGTTAAAACCAGTTTTAGTCTTAATATTTTTCTTGGAAATTTCTAAGTCAGCAAGATCGAGGACATCTTTATCAAATTCATAAATTGGTTCAATGTCGCTATTAACAGCTAGCTCAAAATTTTTCTCTCTTAATTTTAAAGTAGCTTCTCGTTTCTTTTTCCATGCTTTCAGTTCTTTATCTGTAAATCTTCTTTGAAGAAGTTCCTCTGTAAGGTTTGAAGATATTAGTGCAGAAGTCGCATTATTTCCTCCAAAGCCCTTTGAATTTAAGAAGGCGATATCTTTTTGTGAGTTAAATTCTTTATTTTCTAGAAAAAATTCTAGATTTTCTTTAAAAACATCATCAGCAAGTTTTGGTATCGTGCAAATTCCTGTTAGTTTTTGACTCTCCAATGCTCCTAAACCACACCAAATTTGATCCATGCCAGCAGTTCCCATAGTATGTCCCAATTTAGATTTTACGGATGTAACTGGTAAATTTTCGATTCCAAATTCTTTTGCAAATGTTGAAACAATATGAGATTCAGTAATTCTATTTAAAGGAGTTCCTGTTCCATGGGCAAGAAAAAAACTTTTTTCTTGAAGAGTCTTTGACCCAAATACAGTTTCGATATCTTTAAATGTTTTACCTACTGAAAAATAATTTCCAGCCCCTGGACCGGAAATAGATTTTTTATTTCCGTCAGCATTAATATTTACATTTAAAAAGCAACCTCTGATATTCGCACCTGTTTCTAAAGCAAGTCTATCACTCATAAGAATAGCAAAACCCGCAGATTCACCACAAACCATACCCATGTTGTCGCCAAATGGTCTGCAAAACCTTGTGTAATCTAGATTATCTCCTTCACCAAGTAGTTGCTGTAAACTAGTCATTCTCTCATCAGTTGCCATAGCTCCCATTGCACTAAAACCAATATAAGCAGGTGGGCCTAAAATTGCTTCAGCTGCTCCTACAATAACCAATTCACTCTTGCCACTCTTAATAAGTTCAACACCTGCATTAAGGTTATAAAGAGAAGTTGCACATGCACCAATAAAATGTCCGGTAATTCCTAAACTCCCAGTCACGTAAGCATTTATAAAATCTGCAGTCATTTCAGGAAGAGTAAAAGAAATGTGTTTAGATGAAGCTCTTTTGCCCATTGGATAAGATGCAAAAAGACCATC
>CABZLG010000011.1 GCA_902526535.1 uncultured SAR86 cluster bacterium
ATCTTTTTATGTAAAAGAAAATTCAGCTATAGACATGGAGGCACGAGCAAGGGCCACTTCAACTTATATGTTTCGAAAAGTTCTGCCTATGCTTCCAGAAAAACTATCGAATGATATTTGCTCGCTCAAAGAGGGAGTCTTAAGAAAAACTTTGATAGTAAAGATTAATTTTGATAAAGCAGGCAATATTGAAAAATATACATTCCACAGAAGTGAAATTAAATCTTGTGCACGCCTGAATTACAACAGAGTTGAAGATTTTTTAGAAAATAAAATTAATCTCGATGGAGAAAAATACAAAGAGTCACTGGATTCAGCAAAAATTTTAATGTCAAAGCTTTTAGAGCGGAGAGCGGATAGAGGTGCGTTAGACTTTGAGCTTGATGAGCCTTATATGAGATTTGATAGAGAGGGAAAAATCCAAGAATTAAAAAATAGGACAAGATTGAAGGCGCATAAATTGATTGAAGAATTTATGCTGTCTGCAAATATTTGTGCAGCTGATTTTTTAAATAAAAATTATAGTCAAGGAATATACAGGGTTCATGATTATCCTGAGAATTTCAAAATTGATAGACTTAGCCAAATCCTAAAAAGAAGAAATATTAACTGGGAGGGCAGTATTGAAGATGTTGAAAAGCTCAATATTTTTATAAAAAATCTCTCAAAAAGAAGTGATAAAAGCATTCTAAACGCAGTTGTATTACAGTCGATGCAAAGAGCTGAATATTCAACAAAAGAAATTGGTCACTTTGGATTAAAATACAAAAAATATACTCACTTTACTTCTCCAATAAGAAGATATCCAGACCTTATTGTTCATCGTATGATAATTGCAAAATTAAATAAGTCTAATTACGAAATAGAAGATTTGGACGATTTATTGGCGCATTGCTCTGAACGTGAGAGATCATCAGATTTTGCATCTAAACAAGTACAACAAAACATGTTGTGTTCTTATGCTGCAAATTTTAAAGGTCAAATTTTTGATGGTTTTATCACGGGTGTAAAAGACTTTGGAGTTTTTGTAGATATGCCAAAACTATATACCTCAGGCCTTCTACATATAACTGAGCTGCCTAAAGATAACTATAAATACAATGCAAGAGACAAAATATTATCAGGCAAAAGAAGAGCTAATACTTTTTGTTTAGGTGATAAGATTTCAGTTGGTATAGATAATGTCATGGAGCTTGAAGGCAAAATATCGCTGTTTTATGTATGAGAATAAATATAAAAAACATTTATTGTATTGAGACTTTAATTAGATCTAAACCTGAGATTATTGAATTTATAAATATTCGTAATCCTAAAGATAAAAAAATTTCTGATTTAGTAGATAATGCAAAACAATCTGGTATAAAAATTCTAAATAAATCAAAGGACTTTTTCGCAGCATGCAAAGAGCCTGCAGTTAGGGATATAAAATCGGCAAATTATGACGTCGGAAAATCAGTTCTAATTTTTGATGAGGTTCAGGACACAAGGAATTTAGGATCTTGTTTAAGGACTGCATCATTTTTTGGTATAAGCTCTATCATTATTCCTAAAAATAATTCTGCAGATTTCAATAACTCAGCTGTTATAGAGACCTCAACGGGAGGTATCTACGATTTAGATTTATACAAAGTTGCAAACATAAGTCAGACCATAAACAAACTTAAGGAAAATAATTATTGGGTAACCGGCTTTTCCGAGCATGCTAAAAAAGATATAAATTTATTAGTGCCCTCTGAAAAAAATGTTTTTGTATTTGGCAATGAGCAAAAAGGCATCAAACAATTAGTTTTAAAAAACTGTGATGAGGTATTGAAAATAAAGCAAATTGGCCAGACATCTTCATTAAATATCTCTATAGCTGCTGCTATAGCGACTTTTACATTAACAAATAAAATATAAAAAAATATATTTATAAACTAAAATAGCCAAATGCTTTCACAAAGAACAATAAAAAATAAAATTACTTGCTCAGGAGTGGGTTTGCACACTGGCAAAAAAGTTAAACTAACTTTTCATCCCGCTGAGGCAAATACTGGAATACTTTTTAGAAGAATTGATGGAGATAAAGTTGTAGATATTCCAGCCACTGCTAAAAATGTTGGAGAGACAACTCTTTCAACTACACTTGTATATGGAGATTATAAGATCTCAACCATTGAGCATTTACTTTCTGCATTAGCAGGCACTGGCGTTGATAACTGCATTATTGATTGTGATGGGCCTGAAATTCCAATTATGGATGGCAGCTCAACTCAATTTGTTTTCTTAATTCAGACAGCTGGTATTGTTGAACAAAATGCAGTAAAAAAATTTGTATATGTAACAAAATCTGTTCAAGTTCAAAGAGATGACGCTGTTGCTAAGATTAAACCGTATAATGGTTTTAGAGTAACTTTTAGTCTTGAATTTGATCATCCCGTTTATAACAAATATCCTCATAGTGCCTCAATAGACTTTTCACAAACCTCTTTTATTAGGGAAGTAAGCAGAGCACGAACTTTTGGCTTAATGGACGATTTAGAGAAATTAAAAAAGATGAACTTAGCACTTGGAGCAAATTTAAATAATGCTATTGGAATAGGCGATGAAGATGTTTTAAATGAGGGTGGGCTAAGATTTGCTGACGAATTTGTTAAACATAAAATTCTTGACGCTATTGGTGATCTTTATTTACTTGGACATAATTTAATAGGCGAATTTTTTGGTTTTAAAACTGGGCATGCATTAAACAATCAGTTATTAAGAAAAATTGAGAGTGAAAACGCATACAAAATTATTGAAATTGACGAAATAAAAGACGCGCCTATTAACTATCTTAAGCCTCTTATTGAAGAAGCTATCTGATGCTAAATCTGCTTAGAAAAATTTTTCCTTCAGCTAATCAAAGGAGAATCTCTGAATACACTAAAATAGTAAAAAAAATAAACGCTTTAGAAGATGAAATTTCATCAAAGGATGAAAATTTTTTTAAAAAACTTCATTTTGATGAAAAGCCAGACGAAGAAAAATTTTCTCATATTTTCGCATCTGTGCGTGAAGCTTCGATAAGAACACTAGGATTAAGACATTTTGACTGTCAGATGATAGGAGGTCTAGTTTTAAAAGATGGAAATATTGCTGAAATGAAAACAGGTGAGGGAAAGACACTTGTTGCAACATTACCTGCAGTATTGAATGCTTTAAATGGAAAAAAAGTTTATGTCGTGACGGTGAATGACTACTTGGCTGAACGTGATGCCGTCTGGATGTCTCCAATATACGAATACTTCGGACTTAGAGTTTCAGCGCTTACTTCTACTCAAAGCTTTGAAGAAAAAAAATCTAGCTACGAATCAAATATTATTTACTGCACTAGCAGTGAACTTGGATTTGATTATCTTAGAGACAACATGGTCTTATTTAGAAATCAAAAATCACAAGCAGATTTAAATTTTGCCATTATCGATGAAGTGGACTCAATCTTGATTGATGAAGCAAGAACTCCTTTGATTATTTCTGGTGCTACTGATGATGATGCATCTGCTTACCCTGTATTCCTAAAGTTAATTCCAAATTTAAAACAACAACTGAGAGAGGGTACTGATGAAGAACCTTTATCTGAAGAAGAAAGGGGAGATTTTCTGATAGATGAGAAAGGTCGTTCAGTGGAACTAACAGAAAATGGATTTGAAAAAGTTGAAAATTTTTTAGTCAACCGAAACATGATTAAGGAGGATGAAAGCCTCTACACAACTAATAATTTAAAATTTCTTAAATACATACAAGCCACTTTAAAAGCTAATTATCTTTTTGAAAAAGATGTTCATTATGTAAAAGAGGGGAATAAAGTTGTTTTAATTGATGATAATACTGGAAGAAAGTTACCTGGCAGAAGGATTTCGGAAGGTGTACACCAAGCATTAGAATGTAAAGAGAAGGTTCCCATTCAACAAGAAACGCAAACTCTTGCTTCAACCACATTCCAAAATTACTTTAGATTATTCGATCAAATCTCTGGCATGACAGGTACTGCTGACACGGAAGCAGCTGAGTTTAAGCAAATTTACAATATGAGTGTTGTTGTAATTCCTACAAACCAAACAATGGTAAGAGAGGATGTTAATGATGTCGTGTACGTAAATGAAGACGACAAATACAGTGCATTACTTACAGAGATTAAGGAAATAAATAAAAAAGAAGCCCCTATTTTAGTTGGAACAGCTTCAATTGAAAGTTCAGAAAAGGTTTCTTCTATTCTGAAAAAAGCTGGAATTAAACATCAAGTTCTAAACGCAAAATATCACGAGAAGGAGGCCATGATTATTGAGGAGGCTGGAAGACCAGGAGCTATTACAATTGCAACTAACATGGCTGGACGAGGAACTGACATTGTTTTGGGTGGAAAAAAAGAAGATGAAAAAGATTGGAATAAAAACCATCAAAAAGTGATTGATGCAGGTGGCTTGCATGTTATCGGAACAGAGCGACATGAATCAAGAAGAATAGATAATCAGCTGCGAGGAAGATCTGGAAGACAAGGAGACCCAGGTTACTCAAAGTTCTTTTTAAGTCTAGATGATACAGTGCTTAGACTTTTTATTGATGAAAATAGAAAGCAATTATTTTCAAGATTAAGTGAGGGAATGGATGATTCAAGCATTGAACATCCTCTTCTAAATGGTGCAATAGCAAATGCACAGAAGAAAATAGAAAATCGTAACTTCGAAATAAGAAAACAAATTCTTGAATACGATGATGTTTCAAATGATCAAAGATTGACTGTGTATGAGCTCAGAAACTTTTTTCTTGAGGACAATGATAATGAAAAACTTATTTTTGAATATCTTGATAATCTGCTAGAAAAAATTGCAGATAAAGCATTGCCAGAGGATCAAAATGAGTATTGGAATTTTGTCGACTTTACAAAAAGCTTAAGTCAATCTATGGGGAGTGCTCCAGAACCAGAAAAATTAAATAAAAATCAAACTTTTGCAGAAATTATGGATGTGCTGAACGATTTCTATAAAGCAGAATATTTAAATAAATTTGAGCCACTTAAAGAAAAGAAAAAAGAGTTGGAGCGCCAGGTTTCGATTCAGGTTTTAGATGCATGTTGGAAAAGGCATCTTCAGAATATTGACTCTTTAAGGGGGAATATAGGCCTAAGAGCTTATGCGCAGAGAAATCCAATTAATGAATTTAAAAAAGAATCATTTGAACTCTTTGATAGTATGATTGAATCTTTCAAAGATGATTCAGTAAAAATACTTTTTAATATAAAAATTCAAAAAATGTCACAAGCTGAATTCGAAGCTAGAAAAAATATTACTTAACCTTGGCTGAAAATATTAGAGACCTCATCAAAGATCCAGAAACCTTTTTTTTGATTACTGGTGCATTTAAAAAAATTTCAACTCTTAAAAAAAAATTACTAAACACAAAAAGATTTAATAAAAAAATTCTAATACTTCGAATAAAAGAAGATACAGATCAGCTTGATGAGATTACTTTAGAGGTCAAAAAATTTTGTAAAAAAGAAAATGTACCTTTACTGCTTAATTCTCCAAATAAATTTTCATACAAAGCGAAGGGCTATCATCTTACCTCCAAAGAAATTTATGAATACAAAAATAGCAAAAATTTAGTACTTGGAGCTTCATGCCATAATGAGCAAGATATTATTCAAGCAATTGATATTGGCTGTTCATATGCATTTCTCTCGCCTGTTATAAGAAAGAATGGTATTGAAGGTATGGGCTGGGATTCTTTTTTTGCTTTAAAGGATAAATATCCACAAATCACAATTGTGCCCTTGGGTGGTATTAATGAGTCTAATGCAATAGTCCAGGCTTTTGCGGGTATTAGTCACTGGTGGAATCATCAGGCATAGGTATAGATTTTTCTTCATTAGCCCAATTTAAAAAGTCTAAATTTTTACATGTCTTTGAACAAAAAGGTTTGAACTCTGAACTGATTTCTACAATATTTTTGCACTGCGGACATTTCATGTTTACCTTTTCATTCATAATTGACTCTCAAAAAAATTAAAGTAAAACTCTAGTTTACGTTCAAAATCTTCAATACTTGAATCGTTAAGAATAAAATCTGTAGCAAAAGATATTCTCTCATGCCTAGACATTTGTTTATCTATGATTATTTTAGCCTCTTCTTCACCAACATTATCTCTTTTAACAATTCTTTCAATTTGAGTTTTTTCTGGAGCGTCTATGACGAGAGTTCTATTAAAATTATCGTACTTCCCCCAAATTGGTGCAGAGTAAATGCCCCATTTTGATTTTATTTTTGTTATATCCTCTAAAGTTTTTTCACCAATAATTGGATGCATTATAGCCTCAAGTTTCTCCTTCTTTTTTTGATCAGAAAAAATTATCTTTCTTAGTTTTGCTTTATCTAATTCTTTATTAAGTTTTAGAACATCTTTACCAAAGGCTTTTACTACCTCTTCATAACCTTTCTCTCCTACCTCTTGCAAGCTTCGAGAAATTTCGTCAGCATCAACTATTTCAATTTTTTTCTTTTTAAAAAAATCACAGGCAAGGGTCTTTCCAGTTGCAATGCCCCCTGTAATACCAATTATGAACATTTCTATATTCTAAACTTTTGAATTAATTACCGGAAAAAATTTGTTACTATTTTTTTATGAAAAAAAGATTTGAGGTGAATGAAAAAGTTGCAGGAGTTAGAGGAAGAGCTTCTAGGACAGGTGGTGTAAACACCTCTGTATCCCCATTAAAGGGAATAACTTTAAATTCAAAACATGGAGCTAGAGTTTCTAAAACATATAAAGGCCTTACGCTTGGATTTCAAAAATATAACTCTGTAGTAAGAGGTCGATGGAGTTCGGGTGGCATTAATCTAAATTTGTCTAAATCGGGTTTTACACTTTCAACTAAAGGTCTTTTTGGTACTTTTAATATTCTTAAGCCAAATAGATCAGCTGCAACGATTTTTGGTATTCAATTTCGTGGAAATGTTGGAATGGCAATATCCGCTATAGGTTTAATATTCAAGTTTGCATGGTTAATGATCTCTTTGATATACAATTTTCTAAAATTAACAGTTGTGTTCTTAGTAAGGTTATTGCCTCTAATGCTTTGGTTAATTCAATTCATCTGGAATTTTATTTTACTGCTGGGCTCTTGTATGATTTTTTTAATTCTAGATTTACCAAAGCAAATCTTCGCAAAAAATAATTAAGAGCTATTTATATTTGAATCGAAGTCACTCTCATCAGTTTCATTATCATCAATTTCTGCACTATCCTCATCTACCCTTAACTCATCTTTATTTTTACTATATAGTGATGTTGCAAATATTGATGAGGCTGCCAACATAGGTATTGTGTAAACCATCATCTCAGTCAAAAATGCAACTGAATAAGTTGGTATCAGAATAATTAATGCTTTAATTAACGCTTTTTTCATAAAAACTTTTTCTTAGTTGTCTTCAAATTCAACACCTTGTGCCAAAGGTAATTCAGAACCAAAGTTGAGAGTAGCAGTTGTTCTTCTCATATAAGCTTTCCATGCATCTGAACCTGATTCACGGCCGCCTCCAGTTTCTTTTTCTCCTCCAAAAGCACCACCAATTTCTGCGCCACTTGTACCAATATTCACATTCGCAATACCACAATCTGATCCCTCAGGACCAAGGAAAAGTTCTGACTCTCGAAAATCATTAGTAAAGATAGAACTACTTAACCCTTGCTTAACAGAATTTTGTAATTCAATAGCATCAGTTAATTTTTTAAATGGCATTACAAAAAGAATTGGCGCAAAGGTCTCATCTTTCATTTCACTGATATGGCTGTCAACTTCGACAATTGCCGGCTGCACATATGTGCCGCCCTCGATATCTAATTTTTGGCCACCATGTATTTTTTTTGCTTTATTTGAACAATCATCTAATGTTTTTTTCATAGCCTCATAACTTTGTTCTGAAATTAATGGTCCTACCTGAATATTTCTGTCAAAAGGATCTCCTATTTTTAAACTTTCAAATGAAGGTATAAGTTTTTTTATTACCTCCTCATAAATATCTTCATGCACGAAGAGTCTTCTGAGTGTTGTACATCTTTGACCAGTTGTACCTGCTGCAGAAAAAGTCACACCTTTGATTGTCAAATCAAGATCTGCAGTTGGACAAATAATAGCTGCGTTATTTCCACCAAGTTCGAGTAAGTTTCTTCCTAATCTGGCAGAAACTATTGGCGCAATAGCCTTACCCATAGCACAACTTCCGGTAGCAGAAAGAAGGGCAATATTTTCATCTTCGGCTAATTCTACCGAAGCGTCATTTGCTCCTTTTTTGATTAAAACCAGATCTTTATGCTCACCTGCGACAGAATCCCATATTTTTTTTGTTAATTCTGCACATCCCTCACTATGAGGTGATGGTTTCCAAATAATACTATTGCCGCAAACAGCTGCTAAACAAAAATTCCAACCAAACACAGCTACAGGGAAATTGAATGCTGTAATACAACCAACAATACCTAAAGGTTGCCAAATCTCTTGCAATCGATGATTGGGTCTTTCACTTGGCATAGTGAGCCCATAGAGCTGCCGACTTAAACCAGTAGCAAAGTCACACATATCGATGACTTCTTGGACCTCACCTTCAGATTCTGAAATAATTTTTTTTGCTTCAGATGTTATTTGATTAGCAACCTCTTTTTTTTGCTCTCGAAGAGCTTCTCCAAACAACCTGATGTAATTGCCACGCTCAGGAGCTGGTGAAGCTCTCCATTTTAAAAAAGCAGCTTTAGATTTATTTACTAAATCGCTGTGTTTTTCCCCCATCAAAAAAAATTAATTTTTTGGATTAGATTCTGGCTGATATACATAATAGCCAGTTAATGGAATCATTAAATGTGCTATTGGTGTATCAGGCATCATCACATAAGGTGCACCAGTAGTAAAATCTGATGACATATTCTTAATAGTTGACGGATCCTTAGGCATTAACATCATATGAGGACCTGATTCAATCCATTGACCAGGTGCACTGTCTTTCTTATTAAGTACTCCTGGTTTGGAGTTATCTTCACCAACATCACCATGCAACATCCAAGCCCAACCATCAGCTGTCATTTCACTTTGTTTGCCATTCATAAATTTGAAAGCATTTTCATCCATGCATAGTGGCATTGCTTCGTGAGCACTTGACCACCCCATTTTAGGAAAAGGTCTGTTATTACCTGACTGACAAGTCCAGCCGTTACTTCCTTCGTGTAAAACTTCTCCATTACCACCAATTATAGTTGCGTAATTGCCAATAAAATCTGGCGCAGCAGAACCATAAGCTTCGATTTGCCATTCGGCACTAGCGTGTGAGCTATCTTTAGTATGCGATAGCAGAATAAAAGAATTTAGTATTAATAATGTAAATAGATATCTCATAATTTCTCCAAGTTGATCTATTGATTAAAAAGGAAAAATGAGATGAATTCAAGTAATAAAAAAGAACAAAAAAAAGCCCGATAATACCTACTCTCGCACTTACGCACTACCATTGGCGCTACACCGTTTCACTTCTAAGTTCGAGATGGATTAGGTGGTTCCAGTGAGCTATTGTTATCGGGCAACCGTGATTTGCGAAACTTAATAAAAGAATTTACTTTGAGGTTTATTCAAGCCGATCGAGCAATTAGTACTAGTAAGCTGAATCCTTTACAGGACTTACACATCTAGCCTATCAACGTTGTCGTCTTCAACGGCTCTCAAGGGAGATCTCATCTTAGGTGAGGCTTCCCGCTTATATGCTTTCAGCGGTTATCCTTTCCGAACATAGCTACCCGGCAATGCTGCTGGCGCAACAACCGGCCCACCAGGGGTTCGTCCACTTCGGTCCTCTCGTACTAGAAGCAGCTTCCTTCAAATCTCCAACGCCCACAGCAGATAGGGACCGAACTGTCTCACGACGTTCTAAACCCAGCTCGCGTACCTCTTTAAATGGCGAACAGCCATACCCTTGGGACCTGCTCCAGCCCCAGGATGAGATGAGCCGACATCGAGGTGCCAAACAGCGCCGTCGATATGAACTCTTGGGCGCTATCAGCCTGTTATCCCCGGCGTACCTTTTATCCGTTGAGCGATGGCCCTTCCATTCAGAACCACCGGATCACTAAAACCTAGTTTCCTACCTGCTCGATCCGTCGATCTCGCAGTCAAGCATCCTTTTGCTTTTGCACTCTACACACGATGTCCGACCGTGTTGAGGATACCTTCGTGCTCCTCCGTTACTCTTTAGGAGGAGACCGCCCCAGTCAAACTACCCAGCACACACTGTCCTTGACTAAATCAAAGTTAGAATGTCAATCTTACAAGGGTGGTATTTCAAGGACGACTCCACTACAACTGGCGTCATAGTTTCAAAGTCTCCCACCTATCCTACACAAATATGACCGAAATTCAGTGTGAACCTGTAGTAAAGGTGCACGGGGTCTTTCCGTCTAGCTGCGGGTAAACTGCATCTTAACAGCTATTTCAATTTCACTGAGCCTCTGGTGGAGACAGTGTGGCCATCGTTACGCCATTCGTGCAGGTCGGAACTTACCCGACAAGGAATTTCGCTACCTTAGGACCGTTATAGTTACGGCCGCCGTTTACCGGGGCTTCAATCAAGAGCTTTGCCGAAGCTAACCCCATCATTTAACCTTCCGGCACCGGGCAGGCGTCACACCCTATACGTCCACTTTCGTGTTAGCAGAGTGCTGTGTTTTTAGTAAACAGTCGCAGCCACCTGGTATCTTCGACCAATTTAAAGTTGCCTTAAAATTGGCTAACCTTCTCCCGAAGTTACGGTTACATTTTGCCTAGTTCCTTCACCAGAGTTATCTCATCCGCCTTGGTATTCTCTACCTGACCACCTGTGTCGGTTTATGGTACGGTCTATGTTGGAGCTATTTCTTGGAACCTGTTCACTGCATACACAATCCAATAAGTGCATACAATTTACCAGATCCGTCACTTCCAACTGGTACAGGAATATTAACCTGTTTCCCATCGACTTCCCCTTTCGGGTACGCCTTAGGGGCCGACTAACCCTGCCACGAAAAGCGTTGGACAGGAATCCTTAGTCTTCCGGCGAGGAGGTTTTTCACCTCCTTATTCGTTACTCATGTCAGCATTCGCACTTCTGATACCTCCAGCAAACCTCTCGGTTCACCTTCACAGGCTTACAGAACGCTCTCCTACCATCATCCGAAGATGATCCAAAGCTTCGGTTTATGATTTAGCCCCGTTAAATCTTCCGCGCAGACAAACTAGACTAGTGAGCTATTACGCTTTCTTTAAAGGATGGCTGCTTCTAAGCCAACCTCCTAGCTGTATAAGTCTATTCACATCGTTTTCCACTTAATCATAATTTGGGACCTTAGCTGTTGGTCTGGGTTGTTTCCCTTTCGACTACGGACGTTATCACCCGCAGTCTGTCTCCCTTGCTTATACTCAATGGTATTCGGAGTTTGCATCGGTTTGGTAAGTCGGGATGACCCCCTAGCCGAAACAGTGCTCTACCCCCATTGGTAATACAAGAGGCACTACCTAAATAGTTTTCGGAGAGAACCAGCTATCTCCAAGCTTGATTGGCCTTTCACCCCTATCCACAGTTCATCCCCTCATTTTTCAACATAAGTGGGTTCGGTCCTCCATGTGATGTTACTCACACTTCAACCTGACCATGGATAGATCGCTTGGTTTCGGGTCTAATTCCAGCAACTAATTCGCCCATTTAAGACTCGGTTTCCCTACGCCTACCTAACGTTAAGCTTGCTACTGAAATTAAGTCGCTGACCCATTATACAAAAGGTATGCCATCACCCCGAAGGGCTCTGACTGATTGTATGCTAAAGGTTTCAGGTACTATTTCACTCCCCTAACAGGGGGACTTTTCACCTTTCCCTCACGGTACTTGTTCACTATCGGTCATCTAGGAGTATTTAGCCTTGGAAGATGGTCCTCCCATATTCAGTCAAAATTTCACGTGTTCCGACCTACTCGATTTCACTAATTAATGCCTTTCGTATACGGGGCTATCACCCACTATGGCTGTTCTTTCCATAACATTCTACTAGACAAAAATTAGCTTAAGGGCTGTTCCGCTTTCGCTCGCCACTACTAACGGAATCTCAATTGATTTCTTTTCCTCCGGGTACTAAGATGTTTCAGTTCTCCGGGTTTGCTCCACAAAAGTGGTGACATAAATGTCGGGTTTCCCCATTCGGAAATCCTCGGGTCGTAGCCTGTGTACTGGCTCACCGGGGCTTATCGCAAGTTACAACGTCCTTCATCGCCTCTAGATGCCAAGGCATCCGCCTTTAGCACTTAATTACTTGAATAAGTAACCTCAAAGTTAACTCTTTGTTCTTTGAAATAATTTTATTGCAGTTTCGCAAATTGTTCTTTTATAGATCTTATGGTCGTCTGAAAATTTAGTCACTTTTGTGGGCGCCCTTCCGTAAGGAGGTGATCCAGCCCCAGGTTCCCCTAGTGCTACCTTGTTACGACTTCACCCCAGTCATGGACCACACCGTGGTAAACGCCATCCCTAAGGTTAAGCTATCTACTTCTGGTGCAATTCACTCCCATGGTGTGACGGGCGGTGTGTACAAGACCCGAGAACGTATTCACCGCGGCATGCTGATCCGCGATTACTAGCGATTCCGGCTTCATGCAGTCGAGTTCCAGACTGCAATTCGGACTACGAGAGACTTTCTCAGATTAGCTCCAGCTCGCGCTTTCGCAACCGTCTGTATCTCCCATTGTAGCACGTGTGTAGCCCTACACGTAAGGGCCATGATGACTTGACGTCGTCCCCACCTTCCTCCGGCTTATTACCGGCAGTTCCCTTATAGTTCCCGGCCTAACCGCTGGCAAATAAGGGTAAGGGTTGCGCTCGTTATAGGACTTAACCCAACATCTCACGACACGAGCTGACGACAGCCATGCAGCACCTGTATCTTCGTTCCCGAAGGCACTTTTTTATCTCTAAAAAATTCAAAGTATGTCAAGTGTAGGTAAGGTTTTTCGCGTTGCATCGAATTAAACCACATGCTCCACCGCTTGTGCGGGTCCCCGTCAATTCATTTGAGTTTTAGCCTTGCGGCCGTACTCCCCAGGCGGATAACTTATTGCGTTAGCTGCGCCACTGAAAATTCCAACGGCTAGTTATCATCGTTTACGGCGTGGACTACCAGGGTATCTAATCCTGTTTGCTCCCCACGCTTTCGCACCTCAGTGTCAGTATCTATCCAGAAAGTTGCCTTCGCCATTGGTATTCCTCTTAATATCTACGCATTCCACCGCTACACTAAGAATTCTACTTTCCTCTCTAGTACTCTAGCTTATCAGTTTTAGATGCAGTTCCGAGGTTAAGCCCCGGGATTTCACATCTAACTTGATAGGCCACCTACGCGCGCTTTACGCCCAGTAATTCCGATTAACGCTTGCACCATCCGTATTACCGCGGCTGCTGGCACGGATTTAGCCGGTGCTTATTCTGTAATTAACATCAAAATTTGGTGGTATTAATACCAAATCTTTTCTCATAACCTAAAGTGCTTTACAACCCGAAGGTCTTCATCGCACACGCGGCATGGCTGGATCAAGCTTTCGCTCATTGTCCAATATTCCCTACTGCTGCCTTCCGTAGAAGTCCGGGCCGTGTCTCAGTCCCGATGTGGCTGGTCGTCCTCTCAAACCAGCTAAAGATCGTAGCCTTGGTAAGCCATTACCTTACCAACAAGCTAATCTTGCATAGGCTCATCCGATGGCGAGAGCCGAAGCCCTCTTTACTCCGTGGAGATTATGCGGTATTAATTCGAGTTTCCTCGAGCTATCCCCCTCCATTGGGTAGATTCCTATGTATTACTCACCCGTCCGCCACTTTACTCACATCCGAAGATGCTTTCTCGTTCAACTTGCATGTATGAGGCCTGCCGCCAGCGTTCAATCTGAGCCATG
The DNA here is from genome assembly GCA_902526535.1 of uncultured SAR86 cluster bacterium. GTDB lineage: Bacteria > Pseudomonadota > Gammaproteobacteria > Magnimaribacterales > TMED112 > TMED112. The sequence continues at coordinate 13,965 of CABZLG010000011.1, forward strand.
ATCAAACTCTTCAAATAAACTGTTTTGCCACTTAAAAAGTGGCGATTTTTTTTGGGCACCCACATATGAGTGACTAAATTTTTCTCAATCAGACCAACCCCATCATTGTGGGGAAACCCCCATTGTAGTTTTTTAAACAAAAAAATAAAGCTTTTTTTGAAGTTTTTAACACCTTTATAACCAAGTAAAAGTAATGTTATTAGAAGTTTTTGCTTTCGCTCTTCGTAAAGAAAAAAGTTTATCCTCTTTTTCATAAGAACACTCTGATTTTTTGTTAATAATTTCAACTGAAAAATTGTTTAATTTTTGGCGACATAATTCTCGCAAAGATAGATAAAAAGACTGTTTTTTCTTAACTAAAGCCTTCGAAGTATCAAAATTTGCTCTTTCTAAGTTGGAAATAAGGTCTTTTCGAACCTCAAAATTTGCTTGAGAGACATGTGGACCCAAGAATGCATAAGCAAGATCCTTACCATTATCAGAACTTAAAACTTTTTCAATAATTCCGTTTATAATTCCCTTCCATCCGCAGTGAAGCCCAAAAACTTTATCAACTTTTTTATTCCATAGAAAAAGTGGTATACAATCTGCTGTTTTTAAACCCATCGCTTTTTTCTTTTCAGTCAATAAGAAGCCATCGTAATTTTTTTGATCCCCCTCATCGTGATTAAAAATATTAATTCCATGATTCTGGTTAAAATCTGTGTAACTTTTCAGGTTGAATAATTTATTTAATATTTTTTTTCTATTTTTTTCATTTGCTTTAGAAAGGATTTTTTTACCTTTTAAAGCAATAACAATTTTTGGTTTTTCGTTGAGAATCTCAAATTTAAATTCATCATAGTTAATTATTTTTTCTTCCATTTTATAGTTCCATCAATACTGATTTAAGGTCATCTGGCAATTCAGCAGTAAAGGAAAAGCTCTCTTTTTTAAATGAAAAGGCCAAGCTGTAAGCATGTAAAAATTGTCCTTTAAGAGAATTAATAACAATAAGTTCTTTTTCTAAACTTCCCTTCCAGTTTGTAATCTTTGTATACTGCTTGTCACCAGCAATAGGAAAGCCTAGGTGTTTTAGATGAACTCTTATTTGATGTGTTCTGCCCGTCTCCAATTTCACATCTAGGAGGGAAAAATTTTCATATCTCTCTTTTACGAGATAGTGAGTTTTTGATTCTTTTCCCTCCAGATTCACAGTAAAAATCAATCTATTTTTTGGATGTCTCTCTATGGGCTCATCAATAGTCCCACCAGAAATAACATTTCCATGCACTAATGCATAATATTTTCTTTCAATAGCTCTGTCTTTAATTAAATTGGTAAGTATTGTTTGAGAACTTTGATTTTTTGCAACGACCATTAAACCACTTGTCTCTTTATCTAATCTATGAACTATGCCACATCTAGGAAGTTCGCAAGCTTTTTTATTTAAATATAAAAGCCCATTTAGCAAAGTGTTATCTTTTTGGCCAGCTCCTGGATGAACTGTAAGTCCTGACTTTTTATTGATGATATAAAAATCTTCATTTTCAAACACTATATCCAGAGGAATGTCTTGAGGCTCATCTTCAATAACTTCTGGAAATTGTAAAATGACATATATTTGATCATTTAAGCGCAGTTTATAATTTTTTTTAACTTCAACATCATTTACTAATACTTTACCTTGTTCAATTAATTGTTGAACTAATCCTCTAGAAATATCGTCTAAAATATCGGAAAGAAATGAATCAAGCCTCTTGTTAATATTGGCTTCGTCAATATTAAAAGTTTTTGTTATCATTACTTTTTAGTTTAAAGCAAAAAATTTTAAATGAGATATAAATACCTTTTATTGATTTTGGCAGGTCTATGGCTTGGAGGCTGCTCTTCAAATGATAAGAAAGAAGAAGCAGACACACCTGAAGTAAATCTCTATAATCTTGCACAAAGTAGAATTAGTTCCAGAAATTATACTGGTGCTGCTGAAGCCCTATTTAGAATCGAAAGATCTTATCCATTTGGTGTTTATGCTGAGCAAGCAAGAGCAGATTTAATCTATGTACACTACATGACAGGCAATTTTGATGCCTCTTATACTGCTGCTGAAAAATTCATTCGTCTTTACCCTAGAAATACAAATATAGATTATGCCTATTTTATGAAAGGAATGACTGGATACTACGCTGATGACGGTATATTTAGTGATTTTTTAACATTAAATCTTGCTAAAAGAGACGTGACAGGTGCAAAAAAATCTTTCGCTGATCTTACAGAATTCTTAATTAGATATCCTGAAAGTGATTATGTGGATGAGGCTAGATCCAGATTAGTTTTCTTAAGGAATTTAATAGCTAGCAATGAACTTGATAGTGCTGAATATTACTTGAAAAGAGGAGCTTATGTTGCTGCGCTAAATAGAGCTACCTACATTATCAAAAATATGCCGAATACTTCAGAAAAAAAACGTGCCCTTAAAATAATGAGAGAGGCTTATATAAAACTTGGCTATGATGAGTATGCTGAGAAAGTAAAAGCTCTTGAAGAAGTAAATTAATATGAATTTTATCGTTGTGGGTGTAATAGCACCTATTGCATATTTCCTTCTAAGGGTGTTTGTAAAACGACTTGTTCAGAATTTTATTCTTAATGCCAAAAGAAATAGTAAAGTTGCAGAGGTGCAAGAATGTCAAAAGTGCGGAGTATTTAAATCCATTAATGACTTAACTGAAAAAGACAACATCTTTATCTGTAAAAATGATTGCTCAAAATGAGCAGTAAATTAAGAATCATCTCAGGCGCTCTTGGTAGCAGAAAAATCAAAACATCAAAGAATGCTAATCTTAAACCTACTCCAGAAAAGCTTAGAGAAAAACTTTTTTCATGGCTTAAATCTGATATTAAAAATTCTTTATGTTTAGATCTTTTTGCAGGTTCAGGATCTCTGGGTATTGAGGCCATTTCTAATGGAGCGCAATCCTGTACTTTTATTGAACAAAATCCTAGCCTCTATAAAAATTTAAAAGATAATATTTCTTCTTTAAATGTAAAAAATAAATCAAAGCTTCATAGAACTAGAGCAGAAGATTTTGTAAGAAGATTTAAAGAGAAAGGATTTAACATTATTTTCTTTGATCCCCCTTATGCTAGAGACTATTATGGCGATTTTTTATGTAAAGTTATAGAAAGAATATCACTATCAGGAACAATAATTTATGTGGAACAATCAGCACATGATAAAGTGCTTAAAAATCAAAATTTAAAAATGCTTAAAACTTCAAAAACAGGTGACGCTTTAGGATCAATATTTAGTGTAAATAAATGAATATTAGGATTGGATCGAGAAGTTCTAATTTAGCTTTAAAGCAAGTTGAAATTTCAATGGAAGAAATTGGAATTGAAGATTATGTAATAGAAAAAATTATCACTAAAGGAGATGAAGAGAGTGCTAAAGGAAGAACGCAGTTTGATAAACTGAATTTTGTTCAAGATATCGAAGATAAAATCTTCTCAAGAGATATTGATATTGCTGTACACTCTGCGAAAGACCTGCCAGCTATAGAAAGTAAAGAATTTGATTATTTTTATTTCAAAGAGAGCAAAGAAAATATTTCTACGTGGTCATCTGATAGGATTATTTTCAGAGACAAAAATCAAAAGAAATTTTCTTCAGAAATGATTCTTGGAACTTCAAGTCTAAGACGAAAGATGCAAGCTAAATTTTTATTAGGCGCTAAAAAAGTTTTTTCTTTAAATGGAAATATTGATACTAGAATCAAAAAACTTAATTCCGGTGAGTATGACTGTATCATTCTGGCGAATGCCGGCTGCACTAGACTTGGTTTTAATCTTAATTCTTACAATCTTGATTTTCTCACTCCAAGTGCACAAGGCTTAATTTGTCTACAGTGTCTGAAAGGAACAGACATTTCTAAAATGCTTAATAATTTTTTTGATAAAGATAAATATAGAATACTTAAACTAGATATGGATATATATAAAAGTTTTTTAAGGAATATTAATGCTGACTGCAATTCAGCAATCTCTGTAAGATCAGTAGGCAAGTATAGAATAACGAATGGAGAGCATAAACTAACTTTTCAAGTATTCGGCAAAAATGAATTTTTTTCTGCAGAAAAAGCACATCCAGACCCCCAAAAAGTGATTCAACTTGCTACTGAAGAGTTCAATAGAAATAATGCACAAAAATTATTAGATGAACATAATTGATACAAGAGCTAAAGGAAATTTTGAATTCGTAGAAATGAGTTCAATTAAAAATATTCCATTATTCAAGTTAGTTCCAATTGAATATTTCTTTGAGGATAAAAATTTTCAAAATGTTATTTTCCAAAGTAGTCCAGCTGTTGAGAATTTCAAAGAACTGAATTCACTCCAAGATAAACAAATTTTTGCTATGGGTAAAGGCACTGAGGCAACTCTTCTTCAAGGTAATTTAGTGGCAAAAATACCATCTTCTCCTGGTTCTGATGGATTGATGGAAACCCTTAAAGAAAATTCTAAAGGAGATGATTATTTGATTATTAAAGGAGAGGGTGGGTTAGACCAAATTGAGAATGAGCTTAAAGAGATGGGCAAAAATGTAAAAAGAATTTGTTGTTATAGAAGAGAAAAATTCCAGAATTATAAGCATTTAAAAAAAGATTTTGAAAGTGCAAATATTATCATTTTTCCTAGTAAATTCTCTGCTGAAATTTATTTCAAGGAGATAAATTTTACAAAACAAAAAACTTTCTTAGGTATATCGCCTCGTATAAATAAATACGTTGAGTCACTTGGATTCAAAATAAAATTGTTAGATTATTTTTCTGATGACTTAGAGGGAAAAATAAAAGAAATTATTTAACTTTTGGTTTTGTCATTGAAGAAAAGAATTCTTCATTAGTTTTTGTGTTTTTAAGCTTTGAAATCAAAAATTCTGTTGCAGCAACTTCATCCATATCGCTTACAACTTTTCTTAAAGCAACCATTCTTTGCAATTCAGTTTCCTCTGTTAATAGGTCTTCTCTTCTTGTACCTGATCGAAGAATATTTATAGCAGGATAGATTCTTCTTTCAGCAATTTTCCTCTCTAAATGGACTTCCATGTTCCCTGTGCCTTTGAATTCCTCATAAATGACTTCATCCATTTTTGAACCGGTTTCTACAAGAGCTGTAGCTAAAATCGTTAAGCTGCCTCCCTCTTCAACATTTCTTGCAGCACCATAAAATCTTTTTGGTCTTTCTAAAGCATTTGAATCAACACCACCTGTTAAGATCTTGCCACTAGCAGGCTGAACTGTGTTGTATGCACGACCAAGTCTAGTAATTGAGTCGAGCAAAATTACCACATCTTTTTTATGCTCAACAAGCCTTTTTGCTTTTTCAATAACAAGGTCTGCGACTTGAACATGTCTTTGTGGAGATTCGTCAAAAGTGCTCGCAACAACTTCAGCATCAACAGACCTCTGCATATCTGTAACTTCCTCAGGTCTCTCATCAATAAGCAAAACTATCACATGCACATTAGGACTGTTTTTAATAATTGACTGGGCAAGATTCTGTAAAAGCAGTGTCTTACCAGCTTTGGGAGGAGACACAATCAAACCCCTTTGTCCTTTTCCGATTGGGGCTACCAAATCAATTATTCTTGGTGAAATATCTTCAGAGCTTCCAGAACCTGTTTCAAGTTTAAGTCTAGAATCTGGAAACAGAGGAGTTAAATTTTCAAAAGCTATTTTTTCTTGACTTTTCCTAGGCTCATTATCGTTAATAGTCTCTACCTGCACTAATGCAAAATATCTCTCTTGTTCTCTTGGTGGTCTTATGTTTCCAACAACAAAATCACCTGTTCTTAAATTAAATTTTCGTATTTGACTTGGTGATACATAAACATCGTCTGGCCCTGCAAGATATGAACCCCAAGGAGATCTCAAAAAACCGAAACCATCAGGCAGGGTTTCCAGTATTCCACCGCCTAATAGCTCTTTCCCACCCGAAGAGATTGTTTTAAGAATGTTAAAAATTATATCTGCCTTTTTTTGTCTGGAGACGTGTTTTAAACCATGACCTTCAGCAATTTCTAACAGCTCTTTAGTATTTTTTTGTTTTAATTCTAATGCATTCATTTTCTAAAAATTGGAATTTTGAGAAGTAAGATTTGTATAAGATAACAGTTTAAATTCTTTTGTAAAGTTTTATAGATTTCTAGTTACAAGATCTTCCAACTCTTCTAAACTAACCGCCCCAATTAGACTATCAACCATCTCACCACCCTTAAAAATAATCAAAGCTGGGATACTTCTAATATTATATTCGACAGCTAATTCTTTATTCTCATCTACATTAACTTTACATACCGTTAAATTTTCTAAATATTTATTAGCTAATTCCTCAAGCCTTGGAGAAATTTGTTTGCATGGGCCACACCATTCAGCCCAAAAATCCACTAAGACTAATTTATCGTTTTCCAAAACTTCCGAGGAAAAATTATCTTTATTAATATCGTTAGCCATTATTTTTTGCAATCCACTTAGCGAAGTATGTTAAAACTGATGAACTACCAGCTCTAAAAATACTCACTAGAGTTTCAGGTATTACATTAGAGTCGAATAAATTTTTGTCAATACCATTCATCAGCATCGAATACTCTCCACTCACTTGATATGCAAATACTGGCAAATCATATTCCTCTGAAACAATTTTAATGACATCTAAATTTGGAAGTGCGGGCTTTACCATCAATATGTCAGCACCTTCCTGTATATCTAACTCAACTTCTTTTCTTGCTTCTTTTGAATTTCTAAAATCCATTTGATAGGTTTTTTTTGAAATTCCTTCTTTCTGTTTAGAACCTACTGCATCTCTGAAAGGCCCGTAATAACTTGAGGCGTATTTTACGGCGTAACTCAGAATAACAGTATCTTTGCAATCATTCTTTTCTAACGCGTCTCTAATGTGCCCAATTCTGCCGTCCATCATATCTGATGGAGCTAGAATATCGGCTCCAGACTGAGTGAGTGTAATTGACATTTTAGATAACGTATCCAGGGTAAGATCATTATCAACATTTCCATCTTTAAGAATTCCATCATGTCCTGAGGTTGTGTAAGGATCCAGTGCAACATCAACAACTACAACTAAATCAGGAAAATATTTTTTTATTTTTCTGAGTGTACAGCATAAAAAATTTTCTGAGTTTACTGCCTCAGAACCTTTATTATCTTTTTTAATGGACTTTAGATGTGGAAACAAAGCAATCGTATTTATACCAAGTCTTTGCAGTTCATCAATTTCTTTTAAAGCTGAATTCTGATCAAATCTAAACTGTTTCGGCATCGAACTAATTTCTTCCATACCTTTTATCGAATCTGAAACAAACAATGGTTGAATTAATTTTTTATGGTTTAGTGATGTTTCTGAAATCAAATCTCTAATTAC
>CABZLG010000012.1 GCA_902526535.1 uncultured SAR86 cluster bacterium
GGCAGTAAGTGATGCCGCTGGCTTAATGCTTTATCTCTCTTATCAAAGCTTAGAAGATTCTGACAAGGTTAAAAAAGAAGGCAATAAAAGAAGAGCAGATGAGCTTGCAAGTGAAGGTGTTGTTTTGGCCCAACTTGCAGCTGATTATGCAACTACTTTTAGTGCCTTTTGCAAATAAAAACTACAGTCGAATTGTTAAACCAACTCTGAAGTTCCAAAAATCATCGTCGCCACTAACACTAGTTGGTCTTTGAGCATCTAAAGGAGTAAATGAACTAGCTACTCCTATGTTCCAGCTTTCACTAATGTCGTAGTGAAAACCAAAACTAAAGGTTTGTGTTGTGCCGCTTGAATAAATAGTTACCATTTCTCTTCCTATTTCAAGAGGTGCGTCTATTTCAACAAAGTTATCCAGGTTACTAGTTGCAAAGGATATCCAAGGATGAATTTTAGATGAGCTGTTAAAAGACAAAAAAAGCTCGGCTCCCTCATGATCCATTTGTAATTTATCATCTGACAGACCTACACATCCAGAAATATTCTGAGGAGTATAAGGAGCATATTCAATTTTATCTTCGTCGCAAGTGACACTAGCTACGGCTCCTCCTCTTAGTAAAAATAAACGTAATCCCAAAGCAAATTTTTCATTATTTATCATTGGCCTTGATAATGCTGCGCCCCATAATCCAACTGGCTTAGCGCCATCAATTTCAAGAGGTGGCGTCAATGACATTTCGGCGTTTAAATTCCAAGGTAATCCAAAATTTACTCTTAGTCTTCCAAAGGCAGGAGATTTATTTAAATCTTCATCTTTCAAACCGCCAAAGCCAATTTTTTGCTGCTCTTCCGTAAGACGAGGTATAGAACTAAGCTCTGCTGAAATTGAAATATCACCAAAATCTACTGAGCGAGGTGGCATTTGCCCTAGATTTTGTGCTGAAGTTGTCATGAATGCCATGCCCCATCCTTCTGGACTGTCTAGATCAACCTCCTGATCGCTGAATGCAAAGCTTGAAAATAATGTCGCAAGTATTATTTTTATCTTATTCATATTATTTTCTATTATAAAAAACTAAATAAATTTGGTCATATTAACTCTTTAATATATCGCAATTATTAAGATATTTTTTATTGAACATTTTTCACTCCCACTCAATAGTGGCTGGTGGTTTTGAAGTAACATCATATACAACCCTGCTTATACCACCCACTTCATTAACTATTCTTGTTGAAACATGTTGTATGAATTCATTTGGTAGATTTGTAACATTTGCTGTCATAAAGTCTGTTGTTTCAACAGATCTTAAACCAATGACATCTGCGTAGATTCTATTATCTCCCACTACCCCAACGGATTTTATTGGCAAATAGAAAGCATACGCTTGGCTAGCTTGATCGTAAAGGTCATGCTTTTTAAGCTCAGATAAAAAGATATGATCTGCTTCTCTTAACTTCTCACATCTCTCCTCGGTTATTTCACCAATTATTCTTATACCTAAACCAGGTCCAGGAAATGGATGTCTGCCTATTATTTCATTAGGCAGATCAATTGCCTTGCCAATTTTTCTAACCTCATCTTTAAACAACATTCTAAATGGCTCAAGTAATTTAAGGTTCATTCTCTCTGGTAAACCGCCAACATTATGATGGGACTTTATTACTTTTGCTTTTGACTTTGAATTACCTGCAGACTCAATGACGTCAGGATAAATTGTACCTTGTGCAAGCCAAACAATGTCCTCATACTTCTTTGCTTGCTCCTCGAAGACTTCAATAAAGGTTTTTCCAATTATTTTTCGTTTTTCTTCTGGATCTTTAATGCCTTTAAGATTGCTAAGAAATTTATCCTGTGCATTTACCAGATTAACTTTAAGCCCAATTTTTTCTGATAGATTTTGGACGACATTTTGAGCTTCATTTTTTCTTAAAAGGCCATGATCAACCATTACACAAATAAGTCTTTCACCTAAACTTTTGTAGAGCACACTGGCCAACACAGTAGAATCAACACCGCCACTCAAAGCTAATAAAACTTTGCCATCTTGTACTTTTGCATCAACTTCATTAGCAATATTTTTTAAAATATCCTCTTCTGTCCACCTTCTCTCTACATCACATTCTTTAATAAAATTATCTATAATTTCTAAACCTTTTTTTGTATGTGTTACTTCAGGATGAAACTGAAGGCCAAAATATTTCTTTTCTTTGTTTTCAAATGCTGCAATTGGTGAATTGTCAGATACTGCCATCGTCTCATAACCATCTGGTAAAGAAGTTACTTTGTCGCCATGAGACATCCAAACACCTAAATCCTTGTCTAAATTAGAAAATAAAGACGATTTATTTTGAAGAGAGACCTGTGCATAACCAAACTCTTTCTTTCCCTCATTCTCAACACTCCCCCCTTCTTGGAAAGCAAGAACCTGCATTCCGTAACAGATTCCTAAAATTGGTTTATTTAAATTAAAGATAGATTCATCAATAGTTGGATTACCCTTGATATTCGATGTTTCTGGGCCCCCAGATAAGATGAAACCTTGTGCTTCGTCTAGTGCAGGAAGCTCATCCCAAGGGCAGACTTCTGAGTAAACTTTTAATTCTCTAAGTCTGCGTGCGATGAGTTGAGTGTATTGGGAACCAAAATCAACAACTAAGATTTTTTCCATTAATCTGCTCTATAATTTGGTGCCTCTTTGGTAATGCTGACATCATGAACATGACTTTCTAAAACACCAGATCTAGTAATTTTTTGGAATTGTACTCTCTTCTTTAATTCTTCAATATTTTTTGAACCTGTATAACCCATGCCCTGTCTGAGACCGCCCTCTAACTGATACACAACATCTTTTAACCAACCTCTAAAAGGCACCCTGCCCTCTATTCCTTCAGGAACTAGTTTGTCTGTATCGATATCTTCACCTTGCATATATCTATTTGCATCTGTTCTTTTTGACATAGCGCCGATTGAACCCATACCTCTATAAGTTTTAAAACTTCTGCCCTGATATAACTCTACCTCTCCTGGCGCTTCCTCTGTTCCAGCCAGTGCACCTCCTAACATTACTGAATCTGCTCCAGCTCCAATAGCTTTTACAATATCTCCAGAAAATCTGACTCCGCCATCAGATATAACAGGAATATCTTTAGCGACTTGCACAACATTTAATACAGCTGATAGTTGTGGGACTCCAACTCCAGCAATTATTCTAGTAGTACAGATTGATCCCGGACCAACACCAACCTTTACAGCATCTACTCCCGCATCAATTAGCGCTTTTGCACCCTCTGCAGTAGCAACATTGCCACCAATAATTTCAATCTTTGAAAATTTCTTTTTTACGTCCTTAATAGCATTTATAACTCCTTCAGAGTCCCCGTGGGCACTATCAAGAACAAATACATCTACACCTGCTGCTGAAAGCTTTTCTGCTCTTTCAATTAGATCACTGCTTACTCCAAGTGCAGCACCAACAATGAGTCTTCCTTCAGAGTCTCTTGAAGCCAAAGGATAATCAATAGATTTTTCAATATCTTTCATTGTTATCATTCCCGAGAGTTTATTGTGATCATCTAAAATGAGAACTTTCTCAATTCTATTTTTGTACATAAGTGATTTAACAACATCCTGACTTTCTCCTTCTTTTACAGTTATAAGTTTTTCTTTGGGAGTCATAATTTCTGCAACTGTCTGTTCCATATCTCTCGCATATCTAAAATCTCTGCCAGTAACAATTCCCTTTAATTCATCCTCATCGACTACCGGCATACCTGATATATTTAACTCAGAAGTAAGTTGTTTAAGTTCCTCTATGGTATTGCTACTTTTAATTGTTATAGGATCTTTCACTATTCCACTCTCAAACTTCTTAACTTTTTTAACTTCTATTGCCTGCTCATCAGGAGAGTTATTTTTATGAATTATTCCTATACCACCAAGAGAGGCAAGTGCAATTGCCATTTTGGATTCTGTAACCGTATCCATAGCAGCGGAACAAAAGGGAAGATTTAAAGAAATGTTTTTTGTAAATCTAGATTTGAGTAAAACTTGTTTAGGTAGGACATCAGAGTGCATTGGTAAAACCAATACGTCGTCAAAAGTTAATGCTTCTGCAAGTACCTTTTCCATAATATAGTATATAACAAATGGTATTTTGATTCCATATGGCCTTTAAGTTAGCGGTATTTTTAATGTTGGGAAGTATTCTCGCAAGCTGGGGAACTTATATTTATGATAATTATAGATTTCTTACTACAACAAGTTACAAAAAGATACTTACTGCTAGATCAAAGTGCGATCACTGTGAAAAACAACTTAAATTAATCAATTTAATTCCTTTTTTCTCTTATATTTTTCAACGAGGTAAATCATCTTGCTGCAACAAACCAATCAGCAGGAAATATTTCTACATAGAAAGTTTGGGAATTCTAGTTGGTGTGATAATGGCCTTTTTTGATCAAATAAGCGTTGGTCTTCTTACAAGTTTATTAATATTTTTAATCTTCTTGGATGAAAGGTATAAAGAAATTCCGATTACACTCAACTTGTTAATTATTATATTGGTAACTATTAGCATTCCTAATATTTCTCTAAATAATTATGTTACTCCTTTAATTGTTATGGCCTTTCTTTTATTGATTTACTTTGGGTTTTTGTTAATAAAAAAGAAAGAGGGAATGGGCTTAGGAGACATCATACTTATTTTTAGCATCTCTCTTTTCATTGGCTTCCCTAATATTCTTTATTTAATAACCATTGCCTCATCATTACTACTTTTAAAAATAATATTTACCCAAAAGTATAAAGAGCAGCATGCATTTGGCTCATGGCTAGCTGGAGTATTTTTGACTTTTATTTTATTCCAAGAATTTTATGTGTTTGAAGGCTCAGTGACCATCTAGGATTTTGCATACAAAAATCTAAAGAAGCTTTTAAATTTTTCGAATAACTCTTTGAATCCATTGGTTGAATATAAAAATCATCAAAATCAAAACTCATAAAATCATTGGGATCATAATTTTCTTGGGGATGAATAACTTTTATTTCGTTTCCTGATTTAAGCTTTATATTTGTATTGGCTTTAGGACTCATACAAATCCAATCTATACCTTTAGGAGCTGGAAGAGTGCCATTCGTTTCAATAGCAATATAAAAACCTTCCTCTTTAAACGCAGAAATTAAATCACTATCAAGTTGAAGTAAAGGCTCACCACCTGTACATAAAACTCTTATTTGTTTTGATGTACTTAACCATAGCAATTTAACTCTTTTAATAAGTTCTTTTGCAGAGTAAACGCCTCCATTAATTCCATCTGTCCCATAAAAATCTGTGTCACAGAACTTACAAATTGCTGAAGCTCTATTTTTTTCTTTGCCACTCCACAAATTACAGCCAGAAAACCTTACAAAGACAAAGTCTTTTCCAGTATTTGTTCCCTCTCCTTGTTGTGTGAAGAAAATTTCTTTAATTTTATAGGTCATAATGGATCTTCGATATTATTGATTTTAAATGCATTTTGCCTCTCTAGACATGCGCTACACTTGCCGCAAGGATTCTCTTTTCCCTCATAGCAAGTCCAGGCTTTAGAATAATCTAAATCCATATTTAGACCCTCTTTTACAATTTCACCTTTAGTCATTCCCTTAAAAGGGGCTTCAAAAACAATTTCATGGTAATCACAAATTTTTAAAACTTGTCCTAGTTTTGAAATAAATTCTGGTCGACAGTCTGGATAAATTTCATGATCGCCAGCATGTGCTGCATACCATAGATATTGTAGTTTATTCTTTATTGCAAGTGATGCAGCAATCGAAATCATTATCATATTTCTGTTTGGCACAATGGTTTGTTTCATTTTTTCTTTATCATAGTTCCCTTCAGGGATTTTTGAATCACCTACTAAGGCAGAATTTGAAAGTAAATCAGCAATATCAAGTTTTATTACTTTGTGAGTTATACCTAATTCAAGACAATTATTTTTTGCGTAATCAATTTCTTTTTTATGCTTTTGACCATAATCAAAAGTGATAGCTTCGACCTTTTTGAAATTTTGAAGTGCTTTATTTAAAAGAGTATATGAATCCAGTCCACCTGAATAAACTACTAATGCACTACTCATGCAAGGGAATCTGTTTTGGCAGCACAAATAAAATCATTTTTATGTAGCCCTTCTATTTTATGGCTCCACCAATACACGGTAACTTTACCCCACTCAAGAATGATTTTTGGATGATGATCTTCTTCATCTGCCATTTCTGCAACTTTTTTAGTAAAGTCAACAGCCTCCATATATGACGAGAATTTAAAATCTTTAACAAGTTTTTCTACTCCGTCATCCAAAATATTCCAATCTGGCAATTCTTTTAAAAAAGTCTTTTTTTCTTCATCAGTAACCTTTGGGGCTCCAATTCTGCACGCTTCACACTTATTATTCTCAAGCATCTTAAAAATATGGTTTAGTTAGATTTTTTGGATCTAACAGAGTTTCGAGTTCACTTCTTTCAATCGTTGTCATTTCTTCTGCCACATCTATTATTGAGCGCTTTTCTTTATAGGCCTTTTTTGCAATTTCTGCAGCTTTTTTATAACCAATGACCCTATTAAGAGCAGTTACAAGTATTGGATTTCTATTTAAATTTTCTGAAACATTCTTTTTGTTTACTTTGAAAGTTTTTATACATTTTTTTGCCAGTAATGGCATTGCATTACCAAGTAAATTTATGCTCTTAAGAAGGTTGTAGGCAATAACAGGAAGCATTACATTCAGTTGGAAATTTCCACTTTGTGCAGCAATTGATATTGTTAAATCATTCCCGATAACGTCTGCACTTGCCATAGCAACAGCCTCTGGAATTACAGGATTAACCTTTCCTGGCATTATGCTGCTACCAGGCTGCAATGCTTCAAGCTCTATGTCTGATAAACCAGTTAAAGGGCCACTATTCATCCATCTCAAATCATTAGAAATCTTCATCAGAGCAAGTGCTAAATTTTTAAGAGCACTTGATGCCTCTGCTGCAACGTCTTGTGCCGCTAAATGCTGATAAAAATTACTTGCTGGTTTCACGCTTATACCAATTGTTTTTTTCACTTCTTGGCAAAAAACTTTTGGAAAGTCTTTATGTGAATTTATACCTGTTCCAATTGCTGTACCTCCTTGAGGCAGCTCAGAAAGTCTTTTTAAGGAGGAATTAAGTGAATTTTTACAACCCCTAAGCTGAGCAGACCAGGCAGAGAGTTCTTGAGAAAATTCTATTGGCATTGCATCCATAAGATGTGTTCTGCCAGTTTTTACTACTCCTTTTAACTTTGCCTCCTTCTTATCAATTTCCTTAATCAAAACATCCAGTCCAGGTAGTAATAATTCTTTCATATCTATCAATGCGCTAATGCATATAGCTGTAGGGATAGTGTCATTGCTGCTTTGACTCATATTCACCTCATCATTAGGGCTAATTTGATCCTTTAATTTTGCAGAGGCTAAATTAGCTATAACTTCATTGGCATTCATGTTTGTGCTCGTTCCAGAACCAGTTTGAAAAATATCAATAGGAAAATGATCATCAACATCTCCATTTATTACTTTTTTTGCTGCTGATTTTATTGCTTCGCTTTTTTTGTTACTTAGAATTCCTAGATCATTGTTTGCAATAGCTGCAGAATATTTAATTACACCTAAAGCTTTTAAAAAGGAGCGACCAAAAGGAAATTTAAATTTAATTCCACTTATAGGGAAATTCTCAATAGCACGTTGTGTTTGTGCTCCCCATAATGCATCTTTTGGGACTTTAATCTCACCAAGACTGTCAGTCTCGACTCTAGTTTTTAGATTTTTACTCATGATTTCTTATGAATTATAATTTATTATAAATCCATATGGCTACTGCAGATAATTTAGATACACCTATTGCTAAGAAAATTGATCTTTCCAAGGGTAAACTACCGTTTAAAAGTAAGGGTCTTTCTGGTTGCGTAGACATAAATTCAAAATCAATTGAAGAGCAAAGAAGATATGGTGTGGAGCGTCTTGCAGCTGCATACAGAATATTTTCAAGTCATGGATTTGACCTTGGTTTAGTAGGCCATATCTCTTTCAGAGATCCAGAATTTAAAGATTGCTTTTGGATAAACCCACTTGGATATCATTTTTCACAAATGAAGGTTTCTGACCTTTGTTTAATGAATCAAAATGGTGAACTAGTTTATGGAAAAGAAAGAACAGGAGATGCCGCACAGTCGATTCACTCTAATATCTATAAGAGTAGACCTGATATAAATGCGGTAGCACATGCTCACCCAATGTATGGAAAAACATTTTCTACACTTAACAAAGAATTGAAACCAATCACTCAAGACTCATGCGCATTTTATAAGAGAACTGCAACATTCACAGATTATGATGGAGTGGCAAATGGACCTGACGAGGGAATTAATATCGCGAAAGCTCTAGTAGATAAAGATTTTCTTATCTTGCAGAATCATGGAATATTGACTACTGGCAGTATGGTTGAGACCACGCTTTGGTATTTTCTTAATATGGAAGAGGCATGCAAATCTCAACTGCTAGCTGAAGCTGTTGGAGAGCCGATTGTTATTCCTGATAAAGTCGCAATTCACACCAGAGACTATGTTGCAAATGACTTATCCGCTTTTGCAAGCATCCAGCCTCTTCTAGATGTTCTTTGGGAAAAAGAGCCAGAGTTTTTAGATTAAGTAATTACAGCTTGAACTTCTAAATATTCCTCTAGTCCAAAAGTGCCGTGCTCTCTTCCATTACCGGACATTTTAAATCCTCCAAAAGGTGCAGGATAATCTCCACGCGAAATCCGATTGACTATTACTTGTCCAGCTCGAATTCTTTTAGCTATTTCTTGTCCTTTATCAATATCGGAACAAGAAACCATGCTCGATAATCCATACGGTGTATCATTGGCAATTTTGACCGCCTCATCTATGTCTTTATATGGAATTAGACAAATTACTGGACCAAATATTTCTTCCTGAGCTATTTCCATTTCATTTTTTACATTCGTGAAAATTGTAGGCTTGACATAAAAACCCTTCTCTAATCCATCTGGCCTGTCTACTCCACCTAAAGCTAATTCAGCTCCTTCATCTATACCTTTCTGAATTAGTTCTTGAACCTTCTCAAATTGTGTTTTGTTTGAGATAGGGCCTAAAAAAGTTCCTTCATTATTGGGATCTCCTGTTTTCATTTTCAGTGTTGCATTGCATGCATATTCTGTTGCCTCTTTAATCAAATTTTCAGGTATCAGCATTCTTGTAGGTGATGAGCATGACTGGCCAGTATTGAAAAAGCATTGCTTGATTCCCATTTCAACAGCTTTTTCTAAATCTGCATCTTCAAGGATTATATTTGGAGATTTTCCTCCTAATTCTAATGAGACCCTTTTGATATTGTCTGCAGCATGTTTTTGTATATCGATACCAGCTCGAGTTGAACCAGTGAAAGATATCATCTC
Source organism: uncultured SAR86 cluster bacterium (assembly GCA_902526535.1). Classification (GTDB taxonomy): domain Bacteria; phylum Pseudomonadota; class Gammaproteobacteria; order Magnimaribacterales; family TMED112; genus TMED112. The sequence continues at coordinate 9,482 of CABZLG010000012.1, forward strand.
CAGATCTTCGTGTTGGCTCATTGCTCTACCAACAATATCTCCTCTACCATGTATAAGATTAAAAATTCCTTTTGGTAAAGAAGTCTTATCAACAACTTCAGCAAGAAGATGAGCTGCACCAGGTGTTATTTCACTAGGTTTAATAACAAATGATGTCCCTGCAGCAATTGCCGAAGCAACTTTAGTACACATTTGATTTAGTGGCCAATTCCATGGAGTTATCATTCCAACTGGACCTATTGGTAATTTGTTTAAAGTAATATTGTCATGCTTTTCATCAAAATCGAAGGTTTCTAAAACTGTCAAGGTATTTTTGAAATGGATTGTTCCACTACCAAACTGAGCTCCATAAGATATTTTTTTTGGCGCGCCCATTTCTTCTGATATTACATCCGCAAATTGTTGTCTTCTTGATTCCATTCCCTCAATGATTTCACTTAGAATTTTCTTTCTTTCCTCAATGGATAGTTTTGAGGCAATTTCAAAGCTGTTCTTCGCAGAAGCGACTGCGGCATCTACGTCGTTTATACTTCCGGAAAATACATATCCAATAATCTCCTCAGTTGATGGGTTTATTAGATCGATTTTTTCATCACCATCAGGAGTGATGAATTCACCATTGATGTAAAACTTATCTATATTCATGAATCTATTTTAACTTATATAAGGAAATATAATCCTATATCAACATTGATAAAATTATAAATTCTTTAATTCTTGAAATGCTTCTATTGCCTTTTGTCTCGATATTTTCAAGTCAACTAGAGGTTTAAAATATCCATATTTCTCTGGCTCAGATGGCATATGAATTTCGCTTATTGGGCAATCTTTTAATTCTGGTATCCAAAACTTTATATAGTCACCTTTAGGATCAAATCTTAAGGACTGAGTCTCAGGATTCATTATCCTAAAATATGGAGCAGCGTCTGTACCAGTTGAAGCACTCCACTGCCAGCCTCCATTATTTGATGCTATGTCACCATCAACTAAATTTTTCATAAAATACTTTTCACCCTCTTGCCAATTGATGAGAAGATTTTTACTCAAAAACATTGCTGTTATCATTCTCAAACGATTATGCATCCAACCTGTTTTATTCATTTCTCTCATTCCTGCATCAACAATAGGTATTCCTGTTTCTCCATTTTTCCACCTATTCAAGGCGCTTTCATCAGTATTCCATTTAATATTGGAGGTATTTGATATAAATGGCTTCCCCATCGAAACTTTAGGGAAGTTATAAATTATATGTTTATAAAACTCTCTCCAAAGAATCTCTGATACCCAATGCACGATGCCCTTGTCACCCTCATCTAAGAATCCATTATTGTTTTCCATTGCATTAACAAGACACCATTTTGATGAAACAATCCCAGAATTAATGTAAGGAGATAGTTTTGATGTTGCCTCTATACCTGGAAAATTTCTATCCTCTTTATACTTTGAGCCTTTAGTTGCAAGAAAACTTTTAATTTTTTCTTGAATAAATTCTTCACCAGTTTCCCAGTAATGAGCATTAGAAATATCAGTTTGAGAAATATATTCAGAAACATCTGAACTTTTTAAATTCAAAGCTTCTTTTTTTTCAGGAATTGGCAGTAGCTTAAGCTGCTCGTCTTTAAGTTCAGCAAACCACTTCCTTTTAAATGGGCTGTAGACACTAAAATTTGTATCACTCTGAGTTTTTAAAGTTCCAGGGGCATGTATTACTTGGTCGTGGTAATTGAATACGCCTATACCTTTCTCCTTAAGCTTGGAAAAAACCTCTCTATCTCTTATTAGCTCATTAATTGGATATTCATTATTGAAGTAGAGATTGTCTATCTGATTATCCTGAGAAAACTTCAAGATTAATTCTGCTATATTCTTATAATTTTTAGTTTCCAAGATAATTAATGGAATGTTTAATTTCTCTAGGCTCTCTCCAAGTTTTAATAATGATCTAAACCAAAAATTAATTTTTACTTTTGCATCATCATGCTCTTTCCATTGAGATTGAGTAATAATAAAAATTCCAATAACTGATTTTGATGTAAGACAAGCATTATAAAGAGCAGGATTATCCTCAACTCTTAGGTCGTTTCTAAACCAACAAACTGATTTCATACTAATTTTATTAACTGTTCTCTAAGCTTTTGCCTATATCCAGTCACGAAACTATGAACTTCGCCATCGTACTTATCTTTTGAAAAATGAAGTTCATTTAATCTTAAGATTTTTAATATCCCTTTTTTTTCGAATCCTTCAATTATGTCGTGATGATGTTCCCTTTTTAAAGGGCCTCTAAGTTCAATAACATTTACGAAATAACCTCTTGAAATTATTTCTAGAATCATACTGGTACTATCAGCAGTAACAAATATATTTGAATGTGAATCTATTGCATTTAATAAAATTTCAAAGGAAGAGTCTTTGAGATCAAGAAATTCATGTTTATTACCGGCATTCTCCTTAAGGTTTGTCCATGCAAATTTAGGAGTTCTGCGTGAATTTAAAAAAGTAGTATTAATATTTTTAAATTCATAAGAGAGTCTATACCAATCTTTTTCACCATAATCATAGCCACTACCATCACCACCAAGCATAACTAAACTCTGTTTTTTGGGTTCGATCTTTTTTAAATAAGGTTTAAATTTTGTAGGTGGAATTACAGTTGAAATAACTTTAAATGCAGAGCTAATATCTTCTTTTGTTGAAATTATTCCATTAAATTTTTTCATTACCCTGAATTTAGGAGTACCAATGTAAACAATTTTTGCCTTTGTTTTAATAGATACTAGATAAGCAGGCATAACTGTTCTCGAGCCAGAGCATATTACTAGATCATACTTCCTGTCACCAATACTTGGATTCAGTAATCTTAGAATAAATAAATAAATATTTTCTTTAAAAAAAGTAAAAAATTTCTCTAGAAACCCGGGCAAAGAGATGAAATCTTTTCCTAAATAAAGGACATCTTTTTCATGATCGTAATCCTGGATTATGTCTCTTAAACCTAAACACTGCGTTAAATGACCTAACTTTTTATCTGCAATTACAGCGATCTTCATATTTTTCCATTAGAAAAGCTTACAGAATATCTGCCTTCTGAAATCTCTTCGAAATTTACTGATCCCCCTGCTTCCTCTATTAAAGAAATTCCCGCAGCAAAATCCCAAATATATACACCTTTTTCAGTATAAAAATCGCATTTTCCAGAAGCAATATATGCGCACGATAAAGCTGCGCTTCCAAACATTCTTACTTTCTTAAATTCCTTCAGCAAAGATATAAATTCTTCATTAACTTTCATTTCCTTAGAAGAGGGGAAGCCTGTTGTAAGATATCCCTTTTCTCTTTTATCTATATCTGAGACTTTTATATTTTGTCCATTCAAAAATGCTCCCATTCCCTTAGCTGATTCAAACATTTCATCGGTGTTGAAATTATAAATAACCCCAATTAATCCTTCTGTTCCATTAAGGAGTGCAATAGATACACAGCATTGATCAAGACCTCTGAAATAATTTGAAGTTCCGTCCAGCGGATCTATAACCCATAAATAAGAGTTATCTGAAATTGAATTTCCACCAAACTCCTCACCTAGCACGGGAATGCCAGTATTTTTTAGTGATTTTTTTATTCTAGTTTCTGTAGCTCTATCAATTTCAAGTTTAATATCTCTACCCTCTTCAGAAAAAATTTTTTTTGTTTTATTTTTATTATCAAGAAGAAAATTTCCCGCTTCACGGGCTATAACTTTTGCAATGCTAAGATTTTCCTTTAAATTCATCACTATTTTGAAAGGGTCTCCAAGAGTCTTCACACATTTCTTTAAGACCAAACTTTGATTTCCAACTTATCATTTTATTTGATTTAGTTGGATCTGCATAACATACAGGAACATCACCTACTCTTCGTGAAGAAAATTCTATAGGTACCTCTTTACTATTTGCAGATATAAAGGTTTTTAGTAATTCCAATACTGAAACTTTTTTACCTGTCCCTAAATTAAGTTCCATAAATCCTTTACTTTGCAAAACGTACTTTACTGCATCTAAGTGTCCAGAAATTAAATCTTCAATGTGTATATAATCCCTTTCAGCTGTGCCATCACTAGTTTTGTAATCATCGCCAAATATTGTAAATTTTTTATCCACACCAAGAGCAACTCTTATTATTTTAGGCATTATATTGCTTTGTTTGTCAGAGATGCTTTCAACAATTAAACCATCTTTATGAGAGCCAATAGGATTAAAGTATCTCAGACTAGCAACGTTAATGAGGCTTTTCTCGGCAAGATCCTTGAGAATAAACTCAATTGCCAGCTTGGTTTTCCCGTAAGTTGATTCAGGAAAAAGATTTGTATCCTCAGTTAGTGGTTGTATTTTTGAATGTCCATAAACTGATGCAGATGAAGAAAAAACTAAAGCTTTTATTCCCTCATCCTCCATTGCTCTTAGAACATTAAATGTAGAGTCGAGATTATTTCTCCAATATTCATTAGGTATTTTTTCAGATTCCTCAACAGACTTTAATGAGGCAAAATGAACAACACATTCAATTTTTCTGTTAGAAATAAAATTTTTAACTCTTTCCAGTTCTCTAGACAAATCAATTTCCTTAAAAATGAAATTATTTGAAAATTTATTTTCCAGTATCTTTATATTTGTCTCATCAGAATTGATAAAATTATCACAACCAAAAACCTTAAAGCCTTTTTTTAACGCTTGATAGGAAAATGATGCTCCAATATAGCCCGCTGCACCTGTAACTAATAGATTCATGTTTTAGAGAAAAAATCCTTTGGTGCCAATAAAAAATAAACAAAAAGATAAAACATGAAGAATATTAAACAAAGAATTTGAAGCATTGAGGTATCTTGAGAAAAATAGTTTGCACCCAGTAGAAAAGGAAAATAAAGTATAAAAGTTAATAAAGTAACTAAACTGTGGTTAAAGTTCTCAGACGAGAAACTCATTTTTTTCACCCTTCTGTAAATTAGATGATGCAGATGCTTATTATCTGGTTCAAGAGCAGAATATTTAGAAATAATTCTTCGTGCTATTGAGAATATCACATCAGTCAAAGGATAAATTAACATCAAAAGAACATACCAAGGTGATAAATCATTTGATTGATAGTACTTAATGAGGCCTACAGAGATTGCAGCACCCAAAAAATATGCGCCACCATCTCCAAGAAAAATTCTCCCTAAAGGAAAATTTAAAATAAAAATCCCTAAAATTGATGAAAACAAAGCAACTAAATAGTAGTAAAACTCTAATGAAGTAGAGCTTTGAGGAAATATAATTATAGAAATACATGTTGAAAGACAAAATAACAACAACAATCCATTTATACCATCGAGCATGTTGAAAGCATTAATCATTCCAGATAAAGCTATACAAATGAATATGATTACAAAAATTTCATACTGAAAAAGTAGATCTATAAATGGGATTTCTAAATTCTCAGCTTTAGTTCCTAAAAAGTAATAACACAATAATGAAGACGGAATGATTAACATTAATCGAACGAACGGTGGAATAGAAATTTTCATATCATCAATAAATCCCACGAAAAATACTGGGGAAGTGCAAAAAAGAAGATTTCTTAAAAATTCGTATTCACTTTCATCTGATATATTTGAAGCTATTAAAAGAGACAAAAATATAGCAATACCACCAAATCTTGAAACAGATCGTTTGTGTAAAGTTTGTGGAGACTCTCTTAAGTTTTTAATGCCAGCACGCACTAGGAACATATCAAGGAATATAAGAGAGCTTGCTACAAATAATGATATTAGAAAAACGGTCATTTGATTTTATTTCCAAATTTATTTTCTTTCATCTCATAACGAAAAATAGGAAATATTATAATTCATATACTTTACCAAGGAAAAATAATTGTCTAGATCATAAGTAGTTATCAATTTCAAGATAATTCTTTTAATTCAATAAAAATTTCACATAAATGTAATTTGGTTTTTACTGGCATTTTGCTTGCAATATTGCTGTTTATGTCTAATATAAATAGATATCGTCTTGTTAGGGGGCTAGAGGATAGTTGACTTAAAACCCAAATGTAGATGCACAATTATTTACATTTTCGTTTTTTCAACTTATTATTTGCGATTCTAACTATAAGGATATACACTGTTGTTTAGGAGAAACACGGTAGCTTAGGAGACTGACAATATGAAAGATATTTTAAGAATAATTTTGGCAATAGCATTTTTGCCATACGCACAGCTAGTAGCTGACGAGGAAGCATCAGCAGCCGCAACGAATAATGATGAAGCAGTTGTTGAGGATGAAGTGGAAGTAGATGAAGAACCATCTGATGATGGTGGATTACTTGATAATCTGTCTGTTGGTCAAATTGCAGGTGCTCTAGCTGGATTAGTTGCAGCATCACAGCTTGCTGATGATGACGACGACACTCCGCCTCCTACACCAGCACCAACACCGGCTCCGACACCAGCGCCAACACCGGCTCCGACACCAGCGCCTACACCAGCGCCAACACCGGCTCCGACACCAGCGCCAACGCCGGCACCGGAAGTGGTTAGCACAACTACAACTACTACAACTACAAGTACCACATCAACAGGTACAAGTACTGCGACTGATACTGATACAACAGCGCAATTGTAGTAAGTTAAAAAATATTAAAAAGAGCATCTTATGATGCTCTTTTTTTTTGAGTAGAATTTACTAATCGAAGATAGATGATTGCTCAACCATGAAATACAATTCACGGTTCATAGCTATTTTGGCGCCTCCATCTCTAGTCAGAGGCCTGTAGCCTGTACCAACAACACCAGCAGCTCTATAATTTTTAGACCTGAAAAGAGTGAAAAAGTCCACAGGTATCATCACGTAAATACCTTTGTCAAAACTTCCCTCTCCAAAATCTTCAAAACTAACGTCAGTTCTTGTAAAGAAGGCACCCATCCTAGAGCCGTTATCAAACGACCTTGATAGATCTACTGTATATCCAACATCCTTAGCTAAGTACTTTCCATAGGATAGCTTTAAATTTAATTTAAAAAATGGCTCTCTAGCATAAAAATTAATATTTGAAGTTGTTGTTTCGTAATCTCTAAATCCAGATAATGACTTGTCAAATGCTCTTTGTCTTACTCTTGCGGTATCAAAACCTATAGCAAATTTACTGTTATATGGTTTGTATAAATACTCTAATCTTAGTCCTCCAAACATAAGCTCAAAATGTCCAGCTGATGCAAAAACATAATGGCCATTTTTAAAACCTCTTACATAATCTAATTGTGCAAATTCAAAGCCCTCTTTTCCTTCTTTAAGATATTGCTGTATTAGAACCCTCACAGGTTCTAACCTTGTAGTCTCTGGAAAGTAATTTAATTTCTTGTAATCATCAGTTAACGGGTATGTATAAAGAGAATTAAATTCTAAGTGTCTATTAAAAAGAGCAACGAAATTTACATTCAAGGATAGCTCTCTAAACGCAAATTTATTAACCGAGCCAACATGAGTTTTAAATCCTGGCCTTAAGCCATATGTAAAAACTGGATATTTTATGATAGGTTTAAATGCTTGAATTTTGTCATTTGCAATGTATCCATCTTCAAACTTTTTATCCCAATCAAAACTTACATCAGTTTTTTGTGCCAGTAGTACATAAGGACCAAATTGAGGGATAGTAACAACGTTTTTGATGAAGCTATATTTTCCTCTAACGTAATCTTCAACTACTAGTCTGGCATCATCTTCGTTGTTATAAAGGCTTTGAGCATAATTTATGTATAATGTTTTTTCGCTTTCATCGTAATGTGCCTTTTGTACTAAAATTCCATTTGAATTCAGATCTTCTAATAATGAAAGGTAAACCTTGTATTCAAAATCTGAATAATCACCTTTTGTATTAATAAGTACTGGATTTTTCTTTTTAGAAAAATTAAAACCAGCTTGCCATCTAAAAGCAAGTTGGGACATATTTTCATAATAAAGACCGAAGTTTAAGTTTTTGTTTACTATTACCTCATATCCGAGACTTATTGGTGAATCTAAAGATTCGAACCTATCCCCTTCACACTCTCTACAAAAATCAGCTAATTCATGATCAATACTGTCATATTCCAACTTAATTTTAGAATTTATTGGGTAAAATCTAGCTTTTGGAATTACATATTCAACTCCACCAAATACTGAAGTAGTGCCTCTGAACCATGTTGATACTCCTGGAACGCCACCCATAAGTCCCAAACTGTACCCACTACCCCTTTCATCAAATCTATCAGCTAATATCGAAAGAGGGTTTCCACCAATGTTATCAGTACTGCCAAGAGCTCCCCAACCTAGACCTGCAGTAAGATCAAACCTTCCAAATGATTTACTTGCAACTACGTACTCGGATGCTGTTAATGATGTACCAGCAAAATCTACTAGTCCAACTGCTAAATTAGGCAGATACTCGCAAAATGCGTAGTCTAGGCCATAACATTCACCCTCTTTAAAAAGTCTTGCTTTCAAACTAAAGCCTTTATCTTTTTGAGATTGCATGCCTCCAGGACCTCTTTCAAAATCTGGATAACCTAATGAATTGATATCTGTATAGAATAAAGCTCCTTCAAACCAGTCATATGGAGAGAATTGAAAAACATACTTTCCATAAGGATCGAATCTTGAATAATTAAATGATACTTTGCCCTCATTATTAAACCTTGCATTAGGCATTTTAATAAGCCCCGAATAATCAACTAGAGAGCCTGTTAAGAATTCGTTTGAATTTAAATTAAACGCAATTGCAAAAAGTAGAATAAGCTTTTTCATGAAGTTTTATATTTTACTTTAATCACTTATAGCATTTAAAGATGCTGCAGCAAAAGCAATGTCTGAAACTGATCTTGTAATAACCTGTACTAATGGTAATCCTGAAATTCCCCCTAGCTTCTTCGGCACTACAATAG
>CABZLG010000013.1 GCA_902526535.1 uncultured SAR86 cluster bacterium
TATGTTAATTGGGAAAAAACTTGATGTGAATTTAGAATTTTTTCAAAGTAACTCTGAAAAGGAGATTATTGAAATGATTCACTCACAAAAAACCGAAAATTATGACTATGGTATTTTTAATTTTGGTGCTTTTACTCATACTAGTATTGCTATAAGAGATGCGATACTTTCAGTAAAACTACAATTCTTTGAAGTGCATATATCAAATGTTTATGCTCGAGAAGAATTTAGGCATAAATCTTTTTTTAATGACATAGCTGTGGGTTCAATTGTAGGTTTTGGTTTTGATGGGTATGAATTTGCTCTGGATAAAATTATGAGAGGTAAAAATGGATCTTAGAAAAATTAAAAAACTGATCGAAATGCTACAAGAATCAGATTTAAGTGAAATTGAAGTTAAAGAGGGTGAAGAAAGTGTTCGAATAAATAGAAAGAAAGGTAATATTGAAATTCCTCAACAGATAGTTGCGCCACAGTCACAAAAAAAAGAGACAATAGAAAATGACGACGAGCCTGAAGAAAATTTGTCTTATATTCAATCTCCGATGGTTGGTACGTTTTATAGAAGTCCTGCACCAGGTAAACCGCCATTTGTTGAAATTGGACAAAAGGTAAAAAAAGGTGACACTATCTGCATAATTGAAGCCATGAAAATGATGAACCAAGTTAAATCTGAGTTTGATGGAAAAATAGTAGATGTAAAAGTTGAAAATGGACAACCTGTAGAATTCAACGAATCATTAGTATCAATTGAAACAATCTAAAAAAATATTAATTGCAAACCGGGGCGTTATTGCAATAAGAGCACTACGTGCAGCAAGAGAGCTAGGATATTCGGTAGCATCGGTTTACTCTACGATAGATCAAGACCAAAAACACTTAAAGCTGTCAGATGAAGCAATTTGTATCGGTCCAGCTGAAACTAGGGATAGTTATCTAAATGAAGCAGCGATAATTTCAGCAGCAGATTTATCAGGTGCTGATGCCATTTATCCTGGTTTTGGCTTTCTTGCTGAAAATGCCTCTTTTGCTGAAAAGTGCATTGAAAGTGGTTTTAAGTTTATTGGACCAAATCCAGAGGTAATAGCTGTTATGGGTGACAAAATTAAGGCTAAAGAATTAGCAAAATCTTTAAACATTCCCGTAGTACCAGGATATGAGGGAGAGATATCTTCTGAAAATGATGCAATAAAAATCGTTGAAGAAATTGGATATCCTGTAATCATTAAAGCTAGCGCAGGAGGTGGAGGAAGAGGCATGAGAGTTGTGAATTCATCAGATGAGTTATGGCAATCTATTCAATCTGCACAAAATGAAGCTGAGTTATCTTTTGGAGATGGCAAAATTTTTATTGAAAAATATTTAAAAAAGCCAAGACATATTGAAGTACAAATTTTTGGAAATGGTAAAGGAGAGGCAGTACATTTATTTACTAGAGATTGTTCATTGCAAAGAAAATATCAAAAAATCGTTGAAGAGGCCCCTGCTTTGAATATAGATAATAAAAAATTAGACGAAATTCAAAATCTATCAGTAGAGGCATGTAAAAAACTTAATTATGAGGGAGCAGGAACTATTGAATTCCTGTATGAAAATAATAATTTTTATTTCATTGAAATGAATACAAGAATCCAAGTGGAGCACACAGTTACCGAGATGATTACTGGTGTAGATTTAGTTCAAGCCCAATTACTTTTAGCTCTTGAAGATAAATATGATTTTAAACAGGAGGATTTAAAAGTAAACGGACATGCAATGCAATGCAGAATAAATGCTGAGGATCCTGAAACATTTGTACCCTCCCCAGGTCGAATAGAAAGAGTACATAGGCCGGGAGGTTATCATGTGAGATTTGAGTCACAAATCTATTCTGGATATAAAGTGCCTGCAAACTATGATTCACTGATAGCTGAGGTAATTGTCAAAGATAAGGATAGGAATAGGGTGATAAATAAAATGCGGGTTGCTTTACAAGAGTTAGTTGTTGAAGGAATTAAAACTAATCAAAATTTACATCAAAGAATTTTAGAAGATAAAGGCTTTTTAAACCTGGATTACTATATTAAATATCTCGAGGAGAAAATTATTTAATGGGTGATATTTATAACTTTAAGCAGATTGAGTCGGAGGCTCAAAAAAAATGGCAGCAACAAAATACTTATAAAGCTGAAATAAATCAAAATAAACCAAAATTTTATTGCTTATCAATGTTGCCATATCCCTCAGGAAACCTTCATATGGGTCATGTTAGAAACTATACAATTGGTGATGCTATCTCAAGATATAAAAGACTAAAGGGATTTAATGTTCTTCAACCAATGGGCTGGGACGCATTTGGGTTACCAGCAGAAAATGCTGCATTAGATAAAAAAATACATCCCAAAAAATGGACAGATGAAAATATCAAACACATGACGAAACAACTTAAGTCATTAGGTTTCAGTTATGACTGGTCAAAAGAAGTAAATACCTCTGATGTTTCTTACTACAGATTTGAACAAGAAATATTTATTAAGATGTTTGAAAAGGGATTAGCTTATAGAAAAAAATCAATGGTTAATTGGGATCCAATAGATAAAACAGTATTGGCTAATGAACAAGTAATTGATGGTAAAGGATGGAGAACTGGAGCGGAAGTTGAAAGGAAGGAAATTGACACGTGGTTCCTAAAAATTACTGAATATGTTGATGAGCTTGAGTCTGGCCTTGAACATATTGATTGGCCAGAAAATGTTGTCAATATGCAAAAAAATTGGATTGGAAAATCAAAAGGGATAGAAATTGATTTTAAAACTGATTTTGAAAATCAAACTTTGAAAGCATTTACTACTAGACCTGATACATTATTTGGAGTTACATTCTTCGGATTATCTCCTCAACATCCACTCGCAGAGCAAATCTCGAAAAATGATGAAAAGCTGGCTGATTTTATTAAAAAGCAAAATAAAGGCTCTACAGCTGAATCAGATATTACAAAGGCAGAAAAATTAGGTTATAAGACTTCATTTAATGTTTTTAATCCAATTACAAATGAAAATATTCCTATATGGATCATAAATTATGTCCTGATGGATTACGGAACGGGAGCAATTATGGGAGTCCCTGGACATGACGAGCGAGATTTTGAATTTGCTGAAAAATATAAAATTCAAATCAAACGTGTAATTGAATCTGAAGATCCACTTCCTTACTCTGGATACGGAAAATTAATAAACTCTCAAGAATTAAATAATTTAAATATTGATGAAGCTTTTGAAAAAATATCGAAAATGTTGAGTGATAATCATGCAGGAAAGGAGCTTTATCAATATAGACTTAGAGATTGGGGTGTTAGTAGACAAAGATATTGGGGATGCCCGATTCCAATTGTTTATAAAAATGGAAAACCAAGACCTGCACAAAATCTGCCAGTTGAATTGCCTTTAGGCAATAAAGATCATAAACCACTGGATCAAAATGAAGCATTCAAAAACATCGCTGATGGAGAAGTAAGAGAGACAGATACTTTTGATACATTTTTTGAATCTTCTTGGTATTTTGCCCGTTACACATCCGCAGATAATAAAAACAAAATTTTTGACGAGAATACTAACTATTGGTTACCTGTTGATCTTTACATAGGTGGAGTTGAACATGCAATCTTGCATCTTTTGTATGCTCGCTTTTTTCATAAAGTTCTTAGAGATATGAAGTTAGTTGAAGGAGATGAACCATTCAAAAAATTACTTACTCAAGGAATGGTTCTAAAAGATGGGACGAAGATGTCAAAATCAAAAGGAAATGTTGTTGATCCAGAAAATTACATTGAATTGTTTGGCGCAGATTCGATAAGGACCTTTATGATCTTTGCAAGTCCACCAGAACAATCACTTGAGTGGTCTGATAATGGTTTGGAAGGATGTCATAGATTTTTAAAAAGACTGCATACTTTTTCTGAAAAAATTAAAAGTCGTGTCCGTAATAGTTTTAATGATTCAGGCTCTTCTATCGAGGAAGAAATAAAAGATCTGTACATTAAAATTAATGATGACTATGAAAAAAGATTGAATCTTAATACTGTAGTTTCATCATGTATGGAAATATTAAATAAATTAAATAGAAGGATAGAAGAAAATGAAATCAAAGCTAATGAGAATGAATTTTTAAAAGCATACGAATTTTTACTTATATCTTTATCCCCAATTGCACCGCATATTTGTGAACATCTTTATGAAGATGTATTAGGAAAAAACTTTAATAGCGCTTATTGGCCAAAAGAAGATTTTTTTCAGCAGAAAAAAAGCGAAGTAAATTATTTAGTTCAAGTAAATGGTAAGGTAAGGGCAAATATTGTTCTAGGCATCAATCTTAATCAAAGTGATGTTGAAAAATCCGTATCAAAACATCCAAATATTTCAAAATATCTAGAAGGAAATGAAATAAAAAAAGTAATATTTATAAAAGATAAATTAATAAATTTTGTAAATGGTTAGATTTCTTGTAATTTTTTTTCTTAGTAGTTGCTCATCAATTGAAAAAAATAACTTAACTTTTGATAGCTCATTTGAGGGTATGGATAGATTTTTACTTAAAAGATGTCTTTCAAATATAGGTCAAGATTTAGAGATATCTGAACTTAAAGTAATAAATTTAGCAAATAATATAAATTCTGAAGGACTAGAGTTTAATTCTAAAACATCAATGAGTGTAGATATTAAATTTCAAAATGAAGAAATTAAAATTAAATCAATGCAGATGAGTCCAACAAATTATATATCTTCGAACATGTCGCTTGAATTAGAGAAACAAGACAGAGGTTTAATGATTCAGGATATTTGTGACAAAATAAAAAAAAATATTCAACAATGAATACTGGTTGCCTAGATTTTTTGCAGAAAAAAAAATTTGATGAGAATTTTTTTATACTTTACGGCAATGAACCTGCCTGCATTTATAAATCAAAAGAGCATATAATTCAGAGTCATTTTTTGAATTCAGAATTCATAAGAATAAATTTAGACCTTGAAGATGACGATTTTATTGAAATTTTGAGCGAGACAACAATGTCTCAAGATATGTTTTCTTCAGGTAAGATTATGTTTTTGAATTTTAGTAAAAATCGTCTTAATAAAGAAATAAGAGAAAAGATCGAATTAATATCAAATCATGAAACCGACATCATATCAGTGCTTGAAATAGCAGAAATAAAGGCTAGTACCCTTAAAAAAGAAAAAGACCTATTTTCAAAATTATCTAATGGTATTCTTATAGATTGCTCAGAGCCCGCTGAAGACGAAATATTTAATTTTTTAAGATTAAATCTGCCAGATAATCTGGTAAGTAATGAACAAATTAAATTGCACCAATCATTATACGAAGGAAATTTTTCTGCTCTTTTAAATGATATTGAAATACTAAAAATAGTTGATGATTCAAAATTTATTGAAAGCATCTTTTCTGAAAACTCTGTTAAAGATAACAAAAAAATCATCAATTACCTTGCAGACAATAAAATAGATTCAGTAATTAATGTTATAAATTACTATGAGAAAAATGAACCAAGTATAATTCCATTACTTGTTTGGCGATTTAATAGAGATTTACAAGCCATTAATATGATTTTGACTAGAAGTGGCTCTGTCAGAAAATTAGGAATTTGGGACTCTCAGCTTGATTTATATAACAAGATTGCACAAAGATTCACAAAAAAGAAAATTGAGAATGCTCTTTCTTTGCTTGATGAGTCAGATAAGAAATTTAAAGGTTTTTTAAAAGGTAATCCATGGGACTCTTTGAGAGAGGTAGTATTTAAATTCATTTAGATTAAATAAATAGTGATTTTATCCAATCCCAAATAAGTGCAAACCAGTACTGAAAAAAACCTAATTTTTCAACATCTTCGAGAAAAATTAATTCAGATTCATTAATTATACTGCCATTATCATCTATGATCTTTAATGTTCCAGCTGTTGTTCCTCCTATAACAGGAGCAACTATTCTTTCTTGGGCAAAGATTTGAAACTCTAAATCAATATTTTTCTTTAAAGTCATTACCACACTTTTATCTACACCTACGGAAACACTATCTTTATTTCCAGCTAAAACAGCTAAAGAGTCAATTACATCTCCAGAAGAAACAATTTCTCTAGTTTTAAAATACTGATATCCATAACCTACTAAAGCTCTTACATCAGCAAATCGTTTATTAATACCACTCCCTAAAACAACTGCAATTAATCTCATATCATCTCTAGTTGATGAACCAACTAAACAATGACCAGCTGCTCTTGTATAACCTGTTTTTACTCCATCAAACATATCATCTAAATACAATAATCTATTTCTATTTGGTTGAGGTGCTACATACTCTCCTGGAGCACTATAGGAAAATTCTTTTTCCTTATAAATTTGATAGTGATCAGGAAAGTCTCTTATTATGGCACCAGTTAATTTGGCAAGATCAAGGGCTGAGCTAACATTATTTGGATCAGGCAATCCACTCGAATTATTAAAATCAGAATCTCCCAGACCTAAATCTACAGCGTATTGATCCATTAAATAAACAAAATTTTCTTCACTTCCGGCTATATGCTCTGCTAAAGCTACGCTTGCATCATTGCCGGAAATTATCACCATCCCTTTTACTAAATCTAAAACTTTTACTTTGGTCCCCTCTCTTATAAACATTTGTGATCCTGGTGTTTGCCATGCTTTTACAGAGATAGTTGGCTCATCTTCCATAGATATGTAGCCTTGCTTAATTTGATCAGCTACTACATAACTTGTCATAAGTTTTGTAAGACTTGCAACCTCAACAGATTCATTTTCATTAAATGCCGCTATAACAGTTTCTGTTGTTGGTTCATATAAAATATAACTTCCAACGCCTAAATCTGGCGGTTTTGGAATAGGTGACGAAAATAAATTGATGCTTATTAAGATGAATAATAGAGAGCTAAATTGTTTCATAATATTTTTTTTCAATTTGTTCAGCTAATTGATGCACTGCTAATGCATATTTACTACTTCGATTATATTTAGTTATTACCCTAAAATTGTCAAATCCAAGAAATAATCTTGTTTTCCCGTTTTGATGCATCAGTAGAGGAGTAATTTTACCTGAATAATTTTCTTTAAATTTTAAACCCCCATCTTTTATTTCTTCAGCTGTAATTTTTGTACGAAAATTATTTATTCTGTAAGGCAATACAAGTTCATCAATTTCAAATTCAGATAACAAAGAGATTGTCTTTTCAATTTCGACTTCTTCAACTGTAAAACTTTCGTTTGACCATCCATGAACTTTTAGATAATTTGCTACGCTGGCAATTCCATCTTCTCTAGATTCCATCAAATCTACAACTCCGTCAAAATTATAGTCAACCCCATAGGAGTTATAACTTGAAGGAATAAATTGTCCAATTCCCATAGCTCCTGACCAGGAACTACGCATATTTTTTGGTTGAAGATTATAGCGTTTTGCAATTTTAAAGAGTTCTAAAAGTTCGTTTTGCCAATATTTACTTTTAGGGTCAAATGCTCTTGTAAAAATAGTGTCAAGAGGATTGAAAGAACCGTAATTTCTTCCATAATTTGTTTCGATTCCGATTATTGAAACGATATAAAACTTTGAAACTCCAAAATCTTTCTCTACATTTTCAAGCAAGATTTTGTGATCAAGTAAAAACTTTAAACCGTTAATAATTCTTGTTGCAGATACTCTTGTATTACGATAAGAATCCCAAGTAGCTTTTACTTCTGGTTGGTTATTTTTCAAAACAATAGCTTTTTTTGAGGGTTTTGCGTCTTTAATAAATGCCAATACGTCATCCCTATCTAAATCTGAATTAGAAATTGCAAATTTTATAAATTCTTTAACATCATCTCTTTCTGTAATGTTTGATTCGATATAAAGTGATAAAAACAAAAAAAGAAAAAACCTCATCCTCTTAAAAACCCCCTTGAAGAAAAAATTAAGCCTAACATTATTGAAAAGCATAAAAGAGATGATCCCCCTTTAGTAAAAAATGGTAATGGTAGCCCAACTACAGGAATAAGACCACTTACCATCAGAACATTCATTAAAAAACTAAACCCTATAATAAAAGTGAAGTATGCGCCGAGATAATACGGAGACATGTCATTTGTGAGCCGTCTTTGTTGCATTACAACAACCATTGATAGAATCACGAACAAGGTAAGCAAAAACAGAACTAAAACCACTCCTGCATACCCAAATTGTTCAGCAAAAATTGAAAATATAAAGTCTGTATCTGCTTCTGGAAGAAAATTAAATTCATTTTGTTTACTATTAAGAAATCCATCACCAAAAAGCCCACCGGAACCAATGCTTATTTCTGATTGTAAAATATTCCATTTTTCAGATAGAGATTGGTTTGTTGAAAACCAACTTATTATTCTTCCTCTCTGATAATCGGTAAGAAAAAAATTATAGATTACTGGAGATAAGAGAATTGCAGATAAACCCATAAATATGAAATAAATCCTCCTCAACCCACAAATAAACAAAAGCATTAATCCAGAAAGAATATATATAAGCCCTGTACCTAGATCAGGTTGGATAATTATGGGGGCAGCTGTTATGAACAAAATAAATAGCAATAAAAAGGATCTAAAAATATTAAATTTGAAATTAAAAAATCTTAGGTACTGTATTACAAAGAGCGCATAGGATATCTTCATAAATTCTGAGGGCTGTAAACTTAAAAAACCAAAATCTAACCATCTTTTTGAACCATTTATTTCTTTTCCAAAAATCTCAACTGATAACACTAAAGCTAAATTTAAACCTAAAATTAACCAACCTGCAGACAAAACCCGATTCAAATTTACATAGTTAAAGAAAAGACTTACTAAAATTATTGAAATTAATGTAATCAGAAGAAAACGGACAAAATAAAAAGCATCGATTGATGTCACAGAATAAACAGTTAATGAACCGGCTATAATTATCCCTAACAAAGAAAAAATTATTAGAAAACTTCTGAGGTCAATCAGCACTAAATACCTCTAATAAAACATCTCTTGCAACAGGACCTGCAACTGAACCTCCCCATTCGCCATTCTCAATAACAACCGATATTGCATATCTTGGAACGTCATATGGAGCGAATCCGATAAACATTGCATGATCTCTAAACTCCTCATTTTCTCGTAAATCATCATATTCCTCTTTTGAGTTGATGCTCTTTACTTGAGCAGTACCAGTTTTGCCTGCGAGTTTCATGTCTCCAGGCTGAATTCTTATACCTGTCCCATTTCTTGAGTAAATTACCTGAGTGAGAGATTCGTGTAATTTTTTCCAATCCTGTTCAGTCAAATCAAAATTTAACTTTTTAATATCTTGTTCTTTTTTTACTAAAAATGGTATTTCATAATCACCTTTTTTAGCGATCATTGCGGAGATTAAGGCCAAATGCAAAGGCGTTACACTTAGATATCCCTGACCTACTCCCATGTTAACCAAATCACCTCTGAACAACCTTGAACCAAAATTTTTTGTTTTCCATTGATCGGATATCAATGGACTGAACTGGTGCGGCCAACAATCGACACATAACCTTTTGCCAAACGAACCGGATTCTAAAAAATTTGTAAAAAAATCTTTTTCATATCTTGTAGCAAGGTTCATAAAAAATGGATTCGAACTCTCTACTAAAGCTTTACTTAAATCAGTTAAACCATGACCACCCTCACGCCATGCGTTGAAAACCCTACCGCTCTCCGCATATCTAAAAAATCCATCGTCATAAATTTGCTCCTGCCAATTTGTATAAGAATTGCTTAAAGCAAAAATAGTGAAGAACGGTTTTATTGTTGAGCCTGGTGGGTAAAGACCCATAAAAGCTCTATTAAAAAGCGGTCTCTTTTTATCGTTAAGCAGGGCCTGATACTCTTTTGAAGATATATCTCTTAAATCATTAGCGCTTATTGATGGAGCACTTACTGCAACAGGAATGCTAAAATCCCTTAAATCAATAACTACAATTGAACCTTTTCTTCCATCTAATAGATCGTATGCCTTTTTTTGAGCATTAAAGTTAATTGAAATATTTAAATCATTTCCCTCAGTAAAATCCTCTTTACCTATTTCAACTTTTTTTTGCCCTCTTGCATTTCTTAAGAAAAATCTTTTTCCATGTTCACCTCTAAGTTGCTCTTCATAAATTCTTTCAATTCCAGATTGTCCAACTTTCCTCCATAATGAAGGTGTAAATTGATCTATCCTTGATTTGAAATAAGTCTTATCTCTTTCAGATAAGTAGCCCATATGACCAAGAATATGGAATATTGATGGATGAGGATCATAAATTCGCTCATAATTTTCAATTACAGAAAACCCTTCAAGCTCGTTACTTCTTACTAGAAACTTCGATAATTCTTGTTGATTTAACTTTGAAACTATAACCTCTTGATTTCCAGTTTTTATAGACTTTTCAACAATATTTTTAACATACTGATTTTCAATTTTATTTGGAAAAATAGAAATTAATCTTTTAATTGCTTGCTCATTTGGTTTTACATTTAAATTTACTGCAATCGAAAATATTTTCCTGTCTTCGGCTAGTACAAAACCATCCTTTGAAATGATTCTCCCTCTTTTGGGGTATACATACTCAAAAGTATTAATATTTTTTTCTCTAAGCTCTTTAAGTTCATCTCCATTTATTACTTGTAGATAAAAAAACCTGAAAAGAACAATTATTATCAGTGCAAGAAAAATAAATGTTAAAAAGATAGTTCTTCCTCTAAAAAATGTTCTGTTGTCCATAATTATTTTTGATGATAAGGATGATTATTAAAAATACACTGTGCTCTGTAGATTTGTTCTATTGCCATAAATCTGAATATATCATGAGAAAATTCCATATCTGAGAAGGAAATTAATTTGTTTGAACAATCTAAAAGCTTTTTACTAATTCCAAATGGACCCCCAATTACAAAATCTATATCTTTAGTTTGTTTAAAAAGTAAGTTTGAAAAACCTTCAGAACTAAATTTTTCTCCTTTTTTATCAAAGCAAAATAAAAAATTATTTTTATTAAGGAATTTTTTTATTTTCTCTGATTCAAAATTTTTTTGTTGCTCAATATTGTTAGATTCAGTTTTGCAAAAAATTTTCTTAAGCTCTATTTTCATTGGACTTTTAATTCTTTTTACTAAATCATTTTCTAAAAAAAGTGCACTTTTGTTTTTTTGTGAACTTACATACAGAAGATTTAATTTCATTTCTTGATCATTGTCCAAAGAGATTCAAGATCATAATGTTCGCGTGAGTCTTTTGACATTACATTTATTAGGACATCACCTGCATCAATTAAAACCCATTCCTTTGATTCAAAGCCCTCTTTACCCAAAATATCAATTTTCCTTTCCTTTAGTTCATCAACCACTTTATCTGCAATTGACTTGATGTGCCTATTTGATGTTCCGGTAGCAATAAGCAAATATGTAGCAAAAGATGAAATTTTTTCTATATTTAGCTCAGCAATGTCATTCGCTTTTAATTCATCAAAAGTTTTTAAGCATATATTTTTTATTTTTTCAGAACTGTCTTTATAAGCCATAGATAGTAAGTTATTTCATTTAGACTCAAATGATCTAAGTTTATTTAAAAATTGTATCTGTAAGCCATTAAAATCTCTATTCCCACACATCAAAACAACTAATTTTTTTTCTTTTGAATTTAATATTTCATCAAATTTGTTTTTTGAGAATTCTGAGGCAAATGGTTTAAATAATTGCTGCTGTTTTTGAGAGCTGTTAATTGTATAAGATTTAAAATTTTCTAATATAGTTCTCAAAGAGATATCATGCTGGCCGTTTTGCATTGTATTTGAACCAAATTCAATAATAGGAATAATTTCTGCATCAACAAATTCTTTTTGAGCTAATTCTATAGTTCTTTTAATAGCTGTTGGATGATGAGCAAAATCACTAATGAGTGCGATTTTTTCATTCTCAAATAAAAGTTGAAATCTTCTTTTAACACCTTTAAAAGATTGAAGTAATTTTTTTGTTTTATTCTCTTCAAAAAAGTTTACAAGGACTTTTAATGCCAAATTAATATTTGTTTGATAAATAGTTTCTCCCTGAGCATTAAAAAATTCTATCTCACAATTAGTTTCTAATTCCTGAACTTTATCTTTAAATGATTTCCTAACGGCACCTATATTTATATATGCTTTTGTTCCTTTTTCCATTTGTATAAGAAGCCTTATAAATTTGCTCTCTATTTCGTCAATAGATAAATAAATATCTGCATGATCAAACTCAATATTATTGATAATTAAAATGTTAGGTCTGTAGTGAAAGAATTTAGGCTCTTTATCAAAATATACAGTATCGTACTCATCACTTTCGATAACAAAAAAGTCACCATCACCTAAGTGCCAAGAGTCAATTTCTTCTGGAACACCAGCAATAAGATGGCCAAAATTGTTTTTTCCATCTTTTTTAAAAGCATGTGCAATCATTGAAGTGACTGTTGTTTTACCATGTGTGCCTGAAACAGCAATTACCTTTTTTTCTTTTAAAACATATTGATAGAGCCAAGCTGGTGCGGAAGTTATTTTTTTATTTTTTTCTATGATGACCTCGAGAAGCGGATTACCCCTTGATATGCTGTTTCCAATAACATAGAGATCAACATCTATAAAATTTTTTTCTTCATATCCTTCTTGAAATTTAATGCCAGCATTTAAGAGCTCATCTGACATTGGTGGGTAAAATTTTTGATCTACTCCAAAAACTTCAAAACCTTTTTTTTGTGCAATTTGAGCCAGATTTCCCATAAAAGTTCCGGATATACCTAGAAAAAAAATCTTCATTCTTTATGTTGCTCTAAATGGAGTATAAGATAAGTCTCATGAAAAATGCATTTTATGCTCAATCTGGTGGCGTAACTTCTGTTATAAATTGCTCAGCATATGGTCTTTTTAAAAATTTTAAAAAGCATTTTGCAAATTCAGATATTTTTGTGGGTAAAAATGGAATTATTGGGCTTATTGAAAATGAAATCTATGATTTGAGCAAGACACAAAAAAATTTAGATCTTTTACTTGATAGTCCTGGTGGGATGTTTGGCTCTTGTCGATATAAATTACCTGACCCTGTATCTGACTCGTCTTTTTATGAGAATATATTTAATAAATTCGAAGAAAGAAATATTGGTTATTTTTTTTACAATGGAGGAAATGATTCTGCTGATACATGTCTCAAAATACATCAGGCAGCGAGAATTTTAAATTTTGATTTGTGTGCCATTGCTATTCCTAAAACTATAGATAATGATCTTGCAGTTACAGATAATTGTCCTGGTTTTGGCTCTGTTGCAAAATACATCGCAATCTCTGCAAAGGAGGCTTCACTCGATATCAAGTCAATGTGTAAAACATCTACAAAAGTTTTCATTCTTGAAGTGATGGGAAGGCACGCTGGCTGGATTGCTGCTGCAGGCGAACTAGCTAATCTAAACGGAAACCACGTACATAAAATTTTATTACCTGAAGTTCCATTTGATGAAACAAAATTTCTTAATGAAATTTCAAATGATATTGATAAAGATGGATTCTCTGTAGTAATTGCATCAGAAGGTCTTAAAAATGCTTCAGGTGAAATTTATTCAGCCTCAGAAGAGAAGGACTCATTTGGACATACTCAGCTTGGTGGACTTGCACCTAAATTAGCAGAGCTTGTCAATAAAAACTTGAATATCAAGTATCATTGGTCAGTTTCTGATTATCTTCAAAGAAGTGCTAGACACATATCATCAAAAACAGACGTAGACCAAGCTATCGCAGTTGGTGAGGTTGCAGCAACCTTGGCACTAGAGGCTAAAAGTGGATTTATGCCAATTATTAAAAGATTAGGAAATGAACCCTATAAATGGGAAATAGATAGTGCTGACTTGAATGAAATTGCTAATAAAGAAAAGGTGCTTCCAAAAAATTTTATTTCAAATTGTGGTTTCAGAATAACAAGTGAAGGTATTTCTTATCTAAGTCCACTTATACAGGGTGAAAGCTACCCAATATATAAAAATGGATTGCCTGCTTATGAACAGCTTGATCTGCATTTTTAAGAAAAATTAAATTGTTGAACTTTCCTCTCTAAAAAATTTATTAATTTATCTTTTTCTTCTTCAGTCAAAAAAGAACCGAGCTCTATCTTGGTGGTTTTATTTACAAAATAAATTTTTCTGCCGTTCTTACTTTCAACAATAAATTTCGATAAAAACCTGTCAAATTTATTCTTAGTTTTTTTTCTTTTTTGTTCCTCAATCTCAACATACAGTTTGTCAATTTTTATTTTTTGCCATTGCGAAGACCAACTTCTATTTAGCCTCAAGACAATAATCAAAGCAACAATTTCGATACCAGCGAAAGGCAAGATAAGTGTAGCCCCAATGAAAAAAAACCCAATACCAAAAGTAAGGCATAGCAAACCTAAAAAACCAAAAAAGATCATATTTTCATTTATTGAGGACGAATTATTTGGCTTAATATTTACTAAAGAATAGCCCTTTCTGTCATAAAACTTAATCATCGAAATGCAATATTGGTCCGTTACCTTGTCCGAAGTTTGGAGCTTTCTTTATGCCTCTTTGTACATACTCTATGGAACTGCTAGTTGCTGCTTCGATATCAAAACCTCTTCCCAGTAGGGTGGCAATTGAGCTTGCTAAAGAACAGCCAGTGCCATGAGTATTTTTACTATCAAGTCTTTTGCTTTTAAATACTATTTCTTTTGAATCTTTTTTAAAAAGACAATCATGAATAATTTCACTTTTACTATGCCCGCCTTTAATTAAAACATTCTCTGCACCATGCTCAAGGATTTTTTTACCTGCATCTATTTGAGTCTCTAAATCAACAATTTTTATATTCGATAGAATTTCAGCCTCGTAAATGTTGGGTGTCACTAGATATGCGTTAGGAATTAGAAAATTTATAATAGCATCTACTGCAGGAGACTCAATTAGCCTGTCACCTGAAGTTGCAACCATTACTGGATCAACAACTATTTTTTTATTTTTTATTAACTCTGAAATCAACTCTATAGTCTCGTGGTCAGCCAACATCCCAGTCTTTATAACATCTGGAGATAAATCATCCATTACTGATTCGAGTTGTTTTTTTATTATTTCTTTAGGTAGTGGAAAAATTTCTTGAACTCCAAGAGTATTTTGTGCTGTTACTGCTGTTAAAACTGTCATTGCATAGCCTCTATGGAAAGAAATGGCTTTAATATCAGCTTGAATTCCTGCTCCACCACCTGAATCTGAGCCAGCGATAGAAAGAATTTTAGGAATTTTATTCATACTAATTTGAAACTAATTACAGAATACTAAGATATTAAGATTAAATTGTTAAATAAAAGGTTTTAATGCAGAATACAAACATATTTTTACCATGAAAAAATTATTTTTAACTTTAATATTCATCTCCGCAGTTTTTACAGCTGATGATTTGCTTTCAATTTACAATGAGGCTTTAGAAAGAGATCCAGAATTTAATTCAAAAAAAGCTGATTTAAAAATTTCAAAAGAATTTAGAAACCAATCAATTTCTGCATTATTGCCTCGATTGAATCTATCCGCATCCACTAATTGGAATGAATATTATCAAGAGAGAATATTGCAAAATGATTATAATACTTTTACTTATAACCTAAATTTTAACCAACCACTCTTCAGACTTGATTCCTGGTTTACTTCACGTCAAGCGCAAAAGAACTATCGTGCAGCTGAAGCTCAATTTGCCTATCAACAACAAAATTTAATGATAAGAGTGACAAGAGCTTATTTAAATGTCCTGTCAGCTAGGTCACTCTTTAAAACTAGAGGTGCCAATGAAAGAACTTTGGAAAATCAATTTGAAGAAATTAATGATAAATTTGAAGCAGGTGCTGCCTCAAGAATTGAGTTAGCAGAGGCAAAAGCAGCCTTAAATAGAGCTATTTCAGATAGAGTTCTGGCAGAAGGTAATGTGGATATTGCTTTTGAGGAATTAAATGCAATTGTTGGAAGGGAGGTTAAATTAATAAGCCCCTTAAGAAATGATTTTAAATCTGTTGTCGATCTAGAGGGTGTTTCTGACGAAGTAAAAAAAGGAATTGAAAACAATTTCTTGATTTCTGAAGCAGAAAGTAGGCTTGAAGCAGCCGAGTCCAAAACAAGAGCTAGAACATCAAACTTTCTTCCAAAAATAGATTTGAATGCAAATGCCAACAGAAGAAACTCTAAACAATATACTTTTGATGGCGTGGACTCGGATTTAGATTTACCTTTTTTTATTCCTGAGGAAACTGAAAATAGAAGTTTTTCTGTTCAATTTTCCATACCACTTTTTACTTCAGGGTTGAACAGCTCACAAAGAAGACAAGCCATGCTTGAAGAAGTTAGAACAGAGGAGCAGCTTTTATTAATTCAAAGAAATGTTACTCAACGCATTAGATCTCTTTACACATCGTTAAAAACTGGACAATTGAATATTGAATCACTAGAGGCTTCTTATGAAAGCTCTGAAGATGCTCTAGAAGCAACAAGACTTGGATATGAGCTTAAAGCAAGAAATCTTGTTGATCTATTACGCGCTGAGAGAAATTTTTTTGATGCGCAGAATAGGTTGTCTCAAGCAAAATATGATTTCATTATTAGAAGCCTCGAATTTAAACAGGCTACAGGAAGCTTAAAACCTCAGGATATAATTATTGTAAATAATTTTTTAGACTAAGTGCCAGAATTACCTGAAGTAGAAACTACCAAAAGAGGTGTTGAGCCTTTTTTAAAAAATAAAATAATCAAGAGAATAGAAGTAAGAAATTCAAGTTTAAGGGTTCCTGTAAATAAAACTAAACTAAAGAAAATCATTAACAAAAAAATCATCGAAGTAGGTAGAAAAGGAAAGTATATTTTTTTAAAACTTAACGATGAGTCAAAAATAATTATACATCTTGGTATGTCAGGAACATTGCGAGTACACAATAAGTTCCAAAAGTTAAAACATGATCATGTCATTCTAAAGCTAGAAACAGGACAATCATTAATTTTTAATGACACAAGAAGATTTGGATTATTTCATCTTGTATTTAAAAACGAAGAGTTTTCTATGTTTGAAAACAATGGCCCTGACCCACTTTCTCAGAAAGATGGTAAGTATTTTTATAACAAAATTAAGAATTCTAGCTCAACCTTAAAGGCGCTGTTGTTAAATAATAAAATTATCTCTGGAATTGGCAATATTTATGCATCTGAAATTCTTTTCTTAAGCAAGCTGTCCCCAAAAAAAAGGGGAAATAAAGTTACTAAACTCCAGTGCGATGAAATCATTAGGTTCAGTAAGATTGTTTTAAATAGAGCTATAAAATTTGGTGGAACCACACTCAATGATTATCATAATGCACAAAGTAAGCCTGGTTATTTCAAAATAAAGCTTTTTGTTTATGGCAGAGAGGGAGAAGACTGCAAAAAATGTAAATCAAAAATTTTTCAGATTAGGCAAAATAATAGGAGCACCTACTTTTGTAAAAAGTGCCAGAGTTAGGAAAATTTTTTTTCCAATTCTTTTTTAATAACTGGATCAACAAATTCATCGACCTTCCCTTTATAATAAGCAATTTCTTTTACCATTGAAGATGAAACATAAGTAAATTTATCAGTAGCAGTAAAGAAGATACTTTCTATTTTTTCATTTTGAGATCTATTAATATTTGCAATCTGAAATTCGTACTCAAAATCTGACATAGCTCGAAGACCTCTAATAATCGCTTGAGCTGATATTTCTTCTGCAAGGTTGATAGTTAATTTTGAGCCTAATGATATGCACCCTACCCTTTCATCATTTTTGTAAATTTCTTCGATCATTTTTTTTCTTTCATCAGGTGTAAATAACAAAGTTTTAGCGCTATTTTCTAACACCGCAATAACAACTTCATCAAAAATAGTGAGAGCTTTTTTTACAATATCCATATGACCTTTTGTGATTGGATCAAATGAGCCTGGATACATGCCTATTTTTTTCACAACTTAATCCTAGCACTATATTTAAGACATTTTTGTAACATTTTGTTTTTTTCTTATAACGTTATTGAAAAAGCACTAAGTGAATCTACAATTATAGATGGAGTGTAATAAACGTAATTAATTATGAGTGAAGAAAATAAGTGTCCTGTTATTCATGGGGCTAATACCAAAACAGCTGGCAGTCATTCCAATGTAAATTGGTGGCCTAATCAGCTTAATTTAAATATCTTGCATCAACATGATTCAAAATCTAACCCTTTAGAAGAAGATTTTGATTACAAAGAAGAATTTAAAAAAATAGACTATAAGGCGTTAAA
>CABZLG010000014.1 GCA_902526535.1 uncultured SAR86 cluster bacterium
TTAAAGAATAAAGATATCAAACATGTTTTTGAAGATTTTGATAATTTAGACTGGTCAAAAACCTCTTTGAAAAAAAGAATTAAAATTCTTTCAAAGGTTGGAGGACTACTGTCAAAAAATAGAGTGATGCTTTTCCATCTTTTGATAAATGAAGCTGGAAAGACTCTAAAAGATTGTGATGCAGAATTAAGAGAAGCAATTGATTTTATAAATTACTACAATGCACAGGCAAAAAAAATCTTTAAGAGAAAAAGAATGCCTGGTCCTTCAGGTGAAGAAAACTATCTAGAGCATGCTCCTAAAGGGACATTCCTATGTATAAGTCCTTGGAATTTTCCCTTAGCAATATTCGTAGGACAAATTACTGCAGCGCTTGTGACAGGCAATAATGTAATTGCAAAACCTGCTGAAGATACTTCAATCCTTGGACATGAAGTTATAAAAATTTTCCATGACTCTGGTGTACCAAAATCAGCATTAAAACTAGTTCTTGGTGACAAAAAAATTGGCAATGAATTAACGAAAAATCCCCTAATTTCTGGTGTTGCTTTTACAGGATCAAGTTTTGCTGCAAAGCAAATAAATAAGAACCTCGCTGACTCAACTGGTCCTATTAAAAGTCTTATTGCAGAAACAGGGGGTCAGAATGCAATGATCATTGATTCATCTTCCCTTAAGGAACAGGTTATAGATGATGTAATCAGATCAGCATTTTTGAGTGCCGGTCAAAGATGTAGTGCATTGAGAGTTTTGTATGTTCAAGATGAAATTGCTGATGAATATTGGGATTATCTCAATGAGGCATTGCAAGAATATACTATTGGAAATCCAAACCTGCCAGAAGTAGATATTGGTCCAATCATCAATAAGAATTCAAAAGATAAATTGATGAAACATATTTTAGTTATGAAAAAGTCAGCAAAAAAAACTATTGAACATCATCGAAAACAAAATAAAGATGATTTATTTATAACACCAATCGTTTTCGAAATAGAAGGCATTAATCAAATTGATGGAGAAAATTTTGGACCAATCCTTCACTTTATTAGGTATAAAAATGAAAATTTGGATCGAGTAATTGACGAGATTAACAATACCGGCTATGGGCTAACAATGGGTTTGCACTCCAGAATTGTAAGTAAAGCTAGAAGAATTTTTGAGGCAGCAAATGTTGGAAATTTTTATTTTAATAGAGATATTGTCGGAGCAGTTGTTGGAGTACAGCCTTTTGGTGGTCAAGGTTTAAGCGGCACAGGACCAAAGGCAGGAGGACCAGGCTACCTTTATAATTTCGTTACTGAAAAAACTTACACTGACAATGTTATGGCTACTGGTGGTAATATAGAGTTACTAAATAAAAACGAAATGTAATGATTAATAAGATTTTTCTTGGTTTCACTGCAGCAACTTATGGATACCTTGGAGGATGGGCTCTATTCGACCCAAGTAGTTACGTAACTGCAGTGGGCTTAACAATAAATACTGACCTTGGCTCTGCTGAGATTAGAGCTGTGTATGGGGGAATAAATTTTTTAGTAGGAATCTCAGCTTTACTCACTTTGATAAATTCAAGAAATGAAAAAACTTTCTTTACTGTTTTATTATTTTTAATTTCAGGAATACTTTTAGGAAGGGTTATTTCACTTATCTATGGCGAATATACTTCTCCTTTTATTAGTTACTTTACGGCTTTTGAGATTGTGTATTTTATATTCTTGGTAATTGCTTTAAAGAAATTGAGAAATAGGATCTTTTAAATGGATGGTCTCATTCATTTTTTTTCAGAATATAACTATGATGGATTAGTTTATGGCCTGATTGATAATGGTGTTCTTGGATTTTCAACTCTTCTTGGTATTGACATTGATAGATATTTTCGAGGAAGTGGAATACATGGGGCTATTTATGGAGCGCTTCTTGGAAACACCTTATCTGACTTTCTGGGTGCAATAGTTGATTTCCCTCTTCTTCTTACAATAAATATAACTGCTGGTTGTTTAATAGTAATCCCATTAGTTTGGTTGTATTTATCTATCTCAAAGAAACATTAACCTTTAATTGCTAAAAGAACGTCTTTAAGATTATTTAAATTAAACCCAGCATTTTTGCACTTAATTAATATTGTTTCAGCATCAAGATCTTTTGCATTTGCTAAAGCCCATTGTGTAACACTTCTATTCCCAGTTCTGCAATAAGCCAGAGTCTTTTTTTCTTCCTGCATAATAGAATTAAGCTCAAAAACTTTCCCAGGATCTAATTCTCCTGGTGAAATTGGTATGAAAAAGCATTTAATATCATTTTCATCACATGCTTTCTTTATTTCTGAATATATAGGTTGGTCTTCTTCCTCCCCATTAGGTCTGTTACAAATAACGGTTTGAAAGCCTTGTTCTTTAAAATTTTTTATATCTTTTGGAAAAATTTGACCAGCTACATAAAATTTTTCTTCTACTTTATGCAATTACTTATCTCCCTTAATTGCATTTTTAAAAGCTTGAAAAGATTCATCTTTTACTGGCCCATAACCCCTCACAGAGCTTGAGCTCTCAACTAGCGCCTCAAGGTATTTTCCCCTCAGACCTGATGGTGTTTTTGTAATTTTTTCTAACTCACTAAAAAATATTTTTCTGTGAGCATTATCCCTTCTTCTATCATGTGTAATTTGGAAAGGATCAAAAAAACTACCTCGTAGAAACTTAAAGCTTTTTAAAAGTTTAAACATTGGTATTGCGAAAGTGCCTGGAATTTTAATTTTTAGTGGTCGACCAGTTCTTTTATCTTTAATAAATGACATAAAAGGTGGTGATAAATAAAAACTTAAATTTTTCCACTCTCTAAATTGTTTGCTCACCATTTCTTTTGATGTTTCTAAATGCATTCTCGCAACTTCATATTCATCTTTAACTGCAATAACACGGTAAATTTCTTTGAAGGTTTTCTTTAATATCTCTTCTGTTTCTAATTCATTTTTAATTAAGTCTTTCGTAAAATTAATTTTATTTTTAAAGAAATCTATTTCTTTTTTATCGTAAATAGCTAGTCTTTCAAGTCTATCCTTAAGAATACTCTCGGAGGTTTGTTCTTTCTCCTTAAATGAATTTAAGAATTTAAAAATCTTATCTTTTGGATTGAATGCATAAAGTCTTCCAAGATTAAAGCTATAGATATTTTTTTCTACGCCAATACCATTTAGCTTAATAGCGTATTTAATACTTTCTTCTTTAAGCGGAATATGACCAAGCTGATAAGCAGCACCAAGCATCATAATATTTGCTGCAATTGCATCGCCACATAAATTTTCTGCAATCTTAATTGCTGGGACTGTGATATCAATATCTCTAGTAGTTTTATCTATTACTTTTAAAACTTCATCATCCTTAAAATCTAAATCTCTATTTGTTACAAAATCAGCAACTGGAATAGTATCTGAATTAATAATTGAATATGTTTTTTTATCAGATAAAACTTCTTGAATTTCTGGCTTTGTTCCAACTACTGCATCGCAACCTAAGAAAAGATTAGCTGAAGCAGGCGCAATTTTATGGCTAAACGTTTTTACATTCTTTTCATAGATTTTTATGTGAGACCAAACTGCTCCCCCTTTCTGAGCTAGTCCTGTCATATCTAATATTGTTGATTCTTTACCCTCATAATGAGCAGCCATAGCTGTTATTGCTGATACTGTTAAAACACCGGTTCCTCCAATTCCAGTAAGCATGATATTTGAAACACCATCAGAAACTTTTTGTTTTGGGTCTGGAAGTCCATCTATTTTATGTGATGTTGCTCTTGCTTGAAGTTGAGCATCTACAGAGACAAAAGATGGACAGAAACCTTTAAGACATGTGTAATCCTTATTACAAGTAGATTGATTAATTTTTCTTTTTCTTCCAAGTTTTGTTTCTAGTGGCTCAATTGAAACGCAGCTAGATTGCATTGAGCAATCTCCGCAGCCTTCACACACATCAGGGTTAATCATTATTCTTTGAAGGGGATCATGCATTTGGCCCCTTTTTCTTTTTCTTCTTTTTTCAGCTGCACATGTTTGATCAAATATTAAAACACTTACACCTTTATGTTTACTAAGGTTTACCTGTTCACTAATAATATGGTCACGATGAAGACTCTTTACGTATTTTGATGATAAATATTTGTACTTTTTTGGATCTTGTGAAAGAACTGAAATCTTTTTTACACCTTCAGCTAAGACTTGCTTAATGATTCCATCGACATTCCAGTTATCTCCAATTTCTTGGCCTCCTGTCATTGCAACGGCATCATTGTAGAGAATTTTATATGTGATATTTACTTCAGCATCAAGAGCAGCTCTTATTGCTAATATACCTGAATGTTTATAAGTTCCATCGCCAAGGTTTGCATAAATATGTTTTTCTTTTGAAAAGGGTGATATTCCAATCCAAGGCGTTCCCTCGCCACCCATCTGAGTAAAAAATTCTGTTCCTTTCACAGTATTTACTGCCATGTAATGGCATCCTATTCCACCTAATGCACGCTTTCCCTCAGGAACCATTAATGAAGTGTTGTGAGGGCAACCAGAGCAAAAGAATGGTTTTCGATCTAGTGGAGCATTTATATTTTCTTGTGACTTATTTCGTTTTTGGAACCAGTCAAGCTGATTAATAACAGTACTATCGCTGTTAAATTTATAAATTCTTTCAGCAATAACTTCAATGATTGTTTGCATTGGAAGATCATTTTCTGCAGGCAGTAACCACTTTCCATTTTCATCTTGTTTTCCAATAACAGTCGGTCTTACGTTTTCTTTCCAATTGTATAACTGCCATTTTACCTGGTGTTCAATTAATTCTCTTTTCTCTTCAACAACTAGAACAGTATCAAGACCTCTACAAAATTCTCTTATGCCTTGTGGCTCAAGCGGCCACGGCATTCCAACTTTATATAAGGCAACACCCATACTTTTCGCCTTTTCCTCATCTATTCCGAGCCATCTGAAAGCTTCAAGAACATCGTTATATGATTTACCAGCAGAAATTATTCCAAGTTTTGCATTGTTATTTTTCCAAATAACTCTATCAATTTGATTTGCCCTAACAAATTCTTGTGCAGCAAAACCTTTTGCCCTCTGTAGTCTAAAATCTTGTTCTCTAGGAGTGTCTGAAAAGAGGATATTTCTTGGTAAGTCTTTGTATTCTCCTAAAAATGCTCCGCTTGGCACAATGATCTCCTCGTTTTCTATTGAGGTATCGTATGTCCTACCAGAATCTGCTACATCGGAGACGATTTTTAAACCTACCCAACAACCACTGTATCTACTCATTGCAAAACCTAATAAACCAAACCTTACAATTTCACTCACTCCACATGGATATAAATAAGGCATAAAAGCACTCATAAAGTTATGATCTGATTGATGAGGTAATGTTGAGGACTTGGCTGCATGATCATCTCCTGCAACTGCAAGCACTCCACCAAATTTTGAGGATCCCGCTGCATTAGCATGTTTGAAAACATCCATAGAACGATCCATACCTGGACCCTTTCCATACCAGATTCCAAATACACCATCTTTAACTCCTCTTCCATGAAATTCTCCCTGTTGTGAGCCCCAAACAGCGGTTGCACCTAATTCTTCATTAAGACCGGGTTGATGGAAGATATCATTTTGATCTAGAAATTTTTTTGCACGATGCAGCTCTAAATCATAACCACCAAGAGGTGAGCCTTTGTATCCAGAAATAAATCCTCCAGTATCTAGATTTCTTTGAATATCAAGTTCTTTTTGAATAAGAGGTAGCCTGACAAGTGCCTGTATTCCTGTGAGAAATACAGTTCCATCTCTTTTTTTATATTTATCTTCTAAAGATATACCCTTGCTCAAAATAATCCCTTATTTTTAAATCAGTATTATAACATTTTTAGAATTTTTCCATGTAAGGCCTAAGATCAACTTCATGTGTCCAAACAGACCTTTTTTGATGGTGTAAATCAAGATAAACCTGAGCAATTTCATCAGGTTTTAAAATTCCATCTTTTTTCTTTAATTTATAAATATCTGGAAAGTTCTCTTTAATCCAAGGATGATCAATTGCTCCGTCAATTACTGTATGCGCGACATGAATCCCCTTTGGGCCAAGCTCTCTTGCCATTGATTGAGCAAGTGCTCTTAAACCAAATTTTGCAGACGCAAAAGCACTAAATCCTGAGCTTCCTCTCATCGATGCTGTTGCTCCTGAGAAAATAATTGTTCCCTCCTTATTTTTTAACATATATTTAGCTGCTTCTTTTCCTGCAAGAAAACCTGCAAATGTAGCCATTTCCCAAACCTTTTTAAATATTCTCGAGGTGGTTTTGCTTATTGGAAAAAATACATTTGCACCAATGTTGAAAATTACACATTTAATCTTTCCCTGTCTTGCAGCAGTTTTGAAAAGTTCTTGAATTTCTACTTCATTTCTTGCATCCATTGGATAAGGAGTGCATTTGAAACCTTTTTTGTTAATGCTTTTTGCAAGATTTTGAAGTTCTTTTTTATTTCTTTCTCTTCTAGATGCAAAGACATGATATCCAGATTGTGAAAATTTTTGTGCTAGAGATGAGCCTAATCCTGGACCAGCTCCTATAACTAAAACTATTTTGTCTTTCATGAATTGTAATTTAAATTATATCAATAAGGTTAGAATGAGAGAATGGAAATTAAATTCATTTTTGATATTGCAAGTCCAAATGCATATTTGTCCTATAAAGTAATTCCTGATTTTGAGAAAAAATATGACGTTAAATTTGATTATTTTATTTGCCTGCTAGGTGGTATTTTTAAATTATCAAATAACAAACCCCCTATGATTGCAAATGCAGAAATTCCTCACAAAAATAATTATTTTGGTCAAGAAATCACAAGGTTTGTAAAATTTCATCAATTATCGGACTTTAAAATGAATCCTCATTTCCCAATTAATACTTTGAATATTCAAAGAGGGGCTTTAGCAGCACAGAATAGAGGAAATTTTACTGAATATTTAGATTGTATAGCCAAGGGAATGTGGGAAGAAGAGAAAAATTTTAATGACATTGAAATTTTAAAAAATTATTTATTACAGAATGATATCAACGGTAAGGAAATTTTAGAACTAGCAGCAACCCCTGAAATTAAACAAAAGCTTATAGATAATACCTCTAAAGCATACGAAATGGGCGTTTTTGGAGTACCAACTTTTTTTGTTGGCAAGGAAATGTTTTTTGGTAAGGAGGCGTTTAGGGAAATACCAGATTTTCTTTAATCAAAATCTTTATGTGAGTAATAATTCACACCTGTTTTATCGTTTAATGCCTTGGTTAGCATATTTTTTGCAAGTGTCTTTGCTTCAACATTTTTAAAATCTTTAAGCTGAGATGGTAAAACTTTACCAAATATATTTGTTACTTTTTCAAAAATCTGAACATCTAAACCAACATTATTCTCTCTTTTTCCCAAGAGATGGCTAGGTCTAAATATATTAATTTTATTAAATGATAATTTTTTAATTTCTTCCTCCATTTCACCTTTTATTTTTAGATAGTGGTTCAAAGAATTTTTACCTGCCATAACTGCAGAAATTACTGATATATTTTTTATACCTGCTTCAAAAGCCATCTTAGCTAGCTT
Source organism: uncultured SAR86 cluster bacterium (assembly GCA_902526535.1). Taxonomy (GTDB): domain Bacteria; phylum Pseudomonadota; class Gammaproteobacteria; order Magnimaribacterales; family TMED112; genus TMED112. The sequence continues at coordinate 7,625 of CABZLG010000014.1, forward strand.
AGTTACCAGAATATAGTCAACTTCTTCAAATCTCGGTTTAATTTTAGGCCGCATATAAATAAGATCAAAAAGCTGCAAAGGGTACCCCAAGCATATAAAGAAATGGTCTGCCGGTTTTAAACTGAAATCTTTATTAAAATCGATAAGCTCTTGCTTAACGTTATTTGGAAATTTAAAAGGTCTTCTAGAAATTGCAATTACTTCATGCTTCTGAAGACATTCATAAATGAGTGTTTTCCCAACAAGTCCAGTTGAGCCAGCAACTAATATTTTCATAAAATAAAATGGATTACTTGGAAGCTTTTTTCTCTAAAGCACTAATTTTATCTTCAATTTTCTCAAGTTTGTCTAAAATTTGATGAAAAAAATTACGTGCTTCTGTAGGGCACTTTTCAAAAAAATGCTCAGCTAATTGATTCAGTTCTTTTTGTTTCATTTCGTTAACTATATTTATATAAAAAATACTAGCAAATTCAAAATTAACACTATAAGCGTAAAAGATACACTTATTGAATGTAATCTACTAAATTTTTTACTGTTTCCTGTGTCACGTGCTTTGTTAGTTGACGGAATGATTAAGTAACATATTGTCATCAAAACAGAAGTGACTAACCCAACCACAACAATATCAAGATTTAGAAAAAAAGAAGACAGAAGTAATTGAATAGATCCAAAAATAGCAGCTACTAAGAACAGTTTAGGGAAAGTTGCTCTTAAAAACAATCCAGCATTTTCTTCTCGTAAAACTTTAAAAACCGATGGGGCGACTATAGCCGACTGAAAAAGAATCATTCCGCTTGTAAGCCCTGAAAACAAAAGTGGGATATTTGAAAACATATTATTGAATTTGATTTAAATAGTTTGACAACCTTTCCGGGTTCACTGCAAATGTAAGCTTTCCAATATTAGCTTTTACTTCATTCAAATTAACTGCTTCCCCTACTTGTATTACTCCAATCATCCCTAAGATCAAATGTGGGGTACATTGATAAACATAGACTCCCTCTTCATTTAAGGTAACGCTTATGTTTTCATTGATTTCACCTTTCCATGGACTTGCCCCAGTAGGAATAAGTCCTTCTACAGATTCTGAATTATGTGCTAAATCAACAGATTTAAAATGGATAGTGTCTCCTTTATTTACTTTTAAAAATCCTGGCTCAAAGATCATTGATCCGCCATCACCAAAATTTAACATTTTCACTTCATGTTCGGCAGCACTTAGATTTAATGCCACTCCTATTATTAAGCCTATAAATATTTTCTTCATCCAATCTCCTCGTCTGCATATTTATGATTAACTTCGCTGTGATGCTCTTCATCTGCCTTTACACATTTAACAAGATCTATTAGTCGAGCATTGCTTTTCAAATTGTAGTATTCAATTGCTATTTGTGGGGCTTTTACATTTTCAATTTCACCATCTTCAATCATCTTTAAGTATTCTGAATAACTTTTGACAGCTTCATCTTCAAAAAAACCTATCATTCTATGAGCTGTTTTAGTGAAGAAAATATACATAAAGAAGTAAAATGCGCCAAACAAAAACTGTGAAAATAATACTAGACTTCTCTCGAATATATTTGGTTTAGCAATTTCGATAAAGAACATTAAATGCATTCTTTCATTTTCTGCCTCTGCCAACATTTCTCTTATATGTTTGCCATAGCCAACTTTCATAGATCTTAAGCTTTTAAAGTGCATCCACATACCTGCGACCATACCTGGAACACCCGCAATAGTTTCTAGTACTACTGCCCTATGGCCATATCTTTTTGCAAAAAAAGTATCTGCTATGAACCTAAAGAAAATGGTCATTGAATAGGCAAACCTATCAGAAAGTGAATGTAGAGAATTATTTTCAAATATTTTCATAATATAAATTTTATTTATAACTTATTATATGAATTATTTATACTTAAACAAGGTTTAGGTAGCGAGTTTATTGGGGATGTGCTTAGAAAAATGCAGGAGGAAATAAATCCTCCAACATTTTATGGATTCTTATTAATATCTGGAAAATTAACCAAAGGATTTTCGTTTAGAATTGTTGCTTCTGTAGTATCAACATGTGCTCCTGCTGCAGCTCTAATATCTGTAAACTCCTGATCTTCTTTGAATGATTTAAGACCGTCCATGCTCTGATAATGAATAATGACAAACATACTTGTATCATCATCCTTTTCAGTTCCGGCAAAGATAATTGTTCCACCATGTTTTTGAAGACGGTGGCCATTTTCAAGCGCCATTTCCATCCATTTTGCAAATGAATCACATTTTTGTGTTAGTTTTACGTACATATTTCCTCCTAAAGAAAGATTAACAAATAATTTGTAAAATTAAATTAAGTTTCAAATAAAAATGGTAGGGATGGAGGGAGTCGAACCCCCACGCCTTACGGCACTGGAACCTAAATCCAGCGTGTCTGCCAGTTCCACCACATCCCCAGCTGAAACGTTATTTTATATGACAAAAGCTAGGATTAAACCTAAAACAGCAAAAATCAACCACATAATTGCTTCCTTTTGGCTTCCTTTTTTAAAAGCCATGTATGAGAGAATCCAAAAAATTACAGGTGAAACAAGTAAAAATGCTTTACCAATTAAAATTACAGCTGGGACTAAACAAACAATTAAAAAAACTTTGTAAAAAGTCTCGTTCAGAATCTTATCCATAATTAATTTCTAAACCTTGCAACAAATCCTAAAAAGCCTGCTTTATTTTCTCCTGTTGCTAAGTTGCTAGACAACAAAATATCTACAACAGGGTTTAATTTTTGTGTTAAAAGTTTTTTTAACGTCAGCGATTCCATTTCAATATCTATATCATCAAGGGTTTCAACTACTTTATAGGTCAATACTGAATTATGTAATCTTAGTTCCCAAATCTCATTTAAGTCATTAAATTTAATTTTCACAGTTTCACTTACCTCCTCGGTGCCGCTTGGATCAAGACGTATAGCCATAATATCAAAAAACATTAAAATACTTAGTTCTCGTAGCATCTTATCTGTAATACTCGATTCAGCAGTTATAAATCCTTTACTTGTCTCTATTTCAGAAATTGCGGCATATTCACTAAGATAGTAGCTTTTTGCATTAGGGTTGTACGCCTCCTCGCCCAAGATTCTGAGAGTCTCCGCTCTAAGATTTCTTACCTCTACATTTTCCTCAGAAAATAAATCAGTTAAAAAAAGCGTCCATTGATAATCTTTTTGCTCAAAAGAAACTTTAATTTCTTCAAGTAATTTTTCATCAGAGATAAGTCCTCTAAGCCTTGATGAAAATTCTTTCTTTTCCAAAGGATGTAAATTCGAGGGATTGCCGTCAAACCATCCAAAATAGCCATTAAATAGATTTCTTGAACTCCATTCTACTGAGCCATATAGTTCAAACAAGTAGGGATTCTCTCTAAGGCTTTTTGGTAATTTTATTGATTGCGCAACATCTATTGGATTGCCCCCAAGATTAAGTTTACGCATGGTCTGATCATGCACATACTTGATTGCATCCCTATAGTTTTTAAGAATCTCGAGAATATTTTCTTTACCTATGATTGGGACACCGTGACTCGGCACTAAAACTTCTGGCTCAAGTGCAATCATTTTTTCTATGCTCTGATACCAAGATCTAAAACTTCTAAAAGATGTGCCTCTGATTGTATAAATATTTGGAAATGCTTTGTAGATATTGTCTCCAGAAAACAATGTCTTCATTTCTTCAATCCAAATAAAAATTTGATCATCTGTCTCTCCTGGTGCATGAATGAAATCTACTTTTAGACCACCTACTTCTTCAAAATGTTTTTTATCAAATACTATGTCTGGTTTCAGGTAGCCTGATGTATCAACTCCTGCCTCAAGCTTTATTCCTATTCCATCTGAAAAATTTTTATCTTTTAAAATCAAACCGAACATCTTTTGTGATCTTTCGCCGATTAATGTTCTTTTAATACCCATAAAATTTTCAAACTCTGCCTCAAGATCCCTATGACCAATAACACCATTTATTTGGAAATTTTCCTTGAAAGCTCCAGCTCCTAAAGTATGGTCAGCATGGAAGTGGGTATAAGCAATTTTAATTTCTTTGTTAGGATTTAAATCACCCATATCTTTTATTACTCTATTAGCTGTTTCTATTCCTCCCATCGTGTCGATTATCAGACTTTCACCATCTCCAACAACTAAAATGCTGTTTGCCAATCCATAGCCCACAGCAACATGTAAATTTGGTAATGGAGAATAAATTTTTTCCTGAAAATCATCGCTAAGAAGCGAAAGGTCTTCATTATTTTCACCTCTTGAAACAGATGAGATATCTCTTTTTTCTTCTTCATTTGAACAAGACATAAGTACTAATAAAATCAGTAAAATCCTAGAATTTTGCATATAGGTATTTTAGTCTATATCTTTCTGTTAATCTTAAATTTAATTAGACTCAAACCATGGATATGAATAAAAAAGAGGAAGTGCTAAAAAGAGCGAATTTTATTCTTCAAGATGGTGTGAAAAACCGCGACTCACTTTTTCATACTCTTGTAATGAGTTCTTTAAGCAATGGAGAAATTGAGTCTCGAGTCATGGTTTTAAGAGAATTTAACGAAAAAAATAGGACCTTGAGATTCCATTCTGACTACAGATCAAACAAGATTAAAGAATTAAAAAAAGACAATAAAACTACGGTAATTGGTTATGATCCAAATCTTAAAGTGCAAATAAGACTAATTGGAGAAACAAAAGTTAATTATCGAAATGAACATACAAAAAAAAGTTGGGAATCCTCTCAATCAATTTCAAAAAAATGTTATTCGGTTAAAGTGGGCTCAAGTGCACAAATTGAAAATCCAAAAGATGTAGATTTTGATATAGAATCAATAAATGTTGAAGATGGATACAAAAATTTTTGTACGTTAAATTTCAACTATAGTGTTCTTGAGTTTCTTTATTTGCAAAGAAGCGGACATAGAAGATGTAGGTTTTCTTGGAATCTTAGAGATGAAGTTGAAAGTCTCTGGCTTGTGCCCTAACCGTTTAGGAGCTCTAGCATGAAGCTATTTATATATTTGCTCACTTCTTCTTCGGAAAGTTTAAGTTCATTTCTCACACTTTTAATAGGCCTTATACCAGTCCAAAGAGTTTTTTCAGTTTCAACAGAATAAGCTGTGACTCTAAGAAATGATCTATCAAGATCGTTGTAGAAATCGTTATAGAATGGATCATAATATGGATAGTAAGCTCCTCTTCTTGCATAAAACCTTGAGCTCCTGAAAGTCTCCTCATCAATGGAAAGAGAAATTTTAAATGCAATTTCAGCTTCTTTGCTTAAAGACAAACCCAAAGCTTGGAGCTCATCTGATAGCTCTAGTTCTAAAAGTTCAGATGTAAACGGACTTACTCTTACATCATCTGATTGAGCAAAAGCTGAGACTTGGAATGTGCCGTAGTCTAGGATGTCAAAATCACTTAGTCTTTCGGTGCTTACAGGATTTGAGCTACATCCACCAAGTGTGGATAAAAATATAATTACTAAAATTTTTCTTAACATACTTTATTTATGACTCATAATATATATATTAGTTCCCATAAAGAAATTCAAGATGCGTGGTTTTAAACTTTTAGATAAAAAACAAAATAAATCTCTGGGGTTTGAGGCAGAGAGATATTTGCTTGACGACTATGGCTCCGAGCACATTCACCTAAGGAATGATTCAAAAGAACTCGTTTTCATGGTGATGTTTCGTACAATCCCTGAAAATTCAACAGGTGTAGCACATATCCTTGAGCACACAACACTATGTGGTTCTGAAAAGTTTAAGGTCCGAGATCCCTTTTTCATGATGCTAAGAAGGTCAATGAGCACTTTCATGAATGCATTTACATCAAGCGATTGGACCGCATATCCTTTTGCTACTCAAAATAAAAAAGATTTTTACAATCTTCTAGATGTTTACCTTGACGCAGCTTATTTTCCTGTTCTTGAAGAAGAAGATTTCAAACAGGAGGGACATAGGCTTGAATTTTCTAAGCTCGATAAAAGCAGTTCTGATCTTGAATATAAAGGTGTTGTGTTCAACGAGATGAAGGGCTCAATGAGCAATATTTCAAGTGTGACATGGCAGGCTTTAACAAAAAATTTGTTTCCAGATCTAACTTACAGACATAATAGTGGTGGAGAGCCAAAAGAAATAATTGAATTAACTCACGATTATCTCAAGAATTTTCATAGTAAATTTTACCATCCATCTAATGCTACATATTTCACATGGGGAGATATTGATGCAAAAGAAATTCAAAAATTTATAACAGATAAATTAAAAAATAAATTTGAAAATATCTCACAAGATAAAATTGAAGTAGTAAAACCACAAAAGATGTTCGAAAAAAGTGTGAATGCTCAGGAAGACTTTAATCCAGTATCAAAAGAGCAAAGTAGTCATCAAAATTATTGTGCATGGGTTTTGGGTGAAAGTTCTAATATAGATGAACTACTAGAATCTCATCTTACTGCACTTCTTTTGCTAGGGAATTCTGCAACGCCACTTTATAAGGCCTTAGAGTCGAATGATATAGGGAAATCACCTGCTCAGATTCTAGGCTTAGAAGATAGCATGAGACATTTAATGTTTATATGCGGTATTGAAGGTAGTGAAAAAAACTCCCAATCAAAATTTAATGCCCTGATTGACAAAACTTTTGCAGATATAGTGAAAAATGGCTTCAAAAAAGAGCAAATTGACGCAGCTCTCTACCAATTAGAGCTAAACAGAAGAGAGATTTCCGCAGGATCATTGCCTTATGGATTACAAATTCTTCTTTCGCTTGCACCTGGCTCTTTGTATAAATCAGATCCACTAATTCTTTCAAATGTTGATGAAGCTCTAAAAAGACTAAAAGAGAATGTTAATAAAAAGAATTACTTACAAGATATTGTCAAAAGAAACTTCGTAGATAACCAACATCGTGTAAATCTTGAGATGATACCTGATCTGGAGCTTATTAATAAGAAAGAATCTGAACTAAGAAAAATTCTTGACAACCTGAAAGCATCAATGAGTAGTAAAGAAAAACTAGACTTAGTGAATGAATCCAAAATCCTTGCAGATAGACAAAATGCAAAACCAAATAAAGATGTTTTACCAAAACTTGAATTATCAGATGTGCCAAAAAATTTAACTTATCCTAAATCAAAAAAACTGGTTACTTTTGGGTACTCTCCTACTTTCTATGAGCAGCCAACTAATGGACTTACATATCAATCAATTACCAGAGATGTAAACATTGAGGGGCTTGATCAAGTAGGTGATTTAATGATCTTATCTTCACTTCTGGGAAAAATTGATACTAAAGATAGGGATTATTTAAAACTTCAAGAAGCAATTTCAAAGATATCTGGTGGAATAAATGCCTCTTCTCATTTCTATCTTGATAAAAACAATGAGTTAAGAGGTAAACTTTCGCTTTCCTCTAAATCACTTCCAGAAAACTCACTTGAAGTTACAAAATTGATGTTTGAAATTCTAGATGAAACAAAATTTGATAATGATAAAAGAATTAAAGAATTAGTTTTTCAAAATTTTATGGGCCTACAACAAACAATCGTTGAGAATGGACATAGATTTGCAATGCTTGCAGCATCTTCAAGTCACAATAAATTATCTCTTGTGCAAGAATTAAGCTCTGGACTTAGTTCTCTTTATAAATTTGCACCATTTGTTTCAAATAATGAGGAAATGCTTAAAGCTGAACTTGAAAAACAAGCTAAATTTTTTGACGCAAACAAAGACTCTGCAAATAAAATGATGTTTGTATCAAATATTCCACTAACTAAAAATGAAGTAAAAGATATTAAATCATTAAATTTCAAAATGGATGGTGATTCAAAAGTGGAGCTTCCTTTTAAACAAGAATTTCATAAAATTGCGATGCCCATTAATACACAAGTAAATTTTTCTGCGATATCAATGGATGCACCAGTGTATGATCCAAAAGAATCTGCAAATTATCTTCTTCTGTCCAGTCTCTTAAGGAATGAGTATCTCCACAAAAAAGTTAGGGAACAAGGAGGAGCATATGGTGGAGGAGCGGCTTATGATCCATTTTCTGGAACATTTAAAATGTTTTCATATCGAGATCCTCGATTCATAGACACAATTCAAGATTTTGAAGATTCATTAGAATGGGCTTTAAAAGGTGATTTTAGTGAAGAAATACTTTTAGAGGCAAAGCTTTCAGTCTTGTCAGATATTGACAAACCTTCCTCTCCAGCAGGTGAAGCTTTTAAGGATTACAGATTAAATCTTGAAGGAAAGTCCCAAAAAGATAGATCTGAGTATAGAAATAATATTTTAGGAATCGAAACAGAAGAAATTATAGAGGCTGCAAAAAATTTAAAAGGCAGTGAAAAATCAGTTTTTTCAATCATCAATCCCAATCTAGAAAAAACTGCTCATGAAAACGGTTTTCAAATCAGAAAAATCTAATTAAATATATTCCAACTTCTTTTTTCGACAGCAATCTCACAATTTTTTAGTTGTCTCTCATATTTTGCTGCGTTAAGTTTTACTTTTTTTGCTACTGAAAGAAGCCAATCTTTTTCTTTATATGTTCCTCTTTTATAGCCTCCATAACCCTCATGATAGGCTAAATATAATTTTTCTACCTCATAATTTTGGATTCCTGATGAACGTGCTTTTGAAAGGTACCAGCCAATAAAATCAACTGAGTTCTTAAAACTTGCTCTCCTTGCCCAATTGTTTCCAGTTTCGTTTTGATATTCTTCCCAAGTAGATTTTACTGCTTGAGAGTAGCCCCTTGCTGAGGAGGGTCTTTTTCCAGGGAATACCCAAAGGATTTTTT
>CABZLG010000015.1 GCA_902526535.1 uncultured SAR86 cluster bacterium
AGAGCCATTCTTTTATGTAGATTTACCTTTTCGATTGCTAAAGCAAGAACAAACCCACCAAGAAATAAGAAAATATTACTATGAGCATAGGGTAGGGCAGCTTCTTGAAACGCATCTTTTGCAAGCACCCCCTCTCCAAAAACACCCAAAAGAGGAAAAAGTGCTAATGGAAGCAGAGCAGTAGCGGGTAAGGGAATAGCTTCTGTTGCCCACCAAATAGCCATGAGGAAGACAACAGCCAAAGTACGCCAAGCCTCTATACTTAGTGCATCAGGTGAGGGTGATAGCAGTATTCCAAAAAATACTAAAATGCCAATAAAAAAACCAGCGTTGTAATTCATAAAAAAAAGGGGGCTTGCGCCCCCTCAAAGATTAATTTCCTTGTAGTCTAAATTCTAAGTAATAATTTCTTCCATAGTCATTGTGGACGTCATTCCATGAGAAGAACCAAAACTCATCGGCTAAAGGAGCTCTTTCATCATCAACGTTAAGAACACCAAACCTTACTCTTGCATCATAACCATCAAAGTCGAACTTATAACCAAGTGTAAAGTTTAATCTTGTCATTGATGGTAAGTACCAGAAGTTGCCATCTGGATCAGTGTTTCCTGTTTCATAGAAACCACTAACTTTATTACCTGAAAGTAAAACTTCCCAATCATTTAGTCTCCAAGAAGCATTCATAGTCCATTTATCAGAAAAGTTACCATTTCTCTCGATTAGATTTGCAAATCCATCTGGAACCGATACTCCATCTAATAATCCGCCTGGTCTACCAGCTTCTATCAATCTATCAATGTCGCCACCAGCTTGCTGTTCATACTTGTTGTAGTGAACATTCACAAGCTTAAAGTTGAATCTACCAACATCTGTATCAAGTCTATATTGAACTGTGGTATCAGTACCTTCGATTACACGTGTATCAAGGTTTACGTAAATATCATCAATTCTTTGAACTTGTCCAGCTGGACATAGATTAGTTGGCCATCCCGCTGTGTATTCATCAGCGGTAAACTGTGTTCTTATCACTAGTGGGTTACCCACGCACTCTGATGGACCACCTTCAAGTCTTATTAAAAGGTCTAACAACATGTGGTTGTTTTCACCAAATAAACCAAGTGTATTTTCTTTAGTTATTCTCCATCTATCAACTGTAACAAGCAGATCCTCAACTGGCTCAAGTACAAAACCCCATGAAAGGTTTTCTGACTCTTCCGGTTTGAGGTCTGGATTACCTTGAGCAACCCTTTGTAATTGATATTCTGGATCAGTTATTGGGTTTCCAGATACGTTTGCAAAATACTCGTAAACAGCATCTGTTCTAGTATTTGATCTAGCAACTAAACCTTCGTTAATGAAAATTAAGTTTGGAGCAGCAAAAGCTGTTGAAACTGAGCCTCTTAATTTAACGTAGTCGCTAATGTCCCAACCCATTGCAAATTTTCCAACTAATGAGTTACCGACGTCGGTAAATTGATCCCCTCGAAGTGCTGCTTGAACAACAAGTCTGTCATCAAGAGGCACCTGAAGCTCACCAAAGTAAGATGTTACTGTACGTTCACCACTTGTATTTGGTGATGGACTTGAGTTAGAAATATTTGAAACATAAGGCCAAGAAGCTCCTAAATTGTTGGTCCAATCGATTGTTCCATCGATATTAGGATCTCTTTTGTCAGTCATTTCTTCTGTTCTAACTTCAATCCCAAATAGTGCACCTGCAGGTGCTGTACCACCACTTAACTGTGGCATTTCAAAGAAATCAGCATTAGATAATTTGAAGTCAATTAAGGACATTGAGCTAGTATTTTCTCTATAAATTGTTTTAAGAATTTGTTCTTCATTACAATTTACACCAGCACAGAATGGGTTATACGCACTAGGATCATCTTTAGCAAGTGCTGCTTCTAATTCAAGCAAGCCTACTCTGTTACCATTTGCCATTAGAGAAGTTGCTTCTGAGAAGACTATACCAGTATCCCAGTCCCAGTTACCGTTAGAACCCGAAAATGCTTGTGTAAATCTCCATGTTTCTCTTTCATGGTTATAGTATCTAGGTTGTGTAAATCTTAGGAATCTTATCCAAAGAAAATCATCCTCAGCATCAATAAATTTAGTTCCATCAGCTCTAACCCACTGATTAAAGTAATAGTTTGTTGAAGGAACTCTTATTGATTGTGTTCCTTGACCTCGTCTGTTTGCACTACCTGGATTTAAGAAAGCTCCTGGATAATGCTGTCTGAAACCACTTGACTGATACCAGCCTATTTCTGTAGAAGCTTCAACACCGTTATCAAGTGTAGTGTTGTAGTATGCAAGCATGTTGTGTCTTTCGAGATCACCTCTTCTCATCATCCCTTCCATAGGATAGTTTGCTCTGTTCTCTGCTCTTATGCTTGAGGCATCATACAGACAAACATTATCTTGTATTGGAGATGTGAATAGGTTTGATGCACTTGCACTTTGACAATATGGATCATCAGGTCTGTATAGTGAAAACACATTAGAACCGTTACCTACATAAAACTGTGCATACTTACTTTGCGCCGATATATTTCTCCATGAAGTATCAGAGAAAGCACCTAGTTGTGAAGCGTAGGGTTCTAAAGTTCTAGCATCACCCATCATCCATTTTGGATCTTCAATACCATCAATATGTCCTCTATCGTAAGTATCTAGATAAATAGAAAGATTTGAGCCATCATCAAAATTTCTACCGAATTGTATGCTTACTTTTGCATCCTCTGCAGCAAAGTGATCATAGGCTATTCCTCTTATTCTCATTGAAAAGCCATCAAAATCCTTCTTTAGAACTGTGTTAATAACACCAGCAACAGCATCTGATCCGTAAACAGCAGATGCACCATCTCTTAGGATTTCAATTCTTTCTAATCCATAAACTGGTAAAACATTACTGTTGACTGATTGAACTGGTACTAAACTACCACCAATTGTTTCTGTATGGTAACCAGCAGCAGGAACAATTCTTCTTCCATTTAAAAGAGTAAGAGTGTTACCTGTACCAACGTTCCTTAGGTTAAATGAGCCAACATCACCTCTGTTAGCATTATAACCGCCATTAAAGTCGCCTTGGTTGAATTGGTTTGTACCCATTTCAGCAAGGTTTGATATCAAATCGTCACCAGAATCAACACCAAAGCCTTCAATTTCTTCAGTTGATATAACAGTTACTGGTAAAGCATCAGTTATGGTTGCACCTTTAATTTGTGAACCAACTACAACGACTTCTTCTACTTCTTCAGTATCAGAATCTTGAGCACTCACACATAACGTTAAAAACGGTATAAGTAGAGTTAAAATTAATCTTAGTTTCATTGGACCCCCTTGAAAACTATTTATCCTCAAATTTAATAACATTTTACAGGAAATAAGATAGAATTTACAAGTTTATTGCGGGGCCATAGCTCAGCTGGGAGAGCGCGACGCTGGCAGCGTTGAGGTCAGGGGTTCGATCCCCCTTGGCTCCACCAATTAAGAAGATTTATTAAATCTTTTCCAAGATGAATGCAGGAAATAGAACCATCCCGCATTTATTAAAGGTTCAATAAAGGCATCCGCTGCTGCAAGATTTAGCGGAGCTCCTGTAATAAAGTATACGCAGAGTGTTGCGATAAAAATATGGCCGATAGTATAGACAACCGTCAGCATAAAGCTGTCAGCCTTACTTATTCTTTTACCTATACTTACAATTAATTCTGTCATAAGTTTATTCTATTGGCACTTTAATTAAATTCAAGATAAGTCTCCCAAGCGATTTCTTGTAAAAACAATTTATTTTTATCTGAGATACGATTCAAATAATTATACTCTAGACCAACTGGCGATTGGTTTGTTATGAAGGCGAAAATTACACAAGCTCCAAGATATGTTCCTAACATTCCTGGATGAGTACCATCAGGATGATGTAGTTTAATATCTGATCTTTTTAAATATGCATTCTCATAAGCAATGCCAACCGGAATTACTAATGCTTTACTTTGTCTTCCAGCCTCGAAATATGTCATCTTTATTTTTTCAATTAGATTAGTTTCAAATCTGTCATCATTTTCAGTGTACGCATGGGTCATGAATAGGGCTGGAGTTACTCCTTTTTTTCTCGCTTTTTTACTGTATTTCACTGCAGTTTTTATGAAACCTTTTCTTGAAACCTCATCAATAACTTCTCCACTACCTCCTTGCATAATCACCATATCTACCTGTTTTTTGCGTTGTAAATTTTTTGGCTTTAGCAGATGATCAATGTTATGATTCTCTAATCTAGATCCGCCGATCGTAGCACTTTTAGTAACTATTTCTTGGTCTTTATAGAAATCTTCCATTAATTCTTCGACATGGTTGTGCATGCTGTCGTTATAGTAAAGATAGCTATTGCCAATAAATAATATTGATTTTGGATATTCACAAAACCCTATTATTGAAAAAAATAACAAAAGAAAAATAGTAAATTTATTCATATTAATTATCCTTATGCATAGCAGTGAAACTTATTTGTGAAATGAGCTGTTCCTCCTCATTAGTAATTTGTATATCCCAAACAGATGTGCTTTTTCCAATGTGTTTTGGCTTTGCCGTTGCATATACAAAACCATCTCTAGCACTTTTTAAATGATTCGCTAATAAATTTAATCCAACAACAGATTTTTGCTTTGGATCTACAACAAGGAATGCTGCAATACTTGCGGTACTTTCTGCAAGAACACATGAAGCACCTCCATGCAGTAAACCCATAGGTTGTTTTGTTCTTTCATCAACAGGCATTTTGCAAATAATATAATCTGGACCTATCTCTATAATTTCTATGCCAAGTTTTTCATCAATTCCTATTGGTGGAATTTTAATATCCTCCAATGTATAGTTTTTAAACCATATAGCCATGCGGGTATTATATACAATTTACAAATTGTATTTTTGTTTAGAAAATATGTGAATATGCAGTAAAAAAAAGAATCTTAAAGATTTTTTTATAATTTTGTTGCTTTACTCTATGCATTAGAAAAATTATAAAAATAATATTACACGGTAATAAATCAAAATAACTAGCACAACTTAAATTTTGGAACTGGTTGACGATACTAATTTAATTTTTCTTTCCCTAATTTTCTCTCTAGTAAAGTTCAGCATAGAGCTTTTATCATTCTCTTGAATATCTACCGATAATTTTTCAAATTTATAATCACATGGTAGCCAGGTGCTTCCACTAGAGAAGCCATAATTTTTTTGTTTTGAATTCCATGGTAGAGGAGTTCTACAACCATCTCTTCCTTTAAATTTTGGCCAAAAATTTAGCCCAAACGGATCTCTAATATCCTTTTTTTCTAGTATTGAGTTTCGTAAACCTAGCTCCTCCCCTTGATAGATGCATATATTTCCTCTAAGTGATAAAAGTTTCTCCATAATTTCTTTTGGAGATTTATTTACCCTAGAAGCAATACGAACTGCATCATGATTACTAAATGCCCAACAAGGCCAAGAATCCGGGTTTTGTTCGAAAAAATTATTTACAATTTCATCCACTGTTTCAAAATTGAAATCATCAGAGAGAAATTCAAAACAATATGCCATATGCAGTCTTTGATTGTTTGTATAATCTGCAATTGTTTTAAGAGGGTTATCAGAAACAATTTCTCCTATTGAAATCGCATTATATTTATTTAAAAGTTTCCTTATTTTTTCTAAATAACTAAGCGTATCTTCTTGAGTGTTATCAAATTTATGATGTTGCAAACCATAAGGGTTATCTTTATTAAATCCTAAAGGCCTAACTTCAGATGGTTCTTTATGTGGATTATTCCTTAAACCTCGGTCGTGAAACAAAAAATTTATAACATCAAATCTAAATCCATCAATTCCAAAATCTAACCAAAACTGTACTTCATCCAACATCTGATTTTGTACAGTAATATTATGAAAATTTAAATCTGGCTGGGATTCTAAAAAGTTATGAAGATAAAATTGCTCTTTTTTTTGATGCCATTTCCAAGAGCTTCCACCAAAAACTGAAAGCCAATTGTTTGGAGGTTGATTTTCTTCGCCATCAACCCAAACATACCAGTCGGTATAATCATTTTTTGTTTTCTTGGAGCTTTTTTTAAACCATTCATGTTTATCTGAGGTATGGCTAAGAACTAAATCAATAATCACTTTAATATCATTGTTGTGAAATAGTTCGACAAGATTTTTTAAGTCATCATTATTGCCAAATAATGTATCTACTTTTCTATAATTTGAAACATCATATCCAAAGTCCTTTTGAGGAGATTGAAAAAATGGAGAGATCCAGACATAATCAACACCAAGGCTCTTTATGTAATAAACCTTACTTTTAATTCCATTTAAATCACCAGTTCCGTTACCAAATGAATCCATAAAGCTTCGAGGATAAATTTGGTATATAACCTTGTTTTTCCAATCGATTTTTTTATTCATTAATATCATTATACTTAAGACGCTAGATAGTTTGTTCTAAGTTTTCTATTATGCGATTAGATTTTTTTATATAATTTTAAGTAATTCTCGGGAGTAAAATTTTGACTGATGACATCTTGTTGCTAGACCTTGGTGGAACTAATTTAAGAGTTGGTTTTGGTAATAAGGATCAAAAATCAATTCAAAAGATTTCCAAACAAAAAATAGATGGAAACGAAGATCTTTATAAAATAATTGAAGAGATAGTAGCAGATTCCAATTCACCTGAAATAGTTATGTCTGTTGCTGGTCCAAAAAGAGAAAATAAAATCACAATGACTAACAGAAATTTAGTACTTGATGAAATTGAGCTAAAAAAAAATACAAAAACAGATAATTTCCATCTGCTTAATGATTGGGAATCAATTGGATATTGCCTGCCACTTTTACGAGGTGAAGATTTTAAAACTGTAAAAAAAGGTATAAGTAATCCTGAAAAAACTTGTTTAGCAATTGGCCCTGGAACAGGGCTCGGCTTTTCTGTGCTTCGATACATAAAGGGGCATCCTGTTGTCTCTGCAACAGAGTTAGGTAATACAAGACTTTATAATAAATATCTGTTTAATCTTTTTGAAATTAATGAGGAAAATGATTTTTCAGTTCTTGAAAGCTTCATATCAGGCAAAGGATTAGAAAAGATATATTATTTCAAAACAAACCAACATGCTTCATCTGAAGAAATTGTTCAATCTTATGGAAATAATAGCGATGCAAGTTTCATTTTGGAAAAATTTAATGAAGCTCTTGGCAGAATTTTATCAGATCTCACCTTAACTTTTTTGGCATATGGTGGTATTTATCTTGCAGGAAGCTTGATGAGAAGCGTAATAGGACTTAACCTTGAGGATAAAATGAATTCCTCCTATACATCTCATCCTTCAAATGAACACAAAAAAATACTTGATAACACCTCTATCAATCTAATTACAAAAGAACACACACCATTGTATGGAAACTTAAATTATTCAATTGTGAGGAGGTTTCATGAATAGTTTAGATTATTTAATTGTAGGAATTTATGCGGTTGTTTTAATTACAATTGCAACGTATGTATCTCTTTCAAAAAAGGGTGAAAAAAAGACGGCAGAAGAATACTTCCTCGCAGGAAGATCTTTGCCCTGGTGGGCTATTGGGACTTCACTTATAGCAGCAAACATAGCAGCAGATCAAATTATTGGAATGAATGGAGATGCCTATGCTATGGGAATTGCTATTGCAACATATGAATGGACAGCAGCAGTAGCATTAATTGTTGTAGGAAAATTCTTATTGCCTGTTTATTTAAAACAAAAAGTATTCACAATGCCTCAGCTCTTATCACAACGATATGATAAGAACGTTAGTACCTTATTAGCTGCATTGATGTTAATAATGTATGTAATGGTGATTCTTCCAACAATTCTATGGCTTGGTGCTAAAGCAGTAAATAATCTAACTGGGCTTGATCTTATTTTTTCAATGATACTTCTAGGGGGCCTATCTTTAGCATATTCACTGTATGGAGGGCTGAAAGCAGTAGCATTCACAGATGTTATTCAGGTAAGTTTACTTATTTTTGCGGGTCTATTTGTATCATATGTAGGTCTCAATGCTTTATCAGATGGCAATGGAGTAATCGAAGGATTTGCTGTTTTGCAGAGTAATTTTCCAGAAAAGTTTGATGTAATTCTTCCTTACGTTGATAAAGAAACAGATCCTGTTGCTTATGGCAACTATGTAAAACTACCAGGTGTTTGGGTTCTTATCGGAGGAATGTGGATAGCGCATTTTTATTATTGGGGAACAAATCAGTACATAACTCAAAGAGCCTTAGGAGGAAAAAGCTTAGATGAAGCACAGAAAGGTTTAATGTTTGCAGGATTCTTAAAGATTTTTATGCCAGTAGTTGTAGTTTTACCAGGTTTGATAGCAGTTGCATTAGAAGGGAATGCTATTGAGTCATTAGGCGGAGACAGATCTAAAGCATATCCATCAATGCTTTCATTACTACCGAATGGAATTTTAGGACTCACGTTTGCTGCACTTGTTGCTGCAATAGTCTCTTCTTTAGCTTCATTGACCAATAGTTTAAGCACTATTTTTACAATGGATGTTTATAAAAACTACACTAAAGTAAAAGACACTGAGTTGGTAAATGTAGGAAGATTTGCAGGGACGTCTGGTTTAATTCTCTCTATTATAGTTGCGCCTATCTTTCTGGGCAGTTTAGATTCTGCATTTCAATACGTTCAAGAATATATGGGTTTATTTAGTCCTGTAATTTTATTTGTATTCCTGTCAGCAATCTTTTTTAAGAAATCCAGTTCAAAATCAGTTTTGGTAGGCTCATTAGTAGCTTTAGTAGTTGGTGTAATTATGAAGCTATACGTCGCTCAAACAGACGAATCATTAATTGAGCCATTTATGCATCAAATGGCAATTTCTTTTGGTGTTGCCTTTCTTGTCAGTTTTGCACTATCTGATAAATCAGATAATGCCAAGGTATTTAAGCTCACCTATAAAGACTTTGAAACTTCCAAACTATTCAATTATGGCTCCATAATAATTTTATTAATATTGTCAGGAATTTATGGTTATTATTGGTAAAAATGAAAAAAGCATTTAGCCTTACTCTAATATTTTCCTCTCTGATTTATTCTGAAGTAAATTGGGAAAGAGAGAAGGTTTGCCCTCTACCAGACCCAACTTTCGTTAGCAGCCTTATGAAAACTATGAGTATAGAGGAAAAAGTAGGGCAGGTTATTCAGGCAGATTTAGATTTTATTAAACCATCAGATTTAAGAGATTATCCTATCGGTTCAGTTCTTAATGGTGGAAATACCTCACCGAGAGGTAAACTTAGAGCATCTCCTACAGAGTGGAAATCTTTAGCTCAAGAATTTTATGAAGAATCGAAAAAAACAGGTGCATCTATTCCAGTGTTATGGGGAACAGATGCAGTACACGGTCATAGTAATGTTTTTGGGGCAACAATTTTTCCACATAATATTGGTATTGGAGCTGCCGCAAATCCTCAACTTGTTGAAGAAATTGGCGCAGCAGTTGCTGAGGAAGTACTTGCAACAGGATTATTTTGGACATTTGCACCTACAGTAACAATCCCACAGAATTTTAGATGGGGTAGAACTTATGAGGGTTATTCTGAGGATCCTGTTCTGGTATCAAAACTCGGAAGTGCATTTATAGAAGGATTGCAAGGAACCGAAAAGGAATTTTTGAGTGATGTAAAAATATTGGGAACAGCTAAACACTTCCTGGGTGACGGTGGCACCTATCTTGGAATAGATCAGGGTGACACAAGAGCTAATGAAGAAAACATGCGAGTCATTCATGGCGAGCCTTATTTTGCTTCTTTAAATTCTTGTGTAAGGGTTGTAATGGCAAGTTTTAACTCATGGAATGGTTCTAAGGTTCATGGAAACAAATATCTTTTAACTGAAGTGCTAAAAGAAAAAATGAATTTCACTGGTTTTGTTGTAGGAGATTGGAATGGCCATCAGCAAGTACCTGGTTGTAATTCTGGAAGCTGCCCTGAATCATTTAATGCTGGAGTTGATATGTTTATGGTTCCAGAAAATTGGAAGGCATTGTATAAAAATACGGTTAAACAGGTCAAAAATGGCGAAATATCAAAAGAAAGATTAGATGATGCTGTTAAAAGAATATTAACAGTAAAGCAACAGCTTGGCATGTTTGAGGGAAGGGTGCCTAATCAGACAAAATATTCTGAGGTAGGGCTTCAAAAAAATAGAGACATAGCCAGAAGAGCCGTAAGAGAATCGCTCGTATTAATTAAAAATAATAAAGCAACCTTGCCAATAAAAAACAAACAAAAAATTCTTGTTATTGGTGACTCTGCTGATTCGTTAAAGATTCAAACAGGGGGTTGGACACTAGATTGGCAAGGAGCCAATAATACTAACAGCGACTTCCCAGGTTCGGTTACATTCCTACAAGCATTGAAAGAGTACGAAAATCTTGAAATAACCCACAAAAATTCCTTATCTAATTTAGATTTAAATAAAAATTATGACTTAGTAATAGTTGCATATGGAGAGGAGCCATATGCAGAGGGAATTGGTGATCGAAAGAATTTATTCTATCGAGATTCAAAAACTTTAAATACCCTAAAAAGACTAAAAAGAAATGGAAATAATATTGTTTCTATTTTCTTTACTGGGCGGCCACTGTGGACCAATGAATTTATAAATCTTTCTGATGCATTTGTTGTTGCCTGGCTTCCAGGAACTGAGTCCCGTGGTATCACAGATGTTCTTGTTGCTAATGAAGATGGTTCTGTGAATTATGACTTTCAAGGTAAACTTCCATTTAGTTGGCCGAGTGACCCTAATCAATCAACTGTTGCTTTTTATGATGTTGCGAGTGTAGCGGAATTTGATTATGGATATGGATTAACATATAAATCACCAATAGCGCTTGCTTCACTAGATGAGAGTTTTAAAAAATCTGATGATTATGGTGACTTGGTTGAGATATTTTCAGGAAAATTTGTCAGTCCGTTTGAAGGCTTCATCCAAGAAAATAACTCTCCTCAAATTAAATTTAGCTCAACAAATAATACGACTCAAAATGGTGTAGTACAGATAGATTTTATAGATGTAGACAAACAAGATGATACTTTAAGAGTAATTTTTAATTCAGATGGAAACTTAAACAGTTTCCATGTTTTAACAACTGAGGTGGTTGGTCTTGAGGATTTCCAATCAGGTTTTTTAAACTTTAATGCTAGAGTAATGGAATCTTCAGGAGCTATATTTCTAGCTGCAACATGTGGGTTTGGATGTATGGGGTCAATTAATGTTACCTCTTTACTAGAAAAGTCTTTGTTTTTTGATGGTTATTCGGTCCCATTAAAATGTCTAGCTGATAAGGGGTTGGACCTATCAAAAACAATTTCACCCATGATTTTATTTGGACCTGCAGATTTAATAATAGATTTTAAAAATATTTCTTTATCAAAAAATTCACTAAAGAAAAAGTTTAACTGTTAATTTTAAGTTTTTCTGGAGATATTATTATCCCATTCTGATCTATATAAGCCCAGTAGCCAGGTTTAATATCCACACCTTGTAATTTTATATCAACAGAAATTTCTCCCATGTTTTCTTTTTTACTTTTTTTGGGCGAGGTCCCTAAGGCATAAATACCTAGATCAATATTATGTAAATGCTCTACATCTCTTACATATCCGTTAATTATAATAGCTTCCCATTTATTTTCTTTTGCTAAGACTGCAACTTTATCACCCATCAAGGCAACTTCCTTTGATGCATGCCCATCAACTATTAAGATACTGTCAGTCCCATCTTTAGATAAAACCTCTCTAACTTTACTGTTATCATTCAAGCATTTTACAGTTTGAATTTTTCCAATAATTAAATTTTTTTTCGCGTAAGCATTGAAGTCCACGATAACTGGGAGTGAGTAATATAAATCGCTAATATCAGGTGTATTCATAAAAAAAAGGAGGGCTACCCCTCCTTTTTAGTTTAGCAAAATCTAGTTTTTACCAAAAGTATCCAAATCTAATACCATATTGAGCAGGACCACTATATCCCCCTCTAGGAACCGCACCTTCCCAAGCTCTGTGATATGCAATTCTCTCGTCCATTGCATTATAGCTATAAGCTTGTGCGTACCAGCTTCCCTCTGCAGGTTCAAATGTAAGCAGCAAATTGAATGTCTCAAATGCAGGTCTTAGATCTGATAAGTATTCTGCCGGTTGTGCCCAATACCCAGGTAAATCTATAAAGTCATACGCGCACCCGTCTGCTGCACCAAAGTTTGTACAGCCATACGTACCATATCCACCCTCATCATCAACATGCTTATCTATATTGTAAATAGATAGGTAAGCTGAAGTCTCATAGTGATATTGTACCTGTGGTTTGATTTTACCTACTGGAGTATTAAATGTGTGCTCATATCGGATAGTTGTTTGGAATTGAGGAGCATATGGTGCCTCATTACCAAGAAGATCAATATTATTCTCTGGTTCTGGAGCAACAGCACTACCATAATCAGGCCTTCCATGTGCAAATCCTATTGCATATCTTACCTGTGTTACAAAACTCTCTGTAACCTTGGTATTCATTGTTGCGATGTAACCATTGATATTTCCACCTTCATATGGATTCCAGTTAAACTCAAACTCAGAACCATAGAATTCTTGTTCTCCAAAGTTTTGGCTTGACCATCTAGTTACTACTTGGTCTTGTTGAACCATTTGTCCAAACGTAGGAGAACCAATTGAAGTATCTACACCCATTGCTGAAATAACATCTACAGGAACGTTACCTGATTCTTGTTTTCCATCATATTGCGAGAAATAGGCATTGAAAGATAGGTTTAGATCTTTTCCAATCCTTCTTTTGAAACCAAATTCAAATGTGTCTATGTACTCATTATCATAAGAAGTGTCAGCATATGAGCCTGACCCATCCGGATGAAGTGTATTATCACCTCTTCTGTACACGTCTTGGATCGAACCAGATTTGAAACCAGTTGCATAATATGCGTAGAGAAGGGTATTATCATCTAAATCAAAATCAAGTCCTACTCTATAATCAAGATTATCAAACGTTGCTGATGTATCATTAATTAAAACTTCTTGAAGACAACCATAACCACCGCTACAGTTAACTCCTTCAACTAAGAACTCACCACCATTTTTCCACGGAGTATAACCAAGTCGAACCCAGTTTGGATCTCTGGCTCTTGCACCACCATAAGGGTCTGCAGCACAACCATTTGCCCAGAACATACATCTAAAGTTTCTTCCGCCAACATCAGTTTTTTCTTCTTCTGAATATCTGGCACCAAATGTTAGAAACATTCTTTCATCAAGTTGATATGTTGCTTGACCATACATTGCAGTTGCGTCGAGTTGTCTATCTGGCTGTATAAATACATCAGAGCCTTCAAGACCGTTAAAGTGAGCTTCCATATTATTATTCTCTAGGTTCATGAAGTAGCCAAGTACCCACTGTAGCTTCTCATCTTTAGATGATCTTAATTCAACATCAAAAACTTTTGCCTTTGCAACAAAGTCATCAATATTCCAGTTGCCATCCCAGTTACCATGACCCATATCTGTATCAAAGTGAGCCTCTTCCTCTAAGTGCTGGTAACCATATTTAGCAACTAAATCAAAGTCACCAATCGGTGCTTTGTAGATAGCCCTTGTTGATGTAAGAACAACGTCCAACATCCCAGGAGTATTTACATATGCTGTGTATGAATTTCCTCCACCGAAGCCTGTATCACAGTTTGTTATGTCAAAGCCACCCCAGTTCCATGTTTCATAACCAACTGTTGGTCTTCCTCTCATCAATTCGCAAGCAGGTGTTTCAGTCCAGTGAGCATTCTGGTTTTCAAATTGCTCAAACTGTACATTTAGACTTCTGTCTCCACCCATGTCGTATAGTGCACTTAATCTAAATGCATTTTGATCTACATTATTATATGAATCAGCTGGATCCATTTGAACTTTTGAAAGTGGTCTTTGTTGCCATCCGTCAAATCCGTTATACCAGTGGTGATCAGACATAACTCTATTATTATAATCACCTCCTATTTGACTAAACTCACTTAAATCAACTCCAGCAAATTTCATAAACCTATGATCCATTTGTGAAGCATCTAAATAAGTCGTGATGAATGAATCTTTTTTCTCTTCCATGTAAGCAACTCTTATTGCAAAATTATCTGTAATTGGAAGGTTGTAATGAAGTCTCAAAGCTTGAGCATCCATTCTCCCTGCATCAATTGTCACAGACCCGCCCTGCACCTCAAAGTTTGGTTTTGCTGTTACAACATTAAATGTGCCTACAGTTGAGTTTCTTCCGTATAGAGTTCCTTGTGGTCCTCTTAAAACTTCTGCTCTTTCAAGATCGAAAAGTAGAGCCATAGCGCCTTGCATTCTTGATACATAAACACCATCCACGTGCACACCTACAGCAGGATCTCCAAGTTCCGTAACATTGTTTGATCTAACTCCTCTCATAGTGATCACAGGTGCACCATGGTTACTTGAGTCAGTAATTTCTAACATTGGAACCATCTGAGAAAGGTCAATATAATTATTTATTCCATACTCAGTGAGTTTATCTTGAGTAAAAACTGTAACTGGAACAGGAGTATCCATGACATCTTTCTCAATTTTTTGAGCTGTAGTAATGACAATTTCAAGGCCCTCATCTTCATCTTCTGAATCTTGGGCTATAACAGGTAAAGCAAATGCTGGAAGCATAAGCAAAATAAGTAGGTTTTTTGTAAATTTCATAATCCCCTCAATATGATTTGAATTAATATGATAAATATAACTAAAATTATGTTTATGTCAAATTGTTTACAATTAATTAAAACTCAGTAAAAAAGCACTTTATCTTGAATATTAATAATAAAATTTCATTAATTTTTATCGTTACTTTTTTATACGGATGTAATGTAGGTAATAGCGATTTTTCTAATTCAATTATTGCAGGGGTAATTCAACCCGTTCCAGTAGCTGAAAATATAGATTATTGTCCATCACAACAACCACATTCATATGAAAATTACTCTTTAATCTGGTTAGAAAATTTTGATGATGTTAGCTTGAATCAATCTAATTGGAATTTTATGTATGGAGATGGACAAAATTATGGAGTACCAGGTTGGGGTAATAATGAATTGCAAAGTTACACAGATAGCACTGAAAATATTTACCTTAATGATGGCTGTTTATTCATAATCCCCACATATAACTCTAGTTCTGATGGAGCAGGGTATGAAAGTGCGAGAATAAATTCACAGAATAAAAGGAAATTTAAATACGGAAGAGTTGATATAAGCTTTTCAGTACCAGAAATTAAAGGTGTCTGGCCAGCACTTTGGATGATGTCTGAAAAGTCAGTATATGGAAATTGGCCTAGAAGTGGTGAAATTGATATTGTTGAAACGATTAACGAAAAATCAGATGAGCTTGTTACTACAATACATTATGGGCATGACTACCACAGGCAGATTTCCAAAACTACTCTCTTAAATCAATTAACAAAATTATCAAATCCAATTGATCACAATAAAATTTCTTTGATTTGGGAAGATAAATATTTTGAATGGTTGTTGAATGATCAATCGGTATTTAAAGTGAATTTTGATGAGGTTGATAATCTAGACCCCAATCCATTTCTTGAGGAGTTTTATTTATTAATTAAT
>CABZLG010000016.1 GCA_902526535.1 uncultured SAR86 cluster bacterium
TTCATAAATATTTAAGTTTATTTATTTCTCTACAACTGTTACTTTGGACTGCTTCAGGAATTTATTTTGCCTATAACAAGATTGAGAATGTTAGAGGTGAACAGTATAGAGAGAAGACATCCTTTTCAGTCGATCTCAGTAAAATAAATTTTGAAGTTGAAGATATAAGCACATTAAGTTTTGCCAACAGACTTAATGAAAGAGTTGTTGTTATAAGGGACACACAAGGAAAGAAATATTTTGATTTTGATGGAAACTTAATAGGTAAAATTTCATTTGAAGATGCTCTTGAAGTTGTTAAGACCAAAACAAATTTATCACCTTTATTAGTAGAGGAAGTAACAGAGGCTAAGAAAAGAGCAGAGTATAGAGGAAGAGATCTTCCTATCTATCGTGTTGTATCAACAAACAAAAAAAATGAAGAAATAAATGTTTATGTAAATCCATACTCTGGAGATATAAGCGCAGTAAGGTCAACTCAGTGGAGAATTTGGGATTTGCTTTGGGGTTTTCACATAATGGATTGGCAAGACAGAGATAATATAGGAAATATTTTTCTCAAAATCTTTTCAGTACTAGCGCTTTTAAGTGCTATTACTGGTATAGTTTTATTCTTCAAAAAAACTGCTTAATTTTTAATATAAAAAGAGGTAAGTATGAAAAAAATAATTTTAATTGTGTTTTTTGCGTCTATATTTGTTCAAACACAAGTTGAAACTAGAACGCTTAATAACGGAAATCTAATTTTAGAAGATGTTCCAAATATTCCTGAAGAGATAAAGAAAGAATTGAAAGGCTATCAAAATATTAGATCAGCATCTTTTCGAGGCTTTAAACCAGATAATGAAGGAGTTTTCATATCAACAAGATTTGGTGATGTGGGCCAGCTTCACGCTGTTAATAAACCACTGGGCATGAGAAAACAAGTCACCTTTTTCGATGAACCTATTGGTTCCGTTTCAGTACAACCAAATGGAGGGCTAATTGCTTTCACAATGGATAGTGGCGGTTCAGAAAATGCACAAATATATGTTATGAATCCCGAAAATGGGAGAACGGTATTAGTTTCTGATGGTGAGTCTAGAAATGGTTCTGTCTTGTGGAGCAGGGATGGTAAAAAAATTGCTTTTGGAACTACAAGAAGAAATGGAGCCTCAAACGATGTTTGGGTAATGGACTATAAATATCCAGAACAAGCCAAGATGGTTTTTGCTTCACCTGATGGTACAAGTTGGACTCCTGCAGATTGGTCAAAAGATTCAAAAAAAATCTTATTGCAAAATTATATTTCTGTTACTTCTTCCAGAATTTTCATTGTCGATACTGAGACTGGTGAAAGCGAACTTGTCACAAATAAGGAAGACTCATCAAATTTGGCACTTGCATTTGGTGTTTCAGGAAGAGGGTTCTTTTTCCTAACTGATCAATTTGGACAGTTTAGGCAACTTGCGTATAAAAGCCTCACAAACGGAAGAGTTAAAATTATAAGTGAAGCTATTCCATGGAATATTGAAGGTTTTGCCATATCAAAAGATAGAAAAAGAGCAGCATTTACTGCAAACGAGGGTGGTTTTAGTGTTCTTTACCTTATGGATGCAAGAAGCTTTAAATTTAAAAAAGTAGAGATGAAGAGTAAGGGCTTAATTGGCGGAATTAAGTTCAGTGATAATGGAAAAAAATTAGGTCTTTCGTTGAATAGCGCCAAATCCCCATCCGAAACACATATAGTCAATTTAGGAAAAAGAAATTTGGATTACTTAGATGTCGTTCAATGGACAGAATCTGAAGTAGGAGGCTTAAATATAGATGAATTTGTTCTACCAAATTTAATATCATTCAAATCTTTTGATGATTTAGAGGTGCCTGCATTTATATATAAGCCTGAAGATATTAAAGAGCCAGTTCCAGTAATCATTACAATTCACGGCGGACCTGAGAGTCAGTATAGGCCAAGATTTTCAAGTTCAATTCAGCAATGGGTGAAAAGATTAGGTGCTGCTGTCATAGCTCCTAATGTAAGAGGAAGCAATGGTTATGGAAAAGATTATTTAAAAATGGATAACGGCTTTAAGAGAGAAGACTCTGTAAAAGATATTGGCGCTCTTCTAGAATGGGTGAAAACACAGCCAGATTTAGATTCAGATAGAGTGGCAGTTATTGGTGGCTCCTATGGTGGATATATGGTCCTTGCTAGTGCCGTTTACTTTAGCGATCAACTTGTTGGAGCAGTTGATAGAGTAGGTATTTCTAATTTTGTTACTTTCTTAAAAAATACTGAAGACTACAGAAGGGACTTAAGAAGAGTTGAGTATGGCGATGAAAGAGATCCAGAAATGAGAGCATTCCTTGAAAAAATAAGTCCAAATAACAATGTAGCTGAAATTGATATTCCAATGTTAGTTGTTCAAGGCGAAAACGATCCCAGAGTTCCTGTAACAGAATCTGAACAAGTTGTTGAGGCTTTAAGAAAAGAGGGCAAAACAGTTTGGTATATGAATGCCTTAAATGAGGGGCATGGTTTCAGGAAAAAAGAAAACAGCAATGTATCTCAACAAGTCACATTAATGTTTTTTGAGAAGTATTTATAGATGCTTGAAGAAAAGTTAGCTCAGTGTCCTTATTGTTGGGAAAATATATATTTTGAGATAGATTTATCAGAGCCCAATCAAGAATATGTTGAAGACTGCCAAGTATGTTGTAATCCAATACTCTTAAGAATTTCCTCTTTCGGAGACACAATTAATATAGAAACAGCTAAAGAAGAAACGGGTTTTTAATGAACAGAGTTTTCTTGCTCCCTTTAGTAACAGTAATTGCTTTTTTTGTACTCTACTTTGTTTTAGCTAGTACAACTTCATTTTTATCTGTTGAGAAAGGATATGCCATAGGAGAGGTATCAAGATGGTGTGAAAGAATAAGCGGTGGTTTTTTTAGGGAGCCATTTAATGCTCTAAGTAATTTAGGATTTATAACAACCGGTTTAATAATGTTTTGGATTATTGCTCATGAGCCTAAAAATCAAGAAAGCAGATTTGTAGGACCAACACCTGTCGCAATATTGTATGCTGCTACTGCTGTATTTCTTGGCCCAGGCTCGCTTTTAATGCACGGAACACATACCGAATGGGGTCAATGGGCAGACTGGTTGAGTATGATTCTATATATTTCTATACCCTGGTTAATAAATTTATTCGGAAGCCAAGGCTGGTCAGATCAGTCATTTGCCAAAACCTACTTATCAATAATTTTTGTACATTCAATGTTGAGCTGGTTTTTTGGATATGACTTAGGAATTAATTTTAATCTTTGGTCACTGTCAATTGGTTGGTGGATAATTACAGAAGTCCTGCTTAATTTCTGGTCTAACACATTAAGAGTTTTATCTGGCTTTATAGCAATTGCAGTGATGTCAGCATTTGGCATATTTCCTAATGAGATAATACAGAACCCTTCTTTATATTGGTGGGTGCCATTTTTTTGGCTTCCAGGCATTCTTATGAATAAAAAACCAAAGATAAAAAAGAAATATAACCCGTGGTTTTTCTTAGGTGTTGGGTTCTATATGTCAGCATTTGTTATTTGGCTGCAAGGCTATCCAAGTATGCCACTTTGCAATCCTGATAGCATTATTCAACCACATGGTATGTGGCACATTTTAAGCTCACTAGCAACTTTATCTTTTTTCTTTTTCTTCAGAACTGAAAAAAAACTATAATTTATAACATGAAAAGTTTAGGTCTTGGTTTTGGGTATTTCTGTATTTATACAACCCCCATTCAGTTGTTTTTACTTGGATGGGTTTTGCTATATATATTTCAAACTCCATATGGTTTTATAGATTTAAGTTCTAAGGTTTTTTTGAAACAGAACTTAGAGTTTTTTCACGACTGGATTTATTCTTGGTTTTGGAATGCATATCTTGATTTCTGGTGGCAGTTTCCTGCATTAATAATGCTTACGTTAAAAACTATTTTAAGCACATGGCTTGGTTTTTATTTGGTTAAAAAGTTTAAGTAGTTTTATGCGTTTAATTTATTTATTTTCATTTTCTCTAAACCTATTTGCTTTTGACATTGATGACCTTAGAACATCTTTTGAAAAAGATGGAGCTTTTATTACCGGTAAAATTCTCACCAAATTAAAAAATGGATTACACTTCCTTGAAAAAGAGAGGGATTTCCAAAATACCTTATTAATTGCAATTCATGGAAGAGGTACTGAAGGCTATGAGTGGGTTTATCCACTCATAAATTTAGATAAAAAAAACAATAGATTATCTTTTTACAGATGGAATACCATTGGATGTCCTAATGATGCAACAAGACAGATCTCATTAGAAATTAGTCGACTAAAAGAAAAATACAAAAAAATAGTACTTATAGGACACAGTTATGGTGGGCTAGTTGTTTCTAATATTTTAACAAATGAATTTGATACTGAAGTTGAAGGACATTTTGTGGCAGCACCTCTAAAAGGTAATTTTTTAATCAGAACTTTTTGTGGTTACACTCCACCAATAAAAATCAACGATAATAATGTGGGTTTTAATTGGATGACTATTAAAGAACTTGATGGTGAATTTAGAAATCTAAAATCAGATCCCCAATTACTTGAAATTAAGGGAGTTGTAGCCAAAAGATTACCAGAGGAATATAATGGCAATAGGTTAGGCCATAATTGGTCATTAAGTTGGCTCACAGACCATTTAAATAGCAAACAAAATTAAATGTTACCAAAAATTTTAGAAGATAATTTATCCATTCCTGTAGTTGGAGCTCCATTATTTATCATTTCCAGACCAGATTTAGTAATTGCCCAATGCAAGGCTGGAGTGGTAGGTTCTTTTCCTGCTTTAAATGCCAGACCTCAAGAACTTCTCAGCGATTGGATTAAACAAATTAAAGAAGAGCTTGGACAATTTAAACAAGACAATCCTGATAAAAAAGTTGCACCTTTTGCCGTAAACCAAATTTGCCACTTATCAAACGATAGACTCTTTAAAGATGTAGAGACATGTGTCAAACATGAGGCACCAATAATCATTACTTCTCTTAGACCACCAGAAGATTTAGTTAAAGCGATACATTCTTATGGGGGCTTAGTATTTCATGATGTTATTAGCACAAGACATGCGCAAAAAGCTGTTGAGCAAGAGGTGGATGGACTTATCTTAGTTTGTGCAGGAGCTGGAGGACATGCTGGAAATTTATCACCTTTTGCTTTACTTAGAGAAACTAGAGAGTGGTACGATGGTACCATACTACTTTCGGGCTCAATTTCCGACGGATTCTCGATATCGAGCACCCTAGCTATGGGAGCAGATTTAGCCTATATAGGTACAAGATTTATTGCTACCAAAGAATCTGAAGCTGATGATGATTATAAGAAAATGCTTATTGAGTCTGCTGCAAAAGATATCGTTTATACAAATTATTTTAGTGGTGTTAAAGGCAACTACTTAGGACCTTCAATTAGTAGAGCTGGAATGGATCCTGAAAGTTTGCCTGAAGCAGATAAAACAAAAATGAATTTTAACTCTGGTGGAAATGCTACTGCTAAAGTTTGGAAAGATATTTATGGAGCTGGCCAGGGAATAAGTTCAATTAAAAACTCACCAACAGTTGATGAATTAGTGGTTCAAATGAAACAAGAATTTGATTCTGCAAATAAAGAACTCACTGAAAAAGTAAGAAAGTATTAATTTAGTTAAGCTTTATTCTATTGAACACTATCTTTAAAGTATAATAATTTTATGGACGTAGCAGCATTTGTATTATCAATACTGGCACTTTTGTTTGCTCTACTTGGGCTTGGCTTATCAATGCGAGCCTTGTATATAATTGGCGTAAATTCTGGTCTTGCAAAACCTCAAGAAAATAAAGAAAAACCCATAATTCAAACGCCAAAAAAATTCGCGCCAAAAAAACCTATGCGGTCTGAGGGTGAAAAAATAATTTATAACGAAGATCCTTTGGTATATGTTATTGAAAACTTTATTTCAGATGAGGAATGTGAACATATCAGAAATGTATCAGACGGCAATTTAGAAAGGGCAAAAACTATTGGTGGAAAGGATGGAATATTTCATTTGAATAGAACGGGTAGTAATTGTTGGATAGCACACAGCCACTCAAATATAACTACAGACTTAGGAAAAAGAATAGCAGATTTAGTTGGTTTCCCTCTTAGAAATGCTGAATCATTCCAAGTGGTCTATTATACAGGCGGTACAGAATATAACGATCATCATGATGCTTTTAATGCAGATACAGATGAAGGAAAAAAACATCTTAAAAGAGGAGGCCAAAGAATTTATACTGCCTTGGGCTATCTAAATGATGTTGAAGAGGGAGGTTCAACTGAGTTTCCTGATTTAAATATATCTGTGGCTCCAAAAAAAGGCTCTTTACTCGTTTGGAAAAACGTACTTTCTGGAACAACAAAAGTACACCCAGACTCATTGCATGCTGGTAGACCTGTAACTAAGGGTGAAAAGTATGCATTTAATCTTTGGTTCAGAGAGAATAAATTCGTCTAAATTAAATGGATGTTTCATTCATTTTAGATGGACTCAATGAAGCACAAAGAGATGCTGTCACTTCCGATTCAAAAAAATTACTTGTACTTGCAGGTGCAGGCTCAGGCAAAACAAAAGTTTTAGTTCATAGGATTGCTTGGTTGAATAAGGCTCTTTCTTTTTCAACACACAGCATCCTTGCTGTAACTTTCACTAATAAAGCTGCTAGTGAAATGAAAGGAAGAATAGAAGAGATACTTGAGCAGCCAATTCCTGAAATGTGGTGTGGAACATTTCATTCCATTTCAAATAGGTTGCTCAGAAGACATTATTCTGATGCAAATCTTGACAGAGATTTCGCTATTCTTGACAGCGATGATCAGTTGAGGGTCATTAAAAGGATCTTAAAGATTCTTGAGCTAGACAATGATCAATGGGTTCCTGAGAAAGTTCGATGGCAAATAAATACATGGAAAGATGATGCTTTCCGACCAAAAGATATTGATGATAAAGGAGACTTTAATATAGAAGTTCTCAAGAAGATTTATATTGCTTATGAAGGATATCTTGAACAAGAAAATCTAGTTGATTTCAATGAACTTATACTGAGATCTTACGAACTAATAAGAGATAACATCGAAATTCGCACTCTATATCAGAAAAAATTTAGATGTGTCTTAGTAGATGAGTTTCAAGACACAAATACTCTTCAATATAAATGGATGCGGAATCTCTTAGATGAAAAAACTTTTGTTACTACGGTTGGAGATGATGACCAATCAATATATGGATGGCGAGGAGCTAAAATTGAAAATATTAATCATTTTGCAAAAGATAAAGGAACAGAGGTAACAAGACTTGAACAGAATTATAGGTCAACATCAAATATATTAGATGCTGCAAATGCAGTAATAGATAAAAATACAAACAGACTTGGAAAGAAGCTTTGGACTGCTTTAGGCGAAGGAGATAAAATCGATATTTTTGAAGCTTACAGCGAGCAGGAAGAGGCTAGCTATGTTTCTGAATCAGTAAATAGAATTATTGATAACAACGATAATTACAAAGAAGTTGCAGTTTTATATAGATCTAATGCGCAATCAAGGGTAATCGAGGAGTATCTTTTAAGAAATAATATTCCATATGTAATTTATGGAGGAGTAAGATTTTATGAAAGACTTGAGATTAAGAATGTCATAAGCTATCTGAGATTAATTGTAAATAAAAATGATAATACTTCTTTTGAAAGAGCTATCGGAGTTCCATCCAGAGGTGTGGGAGAAAAAACTTTAGACAATATTAGAAGCTACAGCAATGAGAATAATCTATCTTTATTTGCCTCATCAGAGCAGATGGCAAACGAGGATAAGATAAAAGGTAAAGCACAAAATTCAATAAAAAACTTTACTTCACAATTTGAAATATATAATGAAAAAATACAAGAAATTTCTGCATCAGAGCTAGTTGAATTTGTTATTAACCATAGTGGCTTAATCGACCATCATATGAAAGAGTCTGGTGAAAAAGGGAAAATTCGTGTTGAAAATATTAACGAATTAATAACAGCTGTAAAATCTTTTGAAATTTTAAATAAGAATGAAGATTTATCAGACTATGACTCAATGCTTGCAGCTTTTCTCTCTTCAGTTTCTTTAGACATGGGGGAGACTCAGGCCGATAAATACGATGATGCTGTCCAGCTGATGACTATCCACTCTGCAAAAGGCTTGGAATTTAAACATGTTTTCTTAGTTGGAATGGAGGAAAATTTATTTCCTCATTCCCGATCTGTTGAAAATATAAATGAACTGGAGGAAGAACGTCGTTTATGCTACGTGGGAATTACAAGAGCTAGGCAGAAATTGTATTTAAGCTATGCAGAATACAGAAGAATGTATGGGAATGATTCATACAATCCACCCTCTAGGTTTATTAAAGAAATTCCTGATGAGCATACAGATTTTGTTCGTCCAAGACAGTCTTACAAAACAAGTTATTACGGCACATCAAATAGCTTTGGTTCAGGTGATAAGAGCTCCCATGAGTTTTCTTTAGGAGATTCAGTTGTTCATGAGAAATTTGGCCTGGGAACAGTACTCAGCATTGAGGGAGAGGGAGAACTTTCAAAAGTACAAGTAAATTTTGCTGATTTTGGAACAAAGTGGTTGGTTTTAGGATATGCAAACCTGGAGAAAACAAATTGATTATCGAACATAAAGGATTGATTAATTACCAAGAATGCAGAGATGAAATGATTGCTCTCGTTAAATCTTTTCCAAAAGTTCATCATATTTGGGTGGTTGAACATCCACCAGTTTTTACAGTTGGGATAAGTGAAAAAAAAATAAAAGAAGATCTATCAAAAAATCCTCCGGTCATTAAAACTGATAGAGGTGGAAAAATCACTTTTCATGCTCCTGGCCAAATTGTTATTTACTTTATTTTAAATTTGAAAGAAGTCTCCTTTAAACCTACAAGTCTTACAAGCACAATACTTAATTCAACATCAGATACACTTTGGGCATTTGGCCTTGAACATCAAATCAATCTTGAGGATCCTGGAATATACATTAATAATAAAAAGGTTGCTTCTATTGGTATGAGAATAAAGAACCATGTTTCATATCATGGTTTGAGTATAAATTTTGAAACAGATTTGAAAACTTTTAACTCAATTAACCCTTGTGGTCTAGATGTTGAGGCTTGTAATTTAATAGACTATATAGATATAGATAAACAAGATTTATTAATAAAGTTACTACAAGGATTTAAAAAAGTAATTGATTAGTTAAATGAAAGAAATTATACCTACAGTCAAAATCGTGAATCATGCCGGGGTTTCATCTATTAAAGATGGAATGAAGGGGAACAATTATTCTTTGATAGAAAGAGAAAATAAGCCCAAATGGATAAGAATGACTGCTCACCAAGTAAATAAAAATTTTTCAGAAATTAAAAACACTGTTGCCGATTTAAAACTCAGCACTGTATGCGAGGAAGCAAAATGTCCAAATTTATCTGAATGTTGGTCAAGGGGTACCGCAACATTTATGTTAATGGGAGATACTTGCACAAGAGCCTGTCAATTTTGTTCAGTCAATACTGGAAATCCAAAAGGATGGTTAGATGAAGATGAGCCTAAGAATATTGCAGATACCGTTTTTAAGATGGGTTTAAAATATATAGTTTTGACCTGTGTAAATCGTGATGACTTAGTTGATGGCGGAGCAGAGCATTTTGCAAAAACGGTGGAAGAAATTAAAAAGAAAGATTCAACAATAGCTGTAGAAGTATTAACTTCAGACTTTAACGGTTCTTTTGAGTCAATAAAAACAGTTGTGGAATCACCCATTACAGTATTTGCACAAAACCTGGAGACTGTAAAGAGACTTACACATCCTATACGCGATCCTAGAGCAGGCTATCAAAAGACTTTAACAGTCTTAAAAAAGGCAAAAGAACTTAACCCAAATATTATTACAAAATCTAGCGTTATTTTAGGAATGGGAGAAACAGATGAAGAAATTAATACAACCTTTGAAGACTTAAGGTTGCATGAAGTAGATATTGTTACCTTAGGACAATATCTAAGACCAACCTTAAATCATTTGCCAATTGATAGATGGGTTACTCCAGATGAGTTTGAGAAATATAGAAAAGAAGGTTTAGAATATGGATTTAGAGAAGTTGTATCTGGACCTTTTGTTAGATCAAGCTACAGGGCAGAAAGAGCTTTAGAATTAAATAACGTAGGTTTAGCATGATTTTAATTTCACCAGCAAAAAGATTACAAACAGAATTATTTGATTCAAGTCTAAATTCAACAAAACCATTATTTTCTAAAGAAGCAGATTTAATTGCTTCAGAGCTATCAAAACTAGATGTATTGGGCCTTAAATCATTAATGAAGGTAAGCGATGATATAGCAAAGATAAATGTAGACAGATATAAAAATTGGAACAAACCACATCAAAAAGAAAAAAGAGCAATTTTTCTGTTTGAAGGAGATGTATTCAAAAACCTTGATGCAAAAAGAATGAGTCAAGAAGATTTGGATTATATGAATGAAAAACTAAGAATTTTATCAGGTATATATGGAGTTTTAAGACCGTCTGACGAAATAAATGCTTACAGACTTGAAATGGGAACAAATTTTTCGGTGGATTCTGCAGACAACCTATATGAATTTTGGGGAGATAAAATAGCAAATACAATTAATTCTGACTTTGCAGGTGAAAAAATTTTTAATCTTGCATCTGAAGAATATTTTTCAGTAGTTAAAAAATATTTAGATATAGAAAAAGTTATTGAGTTTAAATTTTTAAGTGTGTCTGAAGGAAAAGAGAGAGTTATAGGAGTTATAGCGAAAAGAGCACGAGGCGAAATGGCCAGATTTCTAATACAAAACAGAATTGATGATCTCGAAGACATTAAAAAATTTGAAGGATTGGGCTTTAAGCTGAGAAACTTCGAAGGAAATACTTTCTACTTTTTAAAAAGCTAGAAAAATACCTAATTTTTTTCTAATAATTCATCGACGATTTCAATTAGTTCATCAACTAAATCGAAAGTTTCATGAAAAGAATAAACAACTTCTCTGTCTCTGCTTAGCAACAACAGACCAGCTTTAAGTTTTTTTAATTTTTTCTCTTTATTCATATCTGCAAAATATTCTAAATTAATTAATTTACAAGTGCTTAATATTTCTTGATTTATTCCAAATTTAAATGCTAATATGTCCGTCCTGTTGTAAAAAGATAAGCAGGGTTTATAATATATTATAGAAATTTGTTATGAGTTACGCATTAGCACTATCAAATCCTGGTTCAGATATTGATAAATATCTGAGTCAAGTTTATCAAATTCCAGTTCTAACTAGGGAGGAAGAGTTAGAGCTAACTACTGAATTCTTCGAAACTGAAGATGTTAAACTAGCCCACAAGCTTGTAATTGCACATCTAAGGTTTGTTGTACACATTGCAAAAAGTTATGCAGGCTATGGACTCCCAATAGCAGATATTATTCAAGAAGGAAATGTTGGTTTATTAAAAGCTGTTACAAAATTTGATCCAAATAAGGGTGTTAGACTTGTTTCTTTCGGAGTCCACTGGATAAAAGCTGAAATTCATGAATTTATTCTAAAAAATTGGAGAATAGTTAAAATTGCAACTACAAAAGCACAAAGGAAACTCTTCTTTAATCTCAGAAGTAAGAAAAAAAACCTTGGATGGCTTACAGACGAAGAGGCTAAAAGGATCGCGAAAGAATTGGATGTTTCGGTTAAAGAAGTGATGCATATGGAAAATAGATTGAATTCAGCTGACTCTCCTTTCGATGTACCTACTGACGAAGAGGATAGTGAAAAAGCATTTTCACCGAGCCAATATCTTGAAGATAATACTTTTAATCCAGAAGATATAACAGAACAAAAAAATTATGAAGAAGTAAATCATACAGCTTTACTTAAAAATATTTCAGCACTAGATAAACGATCACAAGATATTATTCGAGCTAGATGGCTTGACGACAATAAAATTACCCTAAATGAATTAGCAAATAAATATTCTGTTTCCGCTGAAAGAATTAGACAAATCGAAGCTACTGCGTTTAAAAAACTCAAAACAGCTTTAGTGAATGTCTAAAATCAAAATCCTTCTAAACGGAACAATTGAACAAATAGAATCTGGAAGTCTAGAAAAAATATTAAACACTTTCGCCCCAAAAGACAGGCCTTTTGCAGTTGAAATAAATGGAGAAATAGTTCCTAGTGCAAAATTTTCTGATTATAGTATTCAAGAAAATGACAAAATCGAAATCATCTCAGCAGTTGGCGGTGGATAGCTTAAAAATTGGCTCACAAGTTTATTCATCAAGATTAATAGTTGGAACAGGAAAATACCCCTCTGAAGATATTGCCTCAAAAGCAATTAGTTCATCTGGTGCTGAGTTAGTCACTTTAGCTATCAAGCGTTTTTCCCAACAAGATGATAGAAGTAATATTCTAGAGATTATTGGGGGCAAGAAACTTCTTCCAAATACTGCAGGTACTCTTGATGCTAAAGAGGCTCTCAGATCTGCACAATTATCAAGAGAATTATTTAAAACAGATTTAATAAAGTTGGAAATAATATCCTCTTCTGAAAATTTAGATCCGAATATGCCAGAAACCATAAAAGCTGCAGAAATGATGATAAAGAATAATTTTGAGGTATATGTCTATTGTGATAGAGATCTCAATAATTGTTTAAAGCTTGAAGATTTAGGCTGTGTTGCAATTATGCCACTTGGATCATCAATTGGTTCAGGAAGAGGGTTTGATGATCTAAATGATTTAATTTTATTAAGAAAAAAAATTGGCCAAATTTTGATCGTTGATGCAGGTATAGGAGTTCCATCAGAGGCTTCAAGAATTATGGAACTAGGATATGATGCAGTCTTAGTTAATAGTGCAATTGCATATGCTAATGAACCTATTCTTATGGCATCAGCCTTTAAAAATGGTGTGAAATCAGGAAGAAAAAGTTTTTTAGCAGGAAGAATGTCTAGATCAAACAAATCTATTGCAAGTTCTCCAACAAAGTTTCTAAAATGATTAAAACTTTTAGTTCGAGGTCAGGAAGACTATCTGAAACAAATAAATTTTATTTATATAAAAAATCAAAATGTATTTTTTCCGAGAAAAAATTAATAACTTGTAAACAAAAAGTTCTTGATGTCGGTTTTGGAGATAGTGAATCCTTTTGCAAGGATGTTCTTGAAAATGATGACTTCTTTTTTTTTGGAGCTGAACCATATAAAAAAGGTTTTTCAAGAGCTGTAGAATTTTTCGAGAAAAATAATATTGAAAATATGATCCTATTTAACGGAGACGTAAGAGATCTTTTGGAAAAAGTAAAATTTAGTTTTGATTTCATTCGCATTCATTTTCCAGACCCATGGCCCAAAAAAAAGCATATGAAGAGAAGGTTAGTTACAAAAGAATTTTTAATCTACTTATCGAATAAATTATCTAATAATGGACTTATACAAATAATAACAGATTCACAAAACTATCAGGACCATTTAAAAGAGGAAATTAAATTACAAAATAAACTCTCACTAAGTATAAAGTTATTTCCTGTGACTTTTACCGAATCAAGCTTTTATAAAAAAGCTTTAATAAAAGAAAATAAGATTAAAGAATTCGTTTTGGAAAAATCAAGCTAAGTTCGGAAGTATTTCAAATAAAAGAATAGAAAGCAGCCTCTCTGCTAACTGAAATGCAAAAAAAGCAATTAGTGGACTTAGATCAAAACCTCCTGCTGGAGGAATAATATTTCTAAATACAGAAACCGTAACTTCATACAACTGCTGAACAAGAGAAGTAAAAGAATTGCTAAAGTTAAGGCCAAAAGCATATATCCAACTAATTATTACTCCTGCAATAATTACAAATTTAAGAATTCCTAAAAGCGCCATGGATACTTTAAAAATTGCTAAGTTTGCTTGAGCCGCAAAACCAATACTGGGAAAGGAAACAAAGTAGAAGATAAATGCTAGAAGTGAAGCAAGAATAAGTAGACCTATATTTATTTTTTTGTAATGTATATTAAAAACAAGTAGAAAAGGATAAAGCAAAATCTTAATTATCCTAGAGATCTTGTTGTAACTATCGGCTCTTGCTAATTCAGAAAGAAATAGAATTAAGATTAAATATATAAAAATATTTAAAAACTGAGTTAACATTATTTCCTTTCTCCAAAAATCTTTGTTCCGATCCTTACCATTGTTGAACCACAGGATATAGCTAATGAATAGTCACTAGACATTCCTAAAGAAAGTGTATCAATGTTTTTATAATTTTCTTTTAATTGTAAAAATAATTCTTTGCATATTTGAAATTGATTATTTTTTTCTTTTTCAGAAATATTATTTTCTGCAATTCCCATGATCCCCCTTATGCAAAATAATGATTCATGATCGTGATCTTCAACAATTTTCAAAAGCTCTTCTGTAGACAATCCATCTTTAGAATCTTCATTTCCAAGTTTTAATTGAAGAAGAAAATTACATTGTTTTTTTACATGAGTATTTAAAATTTTTTGATAAACCTTTTTTCGCGATACTGAATGTATCAAGCTAGAAAACTGGATTATATTTTTGATTTTATTTGTTTGAATTTTGCCTAAAAAATGCCAATGAATATCTGCAGGTAATACTTCGCTTTTTTTAATCAATTCTTGCAAATAATTTTCTCCAAAGTCTCGATGTCCCTGGTCATATAACATCTTTATTTTTGAAATATCTTGACCTTTTGAGACAGCAATAAGCTTTTGTTGATTAGTAATTTCTTTTTTAATTTTGTGGTAGTTAATCAGAGACATCTGGTATTTTCTTACAATTTTTAATTGCTCTAGAATCCATATTTAATCTCCGAAAATCCTCCCTAGCGTTATTCATTTCTGATCTATTTTCGAATGGACCAACTATTACTCTGTA
>CABZLG010000017.1 GCA_902526535.1 uncultured SAR86 cluster bacterium
GAAAATTCTAAAGCCATTTTCATTCCAATCATTACTGCATGACCATGAAATATTGGATTATTTTGGTTTATAGATTCGATTCCATGGGCAAATGTATGTCCGAAATTTAAGAATTTTCTTTGCTCAGCTTCCAGAAAGTCTTCTGTAACAATTTTTGTTTTTATTTCTATTGATCTTCTTGTTTGCTCTTCTAGAAAATCATTATCACGGTTAGTAATTTTTTCAATATTTTTTAATAAAGTATCGACATCGTTATCTGAAGTTATAATCGCGTGTTTTATTATCTCTGCAAGTCCATTGAGATACTCTTGCTCGTCTAATGATTCTAAAAAATTTGTGCAGATAATAATTTTTTTGGGGTTAAAAAAAGAGCCAACCAAATTTTTATAACTTTCAAAATTTACTCCTGTTTTCCCTCCTACCGAAGCATCTACCTGTCCAAGTAGCGATGTTGGAATTATTATTAAATTTATTCCTCTCATATATACTGATGAGGCAAATCCTCCTAAATCTGTCGTAGCTCCTCCACCTATTGCAATAAGATTGTCATTTCTGGTACACCCACTTTCTTTCAGGAATTTAAGGATTTTAAAAGCAGACTGTAAATCTTTTTCTTTTTCAGGATTTTTCACAAGATAAACATTTTCGTTTAACAATTTATTTATTTGTGGATTTTTTTCCAAAACTCTTTCATCACATACAAAAAACATTTTTCCATTCTTAGGAAAATTCCCTGAGATTTTAGAAATTTTTCTTTGATAAAGAATTTCTACTACTTGTTCTTGATTATTAAAAATGATTTTTTTCATTATTTTTTATCCAGTCTATAACTTCATCAATATTTTTTTTATCAATATCAATAGTAGCAATAGATGACTCAATATAATATTGCCTTCTTTTTTTGAGTAATTGACTAAACCCTTTGATATCCATATCTTTCATTAATGGGCGAAACTCTCTTCTTCTTGAAGCTCGCTCATAGAGAATTTCTTCGCTACCATCTAGAAAATAAGTGCTTTCTTTAGATAAGAAACTTCTAGAGTCTTCATTAGTAACGATGCCACCTCCTGTGGATAGAACAAATTTTGTTTTATTTTGGAAATCAATTAAACATTTATTTTCAATATCTCTAAAAAAGCTTTCACCATCATCTTTGAAAATATCTTTAATATTTTTCTTTAATTTAGATTCAATAATTTTATCTAAATCGTAAAAATCAACTAAAAGACTATCAGCTAGTTTTTTACCAACTGTACTTTTACCAGATCCCATCATGCCTACTAAAAAAATTCTCATTTTTACATTATTTTGTGAATGTGAATAATAATATATAAATGCTTACAGTCATAAAATCATTAGCTTTATTTTTTCAGATAATACTTGTGTTTGCTGGTTGTATTTTTTTATATGTAGATAAAAACACATCAAGCCTAGA
Source organism: uncultured SAR86 cluster bacterium (assembly GCA_902526535.1). GTDB lineage: Bacteria > Pseudomonadota > Gammaproteobacteria > Magnimaribacterales > TMED112 > TMED112. The sequence goes on from CABZLG010000017.1 coordinate 1,436, forward strand.
TTTAGTTTCCGAAAGTGAACTTCAAAAACCCATTAGAATTTACTCTAAAGACGGTAAGTTAATTGGATATTTTGGCATTGAAAGAAGAGAATTAATAAGTTTTGAACAAATTCCAGAAAATCTTAAGAATGCTGTATTAGCTGCAGAGGATAAAGATTATTTCAATCATTCAGGTGTAAAAATTTCAAGCTTAGTAAGGGCTCTACTAGGAGAATTAACAGGTTCACCATCTGGAGGTGGAGGCACCATATCAATGCAAGTAGTGAGGAGTTATATGCTGTCTACAGATAGAACTTATGAAAGAAAATTAAAAGAAATTTATTTAGCGTGGAGATTAGAAGAATTTATGTCCAAGGAAGAAATTCTTCAGCTTTACTTCAACAAGACATTTTTAGGAAATAGAAATTATGGGTTTAAGGCAGCTTATGATTATTATTTTGGTAAAAATTTTGATGAAATATCTGTAGCTGATTCAGCCACTCTTGCTGCAATTTTACAGAGACCATCGGCTATCAATCCCAAAAAGGATTCGGCAAAGACAAAGAAGAGAAGAAATTTAATTTTAAAAAGAATGTTTGAAGAGGACCTTATATCTTCAAATCAATATCAACAATCAATTTTAGAAAATGTAGACTCAAAAACTTATCCACCCATTTTAGAGCTAGAAGCCCCCCATTTTTCTGAAAGTATTAGAAAAAAAGTTTTAGAAATTTATGGAAATGATGCATTTAAATTAGGTTTAAATGTATACACAACTTTGGATTCAAAGATGCAGATAAATGCACTAAATTCAGTAAACGCAAATCTTTTTAAATATCAACAAAATGCTAAAGAAAATAACTTAAATGAAAATGGAACCTCTGCAGAGGCAGCCTTTATCGCTATGGATTATATATCTGGAGAAATAAAGGCCTATGTTGGAGGTAATAATTTTAAAGATTCAAAGTTTGATAGGGTAACAGCTAAACTAATGCCCGGTTCAACAATCAAGCCATTCATCTATTCTTGTGCATTTGAAAATGGCTTAAGGCCAGCAACAGTTGTAGTAGATGGACCAATTATTGTTAAAGATGAATTATTAGAGGACTATTGGAGACCAAAGAATAATTCTGGTAATTTTCATGGGCCAGTAAGACTAAGAGAATCTTTAATTGAATCTCTAAATTCTGTATCTATAAAACTGACCGATATGCTTGGATTTGAACAAATAAACAACTGTTTTGATAAATATGGCTTTAGTAGTTCAATGGACATTAAAGATCTATCGGGGGCATTAGGAAATGGATTAATTTCACCTTATGAATTGGCACAGACCTTTTCAATATTCCCAAATAGCGGTGCAACAGTTGATTTTTTCATGATTGAAAAAATTACTAATAGTAAGGGTGAAGTATATTTTCAGAATACCTTGAAAGGAAATAAGGAAAGATTAGGTGAGGAAATAGCATTTATCACCAGAGAAATTTTAAAAGAGGGGTTAGATAGGTTTCTTAAATTTAGGAATCTTAATCTTGTCATTCAAAATGCTGGAGGCAAAACAGGTACAACGAACAATGCAAGAGACACTTGGTTTGTTGGCTATGCTGAAAATATCATAGCCTCTTCTTGGGTTGGTAAAGATGATGGAAGTACTCTAGGAGACGATCAGTTTGGAAGTTCAAATGCTTTGCCTATTTGGTTGGATTTTATGAACAATTCAATTGATTTATTAGATGAAACAACTTTTGTAATTCCAGAAGATATTACCCTTGTAAGAATTGACAAGAACACAGGAAAAGTTACAAGTACCTTTGATAACGCTATTTTTGAATATTTTTTAGATGATGATCTTGAAGATATTCTAAATTAGTTATGATCTTCAAAATTTAAATTTGGATATATTTTTTTAAAGTTATCTTTAAAAAAAGAGGTTATTTTTATTAATTCTTGATCTGTATCACCCTCAAATCTCATGACAAGTTTTGGTGAAGTATTTGATGCTCTAAGTAGACCCCATGCTTTGGAATTAGAAAATCTAACACCATCAATATCTAGAATCTCATATCCTGAAAAGTCTACTTCATTTTTAAATTTATCAACCATTTCAAATTTCTGAGAATCTTCTACATCTAAGGTTAATTCTGGAGTAGAAAAAACTTTCGGAAAATCTAAAATTTTTGTTGATAAATCAATTTCTAGTTCAGAAATTATTTTTGTAATAATAACGGCAGAATAAATACCATCATCAAAACCATACCAATCATAATTTATGAAAATATGGCCAGACATTTCTGCACCTAAAATCGCATTTGTCTCTCTAATTTTGTTTTTTATGTTGAAGTGGCCAGTCTTTTCAATTACGGGATCACCTCCATTGTCTTTGATTATTTTTGATACCTTATTTGAGCATTTAACATCATAGATCACCGAACCCTTCTTTTTTTGCAAAAAATATTCGGATAAGAGCATAATTATGTGATCAGGAGAAACTATATTTGAGTTGTTATCCACCATGCCGACTCTATCTCCATCACCATCAAATGCGAAACCTAAATCAGCTTGATTTACTGAGACAGACTCAATTAAATCTTTTAAATTCTTTTCTTTGCTTGGGTCGGGGTGATGATTTGGAAAATTTCCATTTGGTTCAGCATTCAATGAAATAACTTCAGCACCAATTTTTTCAAATATTTTTTTTGCATATGGTCCAGCAGCTCCATTACCAGAATCCAAAACAACTTTAATTTTTTTCGGTAATTTACAATTAGAAAAAATTTCATTTTCATATTGTTCAATTAAATCTCTTGCATCTGAAATATTAACTATATTTGTCGTTTTATTTTTTAAATTAATTACATCGTTTTTAATTTCAAAACCAGAAACCGCCCCATCATTAATTACCATTTTTAAACCATTGTCTTCTTTGGGATTGTGGCTACCAGTTATCATTATTCCGCAATTGGTTTTTCCAATTTTTGTTGCAAAATAAACTAAAGGTGTGGGTACCATGCCAAGGTCAAGAACCTCCAAATCGTTTGAACAAAGGCCAGAGATAAGTGATTTTTTTATTCTATTTGCAGACAATCTACAATCAGTTCCTAGGTATACTTTATTTTGACCAGTTTTAAGAATTTTCTCACTAAGCACAATTCCAATTTTTCTAATGATGTCATCATTTAAATCTTCATCTGCTTTACCTCTTATATCGTAAGCACGAAAAATATTTTCATTAATCATTTGTTTTAATTAAATTCTCAATTAATTATACTAACCCCTATGTCGAATACATATTGGCTTGATGGAGAGTATATCAAGAAAGAACAATCAAATATAAGTGCTTTAACGCATACACTTCACTATGGTTTAGGTGCTTTTGAGGGGGTAAGGTGTTACTGCTCTGATGAAGGTGAGGTAAATATATTTAGACTGCAAGATCACACTAATAGGCTTCTTGAGTCAGTTAAAATTTTAGGTTTAGAGGTAAGTTATTCCTTCGATGAATTAGTTGAGGTTCAAAAACAAGTCATAAAGAAATCAAACTTGAAAAATGCATACCTTAGACCAATCATTTTTCTTGGGAGTGATAGGCTTGGTTTAGACATAGTTGGGATGGATGTTCATGTAATGGTGATATGTCAAGAATGGCCATCATATTTTGGAAAAGATGCGATCGAAAAAGGTATTGATGTAATGGTTTCATCATATACAAGAGCACACCCGAATAGTTTAATGACCAAATCTAAAATTTGTGGAGGTTATGTAAACGGAATATTAGCTCATGATCAAGCAAAGAAAAATGGTTATCAAGAGGCAATTCTTATGGATACTACTGGATTTGTTGCTGAGGGTAGTGGTCAAAATATATTCTTGGTCAAAGATGGGGTATTGCTTACTCCTGAATTAACTTGTTGTCTAAATGGGATAACTAGAAAGACTGTAATGCAAATTGCTAAAAATAATAATATCGAGATAAAAGAAAGACTAATTACAAGAGACGAGCTATATACTGCAGATGAGATATTTTTATGTGGAACTGCAGTTGAAATTGCTCCAGTTAAGTCAGTTGATAAAACTTCGATTGGTAAAGGATCTAGGGGAGAAATTACTGAACTAATTCAATCCACATACTTTGACTGTGTTAAAGGAAAAATAGAAAAATATAATAGCTGGCTCTCTAGAGTTTAATGCTAAAACTTAAAATAGCCTTACTGAGTTATAGAAGTGATCCTTTTTCTGGTGGGCAAGGTGTATATCTAAAAAATTTATCTAATGCTCTAATTAAACGTGGTCACAAAGTAACAATTTTTTCTGGTAATCCTCTACCTGATGTAAATAAGAATGTTGATTTAATTGAAATAAAGACACCTGGTTTTTTTGAAACTTTTGAATTTAAAAAAAGAATAGATCTGTTCAAAAAATATCCTGAAAAGAAAATATTTGATTACCAAGACTTTTTTGATTCAATCACTGGAGTTTTTTCAGAGCCAATTTATTTTGCGAAAAGACTAGAGAATAATAAAGAATTTATTAAAAGAGTAAATTCTTTTGATATTTTTCATGACAATCAGTCCATAAGTAACTTTTCAAATCTAATTTCAAATCGGCTGATCACTACTGTTCACCATCCGGCACATATTGACCGAGATATCGACATACAATTTGAAAGAAAATTTTTGAAAAAAATTTCAATAAAGAGATGGTATTCATTTTTAACAAACCAAAAAAATAGTCTCAAAAAATCAAAAATTATAATTACACCAACCCAGTCCTCAAAAAATGACATCGCTAATTTATTTTCATTTGAAAAAAAGAGGATAGAAGTTATATGGAACGGAATTAATATAAAAAAAGTTGAACCTTTTAAACCCAAAAAATTTACCTCAAAACTTGTATCAATAATTAGCTCAGATGTGCCAATGAAAAATTTAGAAATAGTTCTTAAATCTTTAAAAGATCTTAGCGATGAGGGTATCAACATCAAATTAAAAATAATTGGAGATCTTAGAGAGAAAAATAATAATCTTATTAAACAGCTTGAAATAGGACATAAAATTGAATTTCTTCCAAAACTGTCTAAGGATCAATTAATTAAAAATTTAGATAATTCAGATATTGGTATATGTCCTTCAATTTACGAAGGATTTGGATTTCCTCTTGTAGAAATGATGTCAAGGGGTCTTCCAATAATAGCTTCTAATGGCGGCTCATTGCCAGAACTATTATCTGATTCTGGCCTTACATTTAATCCCTATGATAAGGATGAGTTAACAGTCAAGATTAAACAGATGTTAGAAAATACAAAACTTAGAGAAAGGTTTACATTAAATAGTCTTAATAGAATGGATGATTTTTTTGATTGGGACGAGTATGCTATGAAACTTGAACCCTTATATCAAAAAATCTTAAGTGGACACTTTTAATTTTGAATCCTTAAATCTTAAAAAAGTAAAAAAAGCTATTGACATAGGTTGTGGTAATGGAAGACATTTAAAATCTCTTGGTTTCAGGCTAAAGAAAGCAGAAATATTTGGTGTCGATCAGCTTGAACGTGAGATAAACAAGCTCAACAGTGAATTTGATACCCATATCTGTAAAAATGCAAACAATTATTCTTTTTCTGTTCAAGATATAAGAGAAATAAGTTTTGAAGACAATTCTTTTGATATGGTAATTTGTTCAGAAGTTCTCGAGCATGTTCCAAACTTTGAAAAAGTAATTCAAGAGTGTCATAGAATTTTAAAGCCAGGAGGAGTTCTGCTTATAAGTGTACCATCATACCTTCCTGAAAAGTTGTGCTGGAAATACTCAAAAAAATATAAACAAACTCCAGGCGGCCACATAAGAATTTTTTCGAACAATCTTCTTTTGGAAAATTTTCAAAAACTTAATCTAAAAATATTTAAAAAAAATAGAATGCATTCTTTCCATTCCTTTTATTGGATTCTTCGAGCAAGAAATAATATGAGGGAGACACCATTTTTAAAAAAGTTTCACTCTCTCTTGGTAAAACAGATGTTTGGCCAAGCAAAAATATCGGCATTTATTGAAAAGTTACTTGATCCTGTCTTCGGGAAATCAATATGTTTTTATCTGAGAAAATAAAAGAATTTCAACCAATGATTAATTGGATTGAGAAAAATCAATCCTCAAGCGGAATGATCTATTGGGATGAAAAGAAAAAATTTGACACTTGGGACCATTTTGAGTGTTTAACTGCTTTAGCAATTCTTGGAAGAAAAGAGAGTTTTCTTAAGGGTTTAAATTGGTTTTTAGATAATTTATCAAAAGATAGCCAAATCTTCTCTTTGTACAAAGGTGAAAAAGTTACTCATAATTATTATGAACTTCATCATGCAATATATTTTTCAGTTCCATTGCTTCAAGGTTTTTATATTTTTGAAGAAATAGAACTTTTAAAGAAAAACTTTGAAACTCTAAAAAACATTGTAGAAAAAACAATTAATTCTAGAGACAACTATGGTTTTTTTTACTGGGCAGAAAAAGATGGTGAGTTTCAGGACAATTCTCTTATCTCTGCCACCTCATCAATATATCTTTCATTTAAAGCTTCAATAGAAATCTACAAATTACTGAAAAAGGATACTGAGCTTCTTGAAGATATAATAAAAAGCATAGAACAACAGTTTATAGGAGATATGTCTAGGTTTAATAGAGATGGGGTAGATCGTTCTCGTTTCTCTATGGATGCTTATTATCCATACTTAGCTGGAATAAATTTAGATAACTCAACACTTCTTGATTCACTATCAGATTTTTACGTTCCAGGGATGGGAATAAAATGTGTTAAGGAGGAACCATGGGTAACTTTTGCTGAGTCTTCAGAAGCTATAATTTCCTTAATTAGAGTCGGTGAAATAGAATTTGCAAAAAAAATAATGAGTGAAATAGAAAATTTTAAAAATAAAGAAGGAATTTTCCCGACAGGTTATCAATTCTCAGAAAAAATATTTTGGCCTGAC
>CABZLG010000018.1 GCA_902526535.1 uncultured SAR86 cluster bacterium
CTAATAATTTGTGGTTTATTGAAAACATATATCTCATCATCTTGCTCTAAAATTAATTCTTTTGCCGTTTTGCTTTCAGGTGATAGATCTCCAACAATTCTGCCAATAGGTTCAGTTTGATCAGCTAAATTGAAAATGGAAACAAGTTCTCCTACTGAACCGCCAGTTTGTGCTGTATTTGCGTTTGTAAGATTATAAAAGATTCCATCCAATAACTTTTTCTTTGAGTTTTCTAAAGCTTCTTTTTCTGCTCTTTTGACTGATGCTCTTGAAAGGAAAATAGACTTGCTTGATGCAGTACTTTTTAATCCACCTGATCGTCTGTAAAGCTCTTCGAGTGTAGTACCCGGAAGCAATGTATATTCTCCAGGATTATTTACTTCTCCCATAACCTTAACTCTCACATATTTAGAGCTTATTGAAGGAACAGTGAGTGAAGCATTTATAGGGTTTTTAACCAAATATCTTTTGTCAGGTGATAAAACAGAGATATTGTTTGATAAGTCGATATACTCGACCATACTTTTCTCTGCCATTGGGGTATAACCACCAATAAAATCTATAATTTTATTTATCTCAACTGATCCAAAAACTGGATACAGTCCATTTCTTGTAAACTCTCCCTCAACAGTAATTGCATGTGATTTCAAAAGTTTAAATATTTCTGGATTTGTAAGTAAGAATTCATACTTAAGGAGTTTAGAGCTTGCATCAGCCATCTTTCTTTGTTCTAGCTCTCTCTGATTTTTATAGTCTTCAAGGGCATCTTCGCCAACGATTTGAGATTCGAATCGAGATTGAACTGAATCTTCAATAAAGTTTTCGTTAAACCTCTTTTCTATTTCCCTTTTTAACGCATTAGATGTTTGTGGCTGTGGAGCAGACATATCAGATTCCTCCACAGATTTAACTGCAACAACTTCAAAAAAACTCTTTAGCAATCTATTCTCAAGTTTGTCCAATCCCTCCGCTGATTCCTGAAGAAGATCGTTGAATACTTGAATATCTTCATTAGCAAAAAATCTTATGACTGAATTAGGCTTAACTTCAATATCTCTATAGGTATCTGCGTCAGATAAACTAAAAGGAGAAAGCTTAAAATTTCCAACATCATTCATTACCACTCCAAAGAAAGGATAGACATTGTCAGCAAACTCAAGATTTTTTATAAGCTCATTTAATTTAATATTTTCTGAATAAATGAAATCATTTTGCTTTACGGGACCTACTACAACTGGGTTTAGGTTTGTTTCCAAGCCTTTGCCTCTTATATCCATTGATAATATTTTTGTTACATCTTCAAATTGATCTGAAGCAGATATTTGTTTGTTTGTAATTTGATCTTTATCAACATAATTAATTACCAATCTATCCATATCAGCATCGAAAAGCGCTTCTTGTGCAAATGTTAGAATGTCACTAATAGTATCTGTTTTCTTTATTTCATAAGTTAGAGGTCTATTGACTTTTCCTTTAACTTCAACAAAGTTGATTGCAGGTGGAATGAATACTGTATCACCTGGTCTCAAAGTCTTATCACCTGATCTATCTCCAAAAATTAACTGTTTATAAAAATCAAATGGATATGTTTCTTCCCCTCTTTTAATTTGCATGTTTCTTAATGAGCCATAATCCTCTACACCACCAGATAGAATTAATAAATTTGATGCAGTTGTAAGGGGATTAACGGTATATGCTCCAGGATTTTTTGCAGCTCCTAATACAAAAACTTGAAATGGCTGTAAATCTTGCATTGAAATTATTACTTCAGTTCCAAGAGATGTTTTTGAATAAATTTCGTTAACTTTTTTGTTTACTTGCTCAAGAGTTAATCCTGCAATTTGTACATCACCTATTACAGGCATTTGAAGAACACCATTTAGACCTACTCTCAGCTGTCTTTTAAGTTGATCTGCACCCACAGTTATTACCTCTAAAATATCGCCTGGATTGATTTGATAAGTATTAGGTATTGGTAAATCTATGAGAGGAGCGTAAGAACTTGGAGTTTTTGTAAAAAAGTCATATCCAAATTTTCTTTTTGAACCAAGCAATGTTGATGCATAAGTATTCTCAGTTTTGTCAAATAATGAACTAGCAACGGGAGGCATTGTAGCCATCATTCCCATGCCTAACATCCCAGCTCCAGCATCTCCAGCAGTTAGTTGTCCTATTACCTGTGCTCTAGCCTCAGGTGGCAGCATGTTCAAATAATTTAAATTTTCTTGTGAAAGGTTTTGTGAGCCCATTTTTAGTGACAAAAAAGAGGCTATTAAAATAAGTATAAGTCGCATAGTATGTGGATTTTATACCTTAAACATTAAAGTCTCAATGAAATGAGCCTCTAAAACGCCTTTATGTAAGAGAAATTAGCATATTTAACGGAATTTTCTGCATTTTTAGTGATTATCATGTGATAATTCCCTTTCATAAAAAAAGAGTAGATGAAAAAAGTTATTATTACAGGTTCCGCAGGCTTTATTGGTTTTCATGCTGCACTAAGATTCCTCAAAGAAGGGTTTGAGGTATATGGAATAGATAATCTTAATGATTATTATGATCCAAAACTTAAAGAGGATAGAAATAAAATATTAGAACAAGATAAAAATTTTAATTTCATTAAAGCTGATATATCAAAAGTTGAAATTAAAAATAAATATCATGAGATAAATCCAGAATTATTTATAAACCTTGCTGCGCAAGCAGGAGTCCGACATTCAATTACAAATCCAGAGGATTATATAAAAGCTAATATCGACTCTTTTTTGCACATAATGGAATTTGCAAAAAATAATAAAAACTTAGTTCGAACATTATATGCATCTACAAGCTCTGTTTATGGTGGAAATATTAGACAACCTTTTCAAGAATCACATGGAGTTGATCACCCCCTTCAATTTTATGCCGTCTCTAAAAGAACAAATGAATTAATGGCGCATGCTTATTCAAATCTTTATGGAACAGAATGCATTGGGTTAAGATTCTTTACTGTTTATGGTCCATGGGGTAGACCTGATATGGCATTGTTTAAATTTACAAAAAATATACTTGAAGATAAAGAAATTGATGTTTACAACAATGGTAATCACAGCAGAGATTTTACATATGTCGATGATATTGTTGAGGGAATCTATTTATCATCTATTTCAAAAAAAGAATTGATCGATTCAAGTTTTGATTCAAAGGATCCCTCTAGATCATTCTGTAAAAGCATTATCTTTAACCTTGGAAGAGGAAAACCAGAAAATCTTGAGGATTTTATTGTTGAAATTGAGAACAATCTTGGAAAAACAGCAAAAAGAAATTTAATGCCCCTTCAGCCTGGAGATGTGCCAGATACTAGTGCAGATATTTCTTGCTTGAAAGATTTTTCTGGTTATGAACCTAAAACATCCATTAAAATTGGAGTGAAAAACTTTATTGACTGGTACAAAGAATATTACAAGGTAAATTTATGAAAAAAATTCTAATAACGGGAGCTGCGGGATTTATAGGTTCCCACTTAACTGAAAGATGTGTTGAAGAGGGATTCGAGGTTATAGCTTTTGATAGATATAACTCAGAAAATCATTGGGGATGGCTTGAGAATTCAAAACATAAAGGTAATTTTGAGATGGTTCTTGGAGATATAAGAGATTTTGATAGTGTGAGTAATTCAATGCAAAATGTGGATTGTGTATTTCACCTAGCGGCATTAATTGGAATTCCATATTCTTACAACTCACCTCTTGCATATATCAAAACAAATATTGAAGGGACATATAATGTGCTTCAATCAGCTAGAGAAAAGAGTGTTGAGAATATCCTTATAACAAGTACAAGTGAGACTTATGGAACTGCTCAAAAAATTCCAATGGATGAGGATCATCCAAAGGTAGGTCAATCACCCTACTCTGCAACTAAAATAGCAGCTGATCAATTAGCAATTAGCTTTCATAAATCTTTTGATCTTCCCATAAAGATAGTTAGACCTTTCAATACTTATGGTCCAAGACAATCCTCAAGGGCAATCATACCTAATATTACTTCCCAACTTATCGTTGGTAATGAAGTTAACTTGGGAAATATTGAACCTACAAGGGACTTTACTTATGTAGAGGACACCTGTTCTGGTTTTCTTCAGATAATGGAGTCAGCAAAGCTAGTTGGAGAAGAGGTTAATATTGGAATGAGTGAAGAAATTTCTATAAAGGAATTGGTTTCAAAAATTGCTGGAATTTTAGGAAAGGAATACAAAATTGTCGGTCAGGACGAAAGAAAAAGGCCGGAAAATAGTGAAGTTGAAAGACTTAATTGTGATAACTCAAAAATAATGGCTACTACAGAATGGCAACCAAAATTTGATTTAGATTCAGGTTTAGAGGAAACAATTAAATGGTTAAAAGATAATTCATCTGAAAAAATGGGTGAATATAATGTCTAAAAGGATACCTCTTTCAGAACCTTTTTTCTTTGGTAAAGAAAAAGACTATGTCCTGGATGCAATAGAATCTACTTGGATTAGTGGTAGTGGTAAATATCTAGAAAAATTTGAAAGCTCAATTGGAGAAATAACTGACTCTCCTTATGTTGTTGCATGCATGAATGGAACATCTGCTCTTCATTTAGCTTTAACAGCTGCAGGTGTTAAAAGTGGTGATGAAGTGCTAGCACCAACATTAACATTCATCTCATCAATAAATTCAATTCTATATTCAAAAGCTTCTCCTGTATTTTTTGATAGCGATGAATTTTTCAATATTGACCAAAATAAGGTGATTAATTTTTTAGAAAATAATTGTGAACAAAAAAATGGTGAAACTTTTAATAAAAGAACTGGAAAAAGAGTTGCTGCCATAATTGTGGTGCATGTTTGGGGCAATGCTTGTAATTTTGAAAAACTGATAAAAATTTGTAAGGAAAAAAATATTTTAATAATTGAAGATGCAGCTGAAAGCCTTGGTACCAGATATACATCAGGAGATTTTAAAGGGAAGCATACAGGTACAATCGGTGATTTTGGCTGTATTTCATTCAATGGAAATAAAATCGTCACTGCGGGAGTTGGTGGAGCTGTTCTCACTGCTTCAGAACATTCTTTTAAAAAAGTTGATTACTTATCTAAACAAGCAAAAGATGATTCTTTTAATTATGTTCATAATGAAATGGGGTTTAATTATCGATTAAGCAATATTAATGCAGCTTTAGGGCTTGCTCAGGCAGAAAATTTAAAAGCTATTTTAGAAAAGAAAAATGATATTCATAACTTATATAAAAAATACTTCAAAGAGAATGAGAAATTTGAAATCATGAATACTCCTGATTACGCAAGAAATAATAATTGGTTAAATATTTTAAAAGTTTTAAATGGGAATAAAGATGGGATCTTAAATAGACTTAACGACAATGGTATCGAAGCAAGACCAATTTGGAAATTATGTCACGAGCAAGAATATTTAAAACATTTTGAAGAGATTGATATTACAAATGCAATTGAACAAGTAAATAACTGTATTTGCTTGCCTTCTTCTGTTGGTCTTAATGAAGAGGATATAAAATATATTTCAGGAGTCATAAATGAGTAAAGTCCTTATTTTTGGATGTGGAGGTCATGCAGTCTCTTGTTTCGAAGTTCTAAAATGTGAGGGTCATGAAATAGCAGGTTTTGTTAAAAAATCTGACGAGGCTCTAGAAAAAAATATAATCAAATTTAATTCATCGCCAGAAATCCAAATCTTTTCAGAAACAGATGATCTTATGAAAATTAGTTCAAAAGCAGTTATTGGGATTGGCCAAATAAAAACTTGTGAGCCAAGAAAAAATCTTTTTAAAAAATTAAGTTTAGATGGATTTGACCTAATAAATGTAATTTCTTCTCAAGCAAATTTGAGCAAATATACTTCTTTAGGAAAGGGTGTCTTTATTTTTAAGGAAGCAATAATTAACGCTAATGTAAGTATAGGAAATAATTGCATAATAAATACTGGCTCAATAATTGAACATGATTGTAATATCTCTAACGATTGCCATGTATCAGTTGGTTCTATTATTAATGGAAATGTTGATGTAGGAGCAGGAACATTTATTGGGAGTGGTGCAGTTATAAAAAATGGTATATCAATAGGTGATAGCTGCGTAATTTCTGCAGGTAAATATGTTTCTAAAAATGTGCCATCTGGAACAGTATTGAAATGAGTACAATAATAATTGCAGAAGCAGGAGTAAACCATAACGGAGATGTTTTAATTGCCAAAGAACTTATAAATGTAGCCAAAGATTCAGGTGCTGATTACGTAAAGTTTCAAATTTTTAAAAGTGAGCTTCTTTCAACTGCCGAAGCTAAAAAAGCAGAATATCAAAAAAAAGATGATAAAAACGAATCTCAAAAAGAGATGTTAGAAAATCTTGAATTTGATTTTGAGGTATTCAAAGATCTAAAAAATTATACTGACGAAATAGGAATTGGTTTTTTAGCATCTGCATTTGATAATGAATCCTTAGAATTTCTGATAGATTTAAAACTTGATTTTATCAAAATTCCATCAGGAGAAATTAATAATGTGCCTTATCTTGAGAGGATTTCAAAAGAAAAGGTTAAATTGATTCTATCAACTGGTATGTCCACTATAGATGAAATATCTAGGGCATTAGAAATTCTACTAAAAGGCAAAAAAATAACTAAAGATAAAATAATTATCCTCCATTGCAATACAGATTATCCAACTAAAATTGAAGATGTAAATTTAAGAGCAATGGAAGAAATTAAGAAAAATTTTGGATGCATGATTGGATATTCAGATCACACACTAGGAAATAATGTATCAATAGGTGCAGTTTGTATGGGAGCAAAAGTTATCGAAAAACATATTACAACAAACAAAAATCTCTCTGGGCCGGACCATAAAGCAAGTATGGATCCCAATGAGTTTAAAAAATTTGTGAAGGACATAAGAGATACTGAAATTTTTCTTGGAGAAAATAGAAAAGTACCATCTAAAAGTGAATTAAAAAACATTAAGCATGCTAGAAGATACATTGTTGCTCTTAAAAATATTAAAAAAGGTGAAAAATTTTCTAAAGAAAATATTACTTCAAAAAGAACAAGTTCTGGTATATCAATTGAAAACTGGAATGATGTTATTGGAAAAGAGGCAGAACAAGACTTTTCTAAAGATTCAATTATAAAAATTCCAAATGGAGGTTTTTATGAAGACTAGTATATGTTTTGTATCCTCTACTAGAGCTGATTACAGCCTCCTATTACCTTCAATTAAAGAGTGTCTATCAAGAAAAAGTAAGGGAGTGAAAACAAGTGTCATTGTTACTGGCTCACATACGATTAAATCTCAAGGTGAAACAATAAATCATTTCAAAAAAGATAAAATTCCAATAAGTTATAGTTTCAAAATTCTTGATAAGACAGATTCAAAAGGTGTAAAAGATAATTTTAAAAAATCCTTTGATGGCTTCTTTGCAGCATATGAAAAAATCAAACCTGATGTGGTTGTGCTGTTGGGAGATAGATATGAAATTTTTTGTGCTGCCGTTACTGCACATATGAAAGGTATAAAAGTTGTTCATCTGCATGGTGGAGAATTAACACTTGGTGCATATGATGATGCCTATCGACATAGCATAACTAAATTTTCATACCTTCATTTCACAGCAAGTAAAAATTACAGAAAAAGAGTTATTCAATTAGGTGAGAACCCAAGAAAAGTATTTAATGTCGGGCCGCTTGCAAGGGAGTCAATCAGTCATGTTAAGTTCCTTAAAAAGTCAGAACTTGAAAAAAGATTGAAGTTAAAACTCAAACAAAATGTAATTCTTGCTACATTTCATCCTGAAATTGGAAGTGAAGAAAAGAATAAACAAAATCTGATGGACTTTATTCATGTTTTGGGGGAATTAGAAAATGTATCAGTTTTATTTACGTCCCCAAATTTAGATTTCTTAGGCAATGAAGTAAAAAAACTTCTGAAAGAAAAAATTAAAGACTTTGAAAATATTGCATATTTTGAATCTCTAGGCTTTGAACTTTATTACAGTTTAATGAGATTTACTAAATGTGTTGTAGGGAATTCTTCCAGTGGCATCATTGAAGCTCCAATAATGGGAGTAAGTTCTATTAATATTGGCAAACGACAGGAAGGAAGAGATCAAGAAAAAACCACTGTAAATAGCTCATTTAA
>CABZLG010000019.1 GCA_902526535.1 uncultured SAR86 cluster bacterium
TAGTTCAGGTATACAATTACGTTTGGACGAGTATTTACAAATCTATGATGCTGGAATTTCTGTACAACAGGTAAACATTGAACAAAGACAACCACCATCAGAAGTAATTGATTCCTTTAGAGATGTTGTTGCGGCAAGAGAAGATAAAGAGAGACTTAGAAATGAAGCGCAGAAATATGCCCTTTCAATCGTTCCAGTTGCAAGAGGAGATGCGCAGAGAGCTCTTCAAGATGCAGAAGCATATAAGCAGAAAGTAATTGCAATTGCAGAGGGAGAATCTGAAAGATTTCTGGCTCTTCTAGTTGAGTATCAAAAGGCACCAGAAGTTACTAGAGAAAGATTATATATTGATGCCCTTGAAGAAGTACTTTCATCAAGTACTAAAGTCATGATAGATGTTGAAGGTGGTAATAATTTGCTTTACCTTCCGTTAGATCAATTAATTAAAAAACAAGAGGATGAAGATGAATAAAGGATCACTAGCATTGTTACTAACATTAATATTGATATTTCTTGCTTCACAGACAATAGTGATAGTTAGAGACACAGAAAAAGCAATTTTACTTAAGCTTGGGGCATTTGAAAGAACAATCGAGCCTGGATTAAATTTCAAAATTCCATTCATTGATGACGTGATGAAATTTGAAGCAAGGTTAAGGACTTTAGATACCCAACCAGACAGAGTACTTTCTGAGGAGTCGAAGCCGCTTTTTGTTGACTCATTTGTTAAATATAAAATTGTCGATGCTGAAACATTCTACACATCTACTAACGGTGGTCAGGATAGAGTTGCAGAGGATACATTACAAAGACGTGTCAGAGATAAGTTAAGAAATGAATTTGGTAAAAGAACTCTGCAAGATGTTGTTTCTGGAGATAGGGATGGCTTAATGCTTGCACTTAAAAATTCATTAGGTGAAGATTCTGGTGAATTAGGAGTTGAAATAGTTGATTTCAGAGTGAAAAGAATAGACTTCGAGAGAGAAATAAGGTCTTCAGTATTCGAAAGAATGAAAACTGAAAGAAACAGAATAGCAGAAGAACTTAGAGCTGAAGGTAGAGAGTTAGCAGAAGAGATTAGAGCTAACGCAGATAAAGACCGAACCATTATTCTTGCTGAGGCTACTAGAGAAGCAGAAAAAATTAGAGGCCAAGGTGATGCTACTGCAGCAGGTACTTATGCTGAAGCATTCAACCAAGATCCTGAATTTTATGATTTTACAAGGAGTTTAAAAGCGTATAAGAGTACATTTAACGACCAAGGCGATATTCTCTTGATAGATCCTGATAGCGATTACTTTAAATATTTGAATAAGTCGGAACAACAATAATCTATGGAAAATTCCCTAATCCTTGTTGGAACACAGTGGGGAGATGAAGGAAAAGGAAAAATTGTTGACTACTTTTCAGAAAAATTTTCAGCAGTATGTAGATTTCAAGGTGGACATAATGCTGGACACACTATCTACAACGATAAGAAAAAATTTGTATTGCATTTAATTCCCTCTGGGATTTTCTATAATCATGTTTCTTGCTTTATCGGCCAAGGAGTTATTTTGTCATTAGATTCATTACTCGAAGAAATTGAGACAATTGAATCTAAGGGAATAAATCTTGATGGAAAATTACGCATAAGTCGTTACTGCAGCCTCCTGCTTCCCGTCCATGCAAAGATTGATCAATTAAGAGAGGATAATAAAAATAAAATTGGAACTACTAGAAGAGGTATTGGTCCAGCATACGAGGACAAGACAGCCAGAAGAAGTATTAAAGCTTTTGATCTTGAAGATGACTCTCTTCTTGAAGACAAATTGAAAAACCTTCTGGATTACTATAATTTTCAAATAGAAAATATTCACAAAGCTGAAAAATTTAACTATCAAGAAGTATTTGAAAATCTCAAAGAGACCTATAGTAAAACTTCAAAATTTTTTGGAGATGTTACAGACTCACTCGAAGAAATTTATGAAAAAGGAAACCATATACTTTATGAAGGTGCACAAGGAACTTTACTTGATGTAGATTATGGTACTTATCCATATGTTACCTCTTCAAATACTCTTGCCACATCAGTAGGTGTGGGCTCTGGATTTCCTAAAAGCATCTATGCTAATGTATTGGGTGTTGTTAAAGCCTATACAACAAGAGTAGGTGAGGGCCCATTTCCAACAGAGCTGCATGATGAATATGGTGAGAAGATTGCAAAGATAGGAAATGAGTTTGGCGCCACAACAGGCAGACCAAGGAGATGTGGGTGGCTAGATCTTGTAGCTTTAAAGTACTCAGCAAAACTAAACAATCTAACCAGTTTATGTGTCACAAAACTTGATGTACTCGATTCATTTTCTGAAATTAAAGTATGTGATGAATATGAAATTGATAATGAAATTGTTCAATATAAATCAAGGCAATTGCATAAAGTCAAACCAAAATACAAGACATTTAAGGGCTGGGAACAATCTCTAGGTCAGTGCCAAAATTACTCAGAGCTACCTAAGGAGACGAGAGAGTTTCTTGAATTCATTGAGGATTATACTAAAGTGAAAATAAGTCTTATTTCAAACGGCCCTCACAGAAATGATCTAATTCATAGATAATTCTTTCGCTCGTTTTATACCCGCATCAACTGCTTCCGAAAATATTTCTTTAAAACGATTTTCATCAAGTTTTTTTAGAGCAGCCTCGGTAGTACCACCTTTTGAAGCTACACTCTCTACAAGCTCTTCAAGATTTTCTCCATTTTTAATGGCGTTAATAATACTTGATAAAAAAACAATCGAAACAAGCCTCTTAGACTCTTTATCAGTCAATAATTCATCAAGTCTTTTTTCAAATTCTTGCATTAAATCATAAAAAAAAGCTGGTCCACTTCCTATTAAAACAGTATGAAGGTCAATCTGGTCTTCATTCTCAACTTCGTAAGACTCACCAATGAATTTGAATGTTTCAACCATCTCTTTACTATCATGATTAGAGTAGATGGCTGTTACTCCTAAATTATCCTTAGCACCTACATTTGGCATAGCTCGAAAAATTTTAGAGCTTGGTAGTAAATTCTCTAATTCACTAATTTTCACCCCTGCTGCAACACTAACAAAAGTTTTAGAACTTATATTAAATTCAATTATTTCGTCACAAAGTGTTTTCAGATCTTGTGGTTTCACACACAGAAAAATGATGTCACTTTTTTCAATACATTCTTCAAGAGAACATGAGCTATGATTATTTTTCTCCAACCATTCTTTATTTTGTTCCAGTATGTCATACCCAAAAATTTTTATTTCTGTATTTTTTTGGAAGCCTTGAATTAGAGATTTAGCAATATGACCACAACCTAAAAAAGCAAAATTTAACATCGTGTCAGTTTAATATTTTTTCTAAAGTTGCGTTGACAAATTTATAAGAATTTTCTGTCCCAAATTTCTTAGCCAATCTTACAGATTCATCAATTAATATACTCTTAGGCGTAGATTCAGTCTCTTGTTCTGAAATTGCCAACACCATTAAATTTTCTTCCATCAGGTCAATTTTTTTGATTCCAAATAAATCTAGCTCGGATTTTTCATTGATTACTAATTTAATCTTTTTGAAGTTTTTTGTTGCATGAGAAAAAACATTTTTAAAAAAAATATAGTCTACTTTCGTTTTAGTAAAATCCTTTAAGAAGGACTTTTCTATTTCAGAAGATTTATTATGTCCAAAAGAAAATTCGTACATCGCCTGAATCAAAAGCTCTCTAGCGTTGACCTTATCCTTATGTTTGGCAAGGTTTTTCATCATTTACTTTTTAAATATGCTAGATTCTTGAGTGCCTTAACATTATTAAGAGTATTTTTTTTGTTTCTTATTTTTAATTGCTCTTCATTTTCTACACAGATTACGTTATTGATTATTGCTATGGAAGGGTAATCAAGTGCTAAATTTCCTATTTCTCTGAAAGTTTCTGTTGTCACTAGTTCGTAATGAGTAGTTTCTCCTCTAACAACAACTCCACAAAAAATAGCCCCCACAACAGGGTCAAACACGGGTTCCACCCTAGCTTGATCTGCATCTATAACCATTTTCCCCATCGCTGCAAGTTCTAGAGATCCTGGAACTTCATAAAAATTTACTTCTGGCCACTCTGAAAGCTGTTCAGAAATAATTTCCTTCATATCATTAATATATTCCTCATACCAAGAAGTATGAACTACAACAATTTTACTCATTTACAAATTCCTCAATCTCAATATTAAATCCTGAAAGTCCACTGTATCTCGTAGTTGTTCCTAAGACTTTAATTTTATTTAAACCCAGCGATCTAAGAATTTGTGATCCAACTCCAATTACTCTTCTATTTCTTTTTGGTTCTACAACCTCATCTTTTAGTAGAGGCAACCAATATGATTTAGCATCTCTATGATTTATTAAAACAAATACTCCATAGTCTTCTTTAGATAGTCGCTTTAAAGATTTTCTTATAGACCATTTTTTCCCAATTTCATTAATTCCCAATGTATCTTGTAAAACACTTTGTGTTTGGACTCTTACAAGAGGAAGTTCTGCCTTATCTAATTGTCCTTTACTCAAAGAGAAATGATATTCGTCAAAAATAACATCTCTCCAAACCTTCAGATCAAAAAGTCCAAACTCAGTTTCAACTTCTTTTTCCGTAATCATTTCAACTGTTGATTCTTTACTTAATCTAAAATCAATTAAATCTGCTATCGTGCCAACTTTTAGGTTAAATTCTTTACCGAATTTTATGAGATCATCTCTTCTAGCCATAGTTCCATCATCATTCATAATTTCACATATAACACCTGAAGCACCCAGGCCTGCAAGACTTGCCAGATCACAAGCTGCTTCTGTATGTCCAGCTCTTGCTAATACTCCACCCTTCATTGCTTGAAGTGGAAAAACATGACCAGGTTGGACGATATCATTCTTTGATGAATTTTCCTTTACAGCAGTGAGGATTGTATGGGCTCGATCTTTTGCAGAAATGCCAGTCGTAATTCCCTCTTTAGCTTCAATTGAAACTGTAAATGCTGTTTTGTTTGTTGTCATATTATTTTGTGTCATCGGTCTTAAATCTAAATCTTTACATTTATCCTCATTAAGAGCTAAACAAATTAATCCTCTTCCATGTTTGGCCATGAAGTTAATAATTTCTGGAGTTACATGTTCAGCAGCACAGATAAGATCTCCTTCATTTTCTCGATCTTCATCATCAAGAATAATTACCATCTGACCATTTTTAAGGTCATCTATTATTTCTTGTGTCGTATTTTTAATCATTTCTAAAAACTCGTTTTATATCTCGGTCAATTGTATAGGAAGATGTAAGATTAAACCGATTTTTCTCAATAATATTTAAAACTGATGACCAGCTGATACCCTCATCCCCAAGTCGATTTGGCGATTGGTAAGAAATAAAACGGTCACATAAATCATCTTTTAAAAATGACTCAACTAACTTTGGTCCAGCTTCAACCAATATCGAATTAAAATTCTGTTCATAAATAATTTGTATAACTTTCTTCAGATCAGCGTCATCAATAATCTGAAAATGTTCATCTTTAAAAAAATTGAGCTTAAAATCAGCGTTTATTTCTGAGCTTAGAAGAATTCTTTTAGGTTGATTTACATTAAAGTCTACTCGTACATTCATCGTAGGGTCATCATTTCTAAGTGTATTTCCACCTGTTACTATCACATCATGCAAAGCTCTAGTGTTATGCACATCTTGATTAGATTTTTCTGATGTAATTTTGATTGGCTTACCATTAATGTCAGCAGCGTAGTTATCGAGCGTCTGAGCAATTTTTATGGTTACAAAAGGTCTTTTATTTTCATGTTTGAAAAAATAAAACTCGTTTGAAGATTTTATTTCCTCTTCTAAAACACCTACTGTTACATCTATGCCTGCATCTTTCAGTTTTTTTATTCCTTGGCCTGAAACTAAAGGATTAGGATCAACTACGCCAATGACAATTTTTTTTATTCCTGAACTAATAATCTTTTCTGTACATGGAGGTGTTTTGCCAGTGTGGTTACATGGTTCCAAAGTACAAAAAAGAGTAAGTTCCCCCTTTTTAATGTCTGGATCAACTTTTTCTATACAATTCACCTCTGCATGGGGACCTCCAAAATACTCATGTGCCCCTGATGACACAATTTTTCCACTCGCATAGAGTAGGGCTCCAACAACTGGATTAGGTTTTGTTTTGTATTTATGTTCTATAGAGAGCTGAATAGCTTCTGCCATTAATTTTTTTATATCCATTATTTCTTTGAAAGTTCTGAAACTTCGTCAACAAAGTCTTCAATATCTTGAAAATTTTGGTACACAGATGCATACCTGACATACGCTACTTGATCTAATTCCTTCAAATGGTTCATTACATGCTTCCCTATCGATTGGGATGGAATTTCACGTTCGCCCACCTTCCTTATTGCATCTTTTATAGACTGAATGGATAATTCTATTTTATCTGACTCTACAGGTCTTTTCTCAAGGGCTTTACGAAATCCTGCTCTTAATTTTTCTTCATCAAAAGGCTCTCTAATTCCGTTTGATTTTATAATTCTTGGCATTACAAGATCAGCCTCTTCATAAGTAGAAAACCTTTCTCCACAGTGGGTACATTCTCTTCTTCTTTTAATTTGGGATCCTTCAGCTATAAGTCTAGAGTCAATTACTTTCGTTTCTTCATTACCACAAAAGGGACAAAACATTATTTATAGACCGGAAATTGCAAACAAAGATCAGCGGCCTTCTTTTTCACTTCTTGAAGAATTTCAGGTTTATTTTTATTTTCTATAGCCTCTGAAATTAGTTTAACAATTTCTGAACATTCCTCTTCCTTAAAGCCTCTAGTTGTTACTGCTGCTGTGCCAATTCTTACCCCAGAAGTTACAAATGGTGATTCAGGATCATTGGGTATAGAGTTTTTATTCAAAGTAATGTTTACCTTACCTAACAATTCTTCTGCATCTTTTCCAGAAATATTTTTATTTCTTAGATCTAGTAGAAGCAAATGATTATCAGTTTGAGGTTGTATAGTTTCGAATCCAAATTTCTGAAAATCTTCACACATTGATTTCGCATTTTTTATTATCTGTTTTTGATAATTTACAAAGTCGTCTGTCATGGCTTCTTTAAAACATACTGCTTTTGCGGCAATAACATGCATGAGTGGTCCTCCTTGAGAGCCTGGAAAAACTCCAAAGTTTAATTTTTTCTGAAATTCTTCGTCTTCATTAGAGAGAATTATCCCGGACCTAGGGCCTCTCAAGGATTTGTGTGTTGTGCTAGTAACTACGTGCGCATATTCAACAGGATTTGGGTAAACTCCACCAGCTACAAGACCTGATACATGGGCCATATCAACTAGAAGAAAAGAGTTATTTCTATCTGCAATTTCCCTAAAACGCTTCCAGTCAACTATTCCCATATAAGCTGAAAAACCAGCAATTATAAGTTTTGGCTTGTGTTCATCAGCAAGTTTCTCGACCTCCTC
>CABZLG010000020.1 GCA_902526535.1 uncultured SAR86 cluster bacterium
TTTTATTAGGGATAGCATATGCCGCAACAATTGGTGGCATGTCTACAATCGTTGGTACCGGCCCTAATGTTTTAGTAGTAGGACTTCTTTTAGATGAGGGAATACAAATAGACTTTATTGATTGGATGCTTTTCGCAACTCCAATGTCAGCCATTATGCTTTTAGTTGGCTGGTTGATTCTAACAAATGTTATTTTTCCAGTAGATTTTACAAGTAATAAAGAAACAGGTAATGCGCTGAAAAAAATGCATAGCGACCTTGGAAAAGTATCGAAAGATGAGAGATTGGTTTTTTATATTTTCTTAGTAACTGCTTTTGCATGGATGTTTAAGAAGGTTTTAGTTCTAATGCCGGGCTTTGGAGGTCTTACAGATTATGGTATTGCGATACTTTCTGCTTTATCGCTCTTTATTGCTAGATCTTCAAATGGAGGAGGTTTAATTGAGTGGAGTGTTACAAAAAATCTACCTTGGGGTGTGCTTATCCTGTTTGGTGGAGGTCTTTCAATGGCTGGGCAAATCAAAAAAACAGGCTTAGGTGATTGGATAGGAAGTTTCTTTGCAACCTTTAGTGATATAAGCCCTATTCTTTTAATACTTCTTGTTGTTGTGATTGTCGTATTTCTTACAGAACTCACAAGCAACCAAGCAACTACTGCTACTTTTGTTCCGATTATGTTTGGAGTTGCTATGGGAATTGGTTTTGATAAGGCACAAGTTGCCATTCCAGTTGCTCTAGCAGCGAGTTGTGCATTTATGCTTCCCGTTGCGACACCACCTAATGCAATTGTCTATGGTTCTGAAAAATTTACTATATCTGAGATGATGAAAGCTGGTTTTTATATAAACATTATTGGAATTATTGTAGTAACAATATTTGCTGCATTTGTTTTACCAGCTGTTCTTTAAAATGACGTTATTTTTAATATTAATTCTAACCTTATCAGCAAGTCTGAGCGCCCAAGATTATTTAGACTATCCACATCCGTACCATTCAACAGAAACAACTAAGGGAATGGTTGTTTCTCAAAATTATCTCTCATCAGATATTGGTGCAGAAATACTCTCTAAGGGCGGAAATGCTGTAGATGCTGCAATAGCTGTTGGTTTTTCATTGACTGCTACTTTACCGAGAGCTGGAAACATTGGTGGCGGAGGCTTTATGTTAATTTATGATAAAAAAACAGATAGCATCATAAGTCTGGATTTTAGATCGATGTCTCCAAAATTAGCTACACCTGATGTTTATAAAGTTAATGGAGTTCATCAATATAAACTTTCTGAAGAGGGCTATAAAGCAATAGCTGTACCAGGCACAGTTGCAGGATTGATAGAGGCACATGAGATGTTTGGCACTATGGATCTTTCTGACTTAGTTAATCCAACTATTGAATTGCTTAAAAAAGGAGTTCCTGTTACCGACGATTTATATTGGGCAATTAACGACACTGAATCATTAAAAAATGACCCAGAGTCACAAAAAATATATCTAGCAAATGAAGTTGTAAGAGGTGGAAAATTATTCATTGAAGATCTTATTAAAACAATGGAATTAATAAGAGATTATGGAAAAGCTGGATTTTATGATGGTGAGAATGCGGAAAGAATAGAAAAAGCAATGATAGAAAATGGTGGACTTATCCGAAGGAACGATCTTAAAGAATATAAAGTAAATGTTGGTAAACCTATTTCTACTACATATAGAGGTCATACAGTATTTACTCAAGGACCTCCAAGTGGTGGAGGTGTTGCAGTTATAACTGCATTAAATATACTAGAAAATTTTAATTTATCTGAATTATCGCCAAATAGTGGCAAATATTTACATTTGCTAGCAGAAGCAATGAAATTAGGTCATCAAAGTAGATCTAGATATATAGGAGATCCAAATTTTAGTAATATTCCACTCGAAGAAATTATTTCAAAAGATTTTGGAGTGAAGAAATCAAAAAAAATTAATCTTAAACGTGCTTCAAGTATGGAAAGTATTAATAAATGGGTGACAAAACTAGAGAGAAATATTAAAGAATCGAAAGATACTACACACTACTCAATCATAGATGAAAGCGGTAATGCAGTTTCTGTTACCTATACTCTTGGTTTTTCTTTTGGGTCTGGTGTAACAATACCAGGGACAGGAATACTCACGAATAGCCAAATGAATAATTTTGCACACGATTATGGTGAAATAGGATCATTAAGAAGAGGTGCATCTCCAGCGAATAAACTCGAGCAATATAAAAGACCAATGAGTACCATGTGTCCAATATTAGTTTTTGATAACAAAAACAACCTTAAATTAATCACTGGTAGTCCCGGTGGTTCAAAGATTCCTGATATAAACCTTCAAGTGGTTTTAAACGTTGTTGATTTTGAGTTAGATATTGGTGCAGCAACAATGATGCCAAGAATACATCAAGATTATCAATCTGTTGAAATGGATATTGAAAAGTTCCTTAACTTTGATACGAGAAGAATTTTAAAAATTTATGGTCATAAGCTTGAAGTATCAGATACGATTGGAAGCACTCAAAGCATTTTAATTGATGGTGATAGCAAATATGGCCATGCTGATTTAAGAAGACCAAATGCTAAAGTTAGTGTTCAGAAATAACATTTTTGGCTCTTTCTAATCTTGAGAGAGCACTTTCTTTTTTTATTAAATAAATTGTTGAACTGAGATGTGGAGAATTTCTTCTTCCTAAAAGAGCGACTCTTATTGGCAGTCCAATCTTAGGCATAGGTAAATTTAACTTTTCTAGCGCTTTATTTATAACTGATTCCATAGTTTCTTCACTCCAATTGTCAATTCCATCAAGTTCTGATAAAAAAAAGTTTATGACATCTCCTGAGTCTAATAAATGCTTTCTTAAATCATCTTCACTATAGTTATCAAAATCAATGACAAAAGGCTGAATAAACTTAGAAATTTCACTTAAATTATTTCCACCGGTCACACAAAGTCGAATTAATTTTTTTGGGTCATGATGATTAGATAGGTCGAATTTATTCTTTTCATTAAAAGGTCTTATTAATTCAATTAATTCCTCATCTGTAAGAGATGAAAGATGCTGTTGATTTACAAAATTCAACTTACCTACATCAAATACTGCTCCTGAACGAGAAACATCTTTAATATCAAATGCGTTAATTATTTCTGAAATTGTAAAAATTTCTTTATCTCCTTTTGACCAACCTAATCTAGTCAAAGTGTTTTTTACAGCTTCCGGAAGATATCCTAAATTTTGATATGCCATAAGATCTGTAGCTGCATGTCTTTTTGAGAGTCTCTTTTTATCTTCGCCAAGAACAAGGGGTAAATGTGCATATTGAAACTCCTCATAGCCAAGTGCATTTACTACTTGTATTTGTTTTGGCGTATTTGGTAAGTGATCCTCTCCTCGAATAATGTGGGATACGCCCTGAGAGTTATCATCAATTACGTTACAAAAATGATATGTTGGCGTTCCATCACTTCTTAAAATTACGATGTCATCTAATTCGCTATTAAGAAATTCAATATCCCCATAAACCATATCCTTAACAAGAGTTGAGCCTTCTTTTTTAACCTGCAACCTTACAGCTCCATCATCCTTATATGCCTTTCCTAAATCAATTAGTCTAGAAGCTTCTTCCTTATAAATATCATACCTTTCGCTTTGTTTAATAGGCTCAAAAGCCGGCTTTAAACCTATCCAATCTAAACCTTCCATAATAGCTTCGATAAACTGCTCTTCAGAGCGCTCTTTATCAGTATCTTCAATACGCACTAGGAATTTCCCTTGATTTTTTTTTGCAAATATATAATTGAATAAAGCGGTTCTAACACCCCCTATATGCAAATATCCTGTAGGGCTTGGTGCAAACCTTGTTACCACCTCCTTTACCAATTTATTTCCTTTTTACTTTTTTGAGATAGAAGTTTTAAAAATTTTTCATGCTCACTTTGATCATTCTCACCAATTGTGATCTGTGAGACATCAAATTCAACTTTTATATTCTGATTTTCTGTTTCTTTGACTTCTTGTATTGTGTTGTTCAAATCCAAAGAAACCTGTCCTCCTGTCATATTTAAATATGTATCTGCAAGGATCTGTGCATCCAATAAGGCTCCATGGAAAGTTCTATCATACCCTTTAATATTTAATCGTTTTGACAGAGCATCTAAGTTATTTCTTTGTCCAGGGAACATTTCTTTTGCCACAACTAAAGTGTCATAAACGCCGCATATATCTCTTATGTCTTTAATTTTTGATTTAGCTAACTTTAATTCGTTATTAATGAAGCCTATATCAAATTGAGCATTATGAATGATTAGCTCAGACCCGTTAACAAAATTTATAAAATCATCCACAATATCTTTAAATAACGGTGCTTTTTTTAAGTCTTGATCATTGATATTCGTAATTTGTTTTGCACCCTCACTTATTGCTTTACCTTCAGGATTTAAATATGTTTGAAAAGTCGCTTTAGTTTTTACTCTATCCAAGATTTCTACTGCACCAATTTCAATTACTCTATCTCCAGACTCTACATGTAAGCCAGTCGTCTCAGTATCAAACGAAATTAGTCTAAGAGACACTATCTGCTCCTTTATTTGCTAGATAATCTGCTTTTTCGTTTCCAGGATCACCATCATGTCCCTTGACCCATGTCCAAGTAACATCCAATGCATTATTTACTTCATCTAATTTCATCCAAATTTCTTTATTTTTTACGGTTTTTTTATTTGAGTTTCTCCAGTTATTTCTTTTCCAGTTCTCCATCCATTCAGTCATGCCTTTTTTTACAATATTTGAATCTGTAAATAGTTCAATATGCTCATTTCTATCCCTTAAATAAATAAGAGCTTCAAGAGCTGCTTGCATCTCCATTTGATTATTTGTTGTTGAGGGGCTGCCTCCGTAAAGTTCTTTATGCTCATTTCCATCAAGTATATATACGCCCCACCCTCCAGGCCCAGGATTGCCTCTACAAGCTCCATCTGTGTATACTTTTATAGACATAGTTAGATTATAAAGTAATGAAAATATTTCACATACCTGCTTTTACAGATAATTACATATGGTGTATTCAAAAAAATAATAAACTCGCTGTAGTAGATCCTGGAGATTCAAAAGAGTTATTAAACTTAATAAAAAATAATGATTTGATTTTAGAAGATATCTTGATAACACATCATCATTTTGATCATACAGGTGGTCTAGAGAATCTTCATCATCTGGTAAATGGAAACATTTTTGGCCCTAAGGAAAGTAATAAGTTTATAAATAAGTTTGTATCAGAAAATGATGAAATAGAAGTTCTAGGAAACAAATATAAAATTTTTGAAACACCTGGGCATACTTTAGATCATGTAAGTTATTATTCAGAAGATATTAATTCAGTTTTTTGTGGGGACACACTTTTTTCGGGTGGATGTGGAAGAGCTTTTGAAGGCA
Source organism: uncultured SAR86 cluster bacterium (assembly GCA_902526535.1). Classification (GTDB taxonomy): domain Bacteria; phylum Pseudomonadota; class Gammaproteobacteria; order Magnimaribacterales; family TMED112; genus TMED112. The sequence goes on from CABZLG010000020.1 coordinate 5,441, forward strand.
CATATGAACAACTGCATAATTCAATACAAAAGCTTAATAGTCTTCCGGAAAGCACACTTATTTATGCTGCACATGAATATACTGTGTCGAATCTAGAGTTTGCATATTCTGTTTATAATGATGAGGTAATTTTAGAAAATCTTAACCATTCAAAAAAATTACTGTCAGAGGGTAACATTACACTTCCAAGTGTGCTTTCACTCGAAAAAAAAATTAATTTATTCTTGCTGGAAAACCGACCAGAATATGCTAAATCAAAGCCAGATTTAGAATGGTTTACAGAGTTAAGGGAAAGAAAAGACTCTGCCTAAAAAAAAGGCCTCCGAAGAGGCCTTTAAAGAATGTATCAATATTAGAAACTATATGACACAGATGCTGTGACGTACTGCCCAACAATATCATAAGTATTCTGTGGAGAGTTGATCTGAGGATCAACAAAACCAAAGAATGACTTGTAATATGGAGCCTCTTCGTCAAACACATTTGAAACAGCTACGTTTACTCTTGTGTTGTCATCATACTGATATGAGACACTTGCATTGGTGTAATAGTAATCTTCTATTGAATATGTATCCATAACTTCTTCTAGCACGCCATCCGGAAATGCTGCACCAGTGTATGGGTTAATTCCACCATCAGCTACACCAAAATAATTTAATGCATCTTCTGGAGCAGAAATACCACTCATAAATCTGGTTACCAAGTTAACAGTAAAATCACCTGAACTCCAAGTGAATATACCAGTAGATCTGTCTCTGTTGAAACATGACTCACCAAAGTCATAACATTGTCCAACATAGTCATCACTAATACCTGTAGCATCAACTGTTGTATTTTCAACAAGGTGTGTCCACTGAATTTGTACTCTCAAGTCACCACCAATGAATGGTAAGTCTGAGAAATCAGCAGTCGCAGACACATCGTATCCTTCATAGTGATCTAAAGAGTTACTGTTTAGGTAAGCTGTTTCAACAGAAACAACGTCACCACCAACAGGTCTTGAAATTCGACCACAGAAAGTAGGATCAGCGTTTACATAACACTGTAATAATGTGTTTTGCACACCAGATGTTACCACTGCATTACCAACTTCAAGTTCGAAGTAGTCTGCAGCAACAGCTACGTTATAGTCTTCAATAAATTTGAATGAAG
>CABZLG010000021.1 GCA_902526535.1 uncultured SAR86 cluster bacterium
ATGAAAGAGTACGAGACAGAAATTAGAAAAAATTCTGAGCAACAGATAAAAATTCATGCTCAAACTAAAACAACTATTGACGGACTAATAGAGCAAACAAATCAAATAACATCAGATACTACAAATCTCGCTAATGCTTTGAGAGGTGACAGCAAAACTCAAGGAGATTACGGAGAAATGACTTTAAAACTTTTATTTGATAAATCAGGGTTAGAGGAAGATTTACATTATGTTTTACAAGAAAACTATAAAGTCAGAGACAGTGAGGGTTTAAAAGATCAAAGACCAGACGCTATAGTATATCTTCCTCATGATAGGCACTTGGTAATTGACTCAAAATTTTCATTTAGAGCATATTATGACTATTGCTCAGTAGGTGATGAGAAGGAAAGAGATAAATTTGGCAAACTTCATTCACAACGAGTAAAAGAGAGAATAAAAGAGTTAAGTGAGAAAAAATACAGCGACATTAAAGAATTAAAAACACCTGGAATGACTTTTTTATTCATTGGAATTGATGATGCATTAAATATAGCCCTTAAATATGATAATTCCTTGCTTTCCTTCGCAACTAAGAAAAATATTGCCCTTCTGAGCCCTACTCAACTACATATGGCATTACATATGTTTGAAAATTTATGGAGAATCGACAAGCAAAGTGAACAAGCATTCAAAATTTATGAAGAGGCTAGAAAGTTAGTTGAAAAATTAGCTGGGTTTATTGATTCTATGGATAGTCTTGGAAATACAATCGCATTAAGTCAGAAGAAATTTACAGACGCTAAGAATAAATTAGTAGATGGAACAGGATCAATAAGCTCAAGAATAAATAAACTTATTTCACTCGGAGAAAAGGAAACACAAAAAATTAAAAATAATGATTGAATTTCTTATTTATCCTCTAATAGGTATAGTTGCCGGTTTTTTAGCTGGTTTTTTTGGGGTTGGTGGAGGTTTAGTAATTGTTCCATCATTGCATTTTCTTTACTCCACAATGGGTTACTCTGATGAAATAGGCATCCCTCTCTCTTTAGGCACAGCATTAGCTTGTATTGTAATTAATTCACTTTCAGCGATAAGTGTGCATTTGAAAAATAAAACTATTTTGTGGAAAAGCTTTCTTAAAGTATTCTCCGGTCTGGTGATAGGTTCTTTGTTTGGAGCATTAATTTCAACTAATGCTGACAAAGAAGTTTTTAAGAAGGTTTTTGCTTTGTTCATCTTTCTAGTATCCATGAGAATGTTTTTTAAAATTAAAGATTCTAAAAAAGATGCACAAATTAATATTTTTATTGCTGCGCCTTACGGAGGAGTAGTTGGGCTAATTTCAACAATGTTTGCTGTAGGAGGAGGAATTTTTATTGGCCCTTTTTTGAGGCTTATGGGGAAAAAAATGAAAAATGCAGTAGCAACTTCTGTAGCTCTTACACTTCCAGTTGGTATTTTTGGTTCAATTTCTTATGTTCTTTTAGGTTTAGATGCTAAAGACCTTCCAGATTATTCTTTTGGTTATGTTAATTATTTAAGTTTGTTTGCAATAGCAATCTTTAGTTCCTTTGCTTCTAGATTTGGCGCCAGAATGACTCAAAAAGTCAATGATAATATTTTTCAGAGGCTATATGCTTTTCAGCTAGTTCCTATTTTTATTTACTGGGTATTAGCTTAATGATTAATTATCCTGATATAAATCCAGTAGCAATTTCAATTCCATTTTCAGGGTTCTGGGGCAATTCTATAGATATACATTGGTATGCTTTGGCATATGTTGTTGGAGCTTACTTAATTTATTTTCATATGCTTAGCACCAGAAAAAGGTTTGGTATTAACCTTGATAATGAAAAGGTATCAGATTTAGTTATTACCTACGGGCTTTTTTTTGGTGCTGTTATAGGCGGAAGATTAGGTCATGTGTTGTTCTATGATTTTCATCTTCAATTGCAAGATCCAATCTATTTTTTAAAAATTTGGAAAGGGGGCATGTCTTTTCATGGTGGGTTAATTGGGGTGATGGTAGCAATCTACTTTTTTGCAAAATCTAATGGATATAAATTTTTTCATATATCAGATTGGTTATGTGTTTCAGTCCCAATAGCACTTTTTTTAGGAAGGATAGCTAACTTTATAAATGCTGAGCTTTACGGTCGTCCCACTGATATATCTTGGGGAATGATTTTCCCCTCTGATCCTGAACAGCTTGTTCGTCATCCTTCTCAGATCTATGAAGCAATATTAGAGGGGTTTTTATTATTTTTAATTTTAAATTTTGTTATTAAAAGTAAAAAAATTGGAACCTATTCAGCTTTCTTTTTGATTGGCTATGCCGTAGCTAGATTTATCGTGGAAATATTTAAACAACCAGATTATGTATGGGGAGGAGAATTTTTACTCTTAAGTTTCATAACACAAGGACAATTATTATCTATTCCTATGTTAATATTAGGGCTCATAATTCTTTACAGAAATAATGAATCAATACCTAAATTTACTAAAAAAAGTTAGACAAGAGGGAAAGGATAAAGGCGATAGAACAGGCACTGGAACCATCTCAGTTTTTGGATACCAAATGAGATATGATTTATCTCAAAACTTCCCATTACTTACAACCAAAAAAGTTCATTTTAAGTCTATGGCCTATGAACTTTTATGGTTTTTAAAGGGTGATACAAATATAAATTATCTTAAGGATAACGGGGTTTCCATTTGGGATGAATGGGCTGATGATAATGGTGATTTAGGCCCTGTCTATGGTAAGCAGTGGAGAAAATGGGAAGGTCTGAATGGCGCTCATGATCAAATCAAACAAGTGATAGAACAAATAAAATCTAACCCTAACAGCAGAAGACATATTGTGAGTGCATGGAATGTAAGTGATATACAGAGCATGGCTTTAGCTCCATGTCATATATTATTTCAATTTTATGTTGTTGAAGGAAAGTTATCTTGTCAACTTTATCAAAGAAGTGCTGATATTTTCTTGGGAGTTCCTTTCAATATAGCTTCATACGCACTGCTTACACATATGGTTGCTAAAGTGTGTAATCTTGAAGTGGGAGAATTTATACACACTCTTGGTGATGCTCATTTGTACAAGAATCATCTTGAACAAGCAGATGAACAGCTATCAAGAACCCCTCTCATACCACCACAAATAAAAATTAAACCAAGAAATAATATTGATGATTTTGTTTATGAAGACTTTGAACTTATAAATTATGAGCATCATCCTCATATAGCTGCAAAAGTTGCAGTATGATTATTTCAATTCTAGTTGCTATGAACCAAGATCTTCTTATAGGAGTAAATAATGATTTGCCATGGAAATTGCAAGACGATCTGGAGCACTTTAAAAATTATTCGCTTAATAAACCAATAATTATGGGTAGAAAGACATTTGAATCAATCGGAAGACCGTTGCCAAATAGAAAAAATATTGTTGTTTCATCAGTAATGAGGGAACAAGACGGTATTATGGTTTTCAAAAACCTAAATGACGCTATAGCTTTTTCTAAAAAATATAACGAAGAAAATAATATTGATGAGATTATTCTAATTGGAGGTGCTAAAGTTTTTGCTGAAGGTCTTAAGCAAACCACAAAACTTGTCATCAGCTGGGTAGATACAAGCAGTATTGAAGGAGATGTTTACTTCCCTCAGTTTAATAAGGAGGAATGGAGGGAGGTTAGTTCAAAAAAATTTTTTAAATCAAAAACAAATCAGTATGATTTTGAAGTTAAAGAATATTTAAGAAAGTGATTGTTTTCTTAATTCTAGATTCCTAACTCTTTCTTGTTCCGCATCAGTGTAACGCAGCCAAGCTTTAGCAGATTTCTTTACACTTTCTTTATCACTTTCTCTTATCTTCTTAAATATCTCTCTTGCCTCATCAAATCTTTGTAATTCAAAATATGCTTGGCCTAAAGTAAGTTGGGCAAAATCTACATTTTTTAAATTACCTTTTTTAATTCCCTGATTAATTGCTTCTACAGCTTTATCAATTCTGTTTTGTTGATAATGAAGGTTTCCAATAGCAATAAAAGCCTCACCATCATCAGTAATCTTGGCTAACTTTTCATAGACTTCAATAGCCGCGTCTCGCTCTTTTGCTGCTCTTAGTGCTTGAGCTAAGATAGTTAAATTTCTTTTATCTTCTTTTAAAAATGGTTCATCTTCCGGATCATTTGCCACATCAGTTCCAGGTCTTACAAAACCTGGACCATAAACATCTAAACAGACCAACTCTTCGATAAAGTTACCCCGTCTATCTTTTTTAAATTCACCATTTTCATCTAATACCTTTCCAATTGCACAATCCTGCTCAACTACTACAGTCCCCTCAACTGATGTTAAGCCAGTCAGAATTACTTCTGCACCCCAATATGGATTATCAGACCCAATTAACATTTGAGCTAATGATTGAAACTCACCAGGTTTGTTGAGAAGCTGTTTTGTATATGCAGTTTTAAGCAAATAAATGTAATCTTCTTGTCTGTCTAAATCGTTATATAAACCTGCTAAGTTAATGAAATATTTTTTCTTTGGATATAGCTCTATTGCCTCCTCATAAAAAGGCACTTGTTCATATCGAAGTCCAAGATCAGTATGTGTTGCAAATAAAATATTGAACCAATTTTCTCTGAATGTAATACCAGTTTCGTCAGCTAAACGTTTAGCTTCCATTATTACGTTAAATGATTTCTGAGTATCTCCTTTAATGTAGTAGGCTTGAGACAAGAAAACATAGGCTTGAGGAGTTGGTTCAGGAGTTGTTTTAAACCATATTCTTAAATATCTGATTCCACCATCAACATCTTCTTCTGATAGTGCTAATTGCGCTAACGTATAGTAGGCTGCAAGTTTAATTTGTGGAGTCGCATCTTCTTCTTTTACTAATTGCAAATAGTTGCTTCTTGCGGCTGACATATTATCGTTATATGCAAGGTTTAGATAGGCTTGGTAATACCAAACCATAGATCTATCATAACTTTTCATATCAGCTAGACCTTTCCTTAACACATCAACTTCTTGCTGTGCAATTTTTACAAAACGTGCAATATCTT
>CABZLG010000022.1 GCA_902526535.1 uncultured SAR86 cluster bacterium
AGCATGCAATTAAAACTATTAAGGGAATGTTTTGCTGAGGGTCGAGAATAGATAGAGTAAATAACAATATTGATAAAGAAACCTGTGAAAGTAAAAGCCAAGATCTTCTCAAACCAAGTAATTTATGAAGGACAGGAATCTTAATATTATTTATAAATGGAGACCACAAAAAATTTAATGCAACAATTAAGGATGAGACTGTAATTAAACCAAACGTTTCCTTATTTACACCAGCTGAGAGTAGCCATAGACCAAATGGTATTCCTAGAGCAAAGGTAGGAAGTGCCGCAGATATACCCAGAAAGATAAAATTGAACTGTGATAAATTAGTTTTCATCTAGTCTACTCCAGTCGAATGATGGCCCTGGATCTTTTTTTCTATAAGGTGAAATTTCAGAGTGTGCCACAACATCATCAAGTTGAAAAAAATTTTTCAGGGCATCTACTATTTTTTTAAGGTTCTCGTATTGCTCTCTTGTATATTCTTCGTCAACTTTACCTTGAATTTCTATTCCTATAGAAAACTCATTGCAATTTTGCCGTCCCTTAAATACTGATTCTCCTGCATGCCAAGCGCACTTATTAAATGGAACAAATTGTATTATTGTGCCATCTCTTTTTATGTATAAATGTGCAGAAACTTTTACATTTCTTAAATCTTGAAAAGAATTATGTAAGTCAAAATTCAATTTATTCATAAAAAGATCCTCCACATTCTCATTATCATATTCACCTTCTGGAAGACTGATGGAGTGTAGAACTATTAAATCAATATTCTTCTCACGCTCAGAAAAGTTTGGTGAAAGAATTTTCTTTGCATCCACAAAAAAAGAATTACTTATTCTCATAAAGAATTTATTTTAAACAGATAAAACTAAAGATACGAATTACTGATCGACAAGATCAGCGGCAAGTTTTCCAGAGTACGTTCCCATAGTCCAACCTAAATGACCATGACCAGAATTATAAAAAACATTTTTTCTCTTAGATTCTCTAATAATCGGCACCATATCAGAAGACATTGGTCTTAATCCAGTCCACGGAAGGTAATTTTTTGTATTAACTTCTGGGAAAAGCTCATTGATCCATCTTAATAGTGGTTTAATTCGATTACTTCTAATATCTTTGTTATAACCCGAAAGCTCTGCGGTGCCAGCAACCCTAAGTCTATTGCCAAGTCTTGAAGCAACAAGCTTGCTTGGGTCATCTAAAAGTGAAACAAATGGTGCAGATTCTCTCGATTTGTCATCCTCTAAATCTACAGTAACTGAGTACCCCTTTACAGGATAAATTCTAAAAGAATCACCAAATTTTCTTCTAAATCTCTCAGTTTCAACCCCTGTACATAAAATTATGTCGTCAAACTCATATTCGCCTTTATTTGTTTGTAATATCGGCTTATTTGATTTTTTAATATCTTCAATAGTTTCAGAAAATTTAAAATCTACTCCATATTTTTTCTCTAATACTTTAGCTAATTCAAAACAATATTTATGAATATCTCCTGTAGCATCGGATTTTGTGTAAACACCACCAATTATTTTGTGGTTATTTTTTAAAGCTGGCTCAATTTCAAAGATTTGGTCACGATCAACTATTTCCCATTCACAGCCCATTGCTTCAATCCAGTCTTTTTTTGAAGCAGCAATTTCGAACTCTCTTTTTGAGTTATAAAAATGAATAATTCCCTTTTTCATGAGATCAAATTCAATTCCCTCCTCATCCGCAACTTTGAAATAAAGGTCTCTAGATTTTAAAGATATTGCAAATGCATTCTCAGAATTTTTTTTGTATTTTCCTAGTGCTGTAGTAATGAAGAAATTAATCATCCACATATATTTTGAATACGTGTCATAGGGTCTAAATAAGTTTGGCATTGGATTAAACAATAAGGGTGCATCATCTTTAAATATCCACTGAATACCTTTTTTAACGTTATCCCACTGAGTCCATGTTTCTGAATTACAAACACTTATTTGTGCGCCATTAGAATAACTTGTTTCCATTCCAGCATATTTATGTGTATCAAAAACTGTTACATTCTGATTTTTCTTTGCCAAAAAATAGGCAGTATTCACCCCTAAAACTCCTGCACCTATAACTGCAACATTTTTTTTCATGATGTTAGTTCCTTCGGCAATTTAAAGGTCATATTTTCATTATTTTCTGACAAGTTTCTTACTGTTTTAAATCCTAGGGTAACAAGGAATGAAATAACTTCTTGAACAATTTCCTCTGGTGCTGAAGCTCCAGCAGTAATTCCAACCGAGTTAGCATCTTTTAAGGAATTTAAATCTATATCGGTTTTATCATCAATTAAAAATGATTTAGTTCCACATTTTTCAGCCAACTCTTTTAATCTATTTGAATTCGAACTTGTCTGTGACCCAATAACGAGCACAATCTGACATTCAAGTGATAATTGTTTTACTGCGTCTTGTCGATTTTGTGTTGCGTAACAAATATCATCAGCACTTGGGCCTATAATGCCTGGAAATTTTTCTTTCAGTGCATTAATTAATTCCCTTGTTTCATCTACAGAAAGTGTTGTTTGTGTTACATAAGCAACTTCAGAAGAATTTATCTCCAGTTTTTCAATATCATCATTATTTTCTACAAGGTAAATTTTTGTATTTGAACTGGATGGATGTCTGCCTAAAGTACCTATTACTTCAGGATGGCCTTTATGCCCAATTAAAATTATATCTCTGCCCTTTTGAGCATGTTTTTGTACTTCCAAATGAACTTTAGTCACTAATGGGCAAGTGGCATCGAAATACATGAAATTTCTTTTTTTGGCTTCATCCTCAACTTTTTGACTGACACCATGTGCACTAAATATTGCTACTGCATTATCAGGAATTTCAGATACTTCTTTTACAAATTTAACACCCTTTTTCTCTAAGTCTTCAACTACCTTTTTGTTATGTACAACTTGATGTCTAACGTATACTGGCTCTTTAAATTTGTCCAAAGATTTTTCTACAATATCAATTGCCCTATCAACGCCTGCACAAAAACCTCTTGGATTTGCTAAGACAATCTCTTTATGTGGTTCTTTTTTCATTATTGTTGACTGTAGTAAAAACAACGATTATAGCTCCTAATGTTATAAGGGCATCAGCAAAATTAAAAACGAATAATGAATAATTATTAATATGTAAATGTAGATAATCAGTAACATATCCGTGGTATATTCTTTCTAGAAAATTACCTAAACCTCCTGCAAATATAATAACGATTGCAAATTTTTGGAATCTGCCTTCACTTCTGAAGTATTGTGAAATTAAAAAAACTAGTACAAAAAAAATTGCTAAAGTTAAAAAAAATTGCATCTCATCATTCAAATCATCAAGGATACTCAGAGCAATGCCTCTATTTTCAGTTACGTAAAGATCAAGGAAAGGAAGAAAAGAGTAAGCTTTCAATGTAAATGTTGAAAAGAAGTATTTAAGGTAAATATCTATTGATGTAAGTATTGCAATAAGAGAAAAATCTTTCAATTAGAAAAATCTCCTTACCTCTCCCTCTCCTGACATATTATTAATACATCTCTTACAGATTCCATTCTCTAATTCTTCTACTTTATGCCAACAACGAGTACATTTTTCATTTACGGATTTTTTTACCAAAATTTGCTCTGATTTGCCAAGATAAATTGAGCAACTTGAACATATTAGAATTTTATTCATCTCATCAGAATATTTCGATATTTTGTCGAATAATTCCTTTTCCAGTGTAATTTCTACATCACAATCTAATGCATTTTTTATATCTTTCTTTTTCCTTTCCTCTTCAATTTCCTGATAAGCTCTTTGCCTAAGTTGTACCAGAAGTTCAAATTCCTCTTCTTCCTCTTTATTTAGTTTATTTTCATACTCTTCCCATTCTGAGTAAAAGATTTTATCTCCATTTCCATTAGATAAATTCTCAGAAAATTCATAAGCTGTAAATGGAAGTATTGGACTAATAGCTTTATTCAGAAAATCTAAAACCATTGCAAGCGCGTATTGAGCAGATCTTCTTCCTTCTGATTCAGGCTGCATTGTATAGAGCCTATCTTTAATGACATCTAGATATAA
>CABZLG010000023.1 GCA_902526535.1 uncultured SAR86 cluster bacterium
ATATATTCTTTATGAGATTGAGAAATCTCAGTATGTATTAAATATAGGTTATGGTGTTGTAGTTACAGAGGGATGTGAAATAACCTTCAATATTCAAGACAATATAATTTCCTCTTATACCTATAAAGGTTGGAACATAAATGATTGTTTAGCTTTAATATACTCAAGTCGAGAAACTGATTTTGTAGATAGTAATGTGGGTTAGATAGTGGAAGTAAAACCTATAATAATTCTAAAAAAATGTGTGGAAGATTTGTACTGACAGGAGATCCCTTTGAACTTGGTTTTGCAGATAATTATAATGTTGCTCCATCAATATCTATTCCTGTTAAGACAATCGATTGCGATGGACAGCTAATGAAATGGTCATTTTCTCCACCATGGAAAGATGATATGAACTTAATTAATTGCAGATCAGAAACATTATTTGATAAACCCTCATTTAAAGGCGCAAAAAGATGCATAATCCCTTTTTCTGGTTGGTATGAGTGGAAAAAGGTTAACGAAAAAAAAGTACCCTACTTTCATTACTCAAGTGCTCCATATTTTGCTGGGATTTATAATGAAAGAGGATGCTGTATTCTGACTAGAGAATCTTCAGATAAAATAAAATTTATTCATCATCGACAGCCTGTCCTTCTGGGCAAATATGATATTGGCGATTATTTTATGGGAAAGAATATTTTTGATTCTGAAGTAAATAGTAATGTTAAATTTCATGAGGTTTCAGTCTCAGTTAATAATCCTAAGAATAATAATCCTAACTTAACGTCTAGAGTGAATTAATGGCGGAGAGACAGGGATTCGAACCCTGGAGACGCTTACACGCCAACTGATTTTCGAGACCAGCGCTTTAAACCACTCAGCCATCTCTCCAGATTAGTTATAGTATTTAAAGTTTAGTTCTAGTAGTAGAAATAATTAAATATTAGAATAGCAAACTATGGATGCAATCTATGTCTTGGTTGGAAGTTTAGTTTTTTTTGCTCTTTATATTTTTCTAGAAGCAAGGCCAAAAGGATTTAGTTTAAAAAACCTTTTTAAACGCGACAAAGAGTAAATTTTGGCTAAGGTTCATTACTTCTACTCCACTATGAATGCGGGTAAGTCCACTTCCCTACTTCAGTCTAGCCATAACTATGAAGAGAGAGATCTTAACGTTTTACTATTCACGCCTGAAGTTGATGCAAAAATACATGATTCATTCATTCACTCTAGGATTGGTTTAAAAAAACCTGCTTACGTATTTAATGAGAAATTTGATTTTATAGACTATGTTTATAAAGAAAATAAAAAGCGAGTGTCCTGCATTTTAGTTGACGAAGCACAGTTCTTAACATCTGAACAAGTAAAACAGCTTTGCAGAATATGTGATGAAAAAAATATTCCTATTATGTGTTACGGCATACGAACAGATTTTAGAGGAGAGCTTTTTCCTGGAAGTTTGGCTCTACTTTCACTGGCTGATAACATTATCGAACTTAAGACAATATGCGAGTACCCCTCTTGTTCAAGAAAAGCCACAATGATTGCGAGATATGACAAGGATGGAGAAATTGTCTTGGAAGGTAATCAAATTGATATAGGTGCTGATAAATATAAAGTTTACTGCCGTAAACATTACAGAGAATTAACTAAGATTATCTAAACAAAAATTCCTGCAACTAGCCCACTCATACACGAAGCAAGAGTTGCACCAATTAATGCTTTGCCTGAAACTTTTATAAGGTCAATTCTTCTTTCTGGTGCCATTGCTCCGATACCAGAGATTAAAATACCTACACTTGAGAAATTAGCAAAACCACAGAGAGCGTATAAAAGTATAACCTTTGTTCGTTCAGTGAAATATTCAGGGTCAAGACTGCCAAATTGTATATAGGCCACAAATTCATTAGTAGCTAATTTAATTCCAAGCAGTTCTGCTGCATTTGCAGATTCATTCCATGGCACTCCCATTAGCCAACATATTGGTGCAAAAATATAGCCAAGTATCTTTTGTAGAGATATATCTCCGAAAATTGATAAAAACCCATCAACGATAGAAACAAGAGCTAGAACCGCAAGGACTATAGCAGCAACATTTACTGCAATACCTAGCCCATCTCTAGTACCTCGAGTAATAGCATCCATAGAGCCTTGATAGATATTTTTTTCTTCTGAGCTTTTCAAATTATGAGTTACATCAGTTGAAGGACTCATGATTTCTGCATACATTATTGCAGCAGGCACAGATAGAATTGATGCTGTGAGGAAATGTTGAACTACATTTAAACCCTCAAATTGATTTTCCAATTGACCTGCTAAAGCAATCATTACTGAACCAGAAACAGTTGCCATACCTGCAGTCATGAGTATAAGCAGTTCTTTATTGCTCATAGTTTTAAGGTAAGGCCTGACAAAAAGCGGGGCTTCAACTTGGCCAACAAATACATTTGCTGCTGCACCAAAAGAAACTGGCCCACCTAAATTGAATAATCTTTCACAAACATAAGACAACCCTTTAATAATTAAGGGTAAAACTCTCCAGTGCCATAAAAGAGCACTTATACATGACATCACAATAATCAACGGCAGAACATTCAGCGCAAATATATATGGATGTGCTTCAAATAATGAACCAAAAAGAAAACTCGTACCCTCCGCAGTTGCTGAAGATAATTTTGCTACCCCATTGCTTAAGGCTTCAAAAAAATTATTTACAAAGTCATTTAATAAAATGAAAGCAAAAACAAACATCATTAAGATAGCAAAAAAGATATTTTTTACTTTTATTTGTTTGTAATTATCTGAGAGAGGAACAGTTACAGCAATTAGTACTAAACCTCCAATTAAAACCTGCAAATAATATTCCATCTCTACCCTAGTTTAATATCACTTAACCTTTTATTTAAAAAATCATTAGCTGTTAAATTAGTTTCTGGATCAAGAATCACTTCAGGTCTGGGATGAAGAAAAAAAGGAATGCTATACCTTGATTTATCTTCATTATTTTTTGTTTTTACACGGTGAGCTGTACTTCTAAGTTTTCTATTTGAAATTATTTCAAGCATATCCCCAATATTGCAAATAATTTCATTTTTCTCGCAGTTACATTCAACCCAGTTCCCTTTTTTGTCAAGTGCCTCAAGGCCTCCTTCATTGCCTCCAACTAGCAATGTAATTAAATTTACATCATTATGTGCGTGAGCTCTGTCGTCATTTTTTTGAGAATCTACAGGTGGATAATGTAGCAATCTAAGAACAGAATTTCCGTCAACTGCAATTTCTTTTAAATCAGCATTAAAATCAATATTAAAGTTTGAAATAGATTCAAGAATTCTTATTCCAAGTTTTTCGAATTCCGTATACAAAGTATTTATATCATCGAAATTGTCAAGTTCATCGATGTTTAAATTATTTGGTAAATCTGAGTTAGAACATGAACCTTGATGCCAAAATTCTTTTTGATCGGGTACATTTTTATTTAAGGCTGTTTCAATACCATAGGGGGTGTAGCCTCTTGCACCATTTGTTCCCTTTAAATGGTATTTCATTTTTACATCTAGAGGTAAATTAAATAATCCCTGAGTAAAATTAAATAAATTATCGATAGAATCTGAGCTGATTGGATGATCTTTTATAACAAAAAAACCCACATCGTTAAGTGAATCTTCCAAGAATTTAGAGAGTTCTTTATTATTTGATTCTAAGTCGCGATAACTGATGGTTGGAATTTGTTCCATGCCAAATTATACATTTTAATTTACACAAAAAAAAAGGGTGGCCAAAGCCACCCTCTAATTTTTGTAATTAATTAAAAACGGTATGAGAAACCGATTTTAACTAAGTAACTAGAACCTCTACCCGATCTACCTTTATCTCTTAAACCCCTGAAGTTTCTGTAGATATAGTATTGATTAACTCCATCATTTAGAGCCTGACC
>CABZLG010000024.1 GCA_902526535.1 uncultured SAR86 cluster bacterium
TTTCCAATTGCAAAAATCGCAGCTCTTTTAGCTGTTGGTTACACTTTGGATGAACTAAAAAATGATATTACAAATGGTAAAACTCCAGCATCATTTGAACCTTCAATTGATTATGTTGTAACAAAAATACCAAGATTTAATTTTGAAAAATTTCCAGAAACAGATCCTAGACTTACAACTCAGATGAAGTCTGTTGGAGAGGTAATGGCAATTGGTAGAAATTTCCAAGAGTCTTTTCAAAAAGCTATAAGGTCTATGGAGAATGGTCTTATGGGTTTAGAAACTGTTCTTCATGATACAGAGGGCAATGGCTCTTTAAAGCTTGAATTGACAACACCAGGTGAAAGAAGACTTTGGTACATTGCAGATGCTTTTAGAAGGGGTTGGAAAATGGAAGAAATATTTGAATCATGCGGTGTTGATCCTTGGTTTTTGTATCAGATAAAAGATTTAGTTCTAGATGAAGCAAAATTAACAGAAAGTAAAATTGATGAATTAAATAAAAAAGAGTTGTTAAGACTTAAGAAAAAAGGCTTTTCTGATAAAAGAATAGCAGATTTACTAAAAGTTAATGAGATAGAAGTTCGAGATTTAAGGACAATTAACAAAATTCATCCAACCTTTAAAAGAGTAGATTCGTGTGCTGCAGAGTTTGAAAGTTCAACAAACTATTTATATTCAACTTATGATTTTGAAAATGAATCAACACAGTCAAAAAATAGGAAAATTATAGTTTTAGGAAGTGGTCCTAATCGTATTGGGCAGGGCATTGAATTTGACTATTGTTGTGTACAAGCTGCATTAGCTTTTAGAGAAGAGGGCATTGAAACAATAATGATTAATTCAAACCCTGAAACTGTATCAACAGATTTTGATGTATCAGATAAGTTGTACTTTGAACCTATAGTAAGTGAGGACGTTCTAGAAATTATTAGACATGAGAATCCTGAGGGAGTTGTGGTTCAATTTGGAGGCCAAACACCACTTAAACTTACAGATGAGCTGCAAAAAAATGGTATAAAAATTTTAGGTACTCCTCCAGAATCAATTGATATTGCTGAGAATAGAGAAAAATTTAAAGCTTTTTTATCAGACTTTAATTTTTTACAACCTGAAAATGCTACTGCTAGAGATGAGGCTGAGGTTTTTCAGTCAGTAGAAGACCTTGGCTATCCAGTTATAGTGAGACCTTCTTATGTTTTGGGAGGGAGATCAATGGAACTTATAGCTACAGAAAGTGATTTAAGAAATTACCTTAAAACAATGGTTGAAATATCTTCTGAGAATCCATTGCTAATCGAAAAGTTTTTAGACGATGCTCTCGAACTAGATATTGACGTTGTATGTGATGGTGAAAAGGTTTTAGTTGGTGGGATACTGCAACATATCGAAGAGGCAGGCATTCATTCCGGAGATTCTGCGTGCTCTTTTCCTCCTTATAGTGTAGGTGACGACCAATTGCAGATTCTAAAAAAAGAAATAAAAGCTATTGCGAGGAAGTTAAATGTTGTAGGTCTAATGAACGCACAAGTTGCAATTAAAGATAATAATTTTTACATGATTGAGGTAAATCCCAGAGCTTCAAGAACAATTCCATTTTTATCAAAATGTATAGGCATCTCTCTAGCAAAAATAGCTTCAAAAGTCATAGCTGGTAAGTCTTTAAAAGACTTAGGTATTACTGCTGAAATTCTACCTACAAGTTATGCAGTCAAGGCACCAGTTTTCCCATTTAATAAATTCAGAAAAGTTGACCCTATTCTAGGGCCTGAAATGAAATCTACTGGAGAAGTAATGGGAAGAGGTAAAACTTTTGGAGAAGCATTTGGAAAATCAATGATGGGAGCTGGACAGTTAATTCCCTCAAGAGGTAATGTTTTTATAAGTGTTAAGGATGAAGATAAGTCACAACTAAAAATACTTTGTACAAAATTAAAAAGTCTAGGTTTTAGGTTTATTGCAACAAAAGGAACAGGAATGAAAATGAAAGAAGAGGGTTTTGAAGTTAAAATAATAAATAAGGTTATGGAGGGAAGGCCTCATGTTGTTGATGCAATATTAAACAATGAGGTGTCTATGGTGATAAATACAACTGAGGGTAGACAATCCATTAAAGACTCTTACTCAATAAGAAGATCTGCTTTAGAGCATAGTGTTTTTCTTACAACAACAATTTCGGGAGGTTTTGCAATTGTTGAGTCCCTAGAGCAGGGAGAAAAAGTTTGGTCATATGACGCTCTTCAAAATTCATAGATATGGATAAGAGACCTATTACTCCCGAAGGCCATAAAAGGCTTAAAGATGAACTTGATTACATTAAAAATATTAAACGTCAGGACATTATAGATGCAATTTCAGAGGCAAGAGCTCATGGAGATTTAAAAGAAAATGCTGAATATCATGCTGCTAGGGAGGAGCAGGGGCTGAATGAAGCAAGAATTAGAGAAATTGAAGAAGCTTTATCTTTATCAACAGTAATTGAGTACAAAGAATTAGGTAATGAAAATATAGTAAAGTTCGGTAGTCATGTAACAATACTTGACCTAAATTCATCGGAGAAAAAAACATATCAAATTGTCGGTGAATTTGAAGCTGATATAGATAACAACACCATTTCAATCACAACACCAATAGGCAAAGCTCTGCTAAAAAAAGAAACTGGTGATATAGTCGAAGTCAATACACCAAGTGGACTAAAAGAATTTGAAGTCCTAGAAGTAAAAGTAAATTGAGAGATTTTTCAGATAATTG
>CABZLG010000025.1 GCA_902526535.1 uncultured SAR86 cluster bacterium
GTTGGTTCTCTAATATGTCATCTGAAGAAATAAGAGATTTGAAAAAAGGACTTAGAATGGCTGCAGATAAGGGATTTAAGATTTTAGAGGACGGTGGCAGCAGTGTTGATGCAGTTGAAGCTGCAATAATAATTTTGGAGGATAATCCTCTTTTTAATGCTGGAAGAGGCTCAGTCTATACATCTGAAGAAAAGCAGGAAATGGATGCTTCCATAATGACTGGAAGAGATAACGAAGCAGGTGCAGTTTCCTCAGTTACAAATGTAAAAAATCCAATTACCTTAGCGAGATATGTTATGGAACAAACTCCCCATGTAATGTTTACGAGCAGCGGCGCAGAAAAATTAGCTAAAGATAATAATATTGAACAGGTAGATCAAAGTTATTTTGCAAACCCAAATAGGTTAAAGTCCCTAAAAAAAGCACAAGAAAATAAAAAAGGAACAGTTGGGGTTGTGGCTATAGATACAAATGGAGTAATCACAGCCGGCACATCTACGGGAGGAATGACTAACAAAGCCCCTGGGAGAGTTGGTGACTCACCAATAATTGGTGCTGGAACATGGGTAGAAAATAATTCTTGTGGTGTCTCGGCTACTGGTCACGGCGAATACTTCATAAGATTTAGTGTTGCCAAAGAAATTTGTGTGAAAGTACGTTATCAAAACAAATCGATTCAACAAGCTTCTACTGAGGTAATGAATCAGTTAAAAGAAATCGGTGCAGATGGAGGTGTCATTGTTATGGACAGCAAAGGAAATTACGCTTTTGCATTCAATACACCAGCAATGGCAAGAGCATACAAGGATGCATCTTTAGAGATAGTCAAAATTTATAAGAATTAATGTCAATTAGGTACGAGCAACAAATCTTGCATCTCGATCTTCATGGAGTAAAGCATGCAGATGTTGGAATTTATGTAGAAGATTTTGTGCTTACTAATCAGAACGAATTACCCCTAATCATCATATGTGGAAATTCTGAAAAAATGATTTCTATTGTTAATAAGGTTTTAAAAAAAATTGATGTTAATTTTGTAGAAACAAGATACGGTCGTATTAGGGTAAATTCACTTGATGCGTAAGTTAAAGATTGTTCAAATTCTTCCAACTTTAAATACAGGTGGAGTGGAAAGGGGTGTTTTGGATTTTAATAAATTTCTTGTAAGCAGGGGCCATGACTCATATGTAATTTCAAATGGAGGCAGGCAAGTAAAAAATCTTATTAATGATGGAGGCAGTCATATTCATATGAAGGTCTCCAAAAAAAGTTTTCTAACTTTACTTCAAGCAAAAAAATTAGCTGATATCATTAATGAAATATCTCCAGATATCGTGCACGTTAGATCTAGAATTCCTGCATGGGTCACCCAACTCTCGAAGCTTTTTATTAAAAACCCAAGACCAATTTTCTTTTCAACATTTCACGGTCTATACAGCACACCTTTTTATAGCAGGATAATGGCAAGTTTTGATTATGTTATTGCAATTTCAAAAACAGTTAACGAATATATTTTAGAAAACTATAAAAACCACTTGAACAACAAACCAAGATTAATTTATCGTGGATCTGATCAAGATTATTTCACTAAACAATTCCAGGTAACTAAACAATATCAGGAAAAGTTTTTTTCACAGTTCCCCAAACTCTTAAATAAAGAAATTATTGCATTTCCAGGCAGATTGTCATCATGGAAAGGCCAGGAATCGTTCATCAAATTATTATCTAATCTACCTAACAATTATTCTGGTCTTATAGTTGGGCCATATGAAGATGCAAAAAAGAAATACTACAAAAAACTCTTAAATCTTATAAGAGATTACAATTTGGAAAATAGGGTTTTTTTCTATAATGCAAAGGATGATATCAGAGAAATCTATTCACTTTCGGCACTTGTAATGAACTTATCTTCAACTCCTGAACCTTTTGGTAGAACCCTTCTTGAGGCAGCAATGATGGGTAAAAAAATATGTGGTTGGAATAGGGGCGGTGTAGGTGAGGTCTTAAAGCTTTTTTATGAACAGGGGCAGGTGGAATTTAACGATTTTGAACAATTAACGGAAAAGACTAAATCAATTATTTCTTGTGATAATAAACCTAAAGAGGTTTTTTTAACCTCAGAATTGATGCATCAAAAGACTGTTGATTTCTATCTTGAGGCTCTTGGAAAAAGCTAAGATTCATAAATTTTTAAAATTCTTTCAGATGCTTTTTTAATGGTGTGATTTGTCTTTATGTTGTTAATCAAATTTTTTTGCTTGTTTAAAAGATCTTTTGGTCTTGCTGTCCAATGAATAATAACCTTCTTGATTGATTCATAAGTTAAATCAGAAGAAATAAATTCATTTTCCAGGAGCTCAGGAAATGCACCAACTGGAGTAGCTATAACTGGAACCTCGCAATAAAGGGATTCAAAAAAAGATTTTGGTGAACCCTCTTTTAAAGAGCAAAAAATTTGCCCTTTTGAATGACATAAAATACTACCTACATTGTCTGTATAGGAAAAAAATTTAATTTTTTTTGTAATATCTAAATCTGCAACAAGATTTTTTAATCTTTCCTCTTGAGAGCCCTCGCCTACGATTACTAATTTTTCCTCAACAGATTTCCAAATTTTTATTAAAGTCTCAAGATTTTTTTGTGGCTCAAGTCTCCCAATAAAACAAAAGTATTCTCCATTTTTTTTAGCGTATTTTGGAAATCTTGTTTCGTCCACCCAATTTAGTTCGTGATAAATAT
>CABZLG010000026.1 GCA_902526535.1 uncultured SAR86 cluster bacterium
TCCATCTCTTGAGCGGTTGTAATATGAAGAACATGGACAGGTCTGTTATATTTTTTTGCTATTGATACGACCCTTTTTGTAGCATTAAAGCAACTTTCTTCGCTACGCCAGATGTTATGCATTTTTACATCATTGCTATCTTTTAAAATAGTTATTTTATTTTCATTCATCATAGCTTCATCTTCTGCATGAACTGCAATAACCCTTTTACCGTTAGCAAAAATTTTATCAATTTCTTCATCGGTAGCTGATAGCAAACTCCCTGTACTTGATCCCATGAAGATTTTTATACCGCAGACTCCTTTTAAATTTTCCCACTCAGATAAATTTGATGAGTTCTCAGCAGTGCCTCCAAAATAAAAGGCATAATCAACATATGCTGTATCAGAGGCTCTATTGAGTTTAAAATCCATTGCCTCAGGTGTAACAGTGAGAGGATTAGTATTTGGCATTTCAAAAATACCTACTATTCCACCAAGTGCTGCTGATTTCGTTCCTGTTTCTAATGTTTCTTTATGTTCACCACCAGGTTCTCTAAAATGACATTGAGTATCAACAAGACCAGGAAATACAAATAGATTTTTACAGTCAATTATTTCTTCCGCATTATCTAAGCTACCAAATGAAACAATTTTTCCATTTTTTACACCTACATCAGTTTCAATTCTTTCGTTTCTTAAAAATACAGTTCCTGATTTGAGTATTAGGTCTAAGTCAGACATTAATCAATTATATAGCTTCTTTGGTTTTTCTTTTATTTAAAAAGAATTTTTTTAACAATTCTGACGATTGTTCTGCTAAGCAATGTGATATTATTTCGGGACTTCTGTAATTAGGTAAACTAAATATCTTAGGACCATTTATAACACCTCCGCCCTTCTCATCTTCTGCCCCAAAATAAATTTTACTTAAGTGGACTTTTGAAATTGCGACTGCACACATTGGACATGGTTCTAAGTTAACATACATCTCACACCCATCTAGTCTATTTGTACTTAACTTTTTAAGTGCTTTTTTTATTGCTATCAACTCTGCATGGCCAATAGGACTATTATCATTGGTTGCTTTAGCTATAATTTCATTTGTTTGCCCGTCTACAATGATTGCTGCAACTGGAATTTTATTTTTAGCTAAATTCTTTTTTGCTAAATCAATTGTTAATTGCATTAAATTTGCTGATTCAATATTAAGCATTTGTAAGAAAGGGATTAGTTAAACGCTCATGACCTATTGTTGTATTAGGTCCATGTCCACAATAAACATCATAGCCATCATCTAAAGTTAAAAAATGTTCTTTTATTGATTTGATTAAATCTTGATAATTGCCCATAGGCAGATCTGATCTTCCAATTGATCCATTAAAAAGAATATCACCACCAATAATTTGTTTAGATTCATGATTAATAGCAACTATATGTCCTGGAGAATGGCCAGGACAATGTAATATCTGTAATTTAAAGTCTGCAAATTCTATGGAGTCATTATGTGTTAACCATCGGTCAGGAATGAAATTTTTAGCTTTTACACCGTACATCTGCCCTTGAACCTCTAATGTATCCAGTAAGAATTTATCATCCTTATGTGGGCCAATAATTTTAAGATCATATTTCTGAGCTAATTCAACTGCCGCACCTGCATGGTCAATGTGGCCATGTGTTATTAAAATAAATTCTGGTTTGAGATTATGTTCTTCACTTACACTAATTAATTTTTCAGCCTCATCTCCAGGATCTACAAAAATAGATTTTTTCGTTTTATCACAGTACACAATTGGAGCGTTTTGTAGGTAAGGTGAGACTGGTGTATTAATTACTATCATTAAGATCTAAATATAACCTTTTCATCATCGAACATAATGTAGGTTATATAAACAGCTATCAAACAATAAATAACTGTTGAACCTAAGGAACATGCATATAAAAACCAATCAACACTGCCTGAAATCAAGGCATTTGTATGTAGTGCTAAATTAAAACATGGTATTAGTGAGCCTACTAAATCTAAATCCATACCAGGATTGATTAATGGTACATAAGCAGGTGCAAAGAAAACAAGAACAATATTTCCCATTAATAAAGATGCTTCTTTAGTATTCTTTGCATAAATTGAAATTGCTAGCAGTAAAGAACCCATAAAAATACTTAAAGGAATAATTAGAACAAATATTCCCAATATAGCGACAGGATTCACAATAGCCGCTATTACATCAAAAGCGTATTGAGGAATTGAGTCGGCATAAAATAAATAAATTAGTACGAGTGGAATAATAAATCCAAGCGTTGAAAATATTGCGGTAATTACAGCTGAAAGAGTAATCGAAAACATTTTTCCAATAATAATTTCTACAGTTGATATGTTTGTAGAAACAAGTGTTTCCATAGTACCGCGTTCTTTCTCACCAGCACCTAGATCAATTGCTGGATACATTGAACCTGTCAAAATATATGCAATGAACATAAATGCGACGAAGGCACCAACAAAAGTACCAGCAAACTCTTCTTCAGTTGTA
>CABZLG010000027.1 GCA_902526535.1 uncultured SAR86 cluster bacterium
AATTTATTTCTTGAACTTTAAATTTGCTTAGATCTAAGTATTCTTTTCTTCCATCTAGAATAAAAATTGCTAGTAAAGACAAAGTGAACGTGGCAACTGCAGTGACAAATAGTGTAGGAGCAAGTTTCAGAGGAAATTTATTAGATTTGTAGTCTATTCTACCCATTCTACATTTTTTCCAAAGGAGTAACTCCGATTATTTTAAAGCTATTTTTTAAGACAATACTTGTTGCTTTTGTAATTAAGAGTCTCGCATTAGATTCTTCCTGATTATCAGTTATTACAGGATTTTGTTCATAGAACGAGTGATAATTTGCTGCAACTTCCTTTGTAAAATGAACAAGAGAGTGAGGAGATCTCTCTAAAGTAAACTTTTCTAAATAAAACGGAAAATTAATTATTTTTGAGAGCAGTTCATAATTTTTAAGCAGCTCATTTGTATCTAAATTTTTGTTTAGATTGGGTTTTCTCTTTTCTAGAATAGAACAGCATCTTACATATGCATACATCGTGTAGAAATATGGATTATTTTTACTATTTTCTTTTGCAAGCATGGTATCAAAATCTATTTCATGGTCATATTTTTTTTCAAGAAAGAAGAATTTGATAAGGTCTGAATTAAATTCATTCAATAAATCAGCTAATGACAAAAATTTACCTCTTCTAGTGGACATAGTACTCTTTCTTCCACCCTCATAAAGATTTACGAGCTGATAAAGAATATGTTCTATGTCTTGGTTTGATTTTTTTATTAAATTAAAAGCTGAAGTGAGCCTAGCTACATATCCATGATGATCCGCTCCAAAGATATTAATATAATGATCAAAATTCCTATCAATTTTGTTTTTATGATATCCAACATCTGTAAGATAATATGTAGGTTCTTTATTTGCTCTTAATAAAACCCTATTTTTATCATCTCCAAACTTTGTTCCCTGAAACCATATTGCACCATCTTTCTCCAAAGTATTTTTTGATTTAACAATTATATCTAATGCTTTAGCTAGACTTGAACTTTTCTTCTCAACTGAGCCAAGTGAACTCTCATAAAACCAATTGTCATGAATAATTTCCATTTTCAGGAGATCTGCTTTTATCAAAACAATCATTTCTTTCACAGAGAAATCCTTAATTTGTTTCCAAGTTTTTGGCGAGCCTTCTTTGTAGTATGTTATAAGTTGATCTATCTTCTCCTCTGTATCGCTTGAAAGAATTTTTTCTGGCTCATTAACAAAGTAAACCAATTTAGATTTGACAAATTTTTTTGCTAAATCCTTGATATAATTTCCAAGGTATAATCCTTCTCTATTTATTTTGTTAGGAAAGGTCTCAAGTAATACACTTAAAGCAAGAATATTAATTTGTCGTCCTGCGTCATTTACATAATATTCTTTAGTTACTTCATAACCTTCATTGCTAAGTAGATTTGAAATTATATTTCCGAGAACAGCACCCCTTGCATGTCCAATATGAAGTGGGCCAGTAGGATTAGAGGAAACAAATTCCACTAATACTTTTCCTTTTTTTAAATTTTTCTTTCCCCACTCTTTGTCATACTTAAGTACTTTTTTAACTTCATCAGAAATGTGACGTTGATTTATAAATATATTTATAAAACCGGCACCTTCCACAGAGGATTTTGAAATTGCTTTGTGATTTATTTTTTCACTAATATTCTTTGCTAACTCTACAGGATTTGTTTTAAAAAATTTAGCAAGTTTTAGTGGAGTGCTTGATGAAAAATGAGCTCTATTGATATCATCACTTATCTCAAACTCAATATCTTTTTCTTTAAAAATGACATCTAAATCTTTTTCTTTACTAAATTTTTTTACTGTTTCTCTTAACTCTTGATTTAGTTCTTCAATAATCATTATTCGTTATTTCGTGATACATAACTTCCATCCCTTGTATCAATTTTTATAGTGTCACCAATATTTATGAATATTGGAACTTGAATCTCAACGCCACTAGCTATTTTTGCTGGTTTTAAAGTATTCGAAACTGTATCACCTTTCAATCCTGGCTCAGTATCAACAATATCTTTGAAAACAAAAGTTGGAGGCACAACTCTTAAAACTAAGTCGTTCCAAAATAAAATTTTGCATTCCTCCTCGCCATCAAGCCAATCACTTACAGAGCCAAGGATAGTAAAATCAATTTCAATTTGATCAAAAGTGTTAGAGTTCATAAAAATAAAAGTTTTTCCTTCTTTATATAAAAATTGAAAACTTTTCTCAGAAATATCAGCACTTCCTATTGTTTCTCCTGATTTAAAAGTTCTTTCCCAAACCTTTTCAGTTCGAAGGTTATACAATTTAGTTCTAACAACTGCTTGTCCTTTTCCAGGTTTATGAAATTCATGAGATATAACTGAACATGGCTCTCCATCAAT
>CABZLG010000028.1 GCA_902526535.1 uncultured SAR86 cluster bacterium
CATCAAAATCAATTAGTGTTAAGCCTAAGGAAGTAAAGAAACAAGTTATAGCAAAACCTGTTCAAAGAGAAGATTTTATCGATTTGCTAGATCAAAAAGAAGATATGTCGACAGAGGTTACTGAGGAATATCTAAATGATTTATCAGAGAACCTAGCAATCAAACTAAGAGAGTTTGGAATAGAAGGCAATGTTGAAAATAATTTACCAGGGCCAGTAATTACTAGGTTTGAAATCAGTCTTGCACCAGGAACAAAAGCCAGCCAAGTTTCTAATATTGCAAATGATCTAGCAAGATCTCTAGCAGTTAAAAGTGTAAGGGTTGTAGAAGTTATAGAAGGCAAATCAACTATCGGAATTGAGATACCAAATCCAAAAAGACAGATTGTTTCGTTATATTCAATTATGAAAGAATTCGAACATAATGAACTAACTTCTTTAGAATTTTGCGTTGGTAGAGATATTTCCGGTCAAGTGTCAAAAATTAATTTACAGCAACTTCCCCATTTGCTTATTGCTGGAACAACAGGCTCTGGAAAATCAGTTGGGGTAAATACTATCTTATTAAACTTATTAAGAAACAATGATCCAGAAAAATTAAAACTTCTATTAATTGATCCGAAGATGTTAGAGCTATCAGTTTATGACGATATTCCGCATTTAATAACTCCGGTTATTACTGACATGCAGAAAGCTTCTAACGGATTAAATTGGTGTGTTAAAGAAATGGATAAAAGATATAAACTTATGTCTATTTTAGGTGTCAGAAGTTTAGAGGGATACAATGAAAAAGTTTCTAAAGTAAACTCTATTCCAGATGATGTAAAACAACAACTCGAAGAAGAAAATCAAGCTGAAATTAATGAACTTCCGTATATAGTGGTAGTCATAGATGAACTAGCTGATTTAATGATGGTAACAGGGAAAAAAGTTGAGCAATTAATTGCAAGGCTTGCACAGAAAGCAAGAGCTTCAGGCATTCACTTGGCTATAGCTACTCAAAGACCTTCAGTGGATGTAATTACAGGATTAATCAAAGCAAATATTCCATCGAGAATGTCATTTCTAGTTTCCTCAAAAGTTGACTCAAGAACTATTCTCGACCAAGGTGGAGCAGAACAATTACTTGGAAAAGGAGATATGCTTTTCATTGAACCAGGTACGTCAATTCCAAAAAGAATTCATGGAGCATTTGTTTCCGACGGAGAAGTTCAAAGAGTTGCAAAAAAAATGAGAGAACTTGGACAACCAACCTACATAGAAGAGGTTATAAAAACACCTGAGCTAATAGAAAACTTTGAAGATTCTGATGGAGATGATGAACTTTACAATCAAGCTGTTGAATTTGTTGTTGAAACAAGAAGGGCATCAATATCATCAGTTCAAAGAAAATTTAGAATTGGCTACAATAGAGCTGCTCGCCTAATAGAGGCTATGGAAGAAAATGGAATCGTATCTCCTATGAATTCAAATGGCTCTAGGGAAGTTCTATGATCGATTTAAAGCTACTTAAAAACAATCTTACAGATGTTGAAAAGAAAATTAACTCTAGAGGTGAAAGCTTCAATCTCAGTACTATTGTTTCAGACTATGAAAAGAAGAATTCATTACAATTTGAGATTGAAGAACTTAGAAATCAAAAAAAACAAATTTCTAAAGAAATTGGAGAGTTAAAGAAAAATAATTCTAATTCATCAGAACAAGAAAAAAGGTCAGATGAATTATCTGTAAATCTTTCCGGATTAGAAAAATCATTTGAAAAATTTGACAAAAAGTTAAATGAAAATCTTTCATTAATTCCAAATATACCTCATGAGAGATGTCCTAAAGGAAACGGTGAACAAGATAATGTTGAAGTTCACAGAAAAGAGTACAACAACCCAAAAGCTGCTTTAGATCATGTAGAAATAGGTGAAAAAATTAATTCTATAAATTTTGATGATGCGACAAAAGTTTCAGGGCCGAGATTTGTAGTCCTCAAGAACAAACTTGCGCAAATGCATAGGGCATTAATTCAATTTATGTTAGATGAAGCTATTAAAAATAATTACCAAGAATGTTATGTTCCACATATTGTGAATTCAAATTCATTGTTTGGAACCGGTCAGT